>JBCBCI010000012.1:0-115961 GCA_038530755.1 Cyanobacteria bacterium J06592_8 | reverse complement strand
CGCAGGAAGTTAGACGCATCAAGAAGTCGTGATACTCAGCAGTCTGAGGATTAAGATATAGTGTGATTGGCTTCGCCACTGACGCTGCCGCGTCAATCGCCAACTCGGTTTTTTGACTATTAATGTACAATAAATAGTTAGAGTAGGTGTTTCAAATGCAAAAAGTCTACATAGTTCAAGCAAACGATTTAGATATTCATTTCTTGGAGGAGTTAAAATCAATCTTTCGAGATCAAGAGATAGAGATTGCTGTTACTGACGTTACACTCGACTTACAAGAGGTAGAAGACATCGATCAACAAGAGTGGCTTCAAGCGTTGGCTAGCAATCCAGTATTTGATTTTCTAAAAGATTCGGAAGAAGATATTTATACGTTATCTGATGGAAAACGCTTCAATGACTAAAGGAATGATTAATGTATAATCAAGATATGTTTTCGGAGCGATCGCTAATGCAAATTAACATTAATCTAGATGAAGAAATCTCTAAAAAACTTGCCTATATTCAACAAAAAACCGAACAGGATGTATTAGATGTTATTCAGTCTTCTATTGAACTGCACTATCAGCACCTACAACAAACCGATTCTTTAGCCAAGCTCAAGCAAAGTTCATTTATTGGTTGTTTTCAAGCCGAACCTAACTTATCAGAAAGTTCTGAAGATATTCTTCACTCAATTATGCAAGAAAAACATGATAATTGCTGATACAGGGTTTTTTATAGCTTTAGGAAACCTGAGTGACCCAAATCATCAATTAGCAGTTAGAGTCCTCAATATAGTCAACAAATTAAAATTGCTTTGACAGCTATTCTTTAACCTTCACGGATAACTCAAAGCCTAAACTCTCCAGAAATTCTACAAAAGTATAGATTTCAGTTCCGCTACTTTTGGTTAATATTTTTTTGAGTTGATTGTAGTTTAACTGCGCTGACACAGAGAGGTCATTTTTCCGCTGGTGTGCTTCAACGACATGACCCAGAACCCTTGATAACAGTTCAGGTTCAGGATCTTTTTCTTCTAATGCGGCTTCTAAATATACAGCAACATCTTCAGGATTTTGCAATGATTTAATCAAAAATTCATGGTAACTTAAGCTTTTAGGCATTATCCTAACTCCTATAATCTGTCCAATATTCTATCGCTTTACGAATATCATTCTGCTGGCTACTTTTATCACCGCCGCAGAGAAGAATTACAATTATTGATCCAACTTGTCCAAAATAAACTCGATATCCTGAACCATAGTTAATTCTTAATTCACAAACCCCTTCTCCCACTGAGCGATAATCTCCTAAATTTCCTAAAGCAACTCGTTCAAGTCTCAACTTAATTTTAGCTTGCGTTTTGCGATCGCGTAGTGAGTCGTACCACTCATCAAAGGGAATTTTACCCTCTGAGGTTACATAACGTTGAACTTCCCTCGGTTGTGCTTCCATTCATTCTGTTGGAATTATTTCGAGTTTTAATTTTAGGTTATTCTGTTAATTTTGTAACTTTAGTGCAAGGCGATCGCTCTACTGTTCTAGAATTATGTTCAATTCATTTAAGATGCGGCGGCGAGTTGGCGTTCTAAGTCGAAGAGGAAGCCGTGAATATATTCCTCTGTCCATGCTTCTCCGTAGAAACGGGTAAACATTCCTCTGGCTGGGTCTTTAGCGGCTCGATAGTCAACGTAGTTGCGTTGGGCTTGTAGAACTTCTGCAAGTTTCTGACTGTCGGTGATGGGTTGAGCCTGTTCGACAAAATTTAAGTAGGCATTGAGATAGTCTTTGAACGCTTCAAATACTTGCGTCTGAACGACTTCTGTTTCAGTGGGGCGAGTCCACAAGAACGCTGGAGAAAAGAAGGCTTTTGCTTCTTCGGGGAAGTCTCCGCCCCAACTCAGGTGCTGTTGGTGAGCGTGAAAAATCGGTAAAATTGGCTCTGTATATTGCTTTTTATAGACTTCATCATGGAAAAGGGGCTGCATATCTAATGCTATTAGATGTCCTCCCGGTAAGGTAACTAAATCTGCACCAAAGAAGGGCAAATCATAATTTAACTGCGGAAAAATCACGAAATTGAGGACTTGTAGGGCGTTACCTCCTTGAACATGGGCGGCTCGAATTTGTCTGAGTTTTGGAGATTTCAGAGCGTAGCTGGTTGTGATAACGGTTTCCTGCCTTTTTCCTTTGCCTGTAATTTCTTCTTTGCGCTCAAACCCTTCTGGAATGGGGTAGGGCTGTACAGAGAGTCGGTCTTGTATTAGAGCGAGTGCATAATCTAAAAAGGGTTGATAAAGAGTCATGTCGTTGCACAAAGATAGATTTAATCGTGAGGGCAGGCAGAGAAATTGAGGGAACAGATTATTCCGTTGAAATGATTAATCGTTGAGTGTAAATATCTAGCTCGCCGATCTCTGATTTCCACACGGCAATGTTCTATTTTAGTCTCGATCAGGTAACATTTGAAATCAACTGTCCCGATAAGATTTAGATTTAGATTTAGTTTTATTACAAACTATTTCAAACTGCTACTATTTTTCAGTAGGAACTGCAACCGGAACGGAGTTCTCGAACAAAAATTCATGGAGGAATTTCTCAGACCATTCGTGACCAAAATAGCTATTAAATAGACCCGATGCCGGATCTCGCTCGGCACTATACTGATCGTAATCTTTTTGGGCTTTGATAATATTGTCAATATCTTCGCGATCGCGTTTAGGTTCAGCTTGTTCTAGAAGTTGCCAATATAACTGAATATACTCTTGATAGGCAGGAAAGAGGCTATTTACTACTGTTTCCGCATCGGTTTTTGCAAACAATAGGTAGGGAGAAAAGTATTGATTTTCATCATAAAACTTCATAGCCAGCCCTTGCGCCAACTCATCATATTTTTCCCGAATTGGAGCCATCGGTTCAATATATTTCTCCATATATTCTGGTTCGCGAAACAGCGGTTGAAAATCTAAAACCACCAGAATTTTCTTTTTACCAAAAGCTAAAAAATCAATTCCCAGTAAAGGCAAATCGTATTCATAGCTGGGATAAATCACACTATTGAAAATTTGAGCCGTTTCTCCCGCATTAATATAGGTATAGCGAATCTTTCGCAATTGGGGACATTCATAGCACCAGCTCTCAATCATGGCAGGATTTTTGCCCCGTTGACTGATTTGAAATTCTAAGTCAGGGGAAATGGGTCGGCTGCTGAGGGAGAAGCGGCTAAATAGTTCTTTTTCTAGATAATGCAGAAAAGGCTGAAACATAAGATCACAAATAGAGATGAAAGCTTTTCCTAAAGATAAAGAATAACCCTGAAGCCTGTCTCATTTATCTCTGAGAAAGTTACAAATCGTAATATCATCCGAGTGACATCGATAGATGCCTCTAGATATTATTCATCTGAACTCCGAGAACTTTCGAGTTGTTCGAGTGAGAACTTTTCGAGCAGGGCGCGCAATGTACCGCGAGGAATATAAGGCCAACCTCCATAAGTTTCAATCTCTTTGAGTAGAGCGTAGAGGGCTTGACGATTATCAGGTAACGCCTCTTGAAACCAGCTCTCTCGGACTTCTCGATGTAAAATTTCCAAAGTACGCAGTATCGCCAAAAGTGCAACACTATTTCCCTTCACTTCCTGGCTCATTCCACGAACGGTGTCCGTGAGCGATTCTAACTGAGATTTAAAGGGTTCGGATTCAAAGTCGGTTTGTTCCATGATGGATGTAGCTTGCAGTTTGCTCTATTTTTTCTGAATTCTCCGATCTACCTAGAAGATCTGGGGAATTTGAGTGAACGGCCCCTTATTTTTAAATATTCCAGAGTGATAAGTATATTAACCTAAGTAGTTTAGCTTAGGGTACTAGAAATTCATCCTCCAGGCAACAAAAAAAGCCACAAGCCATGTACAATTCTCTATTGGGCGATCCAATGAAAGCCGCGAATGCACAAGAGATCGAGTCTGCGATCCGATTCCCAATTGTAAGGGAAAATCGCGGCGAAGCAGACATAGAAGTGTTCTTTTTGCGATCGCAGCAGTTGCAGCCAACGCCGTCAGATCGCTAAACATAAGTCAAATAAATCGATTGGGGATATTGAGGTTAAAAATGAAATATCGTGCTTTAGTTGCTACACTCTTAGCGTTGTGCTTGAGTGTATTAACGGCTTGCTCATCAGGGCCGGAAACAAAAGATCCAGAGTTACTGACCTATGATGACATCAGAAATACAGGTTTAGCGGTGAACTGTCCAAGTTTACCGGAAACAGCTCGGGGTTCGATCGCATTAGATGCAAATACTGATTATGAACTGACAGGTTTGTGTTTGCAACCCACAACTTACTTTGTTAAAGAAGAACCCACCAGCAAACGCAAAGAAGCAGAATTTGTTCCCGGTAGATTGTTAACTCGATTCACCTATAGTCTTGACCAAGTTAGTGGCCCATTAAGCTTAGATAGTAATGGTGTTCTAACCTTTGAAGAAAAATATGGGATCGACTTTCAGCCGATTACCGTTCAACTCCCTGGTGGAGAACAAGTTCCTTTCTTGTTTACAATCAAAGGATTAGTGGCTGAAAGCCAACCGGGTTTATCCAGTATCAACACCTCTACAGATTTAGAAGGGGTGTATAATGTACCTTCCTACCGAAGTGCAACGTTCCTCGATCCCAAGGGTAGAGGTTTAGCCACTGGATATGACAACGCTGTTGCTCTACCTGCAACCGCTGATGAGGAAGAGTTTGTTGAAGCGAATATTAAACAAGCAGATACTCTGATTAATGCAGGTAAGATTTCTCTGCAAGTGTCTAAGATTGACGGAGAAACAGGCGAGGTTGCTGGAATTTTTGAGAGCGAACAACCTTCTGATTCCGATTTAGGTGCGAAAGAGGCGGTTGATGTTAAGATTCGTGGTTTATTCTACGCTCGTATTGAACCCGCCCAGTCTTAATTGGGTGAGTCTTCGATTGTGAAGACAGGGCATATCATTGCGAACAACAATTTACGTTTTAATCCTTGAGGGGCTATAAATTGTCCCTCTTTTGTATTTTTAGGCAATCTGTTATTAGAGATTCAAAGACGGCTGAAACTGAATAAACTTCCGTGACAATTGGACTGTTATAAATAATCTAGAATACCAGCTTTTATCAAGATTTAAGGCTCAATATTTTAATAATTTTGGGATCAACTTCTAGTTGTGTCCAGTAGACACCCCCAGGTTAACCCTTGTCGCTCTCGGAGTTTTCGTCTATACTAACCACGAGGGCATTCAATTAGCTCTCTATTTTGAAAACAGTCGTATATCAACACTGTAATACTTACGTGAATTCCTAGATATTTTATAATCTTTAGAAAGCTATCTACGTGAATTTACGGACTTAAAAAAAAAATAAATATACCGCTCAGTTTCACAGGGAAACTGAATTCCTCTGGACCATTTACCAGACCCCTGCTCTACCCACGAGAGGACTTTGCAATGTTAACTAAGACCACAAACTCAATTAAAAACGAAACTTTAGAACTACTCCGTCAGTACCAGTGTTCTCAATCCTGCGAACTTCGCAATCAACTGGTTCAATTAAACATTGGACTGGTTCGCAAAGAAGTTTATCATTGGATCAACCAATGTACTGAAACCTACGATGATTTATTACAGGTCGGTTGTATTGGCTTAATTCGGGCGATTGAACGGTTTGATTTGTCCAAAGGTCATGCGTTTAGCTCCTTTGCAATTCCTTATATTCGTGGAGAAATTCAACATTACCTGAGAGACAAGAGCCTACCCCTACGAGTTCCTCGTCATTGGCTCGTTCTACAACGCCAGGGCGTAAAATTAGCTCAACAATTGCAAATTCAACTAAAACGCCAACCCACAGATGCAGAAATCGCCGCAGGGTTGGGAATTTCTGAAATGGAATGGAGTCAAGTCAAACTCGCAGGTTATAACCGTTCTTTGTTGAGTTTAGATGCTCCAGTTCAAGATGAAAATGAAGGCGCAACTTGTCTGGGAGAACTGGTTCCAGATACTCGCTACCGTAGCTTTCAACTCGCCCAAGAAGATCAAATTCGCTTACAACAGGCTTTAGCGAAATTAGAAGAAGGAACTCGAAAAGTTCTAGAATTTGTCTTTCTCTATGATTTAACCCAAAAAGAAACCGCCGAACGCATGGGAATTAGCGCAGTGACCGTTTCTCGGCGCGTGAAAAAAGGCCTCAATATTCTCCAGAGAATGATGACAGGTTCAGAAGAATTCTAGAACAGATTCTATCACTTTTGCAGAGAGAGCCTTCGTTTCGATATAATAGAAATTTGTGCCTGTTAAGAGCAAAAGGCGATCGCGCTTTGCAGCAGAAAATAATTACAGGCTCGTAAACATAGTGTTAACGGTTAGAGAGATTATCAAAGATGGCGATTACAGTCGAATGTCAAAAACGACCTGAAGGGAGTAAACCCAGAGCTTTGCGTCGTGAAGGTCGAATTCCTGCGGTTTTATATGGTCATCAGGGTACGGAGTCTATAGAACTGACTGTAGATGAGAAAAAGGCAATGCAGTTGATGAATCATGCAACTATCAATAAAACCGTCATCGAACTCAGTATTCCTGATTTGTCTTGGAATGGTAAAACGGTATTACATGAAGTTCAATCTCATCCTTGGAAGCCTTTACCCTATCATTTCAGCTTCTATGCTGTCAGCGAGTAGGTTTTGAGACCAAAGACAAAATTTAAAGACAAAATTCAGGGTAGACGCGCCACAGCGCGTCTTTTGGTATTAATTATTGGTTTTGATTATCCTGCAATTATTGTTTGCAGTTGATCGGCGGGAGATTTAGGTAAACGGGGGCCATGAATTTGCACCACCAGAGAACCAAGATAGTTTCCCCAACGGGCGGCTTGTTGTGTGGTTAAACCATTGGTGAGTCCATAGAGAACTCCTCCCGCAAACGCATCTCCTGCGCCCACAGTATCCAAAGGCTTAACGGGAAATCCTGCAACGGGAGTAATTTGTCCCTTTTCAACGACTAAACAGCCTTTGTCACTATCGGTAATAAACGCCAGTTCAACAATTTTACCGAGTTTACTCGCACAATCTTCTAAAGACTCACTCTGAAAAAAGTGGCGCACTTCATCCGCATTACAGAAAACCACATCACAGTATTCAGAAACTAATTTGTGGAAATCATCGGTGAAGCGATCCAATAAAAACCCATCAGAGAATGTGAACGCGACTTTCACGCCATGACGTTTAGACTGTTCCATCGTTTCCACCGAAGCTTTACGCGGATCAGGTGCATCCCAGAGATAGCCTTCAACGTAGCTGTATTGACATTGACTGAGATGTTCGATATTAACATCACTCACCGATAACTGAGTTGAAACACCCAAATTTGTACACATGGTTCGTTCAGCGTCGGGAGTGGTTAACACCAAACAGGTTCCGGTGGGGTTCTCAGAATGCAGATCGGGCGAAACTTCAAACCCCATTCCAATCTTCACCATATCCTGACGATAAAATTCGCCATTCGTGTCTTCAGCAACTTTTCCCGTGTAGTAACCGCTTCCTCCACTTTGGGCGATCGCAATCATTGTATTCGCCGCTGAACCTCCACAGCGCAATTCCAGAGATTGATTTTCCAATTCTTGCAATAATTTCCCTTGATTTTGGACATCCATCAAGGTCATCGCCCCTCGATTTAGGTTATGCTTTTGGATAAAATTATCATCAACTAATGCCAAAATATCGAGCAAAGCGTTACCGACACCAAAAACATCCTTAGACTTTGAGGCTTGATTATTATCTGTCATGCGATCTGGGTTAAAAGTTTAACGTCGTCACCTATCATATCAAACCCTGAGTTCCGGTTAATTGAAGATCTAAACGTTAAAAAATTGCTGCTTATCGCTTGCGAGTATGACTAATTCTTCTCTCCCCATTGTAATTCAGCAGATGTTACAGCGATCATTCTATCCTCATCCGGTGACGGAACCGATTGAATTAATACAAACTCATATTTCTTTTATTCTGCTGACAGGCGATTATGCCTATAAAGTTAAAAAATCGGTGAATTTTGGTTTTTTGGATTTTTCGACGCTGGAAAAAAGACGGCATTTTTGTCAAGAAGAACTTCGGTTGAATCAGCCCCAAGCCCCTGAGTTTTATTTAGAAGTTTTACCGATTTCTCAAGTTGATGCTCGCTTTCAACTGGGGGTAGACACTCATCCGATTGAATATACCCTAAAAATGCGTCAGTTTCCTCAAGAGAATCTTTTGATTCATCTATTTGAACAGGGAAAGTTAACGTTCGATCACCTCACCCAGCTTGGAAAAAAAGTCGCTCAATTTCATCTAAATGCTCCCACAAATATTCATATCCGTCAATTTGGGGAAATCGCTCAGATTCGTCAAGGGATTGAAGAAAACTACGATCAAACTAAACAATATATTGGGATTGCTCAAACTCAGCAACAATACGACGAAACAAAAAAATTTACAGACCAGTTCTTTGAGGAATATCAATCTTTGTTTCAAAGCCGAATTGAAAACAACTGGATTCGAGAATGTCACGGAGACTTACATTTAAAAAATATCTTTCTCTGGAATGATGAAATTCTATTATTTGATCGAATTGAATTCAATCAAGAATTTCGCTTTGTTGATGTCATGTATGATATTGCGTTTACTGTGATGGATTTAGATGGGCGAAAACGTTCTGATTTAAGTAATCAATTTTTAAATATTTATATTGAACAAACGGGAGACTGGGAAGGATTACAAATTTTACCCTTTTATCTCTGTCGTCAAGCCTACGTTCGAGCTAAAGTTAATTCGATGATGCTCGATGAACCGGAGATTTCTGCGAATCAAAAACAAGAGATTCAACAAGAAGCGGCGTTATACTATAAGTTAGCGTGGGAATATACCCATCAAAAATCAGGGGAAATAATTATCATGTCGGGTTTGTCAGGTTCAGGAAAAAGTACAGTAGCCAGACGACTCGCAAGACGTTTAAATGCGATTCAAATTCGTTCAGATGCAGTCCGAAAACACTTAGGAGGAATTCCCTTAGATCAACAAGGAACAGACGCATTATATACAGCAGAAATGACTCAGAGAACCTATCAACGGCTGTTAGAATTAGGAATAATATTAGCCACTCAAGGATTTACGGTCATTTTGGATGCTAAATACGATCGCCAACTATTACGAGGAAAGGTGATTCAACGCTGTAAGTTGGAAAATATTCCTTTAACTATTCTACAGTGTACCGCACCGATAGAAGTTTTGCGATCGCGTTTACAACATCGTAGCGGAGATATTACCGATGCAACCGTTGATTTATTAGAGAGTCAGCAACAAGCCGCAGAACCGTTTACAGAAGCCGAAAAAGCTTATATTGTTTCTATTGATACGACTCAAGATTTAGTCACACAATTGGATCAATTATTTAGAGGAAATACTAATGAATAATCCGTCGAATCAACCCCAAAACAGTCTCTATGAACAAGACTTTTCCCTCTGGATACAACAAACAGTTCAACACTTAAAGGAAAGTCATTTTAATGAAGTCGATATTGAAAATTTAATTGAAGAAGTCGAAAGTATAGGAAGACGTGAAAAACGAGAACTAAAAAGTCGTTTAATTATATTGTTAATGCACTTGCTAAAATGGCAATATCAGCCCGAAAAGCGCAGTGAAAACTGGCGAAGTACAATTACAGAACAGCGTATTTATCTTGAAGGGTTGTTAGAAGATAGCCCAAGTCTAAAATCATTAACTTTAGAAGTATTTGAGGCTTGTTATCAAAAAGCACGTTTGAAAGCATCAGAAGAAACGGGAATAAAACTGAATTTTTTCCCAAAAGAGTCACCCTTTACCTTAGAAGAAACGTTCAACTCTAGTTTCTAAAGATTAATTGTAAATTGAGCTAGAAAAATACTAGATGAACATAGAATAGATCCCTCTCATCTTGAAGTTGAGGTTCGCCGTTCAAGTTAAAGTTACCATGAAACAATTAAAAGAATTGCTGTATACTGAGAGATAAATCCAGAGAGATTAAATGTTACTAGAATTAAACAGAATTGAAATTCCGCCTGGTCATAAAGTCTGCTTAACAGAAGTCAGTTGGCTAGAGTTCGAGAAGATATTAGAGGAGTTAGGAGAACATCGTTCTTCTCGATTAGCTTACAGCAATGGAGTGTTAGAAATTATGGTTCCTTTCCCTGAACACGAAGGAGGGAAAGAAATAGTCAGTGACTTGATCAAAGCTTTATTAGAGGAACTTGATATTGAGTTTTATCCTTTAGGTTCAACAACATTTAAAAATGAACTAATGCAACAAGGAATAGAACCCGATAACTGTTTCTACATTGAAAATGAAGCTATTGTTCGAGGAAAAGATAGACTAGATTTAACCATCGATCCACCTCCAGACCTTGCACTTGAAATTGATGTCACATCTCGCACTCATCCTAATATCTACTCTGCGTTAGGGGTTCCTGAACTTTGGCGATTTGAAAAGGGTAAACTATACATTAATATTTTAGAAGAAGGGAAATATACCCGATCAGAATTTAGTCCTCATTTTCCCAATTTACCCTTAACTGAGATTATTCCTGAATATTTACAGCGAGTCAAACGTGAAGGTCGAAATAAAACCATGAAAGCTTTTAGAACATGGATTCGAGAACAAATTAATAACTAAAAAACTGTCCACTGTCAAACTGCAAACTGCAAACTGTATACTGTAAACTGTAAAAAACCTCCACCCCGAACTTGAGATGGAGATTTTTAATTGAGTTTTTCTGTGTCAACTCTGAGATTAATTATGCGGATTGGCTTATTTTTGTCCGCTAATTTGTTCCCAAAATGCGTTAAATTCTTGGGTGAGTTCTCGACGATTAGAAGCCCGCAACAAATAGCGATAGATAAACCAAGCCGAATATCCCATACCAATCAACTCAAACGTTGGTGCAAGTAGAGGAACATCGTTAAGCGCATCAATAACAGCAAAGAGAACCTTCACGGACACAATTGCCGCAATAATCAGCACAATTGTAATGATCGGCTTTTGGTATTCCGAGAAGAAACCTGAGACATAATTGGGAAATTCAGAAAGAACTTCCAAGACACTAGCCTTGATTTCGTCAAACTGAGTCTTTTCTTCTTCTAAAGCCTGTTGCGTTAACGGATCGGTGGATGTCACCTCTACATTGACTGATGACGGGGTAGTTGTGCTTTCTACTTTAGGATCGGGCATATTCATCTCCTAAGATGACGTCAAAACATAATGATCGACTAGCAAAAGAGTGTTTCTGCTAGCAGTAGAGACAAGCGTAGCAGTCTTTTAGCCGTCATCGCTATATATTTTCGTTAATTGTAAACTTCTCAAATTGGACATCAGTATAATCACCTATTGGCGAATCCAATTCCAGAGATCAATAATCTAAGGGTAGACCACAGCTTTCTAGGGTCGAGCCATCTTGCAGCAATTGTTCGATGGGCATATCGATTGAAATTTTTCCCTGTTGGAGAACCATTGCGCGTTGGCTGACTCTCCTAACCCAATTCAAATCGTGAGAAGCAATTAATAGCACTTGGACGGGTAATGCAGGTAAAATCTCAGCTAGATAACGACGCCACCAAGGATCGAGGCCGTTGGTAGGTTCATCTAAAATCAAAATTGACGGTTTCAAGGCTAAAATTGCCGCCAACGCTGCTAACCGTTTTTGTCCTCCTGAAAGTTCATGCACAGGATGATCGGTCACATCTGCCAGTCCAAAGTCGGCTAAGAGTTGATAGGCTTGTTCTTTAGCTTCTTCTGGAGGAACACCATAATTGCAAGGGCCAAAAATCACATCATCTAAAATGGTCGGCATAAACAGTTGATCGTTGGGTTCTTGAAAACCAAAGCCAATTTCACGACGCACTTCAAATAAATTGTTGGGTTCTAGAGAAATTCCTTGAATCCAAATTTTACCAGAGTTTGGTTGTTTTAGCCCGACTAAATTTTCCATTAAGGTACTTTTTCCCGTTCCGGTTTTCCCTAATAAGGCAATTTGTTCACCGGGCTTAAGTGTAAAGGAAATTCCTTGAAGAATCGGAGTTTGGTTCGGATAACTAAAGACTAAATCTTGGACAACAATTCCAGTTTTCTCTCGTTCTAATTTCTCAGAAGAACGGTAAAGCTGTTCAGGTGTTGTATAACTCAAAGCTTAATATTCCTCTAACTTATAACAAAGCTTCTAATCCCATAATTCCAGCGGCAATTCCCAATGTAATCAACAATGCGATCGCACTATAAACATCAAGACGACGCTTGGATTGATGAGATTGAATTGAAGTGCCATATCCCCGCAGTTGCATAGCTTTATAAATCTCTTGGGATTGCTGATAGCTGCGAACCAGCAAACTTCCAGCTAAAGCCGCATAAACCTGCAAATTTCGCCAACTCAATCGGGTCGGTTTAAAGCCTCGCATTTGAGTCGCTCGTTGCATGGTATTGAGCTGATAGGCCAGTTCAAATAAATAACGATAGGACAATAACATCATATCTGCTAGAATCGGAGATAATCCCAGCGATCGCATTGATTTAATAAGATTTAAAAAAGAACTGGTTCCAAACAAAACTAAACTCGTGATAAAAATGGAGAGAAATCGACCAATAATTAAAATAACCGCTAACAATCCTTCTTGTCTGAGTGTAATAATTCCCCATTGCCAGATGATCGTTTGGCCAGATAAAAATGGTAAGACGGCAATCACACCCACGAGAAAAATACCCGGATAACGTAATCGATTCAGTAGAAAAGATAATGGTAATCGGGATAAAAAATACAAGAAAATCGTCAGAGTAAAAATCACTGGAAGTAGCCGCAAATCCTCAACCGTTGCAAAGGCGAAGATTAAAGCAAGCAGTCCAACAAGCTTATATTTAGGATTCCAACGATGAATCGGAGAATCCAAGTGCGCGTACTCATCCAGTGCAAATCTCATACTTGATTTTAATTCGGTAAAAGTTCAGGTTTAACCCGGTGTAAAAAACTCACCACCATTGCTGTAAATACTCCTTCTATTCCAATTAAAGGAATATGAGCAATCATCAATCCTAAAATGGCTTTTTGTTCGGCTTGAGCATCGAGTTCAGAAGGAATATTCATAATCGTTAAGCCAAGAAATAAAAGAGCTGCAAGTCCTAACCCTACTCCACCCGCTAAAAACCCAAAAAGATTAAGTGAAATTTTCGGTTTGAGTTTTTTTCCAATACTGTGACGAAGCTGAAAAATTTGAGCGGCGATCATCGCCGGAACGCCCATAATAATGGCATTAATTCCGAGGGTTGTTAGTCCTCCATGTCCAAACATAACCGCCTGAAATAATAAGCCAATTAAAACAGCAGGAAACGCATAATACCCTAATACAGCCCCTAACAAACCATTGAGTACAAAATGAACACTGGTGGGCGGAACGGGAATATGAATACTAGAGGAAACGAAGAAAGCTGCTGTTAGTAAAGCCGCTTTTGGAACTCCATCAGTCGGGTTCGTTTGTTTGTTAATTTTGCGGAGAGAATACCAAGTCGCTAAACCTGCGATCGCGTAGCCTCCCAGACAAACTTTGGCAGGAAGAATTCCTTCTGAAATGTGCATGAGATTACCGGATGAATTGATTCAATGCTCTAATTTTGATTCAGCTTTTTGATTCTTGCTGTTGAATCCTTTGAGGATCTTGATCCGATGAATGTTTAGCGTTAAACTTCGAGAAAAATAGAGCCGTTCCGACACATCCCCAAAGCATCGAACCCATCATTAACCCTTGTTGAATTGGACTCAAGCCTGTACTCACTTTTGAGTAAAAAGATCCTTGAATCTCTTGATTTTCACTGAGTTCAGACTGATAAAATTGAGTAGTATTAGAATCACTAACAACCGGAATACTTGTCAAACCTCCATGTCCGGCTTGTCGCACTTTCACATCCCAATATCCGCCTTGAGTGGGATCGGGTGTGAACACAAAATTGCCCTGTTCATCCGTTTTTCCTTGTTGCCAGGGTGTGGTTGGATCGTCGGGCGCATAAATGGTGACTTGAGCATTACTTAAAGGCTTCCCTGTATCATACTGAGCATTAATCTCAATCGTTTGAGTGGTGCGATGCTCGATTTTTACGCCATGAGCTGAGGCTTTTTCTAGCAGACCGAAACTTGAGCTTAAACTCGACAATAGCACTAGCCCAAGAATCCATTGATCTTTCATTTTATTTACTCCTAGAGTGAATCTTCTCTATTTTCTTAGGCTTAATTTTCAGTTTTTAGCTGCTATTCAAGTTCAACTCCTGAATTGATTTGAGTTAGTTTTTCTGAGCGGTTAACTCCGTTTCTTTACAGTGACCTTCTCCCACATGACCCAAACTTGGTAATATGGCAATTAAAGTTTGATAGTCTTCTGATGAGAGTTGCTGTTCGAGAGTCGTTAAATCAGCATCTAACGAGTTGCCCTCAGCCGCTTCTGCTAAAGGGTCAAACCCTAATGCTTCAGTATTAATCTCATCCTCTGCGGGGGCTTCTCCATCTCCAAATAAATGATCGAAGTGAAAAGTCGCCTCTACCTCCGCTGTTCCTCCCGGTTGAAGAACCCCTTTGCGTTCATCTCCGACAAACTCTCCACAGGTAAACGCTAATCCTTGGTCAAATTTCAGAGTAAAGGGAACGGTTTCGTTATCCTTCTGCGCTGTGCCTTGCAAGACCATGATATAGCCTGCGGCTGGCCCTTGTTCGGCTTGATCCATCTTCCAAGACAAAGCATTATATCGACCTGGAGGCGCGGGAACTTCATTAACGAGAATGGTTTCTGCATCTTCTCCACCTGCGGCGAGATCAACCGTTTTCTCAACAACTAAACTAATGGTTTGTTTAGCCTGGGGGTCGCCGCCTGCTTCCGCATCATACGGAGTGAAGGTTTCGTAGGCTGTAGCATCTGAAAAGTTGACATAGATATGATCAAAGTTGACTTGCCAACCGTCCTTGGTGACAAAGCCTTGACGAACAAAATCTTCACCGTTTGCCCGAAACTGCATCGTACCGACTTCGCCTGTGGGAGCTAGGGCTTCTGGAGCTTCTGTCTGAGATTGTTCTGTTTCTGGAGTCTGAGAACAGCCCCATAGAACTCCTGAAACTAAGATGATGAGACTTCCAAAGGTAACTAACTGTTTTTTCATCCTGATGCCTTACGGACGTTATAAGATCTAGCAAACTATTTTGAGGTAGGCTTGACAATCCCCTGGAGGGGTATTTCAGAATAGATTTGCCAAACCTTTAAATATAGCAATCAATCCTTGAAATGTGTAGTTAACAGCCTGCCTGTCTGGGCTAGAAGTCTGTCCCCTGAATACTCTGTTAAGCGCCATAATTCCTGAATTCTCTAAAATCTGCTCCTCAATGTAACATATTATTAATAAATGTGTCGGTTGCTTGACATAAACATAAATCTATGCTAGGTTAGTTACTTAACATAACTTAATATTTAGTTAAATCCCAGGTATTCCAAGAGTCCGTAAAGTTATTGTAGATAAAGAGTTAGTCAAACCGGACGTGAAACATGAAACCATTTACGAACAGTTCTTCAAACCTCGAAGCAGGGTTGCCAGAGGATGATGAAGAATCTATAGAACCTGAAGCCTCTCAAGCCGTCACGACTCTGGCTGTTGTTTTATTAATGAGTGCATCCACAGCACTATCGATGGCATCAGGAGATTATACTCCCCCGCAGATCGCAGAAGCCGAAACACCTACCGTTGTGGAAGATATTTCACCGCAAGAAACTGCTGAACTAGATGTCACTGCCCCATCAACAGAAGTAAACAAACCTCAGCAAAAGCCTCAAAAAATTACGGATTCTAATCAGTTACAGCGTTTAGGGCAAAAATTATATGATGACCTCGATCAAACATGGACAATTCCAATGACCGCAACCTCGATTTATGTTGTTCGTGTTGATGAATCGGGAGTAATTACCACCTACACTCCAATTAATAGGATTGCCCAAGATAATGTCAAGAATACACCCTTTCCTGAATTAATGCAACCCAATCTCGAAGCCGACTCCGAAAATGCAGTAGCTAAATTTGCTGAATTTGAAGTTATTTTTACTGATACTGGGATATTAGAAGTTCAGCCTCATAGCATCAAACTCGACGAGCGCTTTCAACAGTATTCTCCAAATGAAACCTAGAACGCTATCCAATTTTGAGGAAATCAACATTCTTTGGATCAAACTACACAGAAAGCACTATCAATTAATTGGGGAACAGTATCACTCACATTTAGTATTGCAGCGAGTTGATCGACACCTTGACGACCCCATTCACAACGGACATCAAACTCCGCTTGATCGAAAATCATAGCTTTAAAGTGAGTGAATTCTAAGATAAAATACCCGATAAAAGTTGTCGATGTTCCGCCACAATATTCTCAGGAATACTATCAAAAACCTGGATTTTCTCGCCTTCTTGATTATATTCAGGTAAAGGAGAATTCGGAACACACAGAAATGCTAACCCGACAGACCAACCAAAGCCTCGCTCTTTCTCCTCACTGGGATATTCAAGATAATCTAAAAATTTCTGTTTTGTCACTTCAATACTGAGTTCTTCTTGAGCAATGCGTTGAATAGCCTCCTCAACATATTCTTTATAAAAAACAGTTCCACCCGGAAGGTGCCACAGGTTATTCCAGGATGAATCTTTTCTCAAAGTTAGAACAAATCCTTGTTCGGTTTGTACCACAATTTCTACAACCAGTCGCGGAACTTGTGAATAAATGGCTCTAAATTCTTCGTAAGTAAAAGGTTTTTTACGACTCATGGTTTTAATTAAATTAGATAAGTAAATGATAAAAGATAATTACTGAGTCTGACTTGTGAGTAGAGGTGCTGCATCCAGAAGAGTTTGAGTATAAGGATGTTGAGGGTGTTTAAAAATCGCTTCAGTTGCACCCATTTCCACGATTTTTCCAGCATTCATTACCGCAATGCGATCGCATAAATATCGAGCCACCCAAAGATCGTGAGTAATAAATAAATAGGTTAAATTGAACTCTTGTTTTAACTCTAACATTAAAGCTAAAACTTGCGACTGCACACTCGCATCTAACATACTAACAGGTTCATCACAAATCACCAATTGAGGCTGAGTAATTAAGGCTCTCGCAATCGCTACTCGTTGTTGTTGTCCGCCCGATAATTCACCTGGATAACGATTATAATACTCAGTTTCTGGGGTTAATCCCACTCGTTCTAGCATCGTTAAAACTTGTTTTTTTGCGGCTTCCGGTGTTGCCATTTTATGAATAAAAAGCGGATCAGAAATGGCTTTCCCAATCGTCATCATCGGATTTAAACAGGCTAATGGATCTTGAAACACCATCTGCATTTGACGGCGATAAGATTTGACCTGAGAACGAGATAAACCTGTAAGTTGAGTCCCCGCAAATTCAACCGTTCCGACCGTGGGTTCTACAAGCTGTAAAATAGTCCGAGATAGGGTACTTTTCCCACACCCGGACTCACCGACTAACCCCAAAATTTCACCGGGATAAAGATCTAAACTGACATCATCAACCGCTTTAATCGCTTCCTTTTTTCCACCAAAAAGCTGTTGAATAAAATTTGATTCTAAGCTATAATATTTTTGTAAATTCTTAATACTGAGTAGAGGTTGAATTTGATTTTTATTAGGAGAATCAAAAGCAGAATCTGAACCGTCTTGAACAGCCTGAAGATGTAAAGCCGCATCCAAAAGCGATCGCGTATATTCATGTTGAGGAGAGCGTAAAATTTGAGGAGTAGAATTAATTTCTACCATTTTTCCGCCATACATCACCGCCATGCGATCGCAATATTCCCCAATCATTGCCAAATCATGGGAAATCAATAAAATTGCCGTGTCTCGTTCCTGACAAAGTCGGGTTAATTCTTGTAAAATCTGAGCAGAGATAGTAACATCTAAACTGGTTGTTGGTTCATCCGCAACGATTAATTTAGGGTCAAGTAACAAAGCCAAAGCGATCGCGACCCGTTGTCGCATTCCGCCACTAAATTCATGGGGATATTGTGACCAACGACTCGCCGGAATTTTGACTGCCTCTAAAGTTTCAATTGCTTTTTCCTTTGCTTGTAACCGAGAAAGTTGAGGTTGATGGGCGCTCAAAGTTTCGATACAATGTTCGCCAATCGTCATCAGTGGATCGAGACGAGTCATCGGATCTTGAAACACCAACGCCACCGCCTCACCCCGAAACCGTCTTAACTGAGTTGAGTTCATCTCAAATACTGACTGTCCCGCGAACAGAACTCGCCCTTCAACCTTTGAAGAGGGAGGAAGTAGCCGCATCGTCGCCCGCCCTAATGTTGATTTTCCGCAGCCCGACTCACCGACCAAGCCCAACTTTTCTCCGGGTTTGAGGGTAAAAGAAACATCATCCACCGCCCAAGTCAAAGTGTTACTACGACTGGGATAAGCTACTCGGAGATGTTCAACAGAAAAAAGAGGATCGGACATGGAAATTAAAGATTAAAAATCATTTAATTTTGGTTTATCATATTGAGGGCGACCTTGACAATAGCTTGAAGATTTAAGAACCCAATTGATATTATCTCTATTCACCCTTCATAATTAAGTGAATATTACTCTTGAGTTTGAATTTCTGCTCGTAAAGCCGCTGAAACAGTTTTCCATTCACTTTCAGCTTCTCGGAAACTTTTTTTCGCCATACCAGAGGTAAAACATTCTAAATCTTCGCTGTCACTTTCCATCGCTGCACGTCCCATATATTCGATTTCTTTACACAATTGAGAAAATCTCATCGCCCCTAATTGTGCGCTACTGGATTTTAAAGTATGTGCAGATTCTTTCATCCCTTTTGCATCTTGGGCTTGAACCGCCGCTCGAATCCCATCTAAATGTTGTGGGGCTTCATTGAGATAGGTTTCAATTAAAAGATCGACAAAAGGTTCATCTTCGTCATCATATTCTCGGAGATTTTCTAAGACTTGAATATCAAGAGAGGGTAAATCAGAAAGCGGATTTTCTGGGGATATCTGGGTCATTTTGGGTGAGGAAACTTCAGAGTTGGACGATGGATTTTCTAAAGTATATAATTGATCGGAAGTTAATGGATATAACGGATGACATTTTGCTAAAGCCTGTGCCAATTCTTCTCGACGAACAGGTTTAGTAATGTAGTCATCCATTCCCGCCTCAAGACACATTTCGCGATCGCCTCTCATCGCATTAGCCGTCATAGCAATAATACAGGGTTTTCGAGGTCGTTCATCACTGCCATCTCCATATTCTTGACAGATCCGTCGGGAGGTTTCTAAACCATCCATTTGAGGCATTTGTACATCCATTAAGACGACATCATAAGGCTGTCGTTTAAGAGCGTCTAATACTTCTACACCATTCCCGGCGATATCTGCTCGATATCCTAATCGTTGTAAAAGTTTGGTTGCGACTTTTTGATTGGTGACATTATCTTCCGCTAATAAAATACGAAGTGCGGCATGATTTTCAGGTAGTTTATCTACTCTTGAATTATTCGTCAGTTGCAGCGAATATAGATGTTCAGTTGTCGCACTATCTGCAAAGATTTGAACCAATGTATTATAAAATTGAGACTGTTTCAGAGGCTTATTAATAAATCCGGCACAGTTAATATTTGTGCGTTCGATACGTTTAACTAGATTGGTGTTGCTTACATAGTTAAAGAGAACCAAGTGAACAGGTTTGCGTTGAGGGTTATGACGTGCTAAATCTTTTTCCAGCAAACGAATTTTACGAGCGAGTTCTATTTCATCAATATCTGGTAAGTTAATACCAATAATCACTAAGTCTATCTCTGGATTTTCTTGAATAGATTTGAGGGCATCAACACCTGTTTTCGCGACAATAGGTTCCATTCCCCAAGCTTTAATTTGTCGAGTCAGAACTGTTTGATTAATACTATGATTTTCAATAATTAGAATTTTCTTCCCAAAAAATAAGTTATCAGCAAACTCATCTGATAATGAAGTTTCTAGAGCGGCTGATTTAATTGTAAAATAGAAGATAGATCCGCGACGATCAAGATTAGGAATTTTAAACGAAGAGGGTGAATCTCCAGTCATAGTCGCCACTAAAGATCCTGGATTGGAGGATTCTTGATCGGATTCAACCCAACTCACAACCCACATTTGTCCCCCCATCATTTCACTCAAGCGTTGACTAATTGCAAGTCCTAAACCTGTTCCGCCATATTGTCGAGTGGTAGAGGCATCCACTTGAGAAAAAGCTTTAAATAAACGATGAATTCTATCTTGCGGAATTCCAATTCCTGTATCTTTAACCGCAAATTGTATTTCATATAATGGATGAGATGAAGAAGGTTGATTCTCTGGGTTTTCCTCAGAATCTTGTTTCGGTTCAGCTTCATTTTCGATTAAAGTCGAAGTTACAGAAACAATCACTTCTCCTTGATTGGTAAACTTAACTGAATTACTCAGCAAATTAACCAAAATTTGACGAAGGCGAGTCACATCTTTAATCAGAACTTCAGGAGTATTGGGGTCAACAATATACGCCAGTTCCAAACCTTTTTCTGAGGCTTTTGCAGAGAGGAGATCTAAGGCTTCTTCAATACAATTACGAAGTTTAAACGGTTGATTTTCAAGTTCGAGTTTACCCGATTCAATTTTAGAAAAGTCAAGAATATCATTAATAATCGTTAGTAAAGAATCTCCACTGGTGCGAATCGTTTCTACAAAATCTCGTTGTTCTACGTTTAAGTCCATATCGAGAAGCAGCCCCGTCATTCCAATCACAGCATTCATCGGTGTGCGAATTTCGTGACTCATCGTTGCGAGGAATTCACTTTTCGCCCGACTGGCTATTTCTGCGGCGAGTCTTGCTTCTTCTAAGGCTTTATTTTGATCGGCGAGTTGCTGACGACTTTTCACCTCAAATTCTAACAGTTTAGCTTGGAATAAAGTTAAGCCCACTTGACTCGCAACATCTTCTAAAAATTCAACTTCTTCTGTTGTCCACTGTCGAAGACTATCACATTGATGTAGCATAATAATTCCGTTCGGTTCGCCGCTGTAGGAAGTCCGAATTGCTAACATAGATTTAAGTCCCATACGCCGACACATCGGGGCAGATGACTCTAACAAAGGATCGGCAAAAACATCTGGTGAAACGACGGCTTTATCTTCAGAAAGTAACTGTTCAATATAGGGATTATAATTAACTGAAAGCTCTAGATTTAACGTTGAGTCATAGCCAAATTCTAGATATTCAGCCACACAGGAGAGATGAGGATAGGGTTGAGGAATATAAGTATAAATTGAACAACGATTCACGCCAAAAACTCGTCCAATTTGAGTTGCAGTAGTTTGAAAAACTTCTTGAGTTTCTAACTTAGAACGCACCTTTTGGGTGATTTGCTTCATTAAGAGTAAGTATTGATTCTGTTGTTGTAAATTTTGAGTTGAATTTTCACGAGCGATTTCATTGCCAATCGCATTTGCCATCATTTTTAAAACTTCCAAGTCAATAGCTTGGAATAAATCTCGTTCTTTTCGACTCATAAAACTCAGCGTTCCATAGACTCGCCCTCTGACTTTAACAGGCGTTCCAATATACGCTTCTAGCCGTCGAATTGAGTAGGCTTCATGGTTTCTCCAAGGTGAATTTTTAACAGATTCAATACAAACCGTATCATTTAAACGCAGGGCTTCTCGTTCAAAGGTTTGTTCGAGAGCAAATGTATCTCCTTTTGTAAATCCGAAGGGAAAATCTTCAGATAAATAGGCAGAAATGACTTCATAGCGATCAGCTTGAACTCGACCCAGTAAGCCAATATCCATACCAAAGCGATCGCATCCCATCGTTAAAAATTTGTGAATACGAGATTCAAAGTTTTCATTAGAATTAACTGCTATTTCGTAAAGCTGATAAATCGCTTCTAGTTTGTCTACTAATTCTTCAGAAATATGATCGTTGGATTGTAAACTTTTAGCTAAGGTTTGTTGCTCGGAATTAAATTCAGGATTTGTTAAAATCGTGCGAGTAGATGTAATATCGGTATGCGTTCCAATTAAACGCACAGGTTCCCCACTTTCCGCCCAAATTGTTTGGGCTTCACACAAAACCCGTTTGTAGCGACCATCTTTACATCGTATCCAATATTCTAAAAGACAGGAATCTGTTTTTTTTGTAAAATGTTCTTTGAGCGTTGCATGAACTGTTTTTAAATCTTTACTATGAATTCGACCCAACCATTCTTCAACTCGAGTAGATATTTCCGAATCTTCATAGCCTAACATTTGCTTCCATCGCAGAGAATAGGAAACTTCTTGGGTTTTTAAATTCCAATCCCAGAATCCATTTTGATACACTGAGATCACAGAGGTTGAGGGTTCTTTGATGGAAAGCTTTCCCGGCTTAGTTTGATGAGATGAAGATTCAAGAGTGGTTTCTATTTGTTGAATCTGTTGTTGCAAACTCAAAATCGTTGAGTGCATGGATTGGGGAGAAAGAAGTTGTAGTAAAATCGTTTCAGGAGAAATTACATGGCTCGGATAATTATTTTCATTGATGACGATTATAGGCAATTGATGATAATATTTTTGCAGGAGTTGCAGGATGGATTGTACCGAAGCCTGCGATCGCACCAATAAAGGCGGTCGATTACAAACTTCACTCACTTTCAGTTGATTTAGATCGAGTCCGAGTGCTTGAATTTGAACAATATCTCGACTGGTAATAATGCCTTTAAACTTGCTCGTATTTTTTTGAGAAAATTGGGATTCTCCGGTAAAATCTGAACGGGTTTCTCGATTGGATGTTACAGTTTCTGTAATCGCAACACAGTTAACTTTGTGTTGAACCATTAACTGAGTGATATCACTCACCCTCACTTGATGAGAAGCATAAATGAGAGGAATTGAATTGGCAGAAATTTGCTGGAGTTTAATTAGATGATCCGGAACGAAAGTTGGAGAATTAAACACATGACGAGGAGGAGAATCTGTTGAAGATCCGGAAAAATGAACAAGATGAGGAACATTTTGAGTTTGAGGAGAAGTCGTTGTCGGTTTAACCAGTCTGAGAATATCAAGAGGCGTGATGATCCCAAATAATCCCTCTAAATCATCCAAAATTGGCAGATGATCAATTCGATGTTGATTGAAAACAGAAACCAATGCAAAAATATCAGGAATTTCTGACAGGTGAACCGAAATTATAGAGCGAATCATAATCTGTGAAATCGGAAATCCTTTCAAAGAATCACCGATCGAATCGAGCTGAATGATATCGTATTCTGTAAAGATCCCCAACAAAGACGGATTGTATCCTGAAATCTCCGATTCCTCTACGATTAGCACATAGCTTGCTCCTGTGCGACTCATTAATTGAATCACATCTTCGACAGGTGTTTCAGGTTGTGTAGCTACTGGATAACGGTCGATAGCCTGGGAGATAGAGGGAATTAACATAGGAAGGCAGTGAGAGATCCGTCAATGGTCTGTCTGAAGTTGGGAGAGTCAGAACGTATGGAGGAACACATTAGAAGGTATTGGTATTGTAGCTGTTTAGCTCTAGTCGCATGGAAAGCTCAGTGAGGACAACTGAGTTCAGCTCATCTCAGATTAAGAGTCACTCTCTACTACTATTTTGACCTCTAGAGCGGCTAATCTCTCAGATTTGTTCGGAACCTTTAACTAACGTGTAACATAGTCAGTATGCCCCGACTGCTGTTGGGTCTGAATCTCAAGGAACTGCTATAGAGAGATGAGTATATTAGATTCTAAAGGTCGTCTGTTCGGAAAAGTCAGCATTTTAGATATCGGTGCGGCTTTTGTAATCTTGCTGGTGATTGTGGGAATATTTTTCTATCCGGGTACTTCTGGCTCTGTTGCTCAAGTGGGTGTTACCACTAAACCTGTTGAGGTAGACGTGATTGCTTTGGGTTTAAAAGGACGTGACCCCAATGAGATGATCAAAGCCGAAGAAAAAACAAATTTAATTATTCGGAATCAGCCCTACGGACAGGTTGAAATTCAAAGCGTGGAAGTTCGTCCCCGCCTCATCCCTGTCGCTCAACCCGATGGAACGGTTAAAGCTCAACTCGACCCCACTGCTGAGTTTACCTACAGCAATAATCTTTTTATGACTCTGGTTGGAAAAGGTCAAATTACAGATACTGGGCCAGTTTTGGGCAATATTAAAATTAAGATCGGAACAACGGTTGAACTCGAAGGGAACGACTACAACTTTAATGCCACTGTTGTTGATGTCCGAGTAAAATCCTAAGATTCGGCTCGTAGTTGGGCTTTAGCACCAAATTAAACGGAGTTGGGCTTTAGCACCAAATTAAACGGAGTTGGGCTTTAGCAGCAAATTAAACGGAGTTGGGCTTTAGCAGCAAATTAAATATCCAGTACGCGCTCTGTACGCAATTACAAACTCGGCTCGTAGTTGGGCTTTAGCACCAAATTAAACGGAGTTGGGCTTTAGCACCAAATTAAATATCAAGTCTGCGCTCTGTACGCAATTACAAACTCGGCTCGTAGTTGGGCTTTAGCACCAAATCAAATATCCAGTACGACGCGCTGAAGCGCAACTACAAACCTTGTTAATGAGAATTTTGAACTAGAGGTGTTCCCTCTAAACAGGCTCCATCTAATACCGTACCCAACCATTGAGCCTGTTCAATAATCGCACAGAGTAAATTAGCCCGTTCGAGGTTCGTTCCTCGTAAAACTGCTCCACTGAGGTTCGCTTCTTCTAGGTCAGCTTGGGATAAATCGGCTCCAGAAAGATTTGTATTTCTCAAGTCGGCTTGCTGTAAAACAGCTTGAGAAAGATTAATTCCTCGTAAATCTGCGCCCCGTAAATCAACGCCTGTCAAATCTAAGGCTCCACAACTGGCTCCGGCTAGAAAGGCTCCCGCTAGACTCGCTTCTCGGATATCAACATCCAGCAATACTGCGCCCCGTAAATCAGCATTTCGCAGATCAGCCCCAAATAGATTAGCTCCTGTTAAATCTGCGCCGCGTAAATTAGCCCGAAGGTTTGCGCCTTGTAAGTTAGCTCCCGTTAAACTCGCACCCGTAAGATTAGCCTGAGATAAATCAGCATCGGCTAAATTAGCCCCGGATAAATCTGCACCTGCGAGGTAGGCATAGGTCAGTTCTTTCTGTTGTCCTCGTCGAACAGCGGATAAGTCAAGATTCATCGTAATTTAAAATTAATTTGATTTAATCGGGTCTACAGAAGGGTTTTCCTCTAACCAAACGTTAGGAAGTTGAGAAGGTCGGTCTGGTAACTGCATTAACCCGACCTCTGAGAGTTTAACCACAGTCGTTAGTGACTCGACTAGCTGCGGATCAAAGCGAGTTCCACTTAATTCCTGACATTGTGCGAGTGCCTCTGACAAGCTGAAGGCAGAGCGATTTCCCCAGGGCTTAGTCCGTCTCTGAAAATGAGAGACTAATCCCAGAATGCGAGCTTTGATATTGATTTCTTCACCCTGTTGACCATCAGGTTTACCGCTACCATCCCAATGTTCAAGATGATGCTTAACGACATCCATAACAATCGCCAGTTCAGGCATTGTTTCTAGGAGTCTCGCTCCAATAACTGCCCGTTCTTTCCAAAAGGCGAGAGTGGCATCGTCCATTTCTTCAGAGGATTGGGTAAAAATTTCTGGGGGAGCCGAAGCTAAACCAATGCGATGCAGTAACCCTGCCAGGCGCAAACGCCGCAACTCAACAGTCGGTAAATCCAAAAGCTGACCTAATGTTTCGCACAAAGCCGAGACTTGCATCGAAGCACAGGGATTATCTTTATCTCGTTCATCCACTCGTTGCGCCATCCGCAGAAATGCTTGTAACTTATTGGCATTAATATTTCGACTAACACGCTTGGCTTGACCTTCAAGTTGCCGTAGTTCCCGGCTTTGACGGTTCACCGTCACGAGTTCTTGTTGAGAGGTTTGCAGGTAGGTGACAATCCGAGACACAACCCCACTGAGGTCAGGTATCGTTGTACTGGTGGTTCCAATAACGTCTTGATGCTGCTGCTTGAGTCGATTCGCTAAATCGGAGTCATAGGGATAAACACGTTCGATTAAAATTTCGGCTGCTTTGCGAACCAACTGGGAGTCAAACGTCCACAACCCATAAAATTTGCGTTCGCTATCAACAGTCGGTAATCCGTAGGGGAGATATTCTTCTTCTGAAAGTTCATAACACAGAACCATTGACGTGTACCCCGGAGCCAGAACAATTAAGTTCCACTCTTGAATTAAGTCATCGCTCTTATCTAAGTGAACCAGAGATACATTTTCAAGCTGACCTGTACGATGGTTAATAAATCCACTGTCCGGTAAAGCTGCGATCGCCACATGACGGCAACTGGGAGCAATTTCGTGGTAACGTTCGGCTTCTTGGAGATACCACTTTCCTTCTTGAAACGTTACTAAGACCAGAGGTTGTTGGTCTGGGTCAGAATTCGAGGTTTGTAAAATATGGTCTTCTAAAGCATGGCATAAAGCCACTAGGGTATTTTTATAGTAAACCCCAAAGCTGGGAGGCAGTTGACCGTTGGGCAGTGCTGTTTTGAGTTGATTTAAGGTGGATTCTGGCTTCATATCGAGGCAATACCGACTGTTGTTTTAATCTTAGCTATTATTGATCCCCATAGTAATAGAGTTCTGAAAATTTGCAATCTAGCCCCGTTCAAATAGAGACGAAGATCGGCTTCGGGTGAGCTACTAGAAAACAGTATTAATAAGTTAGCATGAATTAATCATATAAAAAAACACGACGATGTGCTTTTGTCCGTCGTGTCTTTCGTTAATTGTTGTTTGGTTTGGTGTCATTCGAGATCTAACACATTGAAAGTCAACCCTATGCCATGACCGATTGTTCAGGTCGAGCAAAAATCATCCGTCCGGCGGTTGTTTGCAAAGAACTGGTCACAATCACGCGAACTTGATCTCCGACGTAGTCACTACCCGCTTCGACGACAACCATCGTTCCATCATCGAGATAGCCAATACCTTGGGAGGGTTCTTTGCCTTCTTTACGAATTTTCAGGTCTAGACTATCTCCGGGGAGATAACTCGGACGTACCGCCTGAGTCAAATCATTAATATTCAAAACCGGGATTTGCTGCACAGTCGCAACCTGAGACAGATTATAATCGTTGGTCAGCAGCGTGGCATTGATTTCTAGAGCCAGTCTGATCAGCTTCGCATCAACAGTGGATACATCCTCATAATCTGCGGGATGAATTTGAATTCGATCTGGGTAATTGTCCCGAATTTCATTTAAAATCTCTAAACCCCGACGCCCACGCGCTCGTTTTTGATCGTTCGCCGCATCAGCCACCAATTGTAACTCTTGTAAAATGAAGCGTGGAACCAAAATCTGTCCTTCTAGAAAGCCTGTTTCCAACAAATTTTCTACTCGACCATCAATAATACAACTGGTGTCGAGTATTTTTGTGGGTGCAGGTTTGAGTGTTCCTTCCGCGACTAACATCCCTTCTAAACTATTGGGGTTGATCATTCGCAAAAAAGCTCGTCCGTGAGTATCAGCCAAGTTCACGCCCGTAAACCCCAGCATTACGCTGAACAACACTGCCACTAAGGGTTTGATAAAGCCAAATTCTTTCGGAATCGGTAACAGAAATAGGGGTGCGAGCATCAAGTTCGCCACTAACAGCCCCATGACTAAGCCAATGGCACGAGTTAGCAGTACGTCAATGGGCATCTGTCGGACTTGCTGTTCGAGTCGGCGGTAAGTGGTTTGAACCACTAAGCCTAGCACGAGTCCAATGAGGGCGGTGAATGCAGCCGTGACCGATCGCAATCCCTCGATATTGGTAACTTGCTCCAGTACACTATGAGGAAGCAGTTCAATACCGTAGAAGCCCATTCCTGCGCCTGCTAGGATGAATAGAATGATAATGATTGCATCTAGCATTTTTTTTAGGCTAATGGAATGTGAATAGGAATTTCTCTGTTGAGAATTTCCACTGGGTTAGGTTATATTATATCGTTCAATCCCACTTTACTATTTTCCAGGTTATCTTTCGGTTAACCTCACTATGTTGTTGATTTTATGAGTATTTCTGAAACGAGGTTGAGCGTTGAAGTGGCGTCTGCCTAAATTATAGAGCCGCTCTTGATTGTGGCTCGATTCTCTTAAAATCAGGGAGTCAAAGTTTATTCATGCCTGAGTGTAGAAGTTTTTGAGATGGTAAACAGCCCAAGTTCCCCAATCGCGAGATCAGCATATCTTCATATTCCTTTCTGTCGCCGTCGTTGCTATTACTGTGATTTTGCGGTGGCGGTGGTTGGCGATCGCAGACGGGGTGAAAATTCGACTTGGATACAGCAGTATGTTGAGGTGTTGTGTGAGGAAATTACCCAAGCGGCGGCTACAGATCAACCTCTAGAAACTATTTTCTTTGGGGGCGGAACGCCTTCGCTGTTGTCTGTGTCTCAACTCAGCCAGATTCTCGATACTCTTGATCGCTGTTTTGGGATTGAGTCTCAAGCGGAAATTTCCATGGAAATGGACCCTGACACTTTTAATCACGATCAATTACAAGGGTTTGTGAATTTAGGGATTAATCGAGTCAGCTTAGGAGTACAAGCCTTTCAAGACCAACTGTTACAAGCCTGTGGGCGATCGCATACCGTTGCGGATATTTACAAAGCAGTTGATTTGCTGCATACAGTCGGAGTCTCGAACTACAGCCTGGATCTCATTTCTGGCTTACCGCATCAAACTTTAGAGCTTTGGCAACAGTCTTTACAAGACGTTATAAAAATTAATCCACCTCATTTGTCCCATTACGATCTGATTGTTGAACCCAAGACGGTATTCGGGCGATACTATTCTCCTGGAGTCTCTCCTCTCCCAACGGATGAAACCACTGCAACTATGTATCGTTTAGCCCAGAAAATGCTTACTCAAGCAGGCTATACCCATTATGAAGTCTCAAATTATGCTCAACCTGGTTATGAGTGTCGCCATAATCTCGTGTACTGGTGTTGTTTGCCTTATTACGGCTTTGGTATGGGAGCGGCGAGTTATTTACAAGGATATCGCCTAACTCGTCCTCGACAAACTCAACTTTATTATCAGTGGGTTCGTTCTCAAGATCAACAATTAAATGCTGAATGGGTAGATAATATTCAGGAGCGATTATTTGAAAAGCTGATGTTGGGGTTACGATTAGCAGCCGGACTCAATTTAAAGGATTTAAGTCAAGAATTTGGCGAGGAAACAGTTCAGCAATTTTTACACTGTTTGCGCCCCTACCAGCAACAGGGATGGGTAGAAGTTTTAGGGGTCGATGAAGCCCATAACTTTCGCGATCAGCAACTTGCAATTCCGAGTGCTGCGACCTTGAGATTAACTGATCCAGAAGGCTTTCTCTTTTCTAACACCATTTTATCTGACTTATTTAGTCAATTAGAAGATTCTCAACTCTCTTTACAGTACAGTTAAAGGCTAATATTACCAGCACAGTTCTCTGTTCTTACCTCAATTGAATCTCAAAAAATTCTCTAAAGAAATAAAAATCAAACCGAGAAAATACTTCAATGACTTATGGAAAATCTCTAATCTCCCGACAGACCAGGGATGAGCGAAGATCTGTATCTAACTTTAGATAGAAATTCAGAAATTTAAGCTTGCAAAATGACTTTAAACAGCAGTAGAATTAAACTGAGGATTGACCAAAACACAAAGTCAAGATGCTAGGGATCAAGACAGAGAGACAGGTTAACCCCAGGGTTAGCAAGCAAAAATTGTGTTCAACTTGCCTCAATAAAAGATTGATCAGGTGAAACGGAATGCGGACAGACAGGCTAAAGTGCTGAGAGTCTGTCCCTTTAAGTATAAAAGCTCAGTTAAAAAAACAGGTAATTGCTGTTTCTTGTGAGTACTGAGAGTCGGAAAGCATCTAGCATATTTTCAAGACTTTCTGTTTTTCTAAAGCAATAGAGATGTTTCTTTATCAACTGAGGAAATATTCTCTGAGAAAAAACATTTGAAATGAGGATTTTGAAATGACATTGACCATAGATAAAGCTCCAGGGAGTTACGGGAGTCAAAAACTTTGCTGTTACTCAAATCGGAGTGCCAAAGTACAGGTTGTCCGAATCACCAATATTGACAATTGGTATCTAGAGCGCGTTGTTTTTCCTTGGGAAGATTTGCTCTTTGAAGCCCCAAGTGAAGCGGAGTTAGAAGTCTATCAAGATCAGGGAAAAGGAGTGAAACTCCAGGCAAAACATCCCTGTACAAACTTACAAGTTGAAGAAGGCTTTGAAACCTCAGCCTAATCTAGATTGATTCAAGAGCAAGCAGCTTGAAAACCCCGTCTTTTTTGACAGCAACATACTGTGAGCCGGCTCCGCCTCGCAACGTGTTCCTATACTCAGGAAACTGGAGCAGGATTGCTGCTCCTTTTTAAGGCGGGGAACGGGTGACAGTTATCCTGTTGAAAAATGTCCTAACCCACAGAAGCGACTGCCACTAAACTATCCAAAATTAACTGACCAAAAACTTGTTCCATTTCTGTTGCTATACGTCCATACTCTCCTTCATAGGGTCTAGTCTACAGGTGTGAAGACTAAATCTACTTAGTTAGAAGCTTTTAAATAATAGAGTAGATGAGGTTAATTATTCTGAGAGAATGGGGTGGGCATTGCCCACCCAACGAAGATCTTGAGCAAATATTTAAGGATTTCACGAGAATTCTCCCCTCTCTCACTCCCACTCCTCAGCATCCTGTTGTTGAGCTTGGCTAAATTGCTGTTTTAATGCTTGCCACTGAAGTCGTTGAGTTGGAGTATTTTGAATCAATTTCCCGTGGGATAAATGCCAGAGTTGATCTCCCCAGTCGGAAATCAGATCGAGGTGATGAGTCGCTAAAATCACTGTAATTTCAGGATCGCTGAGAGTTTGCAAAGTGCGAAGAATTTTTTGCTGACTGACAAAATCTAAGGCGGTTATCGGTTCATCTAGGAGTAAAACTTTTGGTTGAATGGCTAAGGCACGAGCGATCGCAATCTGCTGACGTTGTCCGCTTGAGAGTTGAACTTCTGTCCGGTTTAACCAGTCAAAGGGAATTTCCAAGCGTTCCGTCCATCGTGTTAACCGTTCAGTAATTTCCACCTCTGACAAACTTCGGAACTTCAGAGGATAGCAGATTGCTTCTTTAACCGTCATTCCGAATAATTTAGCTTCGGATAAAACGAGAGTAATTTGTTGTCGCAGTTGTACAACAGGTATCTGGGTATAGTCCCGTCCTTCAAACAATATCTCACCCTTTGAAGGGGTATTTAAGCGATTAAGTAACCGTAAAAGAGACGTTTTTCCTGCTCCTGAAATCCCCACCAATGCAATGCGATCGCCTGATTTTACCTCAAGGGATATATCTTGCAAGATTGTCTGAGAACCGATTTGAGAGTACAGAGAGACATTTTTTAACTGTATTTGCGGATTTAAGGATCGACTAGAACTCAAGTTTGTTATAATAAATTAGCTAGCTTTCACTTGATTTTCTCAAATTTTAGTGATTTTGTCCAGTTGAGTCAGTCGAGAGTTGATTGTGGAACGGGCAACCATTGCTTGTGAGTTTTTGTAGGAAAGCACTATTATCAAAAAAATGCTCTAAGTTAATAATCTTGAGATCTTCTGTCACTCGTGCAATGCTCATCCCCACAATTTCAATCACTTCTCCAGTCGGAGCATGATCTTTAAACGCTCCGTTAAATGTTCCCCAATGACGCCACTTAAAAGTTACATTAGGAGGTCCGGCTAAGACTTCGATCACTTCCCAAAGAAAACCATTTGGGAATGCCTTATTAAAGATTTTAAAAGAAGATTCAAAGCTTTCCGTTGCTGAACTGTAATGCTCCGTTTCTCCCATAAATAAATTATAGGTTCCCGCCTTTGCCACTTCTTCTGCGGTATATTCTGGCCCTCCATTCGCTTTCATCCGAAATTGATCAGCGACAATAGAAAGCCACTGTTGAGGATTGACTTTATTACTGGCTTCCAACTCAAAAGTTCGGACTAAATTCTCAGCAATTGCAGCCAAAGATCCCGGAACATGATTATGTTGACTTTCCTTGTGAAGATATTGATTGGTCCGAGAATAGTCAGGACGTTCTCCATCTCGCCATTCAACCTCTGCATCATTGGCGATAACAGTGTCTCGATCCTGAACCCAGAGTGGAAGATCGGATGATTGATTAGAACTCATAGAAATATAGATGCTATAGGTAAAATGTCTTCCCTATTTTGCTCAATCTTCTCTTGTTATTGTCGTTAAAATCATCACAATTTTAGGTTTAATTTATGTTTAGATAGTTTTAACCAGGGATTAAAATCCCTGTCTAATATTTAAAGTCTTCTGAAGAAGACTCAAATTTCTGTGTACTAATTACTGTTAACTGTTTAGGTGAGACCGGGCTGAGAAAACGCGGTTGTAATCGTCCAAATATCGACTAAAAACAACAGTAACGTAAACCCAAACAAGATAAAATACATCCAAGGTTGAGCCAGAGGGCGAACATCAGTCGTATCTATCTCTGTTTTCTGCTGGACAATTCTCACCAATCGCGCAAACCCAGCAATTCGCATCGGAAGTAAAAATCCCTGTCCAGACTGACTCAGAAAATAATAGACTAGCCCACCTTGTCCAGTGGTACGAGGTTTGAGTGCTTTAACTTCATCCCAAGCTAAAGACCAACCCTTGCGAAAAACCAGGGCGAACCAACGGGGATAAGTCACCTGAATTTTTTCATCGTCAACTCTGACTTGTTCAGTCAAAGCACCATAAACTGCGATCGCACCCAAACTGATTCCGATCCAGAGTATCATTGGAGAAACTGGCCCGTCTACAGCTTCCGACAAAAAGGGTAAAGGTATCATCAGCGCGGCGTATAATCCGAGTAACGTAATCCGAATAATTGGAGAAATATGAAAAACTGCATTTACAGATGGAGATGAATCATTTGAACCCGATGAAACAATAGACTTTGATTCCATATTTAATTAGATTTTATTCTTCGCTCTCTACAATAATTGATTACAAATCTGCTTGTCAAAGTCACATCTTAAAACCTAAACGAATTGGGAATCGGAAATTTTCAGAAGCGATCAATCGCTCAAAGCAAACTGCTAATAGAGTATTAGACATCTACGGTACAATAGTCAAGAGTCAGATTATCAACAGATTCTAACAGTGTAAAAGCGATGGATAGTGTCTTAAAGCTCTACGGTGGGGCATTTAGCCGTGCATCAATTGTTCAGTGGTATATTGAGGAACTGGGAATTCCCTACGAGTTTGTTTTATTGGATATGAAAGCCGGAGCGCATCTTCAACCCGACTATCTGGCGATTAATCCAATGGGGAAAGTTCCTGCTATTGTTGATGGAGACTGTAAACTTTGGGAATCTGGAGGAATTCTGCTTTACTTGGCAGACCGATATGGAAAAATGCCCGACTCACCCGAAAAACGAGGTGAAATCTATCAGTGGGTGTTCTTTGCAAACTCTACGCTAGCAAATGGTATTTTTATTGAAGCAAACCGAGAAAAAGAGGTTCCCCGTTTGATGACTCCACTAAACGAAATGTTTCAAAAGCAGCCTTATATTCTCGGAGATGAATTTAGTGTTGTGGATGTTGCTGTCGGGTCGCTTTTAGCCTATATTCCAATTATGTTGAAGCTTGACTTAAGTGCTTATCCAGCCGTTATTGATTATACAAAGCGTGTTTGCGATCGCCCGGCGTTCCAAAAAACAATTGGTTCTCGATCATCCTAAAAATTGATAGAATTTGAGGATTTTCTTTTAGGATTTGCGAATCCCATTTTTCTTTTGCCCTAATCCTCCACAAACCTGAGAGTCGAAAATATTTGAGAATTTTATAAAGAATAAGATTCGCAACTCGCACAGGATTTAGCAATAAATAATGACACCATGCACTCTTAGTAAAAACTAGGGCAGTTCTGTAAAAGTGCAATTTGGTGTCAAAAAGGGTTTCAAAAATTGTTGTTTTAAAAGTTGAGCTTGTCAGCTAGATAGGAGATTTAAAAAGGATTTTCGTTCCAAATCTAGTCAACAGCAGATAAAACGGGTTGTGCTAAAGATTCAGGAACGGGTTGATGAGGCTTCTGCGACATGACTCTTTGGTGATAGGCTTGAGCCGCTGAAGCATGAGTCTCTTCTGTGGAGAGGCTAGAAGCATCTTGATCGATTTGAAGACGACGGCAAGAAATATTGTCAGAGATAATAGCACTTGCCATGTTACCTGTATGAATTTCTAACAGGGCATCCGGTAGAGCTTCAAACAATAAGCGTTGTCCGGGGAAAACGACTCGCTCAAAGTACCAATTCGGAATATTGCTGATACGAGCGATTTGGATTTGGCTAGTTGCATTAACGTAACAGCATAGAATTCGCTTAGTCGCGTTAGATGGTAGGGGATCAAGAATTTGAGCCATAACAGAATCGGAGCTTTGAAGTAAATGTTTAGGATATATTGCAAACGTAACACTACCTGATCCCCGTTGGTTGTAAACGCGACTACCAATCCGTTTTCATACTCATTGCTGGAACGCTGATTTCTGCTAGAATACAAGGGTTTTACTCAAATTTGGGGGAAATTACCCAATTGATCCCCAGAGCCTCTTAAATCAAGGCAAATCCGAGTTCATACCCTCTCAACATTTCTCTACCTTGCCTTTAGAATATCTTAAAGATTTCTCAAATTTCTCATCCCAAAATGAAAAAACTCAGGTATATTGTTAAGTTATATAAATAAGCTCCAATAATATCTTGCCTTAACGGCCTCGATCCAATCAAAACCCCTTTGAGTCAAAAAGCCACTAAAGCTCAGTTAAAATCATGAACAACAAAATCCTTTATGTTCGCCTTCCTTGTAACCCGATCTTCCCAATTGGTGTTGTTTACCTAGCTGATCATGTCCACAAGTTATTTCCAGAAGTAGAACAGCGAATTTTTGATCTCGGTGCTGTCCCTCCTCTAGACTACAGTGCAGCCCTAGATGCTTGTGTCGATGAGTTCCAACCGACATTGCTGGTCTTTTCTTGGCGAGATATTCAAATTTATGCACCCGTTGGCGGACGAGGCGGAAACCCCCTACAAAACGCCTTTGAGTTCTATTATGCCAAAAATCCTTTGATCAAGCTTCGTGGGGCTTTAGGAGGACTACGGCTGGCGGCTTCCTACTATACCGAACTGTGGCGCAACCTCGGCTTAGTTAAACGCGGACTCAAACGCGCCCGCAAGTATAATCCCATCGCTCGTGCTATGGTTGGAGGCGGAGCAGTGAGCGTTTTCTACGAACAGTTGGGGCGGAGTCTTCCCAAGGGAACGATTGTTTCTGTTGGTGAGGGAGAATCGTTACTGGAAAAATTGCTACGGGGTCAGCAAATTCAGGATGATCGCTGCTATATTGTGGGAGAAACAACGCCTCGCGATCGCTTAATTCACGAAAAACCCGCTCCTATTGAAAAAACCGCCTGCAATTATAGCTACATTGAAAAGATTTGGCCTGAGTTTGAATATTACTTCCAAGACCAAGATTTTTATATTGGTGTGCAAACTAAACGAGGCTGTCCTCATAATTGCTGCTATTGTGTTTACACCGTTATTGAAGGAAAACAAGTGCGAATTAATCCCGCAGATGAAGTTGTCGCAGAAATGAAGCAACTCTATGATCGCGGAATTCGTAACTTTTGGTTTACCGATGCTCAATTCATTCCCGCCCGTCGGTTTATTAATGATGCGGTAGAACTGTTACAGAAAGTTCTGGATGCTGGGATGGATGATATTCACTGGGCGGCTTATATTCGAGCCGATAATTTAACCCCTGAATTATGCGATTTGATGGCAAAAACGGGGATGAATTATTTTGAGATTGGGATTACCAGTGGTTCTCAAGAACTGGTGCGAAAAATGCGAATGGGCTACAATCTGCGAGTCGTCTTAGAGAATTGTCGCGATTTAAAAACCGCCGGATTTAATGATTTAGTTTCCGTTAATTATTCGTTCAATGTGATTGATGAAACCTTTGACACCATTCGTCAAACTATTGCCTACCATCGGGAACTTGAACGGATTTTCGGAGCGGATAAAGTTGAACCTGCTATTTTCTTTATTGGTTTACAACCTCATACTCATCTAGAAGAATATGCCTTTGAACAGAATATTCTTGATCGAGACTATGATCCGATGAGTTTAATGCCTTGGACTGCTCGAAAACTGTTGTGGAATCCTGAACCTTTGGGCGCATTTTTTGGGGAAGTTTGTTTAGAGGCTTGGCAGCGAAACCCTTGTGATTTTGGTCGAGAAGTGATGAATATTCTCGAAGAACGTTTGGGATGTGCGCCACTGGAAGAAGCCTTGAGTGCGCCAATTGACACCTCAAAGGTAGCAGAAAAACAACTTGTCAAAGCGAGTTAAAGAACAAAAAAGGGAATTGATAGAAAGGAAAATCACTTTCCAATTCCCTGCTAAAATTGCTGTAGGTACAGCCTTTGCGAAGGATATATACTTATTAATTAAATTTCAGTGGGAACAAACCCGTACATTTCATCTCCTGTGTCGCTCCATGCTTGATGATCGATATTCAGATCGGAGAAAAGATTTGGATCAAATGTGGGTTGTTTATAGCCAGCTTTAACTTGTCGATCAAAATCTCGCAGGAGTCGCAAGCCAACTTTAAACAGAAGAAAGAGAGCCGCTAAATTCACTAAAGCGAGTAGACCCATTGTTACATCCGCAAATCCAAAGACTGTACTTAAATCTTGGGCAGATCCCCAAACAATTAATGCTAAAGTTAGAATACGGAAAATCATCACGACGAGCTTATTATCCGGTGTAAAATAGGTTAAGCTATTCTCACCTAAATAATAGTTGTAAACAATCGACGTGAATGCGAACAAGGTCAAACCAACAGTTACAAAAGCACGTCCCCACTCTCCAACGTGTTCTGCCATTGCCGCTTGAGTTAAGATAATTCCACCTGCATCATTTCCGGGCTGATATACAGAAGAAGTGAGAATAATAGCAGCCGTACAACTACACAAAATAATTGTATCGATAAACACACTAAAAGACTGAATAATGCCTTGATTAACGGGGTGTTCAACGTAAGCAACCGCAGCAACATTAGGCGCACTTCCTAAACCAGCTTCATTAGAAAATAGCCCTCGTTTGACCCCGAATAAAATAGCCGTTCCTATTCCTCCAGCGACAACTTGTCTGAAGCCGAAAGCACTTTGAAAAATTAGACCAAATACACCTGGAATTTCAGTAATATTTGTGATGAGGACAAATAGAGACATCACAAAATATCCAATCGCCATCATCGGCACAATAAATTCGGCTACATCAGCAATTCGTTTAATTCCACCGAAAATAATTAACCCTAAAGCGACGAGTAGAACTGCACCTGTAATTCCTGTTGACACGCCAAAAGAATCTTGAATGGAAGTGGCAACCGTATAAGATTGAATTGCATTAAACCCGAAACCGAATGTTACAAATAGAAGAAAAGAAAACACATAAGCTAACCAACGTTGACCCAGTCCCCGTTCAATATAGTAGGCAGGGCCACCTCGGTAAGTTCCATCTGGTTCAGCAATTTTAAAAAGTTGGGCAATAGAACATTCAAAGAAACTGGTTGCCATTCCAATTAAGGCCGTCATCCACATCCAAAAAATGGCTCCGGGTCCGCCTAGAGTAATCGCAACCGCAACACCTCCAATATTACCCGCTCCGACTCGTCCGGCGACACTCAAAGTTAAGGCTTGAAACGAACTGAGATGCCCTTCTTCTCGGTGAAATGATTCTCCTATAATGGTAAACATTCGCCCAAAGTAGCGGAATTGAACGAATCGAGATGAAATTGTTAAAAGTAAACCGACACCAATTAAAACGAAAATGAGGATTTTACCCCAGATTAAATCATTGAGAAAGTCTAACACCCTAGATTCTCCTAGAACTTTTCTCTCAGATGATACCTGATGTCACAACAAGTTGTGTTGATTTAATAAAATCTGTTACAGAATAAGTTGAAGACTAGGGTAATTAGATCGGAAAAACTTGAAAATATCTGTATTAAAAATCACACTTCAAAGAAATGATTAAAGATAAATATTGAGAATGAATAAAGAGAAGTTGCGATCGCATTATTAACAAGTTAAGCTTGCTCAAATTTAGAGCATTGCATCTACCAAATTTAACCGATGATCAAGCCCTATCAAAAGATACCGATTCAAGACTGTGGTGAACCCTTAGTCGCGATTCCCCTCGAACAGTTTGCTGTTGAATCTCCTCATCCTTATCAAAAACTCGGCGCACCCTATCATCTTTGCGGGGTTGATTCTCCCTATTATTTGCGTCAGGAGGTTCTCAACCGTTTAATTGCCGCCCAAACTCAGTTACAATCTCAGTATTCAGGTTGGAAGATCTCAATTTTTGATGCCTATCGACCTGTAGAAGTTCAACAATTTATGGTCGATTACACCCTAGCTGAAACCCTAGAAACCAGAGGACTTAAGCTCGATTTCATCACACCTGAACAACACCAAGCGATTTTAGAAGAAGTCTATGAATTTTGGGCGGTTCCGAGCTTAGAACCCACTACACCACCGCCCCATAGTACAGGTGCAGCAGTCGATGTTACGCTTGTTAATGCCAGTGGAGAAACCGTGAATATGGGTTCTCCCGTCGATGAACTTTCTCCTCGTTCCTACCCCAATCATTTTGCCAAAAGTTCTGATCCGATCAAACAAAGTTATCATCAAAATCGCCAACTTTTAACAGAAGTAATGAATTCAGCCGGATTTCAACAACACCCTAAAGAATGGTGGCATTTTTCCTTCGGAGATCAACTTTGGGCTTGGTCAAAATATCAACAAAATCCCGATGAGCATCAATTTGCCAAATACGGCAGATATAATTTTAGGCATTTAGGGACTGTGGAATAGGATTTAAAAATCTCCTAACTTTAATGCGTTGTTCTAGTTGTTCTAACCAAAAACTACTTTTCGAGTTCTTCTAGAGCCGCTTTAGTCTTCTCAACACCTTCAGGATTATTCTGCTGTTCATAGAGTTTGAGAGCTTTTTCAAAAGCAGCGATCGCTTGTCGATCTCGACCTCCTCTTGCTTTAATAGCCAAGCCTAAATTGTAATGAGCATTGGCGTTATTCGGAGTTCGATTGATCACACGCCGAAAGCTAACAATTGCACCAATATATTCTTCTTTCTGAAGCTGAATTTCTCCAATTGCCAAATCAGCCTCAACTAAACTAGAATCGAAAGCCAAAGCCCGTTGATAAGCCTTAATGGCTCCCTCCAAATCATTTTGTGATTTCAGGACTTCTGCAATTTGAAAGTGAATTTTTTCATCATAAGGACTCAATACTGCCGCCTGTTGAAAGGCAGTCATAGCTCCAGTTTGATCGCCACTTTGTAGCAATGCAACTCCCAGTTTAATTTGAATATTCGCTTCAGTTGGAGCTAATGTTGCAGCTTGTCGCAGAGTTTCAATCGCTTGAGTTGTTTTTTCCTGACGCAGTAAAGCCATTCCCATCGAAGCATAAGCCTGCCAGTTATCGGGATGAGAGGCAATAATTATTTCATAGGTTTTGATGGCGTTGGCATAGTCACCTTCACGAAATAAACTGACCGCCAGTCCTAGATAAGCGTTTAGATGATCGGGCTGGAGACTAATCGTTTGTCGATAGGCTTCCGCAGCCCCTCTATAATCTTCCAAATTCACCAAACTAAAAGCTAAACCATAATGAAAATCTGCGTTTTGAGGATCAAGAACTAAGGCATCTCGATAAAATTTGGCTGCATTTTGGAAGTTTCCTCGCAAGGCTTCTAAATAAGCAATTCCGGAATAAATCATCGGATCGCTCGGATCGAGTCCTGCGGCCTTAACATATAACAGAACAGCTTCATCAATTTTGCCTGCATCAACCAACTCACGTCCTTGTTCGAGGAGTTGGTTCAGTTGGTCGGTTGATTGAGGGTTGGCTTGAGCAATCACCTCCATCGAGTCAGCGATTTGAGGAGTCATGGTGATGACAAACCCGACTAAAATGCTACTAGCAATCAATTGAATCGGTTTATACACGGCTTGTTTAGAGTGAGTGGTTCTAGAGTTCGGCACGGCGATCAATTACCAACAATATCGCTTATTCTATTACAGAGTAATATTGGCTTGTAACCCTGATTCTATCGTTACTCCTCTCTTACTCAACTGACGCTAAAGCGGAGATGTGAGTAAAAAATGAGTAACAACGTAAACATAGGTGGAAACGGGTCTTACAAGGGGTTTCAATCGGTACAAGAGCATTATGACGATTCTCTGAAGTACAACCGATGGCTTAAAGGGGTAAGACCCAAGGTACAAGATAAAAAGTACCTACTTTTACAGTTCAAGCATCCAGGATCAGGAAAGTGTAACCCTAAACGCTGCAACTGTTCCTTTACTATAGCGGGTATTGAGACTGCTATAAACAAGGCTTGGAAGGTCAAAGAAGCGTTTAGTAGTTTTGCTGTTGCTTCTGACTTTTGGGAATGGTACGAACGGGAGATTGAGGAGACGACTCAGATAGAGAATGATTTGAAAACGTACCGTCAGATTTTCCAGAAAATAGAGAATGAGTATTTTGCAGGAATTAACCCCAACACCAAGCGGAAACGTAGTCGAGAGATTGACAACGATATCAAAAGTTTTGATGGTTATTATGGCAACATTTTCAAAAAACTTCCTAACTAGGATACATTCCCAATAAGTCCTCTCATAATATCAATAACAGTAGATCTATATCTGGTCTGCTGTTTTTATTATGTAGGACTCACATCTTCGCTTTAGCGTCAGTTGAGTAAGAGAGGAGTAACGATAGAATCAGGGTTACAAGCTATCTATTAACTGGTATACTAAGTCTGACGAGAATCCGAAACAAGTTTCTATTATTCCGGGCTTACCTCGGACTGAATAACTTAAGGTAAAATATGAGATTAGTTTTAGCGATCGCCATTATTCTACTCTCAAGGTGGAAGGAAAAATGACTCAGTTTGAGACTCAGCCTGCTCCTCTTTTTCCGATGGATAAATACAATCAAACATCGGTAGAAAATTTACATCCTCCCGCTTGGAAAAATCCTCAACCTGCACGTTGTTATAATTTAGTTGTGATTGGTGGAGGAACAGCCGGATTAGTCACCGCAGCCGGTGCAGGTTTACTCGGTGGAAAAGTTGCCTTAATTGAGAAAAAATTATTGGGAGGAGACTGTACAAATTTTGGTTGTGTTCCTTCAAAATCTTTAATTCGTTCCGGGCGAGTCGCCGCTACAGTCTCTCAAGCTTCTGAATATGGAATCCGAGTTCCTGAAGGGGTAGAAGTAGACTTTTCTGCGGTAATGGAACGAATGCGAAAAATGCGATCGCAAATTAGTTTTAATGATTCAGCCGAGCGATTGCAAGAAGAATTTGGGATTGATATTTTTTTCGGAAAAGCTGATTTTATTAATAGAAATACAATCGGTGTCGCCGGGAAAAATCTGCGTTTCAAAAAAGCAGCGATCGCCACAGGTTCTCATCCCATAATTCCAGATATTCCCGGTTTAGAATCGACTGGATACCTAACAAATGAAACCGTTTTTTCTTTAACTGAATGTCCGAGAAAATTAGTGATCATTGGCGGCGGTTATATTGGATGTGAACTCGCTCAAACTTTTCACCGTTTAGGTTCAAAAGTTTTTTTACTAGAAAGGGGAGAAAGGCTTCTCAAACGTTCTGATCCTGAAGTTTCGACTCTCATGCTAGAAGTCTTGGCACAAGAAGGAATATATACGGTTTTAAATACAGATATACAGCGAGTTGAATCTCACAATGGAGAGAAAACCATTTCTTATGAGGTTTTAGGAATTGAGGAGAAATTAACGGTTGATGAGATTCTCGTTGCAACTGGACGAAAACCGAATATTGCTAACCTCAAGTTAGAAACAGTTGGCGTGAAATCCGATCCGAAAACAGGAATTATCATTAATGATTATCTGCAAACAACCAATCCTAATATTTATGCAGTTGGAGATGTTTGTATGTCTTCAAAATTTACTCATGCGGCAGATGCTACAGCTCGAATTGTCGTGCAGAATGCTTTATTTTCTGTAGGGGGAATTGGACGGAAGAAACTGAGTGATTTAATTATTCCCTCTTGTATTTATACTGATCCAGAAATCGCTGAAGTGGGAATAACAGAAACTGAAATTCTAGAAAAACCTGAACGAGTGAAGACTTTTTATATTCCATTAAATGAAGTAGATCGAGCCTGTATTGATGGCGAAACCAATGGTTTTGCAAAAGTTCATGTTCGGCACGGAACTGATAAAATATTAGGCGCAACAATTGTTTCAACTCATGCAGGCGAACTTATTAATCAAATCACCTTAGCAATGGTCGGAAAAGTTGGATTTAGAACCATTGCCAATACCATTTATCCCTATCCTACTCAAGCCGAAGTGATTCGCAAAGCAGCCGACCAATACAACTTTACTTGGTTAAAAGGATGGGTGAAAAAATTAACATCAATTTGGTTAAGGTGGCAACGTTAGATGAATTAGGAATAATGAAAAGAGCTGCACTTATAAGAAGAGAATATCTCTATTTTTTTTATTCTCCGAAAAAACCAATTTTAAGGTTTAAAGATTGTAAAGGCAGGTTTTAAAAGACTTGCTAAATTAGCAATATAGTCTTTCAAACCCACCAAGTATAGATATATCATTAGAATGCGATCGCGAAAAGGCTAAATACAGTAGTTAAGCAGAAACAAACATGAAGTCATCTGCACTCAATAAATTTCCCTCTATATTTTCAAGGGTGACTTTAGATCCTCCAAAGTCTACAATAGCATTACTGCCTTTCTGACTAATACCAAGGTCTGCGAAGCTTGTTGCTTTCAGTCCACTAATACTCATCACATCAATTCCAATTTCAAAGTCTGTAATTGTATCAAAACCCCCACTTTTCTCGAACCAAAATTCATCGGCACCATCACCACCTGTTAATTCATCACTTCCTTGACCTCCGAATAGTTTATCTACACTTTCACCACCATCTAAGACATCGCTACCATTCTCACCTCGAATAATATCTGCACCATCTAAACCCATGATAACGTCTTTACCATTACCACCTGTAATTGTATCTTCTCCTCCATCTGTACCTAGCAATTCATCCGGTTTATTCGTACCTGCAATGATTTCTCCGTCGTCCAAAATCTCTACATTTAAAGTCGCTTCTGCTTGAACAACTCCACCATTTCCATCATTAACTTCGTAGATAAAGCTCTCTACAAAAAGATCACCTGGAGTTGCAACATCAAAGACATCAGAGTCTGCATCATAGATAAATGAACCATCATCATTAAATGTCAGAACCCCCCTTTCTGGCTCACTAATTAATGAGAAGGTCAATACATCACTCGCATCAACATCAGAGTCGTTCTCAGCAACATCCCCATCAAGAACCATATCTTCACCGATATCAAATTCATCATCCTCTGCAACAGGAACATCATTCACCCCTGTCACATTGACATCAACAGTAGCAGTATCGGTGAGTTCACCATCATTAATCGTGTATTCAAAGGTATCTGTTGTGTTTTCATTAACAGCTAGAAATTCAAATTCACCATTGGGATCATAGGAAATTGTGCCATTACTTAAGCTGACATTCCCAATTGTTGAAGAACTATCAATTGATTGAACAGTTAATGTATCGCCTTCAATATCCGAGTCATTCTCTAACAGTTCAGAAGTCGCAAAGGATAAAGCTGTATCCTCATCAGTGGTAACTTCATCATCCTCAGCTTCAGGTGCATCATTAACCCCTTCTATCGTAACCGTTACTGTCGCTGTATCCGTCAACCCATCTGTATCAGTCAGTGTGTAGGTAAAGGTATCTGTTGCTGTTTCTCCGGGACGTAGTGTATCAAATTCACCTGTAGGATCATAACTTACATCTCCGGATGGTAGCAATTCAACACTACCTTTAGTATTGCTGTCATCAATTGTAGAGATGGTTTTCGTATCGTAGGCATCAATATCAAAGTCGTTTGCAAATAGGGAAGTATCAGAGAGATCGAGAGGTGTATCTTCGTCTGTCGTAACAGTATCATCTTCTGCTTCTGGCGCATCGTTAACACCATCATCAATACCGCCATTGATGTCAGTGTCTGTTGAGACGACAATCGTATCACCTTGGAAGGAATCCCACCCACCCAGATCAAATTCATCATTAAAGATATCAAAACCTCCAAAGTCATCACTACCCAAGGGAGGATCAAGTTCCCAAACAGGCCCAAGTTTAGCATCTAGGAGAGTTGAACCCCCAATGAGTGGCCAATTCTTGGGAGCCTTAATTTTTCCTTTGGCGATCAGAGCTTCAACTGTTAACTCAAAGCCAAAGACCATTTCTAGGATACTCTTCAGCCTTGAATCAATCGTAAAAGAGGGTGTGATTTGTGTTGTTTCGTTAAAGGTAATTTCGGGAACATCAGACCATACCCCTGACCAACGGGTTTGATTGCTACCAACTCCAGTAATTCCAACCGGTTTATCAAAGTCAAATGTGACGTAAAGCTCCGGATCAATGGTGAAATCTTGCTTTACACTAACTGTTGGGCCAGTTTTGACATCAATGATATCATAGCCAACTTCTACCACGTCAGATACTTTGTAGGTGATACCTGTTAAGGAGGCGACAGCCGCTCCGGAACCGGGAACAATTTTGTTCGCCGCAAGCCCAAGGAGACCATCCAGATCAATATTGAAATCCAGAATTCGGTCAAGGCCGTTACCCGCAATATTATCGCCGTCTTTTTTCCCTTCTACTTCAATGTCGGGAATGGGTTCAATTTCAACGTTAAAGAGTTCAACTTTAGCTGGACTATTAATTTTACCAATCTTAAAGCCAGTTCGACTTGAACTGAACTCAAATTCTGAGGAGGTAGCAGCATCAGTTTTAAGACTGAGTTTTTCTTTAGCAAGAGGAACTTCAAGTTTTAAGCCGTCAACTTCTGGGAAAAATTCTAACTTTTCTAGTGTTGTTTTAACGAGAGGAAGCTTTTCATCGAAGCTAAATGATGTTCCACCTGAGATACCCTCATCTGCTGCTTTTGCTTCATAGGAGAGAGAGCCTGAAGCTGCGGCAATAACATCCAAAGTTGCCTCAATAGTTGGAAATGTTGAATCAAAAGTACCGTCACTCAGATTACTACTTGCGGCAAGATCAAACGAACTTCCTGGGTTCACGAAAAAATTATCAGGGAGGTCAATCTCAACATTACCGTAGGTCGCTTCAGCGTCGATAGAACCCGGATCAATTTTGTAGCCAGCTTCAACACCAAGTTTCAAGCTATCCAATGAACCAGAAACCTTTGCTCCTGTTCCTGCGACGAATCCTCCAATGCTTACAGAACCAAGGTTTGTTTCGTCTACACCGAGAAAGATAGAATCTTCCAGAACATTTGCAGCACCAGAGCCAAAAATTCCCTGGTCTTCGGTCTCAAAATCAAAGCTTCCAAAGTCGTAGGTATATGCCATTGCTCAAATTCCTGTAGTTGATTCAGTATTCATCCGATGGCTTAAAGAATACTTGGAATCCCCAGCAGAAAAAATCCCTAAAAGTTCAGGAAAAAAATTCAGGTTTCTTCAGTTTTGTTCAGAAGAGTTCAGTTTTCTTCAGTTTTCTTCAGTAGACGAGATAATCAACCTAAGTTTTTTAATTGAGTATACCAGTTCAAATTGTGCGTCGGTTAAGTTGTCAACTATAACAATAACCCTGCCGTTGCTGCCACAATTAAATTTGTTAAAACTCCACCAATCATCGCCCGAATTCCGAGTTCTGCTAGTTCGCTACGACGTTGGGGTGCAATTCCACTCAGAGAACCAATTTGAATTCCAATTGAACCAATATTTGCAAAGCTACAGAGGGCAAAGGTTGCAATTCGGGCTGAACGTTCGGAAAGCAGATTATTTTTGATTAATTCTGCTAAATCCAAATAGGCAATAAACTCATTTAAAATAATCTTTTTGCCAATCAATGCTGCTACTTGACTGCCATCACTCCAAGAAACACCTGTCAGTAAAGCAATGGGATACAGCAACCAACCCAGAATTAAATCGAGGGAAAGTTGAGGATATCCAAAGAATCCTCCGAACCAACCTAAAATGGTATTTAGAAAGGCAATTAATCCCAAAAAAGCAATAATAACAGCCGCAATATTAACCGCGAGTTTTGCCCCTTCAATTGCCCCTCCGGCGGCAGCATCCACAACGTTTGTCGCTGTTTTCTCGATATTGAGTTCTAGCTTTCCGGCGGTTACGGGTTTCTCGGTTTCTGGGTAAAGTAATTTAGAGATTCCTAATGCACAAGGTGCTGCCATAACGGAAGCAGAAATCAAATCTCTCGCCGGAATTCCGAAAGAGACATAAGCCGCTAAAACTCCTCCCGCAACTGTTGCAAATCCTCCCGTCATTATTGTGTTTAATTCAGATTTTGTCATCTCCAGAATAAACGGTTTAACCAGTAACGGTGCTTCTGTCATTCCGACAAATACATTCGCTGCATTAGAAAGAGATTCTGCCCCAGATGTTTTAGTGGTTTTCAGCATTACCCAAGCCACAACTTTGACAATTTGTTGGAGAATACCCAGATAGTATAAAACAGACACAAACGAAGAGAAAAAGATAATCGTGGGGAGAACTTTAAAAGCAAAGAAATGTTCTTCGTAGTTCTCTCCAAATACAAACTTAGCCCCCTCAATGGTAAAGTCTAGAAACTTTGTAACCACTTTACCTGCGGCATCAAAAATTAAATAAGTTCCGGGAATTTTCAGAACCGCTAAAGCAATAATAAATTGTAGGGCAATTCCCCAGATTACAGGTCGCCAGCGAATAGCTTGACGATTGACAGAAAGCCCGTAACCTATGCCAATAAATACGAAAATACCGAAGAGAGAAATCAGATTATTCATTCAATTTTACTCAAAACGAACGGTCATAAACACAAACCGGGCAACGAAAACACCTGCTAATATCCAAACGGCTGGGGATATCTCGTGGCTTTTACCTTGAAAGGTTTTGATCAGAGGATAGCTAATAAACCCAATGGCGAGTCCTTCTCCAATAGAATAGGTTAGAGGAATCGTAAATAGAGTTAAAAAAGCCGGAATTGCTTCTCCTAAATCTTGCCAATAAATATCAGCAATATTAGATAACATTAAAACCCCAATAATCACTAATGTGGGAGTTGTAGCATAGGCGGGAATTGCCGTTAAAACGGGAATAAAAAAGATAGATAATCCGAGTAAAATAGCTGTAACTACAGAAGTAAATCCGGTTCGACCTCCCTCAGCAACCCCTGCGGCTGATTCAATATAACTGGTCACACTAGAGGTTCCTAAAATGGCTCCTGATGTGGTCGCAACGGCATCGGCCATTAAGGCTTTATTTGCGCGGGGAAGTTGCCCATTTTCATCAATATAACCGGCTTTAAGAGCAACACCTGTTAGCGTTCCAATGGTATCAAATAAGTCAACAAATAAAAACACAAACGTAATAGCGACGAACTCAAATAAATTCTGAGTATTTAGATTAGCTAATCCGATGAATGCTTGTCCAAATAATTCTTTTGGAAATGGAGGAAATTGCAGAAAACCTTGTGGCCAGGGACTAACGCCTAAAATCCAGCCGAGTATTGCTGTTGCTAAAATTCCCCACAATAAAGCTCCTTTAATATGACGAACGACAAACGCTGACGTGATACAAATTCCCACAATTGCTACTAAAGTTTGAGGTTCTTTTAAACTTCCAAAAGCCGTTTTCGTCACTGCATCTGCGACAATAATTCCGGCTCCTCCGTCTTCAATATTACTCGCTAAACCAATATAAGCAATAAATAACCCTATTCCGGCTGCTGTTGCTCGTTTTAAACACATTGGAATTGCCGTAATAATCTGGCGACGAACATCACTGAGGGTCAGTCCAATGAAAATTAATCCCTCAATAAATACAGAACTTAAGGCTAATTTCCAGTCAATTCCGAGCTTTAAAACTACTGTATAAGCAAAAAAAGCATTCAGTCCCATTCCTGGAGCCTGAGCAAAGGGATAGTTGGCTAATAATGCCATTGTTAATGTGCCAATTGCCGCCGAAATTCCAGTGGCGACGACTAATTGAGAAAATAAATCGCCTGATTGATTAATATAGATGGCATCTGATAAAATAATAGGATTAACAATTAAGATATAAGCCATCGTCATAAACGTCGTAACTCCGGCAACTGTCTCTGTGCGAAAGGTGGTCTGGAATTTTTCAAACTGAAAATAACGAGCGATCACATTGAGCCAGTGTTGGTTCGGTGGAGAATAATTCTCAGAACTCATTTCAGCCCATTTCCTCAAAAGACTTTAACATTTTGCTATCATATCAAACCTGCATCCATTTTCTATATCTCTCACAAAATATTTATACAATTAAAGATTAAATTCACCAGTTGGGTGAGAAAATGATACACTAGAAAGTCTTGGACATTAATCGAAGGATTCGTTTTTTCTTTTCATCTCAATAAAACTAACTTCATTTTTAGTGTATTTCCGAAAAAAATTGTCAACATAAATCCAAAATTAATCATGAATAATACTCACTCTATTAAAGCCTTTAGAGGTTCATTTTTAGACTGTTTTTCTGATCCTTTTTATGTTTCCATTCAGGAGAGTATTCGCTATATTCCTGATGGTTTAATGATTGTTGAGAATGGGAAAATCAAAGAATTCGGCAGTTATGAAGATTTAAAGCCTAGATATCCGGATCTTGAATCTATTGCCTATTCAGATAAATTAATTGTACCGGGTTTCATCGATCTCCATGTTCATTATCCCCAAACGGAAATGATTGCCTCCGATAGTAACCAACTCTTAGACTGGCTAGAACGATACACCTTTAAAACTGAATCTCAATTTAAAGATCCAGATTATTGTTCTAAAATTTCTCATTTTTTTATCGATGAACTTTTACGAAATGGAACCACCACAGCAGTCGTTTTAGCCGCTGTTTTTCCAGAGTCTGTTGATGCTTTTTTTGCCGCCGCGAACTCCCGAAATTTGCGAATGATTGCCGGGAAAGTTATGATGGATCGTCATGCTCCTGAATATTTACTCGATACCGCAAAATCGTCTTATGAAGACAGTCAAAAACTGATGGAAAAATGGCATAAAAAAGATCGACTTCTCTACGCAGTAACTCCCCGATTTGCCATTACTTCCACTCCAGAACAGCTTCATCTTGCCGGGAGACTTCTTGAAGAATACTCAGGCGTTTATCTACATACTCATTTGTCTGAAAATAATAATGAAATTCAATTTGTTCAGGAACTTTTTCCGGAGAGTTTAGATTATTTACAGGTTTATGAACAGTTTAATTTAGTCGGAGAAACTTCTATTTTTGCTCATGGGATTCATCTATCTGACTCAGAGTTTCAACGATTATCTGAAGCTGAATCTGCGATCGCATTTTGCCCGACTTCTAACTTGTTTTTAGGAAGCGGACTATTTAAACTGCATCAAGCTAAGTCTAGAGACCACAAAATTTCTGTCGGTTTAGCAACTGATGTGGGAGGCGGAACCAGCTTTTCTCTCCTACAAACTGCTAGCGAAGCCTACAAAGTGACTCATTTACAAGGACAAAATTTATCCGGGTTACAAGCCTTATTTTTGGCAACATTAGGGAGTGCTGAAGCTTTATCTTTAGAGGATAAAATTGGCAATTTTGAGGAAGGTAAAGAAGCGGATTTTGTGGTCTTAAATTATCAAGCCACTCCACTCCTAAAATTAAGAACCAAGGGGAAATCTCCCGTTCAAACTTTAGAAGAAATTACAGACTGTCTGTTTGCACTAATGATGTTAGGAGATGACCGCGCTGTAGCCGCTACCTATATTTTAGGAGAACAGGCTGTTTAGAGTGATTCGCAAACTCAAAAAGCAAACTCAAAAAAATGGGGTAAGCATTGCCTACCCCAGTTGTATTTTTTTATGGTTAAATAATTGACAAACAATTAACAATCGTTGTAGTCTAGTTGTAGGCGATCGCCAAACTTCAGCTTCAATTTAATATACTGATGAGATGTTCTCCCACTCGTAAGGCATTAGCAACAATTGTTAAAGCCGGAAGTACGCCCGAACTAGAAGGGAAGAAACTACTATCAACGACATACAAATTAGCGATATCGTGAGTCCGACAATTTAAGTCTAAAACTGAAGTTTTCGGGTCTTCACCAAATCGACAAGTTCCGGATTGAATCGCCACAACTTGAATCGGAACTTCACCACGCGGATAAACAGTCGCCCGTTGTTTATCAATGGATTTCAACACATCTAACCACTTATAAACTAGGCGGTCATGGGCTTCAACATTATTATGAGTGTAATCGAGATAAAGCTTGTTCTCCGCAACTCTGACTCTGTTATTTGCATCGGGTAAGGTTTCAGTTTGCGCCCACCAGCCAATAGAACGCATCGCCAATTGTTTGAGTCCAAATTCAGGCATTGCCATTGCTAAGACGGAGAAAATAGGCGGAGATTCTGCAAAAATCACATCTTGTAATAGTCCACCAATATTCTGAATATGACCCATTGGATAGGAATAGTTTTCATCACCCCAATAAAAATCATTCACACTGACAGACCGAGGAAATTTACCCGAATTTGCAACTCGGTCCAGTTGAACAATTGCGGTCATTTGTTGTTTCATTAAGTTCCGCCCAACTTGGTCAGAACTGTTCGCCAAACCTGTTGGATGTTTCTCGTTCGCAGACTGTAATAATAACACCGTCGAGTTAATCGCGCCGCAAGCCAGAACAATAATATCTGCAAACATCAGATAAGATTGTCCTTCTATCTCCGCTTCTACCGCCCGAACTTCTGTCCCCGATGAGTTCGTCAGTAAGCGAATCACCTTCGCTAAGGTTTTCAGAGTAACATTAGGATGCTTGAGGGCGAGGTCAGTTCCATAGACCTGAGAATCACTGGTGGGGTCATCTGATTGGCGCGTCCAGCCCATGGGGAGAGAAGTCGGATGCAAGCCTTTCTCCGCAATGCTATCTACAATTTTTTGAACACAGGGTTCGTGACTGAAAGGCGCAAAGGGATAATCTTCACTGCGAGGCGGTTCGGAGGGGTCTTCACCTGCTAGGCCATGAACCTGATACAACTTTTCGGCTTCGGTGTAGTAAGGTTCAAAGTCCTTGTATTTTAGCGGCCATTCTGGGGCAATTCCGTCATGGTGTTTGACTTCTTCAAAATCCCGTTCTCGCATTCGTTGTAGCGTCGCCCCGTAAATCTTGGTATTACCCCCAACGGCATAGTTATTCAAGGGTCGAAAAGATTCTCCTTCCGTGTCATACCAACGTTCAGGCGCACGATACCGCTCTTTTTTGAAAATATCAACCTCAGCCCGGTTCTGTTCGCTTAAGGGCATAAAACCACCCCGTTCGAGGATGAGAATTTTCTTTCCGGTGGATGCCAATTTATAGGCGAGTGTTCCTCCACCTGCACCTGTACCAATGATAATAACGTCGTAGTGTTGGTCGTCAATAATCATAGCAGCTCTTTTCAGTTAATCATTATCAGTTATTTCAGACTTACCAGAGATTCAAATCTCTGTCTAATAGATGAAGTCCTCTTAAAGAGGACTTGGGTTTTGAGAGTGGGAATTGATTCCCTGACGGAAATTATCTCATCCTGATTTATTGCCAGATGTAGATAAGGAGAAATAGAACAATCCAAATTACATCAACAAAGTGCCAGAATAACGAGGTTGCCTCAAAACCGAAGTGACCTTTATCGTAGTTACCCGGAATGAAAGACCGCCCTAACATAATCCCTTGTAACAACACACCTGTTAACACGTGTAAGCCATGAAACCCAGTTAACAGGTAGAACATTCCGCCATAAACTCCGGTTGTGAAGCCAAACTCTAGCCCACTCCATTCAATCGCTTGTCCGGCTAAAAAGTAGGTTCCCATTGCCATTGTTGCGCCGAGAAACAGGCGAAAGAACGTTATATTATGGCGCTTGAGAGCAAGTTCTGCAAAATAAATTACAAAACTACTGGAAACCAGAATCACGGTATTAATCGCAGGTTCGCGAACTTCTAAGCCTTCAACTCCAGGCGGTAGCCAATTTACCGAGGTTGTTTTGTAGGCAATATAAGCGGCAAAGAAACTTATGAAGATAACACTTTCAGACAGCAGGAAAATCACAAAGCCAAACATACTATTGGCTTCTTCGTCATGGACGTGTTCGCCAACGGCTTCGTGTATATAAGCTTCTATTTGTTCAGACGTTAAGGAACTATTCGTGGTCATAATTCTTCCTTGTAGAGTTGCCAGAGTTGCTAGTAATAGCCAGATATAATATCTGCGGTGAATTCTGGAAGTCCTCTTGAAGAGGACTTGGATTTAAGGTCGGGAATTGATTCCCTCTAACCTATAACCTATTCAACAGGTTGAGGTGCAGGTGCAGGTAATTTAACATTAGGGTCATTGGCCGTTAAGGGTTCAGACTTCCCATAACCGTAGGGTTCGCTAATGACCACAGGGATAGACTCAAAATTCTCAACCGGAGGCGGAGACGGGACTAACCATTCCAAGCCAATCGCCCGCCAGGGGTTCGCCGGGGCAGGTTTTCCTTGATTCCAAGAAATGACCATATTCAGGATAAACGGTAAGGTTGACATCCCCAACAGAAACGCCCCTAAACTCGCAATCACATTCCAGAAGGTGAATTCAGGGTCGTAGGAAGAAACGCGACGCAGCATTCCGTTGAGTCCTAATGGGTGCATCGGTAGGAAGTTGAGGTTGGTTCCGATGAACGTTAACCAGAAGTGTACTTGACCCCATCCTTCGTAATACATCCGCCCCGTCATTTTCGGGAACCAGTGATAGATACCTGCATACAGCCCCATTGTAACGGTGCCATAGAGAACGTAATGGAAGTGACCGACAACAAAGTAAGTATTATTAACGTGAATATCGACCGGAACCGAAGACAACATGATTCCAGTGATTCCCGCAAATACAAACATCACTAACGCCCCCAACGCAAATAGCATCGGCGTATTCAAGCGTAGTTTACCGCCCCAAATCGTTGCCACCCAAGCAAAGACTTTAATTCCAGTCGGAACAGAAACACACATCGTGGATAACATGAAAATTAACCGCATCCAACCCGGTGTTCCACTGGCGTACATATGATGCACCCAAACTAAACCGCTAACTCCCGCAATAATCATTGAGGAAACAGCAACGACTTTATAGCCAAATAAGGGTTTGCGAGAGTAAACGGGGAAAATTTCTGAGAAAATTCCAAAAACAGGCAGAATAATCACGTAAACTGCCGGGTGAGAGTAGAACCAAAACAAGTGTTGGAAGATAATCGGGTTTCCACCATCAGCCGGGTCAAAAAAGCTGGTGCCAACCGTAACATCAAATAGCAACATCACCGCCGCCGCAGTTAAAGCAGGCAGTCCAAATAGCTGAATAATTTGTGCCGCCCAAACCGTCCAAACATAGGCAGGCATCCGAAAATAGGTCATTCCTGGCGCCCGCATTTTCACAATGGTTGTGACAATATTCAGCGCCCCCATAATCGAGGAAACCCCAGAAATCGCAACCGCCAGAATCCACATCGACTGACCATTAATCCAAAATCCTAACGGAACTTGGGTACTCGCAGGCGGATAAGACCACCATCCCGACTGGGCAGAACCTGAAGGCAGGAAGAAACTCGCCATCGTTAAGATACCGACAACGGGAATCATCCAAAATGCCGCCGCATTCAGCCGAGGAAATGCCATGTCTCGCGCCCCAATCATCAAGGGAACAAGATAGTTTGCCATCCCAGCTAAAGCGGGAAACGTCCACAAAAACAGCATCACGGTGCCGTGCATTGTGAACATTCCATTGTAAAAACTACGTTCGACCAAATCAGATTCTGGAGTGATGAGTTCACCCCGAATAATCATGGCAAAAATACCACCAATTAAAAAGAAGAAAAAAGAGGTGACAAGGTATTGAATGCCAATAACTTTATGGTCGGTACTGAAACTAAAGTAGGTTTTCCACGTGGTTTTCACGACCTCATGGCCGTGACCCGATGACTCGGCTTTTTCTATCGGTGTACTACTCATAGATATATTCCTAATCGGTTTTCGTTCAGTAATCAGAAATTTTGTCTAATCGATGTCTAACAGATGAAGTTTTCTTGAGAAGACTAGGGCTTGGTCTGGAGGAAATTAATTTCCTGAATTGCCAGAGATGTAAATCTCTGTCTGATATCTGAAGTCCTCTTTAAGAGGACTTGGGTTTTTAGGCAGGGAATTGATTCCCTGACTGAGAGTCGATTCATCGTGGCTAGAGATTAAAATCTCTGTCTAATAGCTGAGGTTTTCTGAAGAAAACTCTTCACTGAATTTAGCTGTGATAATTAACAACTGGAGGTTCGGCGGGTTCAATAGTCGGCCAGCCCACTTTAAAGCTTTCCTGCTGTTCTTCGGCGTATTCAGTGGCGGCTTGATTCGGTGCAACCGTTGGCGTTAAACTTGCAGCATCCGCTAGCCATTGTTGATAGTTTTCTGGTGATTCCACCACAACATCTGCGGTCATCACCGCAAAATAAGTTCCGCTAAATTGAGAATCTGTGAGTTGATAGGTTCCCTCACGAATCGGCGTAAATTCAAAGTTAATCGTTTCGTTCGGGATAATATCTTGTTTGAGACGAAAAGCAGGAATATAAAATCCATGCAATACATCTTCAGATTTTAATGCTAATCGAACTCGCTTATTTGTGGGTAAATGTAGTTCGGTACTGGTAATGTTTTCTTCAGGATAACGAAAGACCCAAGCCCATTGTTTGCCAATCACTTCAATATCTTCTATCGGTTCAGCCATTGAAGCAACCGGTTCTGCGTAGGCGGCTTCCATCCCCACTGGATTATGTAGATGAACGACTTCCATTGGCCCTTTGATTGCCATTTTTTGATAGACTTGGTAGCTATATCCCGCAATCCAAAATACCAACAAAATTGGAATAGCAGTCCAGACAATTTCTAAGGTAACATTCCCTTCAATATGCGGGCCGTCACTCATATCATACTTACTCGCCCGTTGAAAGATAACAGAATAAAGAATTGTTCCCGTTACCCCTAAAAAGATGAAAGAACCTAGCGTTACAAGGAAGCTAAATAAATCATCAACCAAGACCGATTCTGCTGCGGCTTGGGGAGGCAGCCAAGAATAGGAAAGTTTTCCAATTCCCACACTGATGATAGCTAAAACTACAGCTATTGCTGTCAGTGTTAACCACTTCCGAATCGGATTTTGAGGGTTTGACCCTCCCGTTATTTCACTAGACATAGAAAAACCTCTTTTACAGTTAACAGCTTTTACAGTTAACAGCTTTTACAGTTAACAGTTATGCAGTTATCAGTGACCAGTTTTTACAGTTTGCAGTTATACAGTACACAGTTATCAGTTCTAGATTGTTTCGTACACAGTGCTACAGACTAATAATTGTTCGCTGTTTACTGTTCACTGAATTTATTGCAGTACAATATTCGGGTTTTCACCCATGCGTAACAATTGGTCTGCGGTATTGTGAACTCCAAATTCTGCGGCAAGTTGCGCCCCTAATGTACCGTGAACAAACATGATAAATAAAATCACCATGCCTGCCATTAAATAACTCCACTGAACTTGGCGGCCTCTTTCTTTTCGCCAGTAAAATCGTTGAAATCCTCGCCAAATTGTCATGCCAATCATCAAGGCAAACAGGAAAACTCCACCGACACCATGCCACAGCATTGTTTCCATTGCTTCTAAACCCCAAGCACTTTTTACGTCGGTGTAAGGGTTCGCCAACATAATTTCATAGAAACCTGCGGCTACCGTGAACACGGTGATGATTGCTGAGGCTAGCATATTGTACCAGCCCACATCAAAGAGATTAGAACGAATCGCCGGAATTGCTAAAAATTTGAAGACGGGTTTTTCAAAGGGATACAATACCCCAACACAATCAAAAGCGATCGCAATAATGAACAAACCTAGAGTAAGATGCACTAAGTTAGGATGAATAGGAATAGGGTAGGGTAAACCATTTGCCCCCAGTGACTGGAGTTGATTCATCAGTGTACTATCCATTATAAAATTCCCTCCTTAATCGCTTCAACAACGGGAACGGTATGAAGTCCATAAACCCACACCAGTTCATCGCCTAGATAGACTTGGAAGCCGACTAAAACACATAGTATTAGTCCCACTCCTAGATAAGATATCGGTAACTTTTGAGGATTTTTCAAGCGAATAACATACCGCCAGCCTGTAATTGCTGCTAGAATTCCAGCGAGTGACCAGCCAATTAAGGTATGCAAGTTTAGCGTCTGTTCGACAGCATTGTAGGGTAAAGCTAGTCCCGCTTCAGCTTGACCAAAGATAATCGCAATGAAGATAGAAACTGTAGCCAAAAGCATATTCCACCAACTCACCTCATACAAACGAAGGTTGCGCGTGAAATAGCCAATCACATCACAGAGAACGGCAAATAATACCATCGCAATCACAAAATGCACAACGATGGGGTGCATCGTGTCAGGATAGGGTAAATTGTGATCATTTAATTGGGGAAGTAGAGACTCAAACATGGTATTTTCCTCTTTATACCGCCTTAACTTCTGTCTTCACCTTGCCAGTAAAGACTAATAATCAATTATCGAGACAAAACTTAACTTGAGTATTTCCCTTATAAATTTTTAAGGATTATCTATACTTTCGGCAGTATCAAGATTAACATTCTGAAAAGATCGACACATTGTCATCTTTCATCATTAAGAACTTTTAAAGTGTAGCGAGTTAAACAGAATTTTTTTTCCTTTAAGTTTACCTTAACTTTCTAAGTTCCTCCTCAAACTCATAGCCAATCTTCGTCTCTAATCGTAGCGTGAAATTTAGAGTTCTCCCAAAACTCAAATCAATCTGAATTAATCTTAACTTTTTCTTCAACAAGATAAAATGATTCAGTAAGCTTTTATACACAAGACTTGAGAACCTGATTTTATTTAGAGTCAAGCAAATTATCAGGATATACTTTAGTATCCGGGGGACGAGATTCGACTCGGATTTTTTTTAGATATGTGATATGATAATTATTCAGAATAAGTCCGTCAATCCGAAGCCTATCTTTGTGTTCTTTTAAATCTGTAATCAAATGAGATTTATCAGTCCTAAAACAGACTTTGCCTTCAAGAAAATCTTTGGTTCTGATGAGAGTAAAGATATTCTCATTGGCTTTCTGAATGCGATGATTTATTCAGGAGAGTCAGTGATTCAAGATCTAGAAATTATCGATCCTTATAGTGCGGTCGATGTCATTGATTTAAAAGACACTTATCTAGATGTCAAAGCTGTGTTGGAGGATAGAACAACAGTTATTATTGAAATGCAGCTTTGGAATGTGGAAGCTTTTGAGAAGCGTGTTGTTTATAATCTTTGTAAGACCTATGGTAATCAACTAAAAGTGGGACAGAGATATTTTGATCTCACTCCAGTTATTGCTCTGACGATTACGGACTTTCAGCTCTTCCCAACTTTAGAAAAAGTCATTAGCTGTTTTTACTTTCAAGAAGCAGTAGAACACCTTCCGTATCAGGAGAATGAATTGAAGCTTGTGTTTGTAGAACTGCCAAAATTTACAAAGCAACTGGAAGAATTAGAAACAGTAATCGATAAGTGGATCTATTTTATTAAAGAAGCTCCAAGCTTAGAAGTAATTCCTGAAAAAATGCGAGAAATTCCACAACTCGAAAAAGCATTAAATATAGCGAATCAAGCCGGTTTAAGTGTCGAGGAAATTGAGAAAATTCGCAAACAGGAAATGTACGTTGAAGATCGGCGCGGTGCATTAAGCCTAGCTCGACGAGAAGCCAAAGAAGAAGGTCGAGAAGAAGGTCGAGAAGAAGGTCGAGAAGAAGGTCGAATAGAAGGAGAAAGGAACTTACTTTTAAGACAGCTTAACCGACGATTCGGAGGACTAACCGATGATATTATCGCATTAATCGAAGCCTTGGATGCTGCTAATTTAGATCGTTTAGGAGAAGTAATTCTAGATTTGAATACCCGTGAAGACTTACTCAATTGGCTACGGGATCATCTAAGATAGTATTTAGTATAGTCCTCTGCAATCGCCAACAAAAATCGCCCTCTTCCCCAAAAGTAGCTGGGAAATCGAGGACGACCTGATCTAAATTCAAGAGATTGGAATATCAGTGACCACCAGGAATACCACTTCCAGCACTCGGCATTCCTGTTTCTGAGCCACCCATACTCGTCGGCCCTACTTCTTTGACGAATCCACTGTAAGCTTCCATACCATGTTCAGCAATATCGAGACCTTCATATTCATGTTCAGGATGAACTCGAATTCCCACCGTTGATTTGAGTGCCAGCCAGAAAATCGCACTCAGAACAATAGTGAAGGCACCAATGGCAACAACCCCGACAATTTGGGCAGCGAGTTGCTCCAGTCCACCGCCATAAAATGAGCCAGTTTCGGTATTAAATAAACCCACCGCTAGGGTTCCCAAAGTCCCACAACCTAAGTGAACCGAAGTTGCACCCACAGGGTCATCGATTTGGAGTTTGTCAAAGAAACCAACAGAATAGACAACAAAGACCCCAGCAATCAAACCGATAATAACAGCACTCCAGTAGTCAACCTGATTACAGCCTGCGGTAATTGCAACTAAGCCCGCCAGAACACCGTTAATCACCATCGATAAGTCGGGCTTACCATCCTTAATCCAAGAAGTTAACGTTGCAGAGACACAGCCTGCGGCTCCTGAGAGGTTTGTGGTAATCGCAATATAGGGAACTTGCTGATTAGCCGCTAATTCTGAACCGGGGTTAAACCCAAACCAGCCAATCCATAGAATTAAACATCCCAGGGTCGCAAACCCCATATTATGACCGGGTAAAGCACGGGGAGTACCATCTTCGGCATATCGACCCATACGCGGGCCTAATATAAAAGCTCCTGTCAAAGCAGCCCAACCGCCAACGGAGTGAACAACGCTTGAACCTGCAAAATCTAAAAAACCAGCTTTCGCTAGCCAACCACTACTATCCCAAACCCAGTGACCTGTGATCGGATAGGAAATCCCAACTAGCAAAATACTAAACAATAAAAAGGCAACAAATTCAATTCGTTCGGCGACAGCCCCGGATACAATCGTCGCACTCGTTGCCGCAAAAGCCACCTGAAACAAGAAAAATACAGTCACAGGCAAACCGGCTGGGAAAGGATCAAGTCCATAGGTTGCCGATTGTCCAGAAAGGAAATAACCGCCTCCGCCAATAAAAGGATTATCCCCTCCAAACATGGCAGAAAATCCAAACGCCCAATAAACCAGAGTGGCGATCGCAAACACAATCAGGTTTTTTGCTAGAATATTAACCGCATTTTTATGGCGACAGAAGCCCGTTTCGAGCATTCCGAACCCCGCATTCATAAAAATAACCAGAACAGAGGCAACGACAATCCAAATTGTGTTTAAAGTACCCTGAACATATTCTGGGGTTAGGGGTTCAGCATTTTCTTGAGCAACGGCTGCTAAACTCCACAGTCCGATAATAATAGTAGTTAGGGGAATACAAGCAATCCAACTTAAGGAGATCCATCTGGGTCTATAAAGCCTCAACAAGCGGGTTGCGATCCGACTCGATATAGAACGTTCTCTAGAAGACTCTTTACTTCTCGACATTGATTTTTTCCACGAAATAAGGTTGAAAACATCACAACTACAGATCTAATTTGCAGTTTGTGCTGGACTCGGAGTTGATAATCTTGCAAACAGATTTGAGTAAACTTCTCGATTGCAGACTATATTTAGGTTTGTATCGCTATCTAGACACCCCTGGGATCATTAAAGCTGTTGAATGACACCCAAATTGTATTAATACATACAGAAATCTAAACAGAGCAAATAGTAGGATAAATTTAATATTTATAAAATTTAAAATACTAAAAATAATCCAACTCCTCTAACTGGTGTTGCTTGTCGAGAGCCTATCCGTTCAGGGTCTAACAATAATGATTGACTCCGCAAATTCGATCATCCAAGATTTTAGAAATTAACTCTGAGAGTATTGAGTTGTCAATCAAATATCTGATCATCTCCGAGAAAAAATCGCCCTCTTTCCTAAAAAAAGGAAATAGAGGACAAAAAACTATCTATATTGAAAAAATCAGAACGTTAATAACCGCTAGGAATTGTCCCACCTCCAGGAATTCCAGATTCTGAACCGCCCATACTTGCAGGTCCAGCTTCTTTGAGGAACCCATTGTAAGCTTCCATACCATGTTCAGCAATATCAAGGCCTTCAAGTTCCTGTTCTGTATGAACTCGAATTCCAACAGTTGCTTTGAGTGCCAGCCAGAAAATCGCACTCAGAACAATAGTGAATGCGCCAATGGCAACAATCCCGACAATTTGGGCAGCGAGTTGCTCCAATCCACCGCCATAAAATGAGCCAGTTTCGGTATTAAACAAACCGACTGCTAGAGTTCCCCAAACTCCACAAACTAAGTGAACTGAAGTGGCACCAACTGGGTCATCTATCTGGAATCGATCAAAGAAGCTAACCGCAAAGACAACAATTACCCCTGCAATTAAACCAATAATTACAGCCCCCCAGTAGTCAACGCCATTACAGCCTGCGGTAATCCCCACTAAACCCGCCAGAATCCCGTTAATAATCATCGATAAATCGGGCTTACCGTATTTGATCCAAGAGGTTACTGTTGCGGCAACACCACCCGCTGCTGCGGCTAAGTTTGTTGTTACAGCAATAAAAGCAATATTTTCGTTAGCTGCAAGTTCAGAACCAGGATTGAACCCAAACCAGCCAATCCACAGAATCAGACATCCCAGTGTAGCAAACCCCATATTATGACCGGGTAAAGCCAGAGGCGTTTTGTCTTCGGCGTACTTCCCAATACGTGGCCCTAAGAAAAAAGCCCCAACTAAAGCTGCCCAGCCACCGACAGAGTGAACCACCGTTGAACCTGCAAAATCAGAAAAACCTGCTGTCGCTAACCAACCATTGCTACTCCAAACCCAGTGACCCGTGATCGGATAAGCAATCCCAACTAGCAAGACACTAAAGAGTAAAAAAGCGATAAATTCGATTCGTTCAGCGACGGCTCCTGATACAATCGTTGCAGCCGTTCCTGCAAAAGCAGCCTGGAACAAGAAAAAGATGGCAACGGGTAAACCGCCTGGAAAGGCGTCAAGTCCATAGAGTCCCGGTTCACCAGACAGGAAGTAACCGCCTCCACCGATCAAAGGATTCTCGCCTCCAAACATGACAGAAAATCCAAATGCCCAAAAAACCAACGTCGCGATCGCAAATACAATCAGGTTTTTCGACAAAATATTGACCGCATTTTTATGACGACAGAAACCTGCCTCTAGCATTCCGAAACCCGCATTCATAAAAATAACGAGTACGGAAGCGACCAGAATCCACACCGTGTCAATCACCCCTTTCAAATATTCTGGGGTTAAGGGGTCAGCCTCCTCTTGAGCAACCGCTGCTAAACTCCACAGTCCGATAATAATAGCGGTTAGAGGAATACAACCAATCCAACTTAAGGAGATCCATCTCAGCCTAAATAGTCGAGACAGACGAATTCTTAACTGACTCGATATAGAACTTTCTCTAGAAGATCGCTTACTTCTCAACATTGATTTTTTTCGACCAAACATGACTTGAAACATTACAACTACAGATTAAATGCGTACCTAAAATACGCGCTGACAAAATACTGAATACCTTCGAGTACAACCTCAACTTGAAGAATTCTCTCTCTGGTTTAGAATAATAGAGAATCCCAGTCTACTTCGATCTCAAAGCTACAATGATCGCTGTTTATACTGCATTCGGAGTTTGTAATCTTGCAAACAGATTTGAGTAAACTTCTGTATTGCTGATTACATTTGGGTCTGTATCGGTGTCTAGACAACCTCTGGCACGATTAAAGCGGTTGAATGGCAGAAAGTTTGTATCAAAACATACAGAAAATCATCTCGAATGTTCGGCTTGCTGTTCTTGCAAATACTGGGAGTAGCCCAGTTCTTCTAAGCGATGTTGCTTATCGAGAACAGACTGTTTCAGAGTTTGGCGATAGTGTTGAACCCGCTTTAACAGTTCAGGCTGATGAGAGCCTAAAATTTGCACGGCCAACAACCCGGCATTTTGAGCATTTCCAATTGCCACTGTCGCCACCGGAATCCCTCGTGGCATTTGGACAATCGAATAGAGAGAATCTACCCCTTGTAGATGACGGCTTGACACGGGAACTCCGATCACGGGTAATGGAGTTAGAGATGCGACCATTCCTGGTAAATGAGCCGCTCCCCCAGCCCCAGCGATAATCACCTTTAACCCTCGCAGATGGGCATTTTGGGCATAATCGACCATCCGTTCTGGGGTACGATGTGCCGAAATAATGGCAACTTCGTGAGTCACCCCAAATTCTTCGCACACTGCGATCGCCGCTGATAATGTGGGTAAATCTGAATCGCTCCCCATGATAATTCCAATTTGAGGAGTTTCTTGATTTTCTGTGTTTGATAATGAATTCAAAGCTGAAGTTGTAACCTACTATGACTCAAACTGTGAGACAGACAGCCGCCTCGATAGATATTATCAATGCCCGTTTGCTAGGAGACGACAATCTACAGCAAATTTTAATTCGACAAGGTCAGATTATAAAAATTCAACCTCACAGTCCACAATTTTCGTCTGATTTCCCAGTTTTGGATGTTGGGGGAGATTGGATTTCTCTGGGTGGAGTCGATTTGCAAATTAATGGGGGTTTGGGTTTAGCCTTTCCGGAGATCGCCCCGCAACATTTCCCCAAACTACAGGAAATGAGTCAATATCTCTGGAATCAAGGAGTGGATGGCTATTTACCAACGATTGTCACCACAACTATCGAACAAATTCAGCGATCGCTTTCTACCTTTGCTGAATTCCTCCAAACCCCCACAGCACCCGATACGGCTCAAATTCTCGGTATTCATCTCGAAGGGCCTTTTCTCAACTCCGAAAAACGGGGTGCCCATCCTGAAGATTGTTTACTTCCCCTCACCCTTGATAACGTTAAGCGAGTGTTAGGAGATTATGCTCATCTGGTGAAAGTGATGACTCTTGCCCCAGAACTAGACCCGACAGGTGAGGTGATTCCCAGATTACGAGATCAAGGGATTACGGTGAGTTTAGGTCATTCTCAAGCCACCGCCGAACAAGCGAACCTCGCCTTTTCTCAGGGGGCAACAATGGTAACTCATGCCTTTAACGCCATGCCCAGCTTACATCATCGCCAACCGGGACTTCTGGGCGCAGCATTAACACATCCCCAGGTTCATTGTGGGTTTATTGCCGATGGTCAACACGTCTGTCCGACGATGCTGGAACTATTACTACAAACGGCTAGAGGACAACTGCAACAACCGGGAACCCTCTCAGGTTTGTTTCTCGTTAGTGATGCCTTAGCGCCGTTGGGGTTAGACGATGGTGTTTATCCTTGGGATCGGCGACAAATTCAGGTCACAGACGGAACCGCTCGTTTACTCGATGGAACCCTAGCCGGAACCACTCATCCGCTATTCATTGGAGTGCAAAATTTAGTTAAATGGGGTTTATGTTCAGTTTCCGAGGCGATCGCCCTCGCCACTCAAGCCCCTAGAACTGCGATCGCACAATCAGGAATGCTTAATTCTCCCGCCACTCAATTATTACGATGGCAACACAAACAATCAACCCTAACTTATCAACGAATTTTACCTGACGGAGTCACCCGTAAGAATAAGTTTTGATCATCTCTCAATCACTTCAGTTCTGAACTTTCTATCAATTGCTGAATTTTACAAAACTTAACTCAAAAATTATTCTCAATAAGCAACGAGATTGCGTTCTTTGAGGCTCTATGGTATTCTAAAATCAAATAATAATCCAGGATAAGTGTAACTCATTGATAATTTGCCCTCGTTAAACCCCTTCAAACCCTGATTAACTCGTTACTCTTTTCCGTCTCCGCGTTCAAATTTTCCCTCCGCTCTCACCTCACGATGCACCAATTTTTCAGTGTGTTTCTTCACGCCTATTGACAAATTAGCCAAAAAGTGCAGTAACCGTTCAAGAACGGTAAATAGCATCAGCCACTCGACAGACATCCACCATTTCTTCAACATCGTGAACCCGGAGAATATCCCCAGTACCGACAATCGTTGCGACACAAGCCGCAGCCGTTCCCCAAACTCGTTTTTGAGGATCGCTTTCACCGAGAATATGACCAATAAAACTTTTGCGGGAAGGTCCGACCAACAAAGGAAAACCCAGCGATCGCAATTTAGGAAGTTGTCGGAAAATTTCTAAATTTTGTTCGTAAGTTTTAGCAAAACCAATACCGGGATCGAGGATAATCCGACGGGGGTCTATTCCCGCAGATTGACTGGCTTGAATTTGAGCTTGAAAAAACTGAGACATCTCCCCAATCAAATCTTGATAATCCGTTAATTGCTGCATCGTTTTCGGCGTACCGCGAATGTGCATCAAAATAATCGGAACTCCCAATTCAGCAACAACCGAGAGAATTTCAGGTTCAAAAGTTCCACCGGAAATATCATTAACTAAATCCGCCCCAACAGCGATCGCCTTTTCAGCAACAATTGCACGTGTTGTATCAATTGAAAGCGGAATCTTCGCTAAACGATCAGACTGACTCCGCAATAATTCCACCACCGGAATCACCCGATTCAACTCTTCTTCGAGGGAGATTTGCTCCGAGCCTGGACGAGTTGATTGTCCGCCAATATCAATAATATCAGCTCCAGCATTAACCATCTGTCGGGCTTGAGTCAAAGCCGACTCTAGAGTATTAAACTGTCCACCATCACTAAAACTATCAGGTGTAACATTCAAAACCCCCATAATATAAGTGCGAGTTCCCCACTCAAACCCCTGATTTTGCAGAATCAATTTAGGTTGCATTTTAAGAATAAAATGATCTAAAATTATCCAAAATAAAGTCAATCTATAATTAAAATGGGGAATCATTCAGAGCAGGCTGATTCAGTCTGATTGAGCGGACAATATAAATTCTGATGATCCGGCTCGCTCTAAGGTCATGCTAATTAATTCCCCATTTTTACTCTTTCTTTCTATTGATAATTGACAATGCGAGCAAAACTTTCAGGTTTTAAACTAGCTCCTCCAACCAAAGCACCATCAATCTCCGGTTGAGCCATAACTACATCAATATTATCGGGTTTAACAGAGCCACCATACTGAATCGAAACATTAGGATTTTTTAACTTTCCGCGAATCAAACCAATCACTCGGTTCGCTTCAGTCGCCTCACAAGTTTCTCCGGTTCCAATTGCCCAAATCGGTTCGTAAGCAATGACCAAATTATTTTGATCGATGTCAACTAAATCATCTTCTAACTGAGAGAAAATATGTGCTTCTGTTTCTCCAGCATCACGCTGTTGTTTACTTTCCCCCACACATAAAATTGGTGTTAAGCCATGACGTTGAGCCGCTTTCAGTCTGCGGTTAACCGTTTCGTCGGTTTCACCAAAATATTCTCGTCGTTCGCTATGGCCGATCACCACATAACGCACGCCACTTTCGACTAACATGGGGCCCGAAATTTCTCCAGTATAAGCCCCTGAGTCTTCCCAGTGAACATTTTGAGCGCCGAGTTTAATCCGACTACCATGTAAACTTTTGGACATGACCCATAATGCGGTAAATGGCACACACAGAAGAACTTCTCGCTCATCTGGTGTTTCTTCCAACTTAGCGATGAACTCCTGCAAAAACTCTTGAGCTTCTGCTTGAGTTTTGAACATTTTCCAGTTCCCGGCAATAATCTTTTTTCTCACTGCTTAATCAATCAACTTCAGAACACAACAAAATGCCACACTCCAGTTTAAAGCGTTAGGGGACATTTTTACAGTTTATAGTTCTACAGTGACCTGTTATCAGTATTCACTGAGCGTCCCTCACTGACCAAATTCTAGCCTCGCTTTTTCCACCAGTTCTATGGTAACTACATCTTGGCCAGCTTCACGAGCCAGTTGTTCGATGCGTTTGCGAGCTTGCGATCGCACAAAATAGGGGATATTCTGAAGTTTAGCTTTAGCTTCAGGCATCCATTGCAGATCGTTTAGAAAATCATCGTTAGACATTGTTAACCGATATCGAAAAGGACTTGACTTAGGAGAACTTTACAAGCAGACAACCTTTTATCCTCCTACGCCAAAACATTCAGCAAGTGGCGAATCAGAGCAATCATCGTCGCAGGTTCTTCGAGATGAGGAGTCAACCCCACATTATCTAAGCGATGAAATACTTTCACGGCTTCTGGGTTGAGGTTAGCTAAACGCTGTCCAATTTCTGGGCGAGTAAATTGGGACTGTTCTCCCCAGATAATTGCCGTAGGAGTGGTAAGCTGACCCATGTACAGCGAGAGGTCAAAGCACAAATCACCCCGAACGAAGGCAAGAGCAGCATATTCCGCATTGGGTTGTGTAGAAGATTCGAGATAGGCTTCGACAATTTCTGGATAAATTCGGTTTGAACGCGCAAACTGACGTTCTTCGAGGAAAGTCCGAATTCCGGCACTATTGGCAACCCCGGTAGTATAAATAATTCGATCTAGAACAGGCGTTTTCACCAATTGAGCAAAAAAGCTATTACGATAACTTTCTCCAAAATCCGACAAACCTGAAGGCGTTGTTAAAATTAAAGACTTAAACAAGTCTGGCCGTTCAATCGCAGCGCGAATGGTCAAAGCCGCAGTCAAAGAAGAAGCAACCACAGGCGTTGGAGAATCACAAGTCTGTTCGAGAAACTCGATAATAGTTGTGATATAGTCGTGAATCGTGTACTCGCGGGCTGGATGTTCAGAACGTCCCCAACCGATTAAATCAGGAGCAAAGATGCGGTATTCTCCGATCAAAGCGGGGTAGACTTGCGACCATTCATAGGCGGAAGAGCCACCCCCAAAGCCATGTAAAAATACCAACTGGGGTAAATCATGAATTTCTGGGGTTTCTAAGGGCAACCCAGACAACTTCTCGACGGTGTAGTAAACCATCCTTCCCAGTGAAGTAACGATGGAACGTTGCTCGAAGCCACGGGGCTGAAACATAAAAAACTTCCCTCAATTTGAATTAATTATAAAGAATTTTAACAAGTGGCAATGGTTGAATTTTCAACGCTTCGGTTCTCGATTGCCCGATTCTTCCTATCTTCCTAGCTTACCGTTCAAGGGGAACGCTTGAAATGATTCTGTCTGACTATTTATCCTTTGATTATAATTGAGGGGTAACACCCCCTAATGGTGCTTAACCTTCCGGATAAAAATTCTAATTATTGCCGGATGCAGCAAACTCAAGCTTGAATCCGATAGTTATAGCTAAATCCCTTAAACACGCAATATAGGAAATCACAAACATGAAAACTGTTATGGAACAAGAGTGTCGCCCAATCGCGGGTTTTATCCCAGAACCTCATCAATTCATTCAGGTTCGGAAATGGAACAGTTGCGAAGAACTCATTGTTTCTCCTCAAACGACACCCGACAATTCTCATCCGACTCGAATCCAAACTTCACAACGGATTCATCTGGCTTTAGAAGAGTTACAATGCTTTGAGGTTATCAAAGAGCAGTTTCTGGCTTGGGGGATTACTTTTGTAAATGCCATCGCCCTCCAACCCTCTAACCCGGCTTTTGGAATTCAGCCGAATCAAACTGTTTTAATGGGCGCACCCCGCAGTGGATGGTTAGAAGTCCATTTTCAGTATCCCGTTCGCAAAGTTGAAGCGATTGTTACCAGTTCTCGCCGCACGACTTTATCTGCTTATGACGATAAAGGTCAAGAGGTACAGCAAGCTGAAATGGTCAAAGCCCTAGATCGTCGCTCTTTACCGATGGTTTTACCCAGCGACCAACTCTGTGTGCAAGGTCCAAACATTCATAAAGTTACTTTTTACACCTTCGATAGTCAATTAATTCTAGATCAGTTTAAAGTCGAATTTTAATAACGTCCCGTACCGCAAGAACCAAGATGTCTTGAAGTGAAACAATAATCGGTTTGATCGTTTAAGATATAAAGGTAATCAGTCAAGTCTTGAGTGCGATCGCATAGAATTGTCTAAAGACTGATAGGACAATCAGGACAAGGTTATCTTTCTGAACAAAGGCAGAGGTATATTCCCGAGTTAAGTTTTATCCTTTTCTCCCTTTCTACAGTATTTTTCATCTTGCATTCGAGTCTATGTCTAGTCCGGAGAACCAGTTTACAATTCACTTTTGGGGCGTTAGAGGAAGCATTGCCTGTCCAGGATCGGAAACAGTACGCTATGGCGGTAATACATCCTGTGTCGAGATGCGAGTCGGAACCGAACGCCTAATTTTTGATGGCGGAACAGGTTTGCGAGTTCTGGGACAATCTATCCTGTCTCAGATGCCCATCACAGCCCATCTATTTTTCACGCACGCTCACTGGGATCATATTCAAGGGTTTCCTTTCTTTACACCCGCTTTTATCCCTAGCAATACATTCAATATTTATGGGGCAGTTGCACCCAATGGTTCAACCGTCGAACAACGACTCAATGACCAGATGCTTCATCCCAATTTCCCGGTTCCTCTACAAACAATGGGATCAAGTTTGAAGTTTTTTGATATTAATATTGGTCAAACCCTGGAAATTGGAGAGGGGGTTAAGGTTGAAACCGCATTGTTAAATCATCCCGGCGAAGCGGTGGGTTATCGCGTCAATTGGCGGGGTCATGCGGCGGCTTATGTCACTGATACTGAACATTTTCCTGATGGTTTAGATGAAAATGTCTTATTTCTGGCTCGTAACGCTGATGTCTTGATTTATGATGCCACTTACACCGATGATGAATATTATTCAGAAAAAAGTAGTAAGGTCGGCTGGGGTCATTCGACTTGGCAAGAGGCTGTAAAAGTTGCCAGAGCTGCTAATGTGAAGCGATTAGTGATTTTTCACCACGACCCACTCCATAATGATGACTTCCTCGATAAAATCGGAGAACAGGTCGCTCAACAGTTCCCCTACAGTTTAATGGCTCGCGAAGGCCTCTCAATTCAACTGATCACGCCTGAAGATCCAACTAAACTTCAACATCTCTAAGAAGTTGTCAGCATTTTTTGATCGCAATCGCGAAGTTTGTGTCAAAATGTAAAGCGTGTGGATTACTTCAACGCTTGACACTGTTCTAACTCCAACTGCCGTTGCCTTGGGAAACTTTGATGGAATACATCGAGGGCATCGACAGGTAATTCAGCCTATCTTAAAATCTGATCAACTTTTAACTCAGCAGGCTGAAATTTTACACGCATCAGCCGTAGGTTTGTCATCTATACTCGATACAGTTGATAGAGGTCAACCCAACTATGCAACAGTTGTCACCTTTCATCCCCATCCCCAAGAATTTTTCACAGGCAAATCTAAAAAACTGCTGACACCAATTGATGAAAAAATAGAATATCTCCGGTCTATTGGCGTTGAACAGGTCGTCTTGCTGGCTTTTGATCAACAACTGGCTAACTTGAGTCCCCGTGAATTTGTCGAAGAAATTTTGCTCAAGCATCTGCAAGCCACTCACATCACCATCGGCTTTGATTTCCGCTTTGGCAAAGGTCGAACAGGCACAGCACCAGAACTGAAAGCGATCGCAGCTTCTCAAAAGGTAGAAGTGACAATCGTAGATCGTTATCCCTGCGAACAAGGGGAAAGGATCAGCAGTTCCATGATTCGTCAAGCCCTAGAGAATGGAAATCTCGATCGCGCTCACCACCTACTCGGTCGCTCCTATAGTTTAGTGGGTCAAGTGGTTCAAGGTCAACAGTTAGGGCGAACATTAGGATTTCCCACCGCAAATTTACAACTTCCCCCCGAAAAATTTTTGCCTCGATATGGCGTTTATGCGGTACAGGTTTCTTGTGCTAGCGAACAGTTAAAATTAGAAGCTCATCCGGCGGTGATGAATATTGGCTGTCGTCCAACCGTTGAAGGTCAGCAACCCACGGTAGAAGTGTATTTATTAGAATGGTCGGGTAATTTGTATGGCCAAACTCTCACCGTTTACTTAAAAGAATTCTTACGACCTGAACAAAAGTTTGCCTCTCTCGATGACCTCAAAGCCCAAATTAAAATGGATTGTGTTCGTGCCGAAAAAGTGTTAAATAGTTAAAAGTAAATTATTCTTTACTCATAGAATGCGGTTATCGGTTTAAGCTCAAGTGATAAACTTGATGCTAAAATTTGAAGTCCTAATCATAAATTAGTCATCGAATGAGAGAAAAAATTGAACGGCTCAAACAAAATCTCAGTCGAACAATTGTCGGAAAAGAAAATGCAATTCGTCTGACACTTGTGGCATTACTGTCTGAAGGTCATGCCCTTCTAGAAGATGTTCCAGGTGTTGGAAAGACTCTACTTGCTAAGTCGATTGCGCGTTCAATTGCTGGAGAATTTCAACGAATTCAATGTACACCAGATTTACTCCCAACTGATATTACTGGAACGAATATTTGGAATCCCAGTACCGGAGAATTTGAATTCTTACCCGGACCAATTTTTACCAATATCTTATTAACCGATGAAATTAACCGAGCCACTCCGCGAACCCAGTCCGCATTGTTGGAAGTAATGGAGGAACAACAAGCAACCGTTGATCGGGTGTCTCATTCCGTTCCTGAACCATTTTTTGTGATTGCTACTCAGAACCCCATTGAATATCAGGGAACATTTCCCCTTCCCGAAGCCCAAATGGATCGGTTTGTGCTGTCATTGAGTTTGGGCTATCCTTCTGAGTCGGAAGAATTGCAAATGCTTCAACAACTCACAAAAGGGATAAAAGTTGAGGAATTACAACCCTGTTTGACTCCAAAAGATGTTTTAGAATTACAACAACTTTGTCGTCAAATTAAAGTCGAAACCTCAATTCAGCAATATATTCTCAACTTAGTCCGAACAACACGAGAACACGAAGAAATCGCTCTGGGTGTCAGTCCGCGAGGCGCGATCGCTTTACACCGAGCCACTCAAGCCCTCGCCTTTCTCAATGGTCGTGATTATGCTATTCCAGATGATGTCAAGTTTCTCGCCCCCTTTGTGCTATCTCACCGTTTAATTCCCACAGGCGGAAGACGAGCAAAAACAATTGTTGAACAACTCCTACATTCTGTTCCCATTCCCTAACTATCGGAGCCGAAAATCATGGGTCATTGGCTACAATATTTTCGTACTAAGCGATCGCTAGGCTTATTTATTCTTGGCGTTATCGGTATCGCGATCGCACTGGGGTTCCATCTACTCTCTCCCCAAAATACCATTGCTCAAGACAGTCCCAATTCTAATCCCCCGACAGAAACAACCGTTGTCGCGACAAAAGAAGCCGCTCCCTTCAACCAATTCGACTTCTATCCGCTCAAACAAACATTACCAACCGATCTCTATCGCCCAACCGGAGAGTGGATGGGACGCTTAGTATTACCGAGAGTTGAGCAGATTCAACAATGGCAGCAAGCCACTCAAGAGACTGATTGGGCATGGTTTGAAGTTTATCACGCCCCGGCTTCTAACCAGGCTTTAGTCGGTAAAATGATTCGACTGGGTTGGAGTAACGATCCTCCAGTACAGCGTTATGTTGAGACAGCGACACGAGATGTCCGGTTTACTCCAGATGTGCAGAATAGTATTGATGCAGGGCGAATTCATCCTGTGCGGCTAGATGGACGCGATCGCGTCGGGCCATTACAATCCTTAGCCGGATTTCGCCCCAAAGATGATGTCACAGTGGTCTTGAAAGGAGATATTCAGATCGAAGGAAACGTCACAACTCCGGCTTCTGCTCCCGCAATAGACGCTCCCACGCTCCGAATTAACCGAGAACCTGTGATGGAGACGGGGCGATTTGTGGCTCTCGTACAACTGCTTGAGGCGATCGCTCCTCCGAGTGGTTATACTCTTCCTAGCCAATGTCCTGGAGAGTTACCCTGCGCGAGTGAGTTTTTCAAAGTCCGACACTACAACCCTGAAACTCAAAACTTTGACGGTACTGAAGCTGTTATCCGCATTCCTCAGCAACCTCCCGATAGTAATGGAGTCTTCTTCTCCACGCCTCGCGATCTAGAGAAATCCCCTGTTGGGAAAGCGGGTTGGTATGTTTACGGCGCTCAAGATAAAAACGGAATATTCACCGTACAAGCGCTGAAACCGCGATCGCTCTTTCAACTCACTCCCTCAGAAGTAGTCTTGGGTCAGACAAAAGCCTTGAAATACATTCGCTATCAAAATTGGGATGAGACTCCAGAACGAAAAGGAATGGCTCAGTCTGTTTTAGTCGATCCCGCTCAAACTGTTCCCCCAGAACTCGCAATTGGCTCCTGGAAAGTCGGCTTTGATGAAAATACTCCCATTGGGACTCGCGCTTTGGTTATTCATCTTTTCGGTTCACGAGGAGGCGAAGGGAAACTTGGAGAAAAAGGGCCTCTGGGTACTTATACCGGACATTTTGCCTATGGTTTAGGGGAAGTCGTGCGCGATCGCTTTACCCAAGAACCGCAATTTGAGATTACCTACGTGCAAATTTACGCCAATAACGGTCCCGGTATTATGTCTGGAGTCAATACCTGGGCGAACTATATGGGCAATCTCTACCGAGGAAAAATGGGAACTCACCCCGTTTCCGATGTGTTGGTGAAACTCGATACTATCACTGATTATTACCAATTTGGGGAACGTGAAGGGCGATCGCCTTTTGATGAGTTGCTAGCCGAATTAAGTTTAGTAGCCGCTCGTTATCGAATTGGAGATGGTAGTGGGAGTGCCTTAATTAGTGCGGCGACTTCCTGTGTACAGGATTCTAATCAAGCCCTGTATAACACCTTACGACGATTTCAGCAGGACATTGAAAATAACCCCGAAATCGTAGCATGGATGAAAGCAAACCCTGATGCTCCCGATACTAAACGCTTTCAACAGCTAGTTCGTCTGAGTATAGATTTGTATAATCAATTGACACCACTTGGTGTTGTGCGTTGGGACTGGGATAATAATGCAGATGTGATTTTAGGAACGCAACCTGAAGGTGATTTTGTGAGTCTTACCCAACTCACTATTCGCAATATTTTAACGGGGTTACTGTCTTGGCGAACCGCTCTCCCTCGTCAGGGTCACGATGAGATTGCCATATTGTATCTGAAAAATGGAGCGAGTTTGTGGTTTCTTCGTCCTAATCAACTCGGAGGAAACGATCCGAGTATTTATCCAATTGCGCCAACTTTAGCAATGGGAGCTTTTACCTTACCTTTTACTAATATTCCTTGGATCTCAATAATTCTAACTCGGATTTTTGGATCTCTACAAATTCCCTACAGTATGGGTTGGTTGGTGACTGCATTAGCATTAGGGATATTTAGTGCGATCGCTTATTGGATCAGTAAACGTTCGGGTTTATTTCGTTGGGACCCTTGGCAAGCTCCCTGGTATCGTAAACTGGGAGTTGCAATTAAGTTATTTTTTGTTCCCGCTTTAGCTGAAGAATTCGTCTTTCGGGTATTGCTGATTCCAGAACCTGGACGTACAGGGACAACGGAGTGGATTTGGTGGCTTTGTGCTTTTGTGAGTTTGTTTTTGTATGTTGGTTATCACTGGCTGAATGCCAAATTTTTCTATAAATCAGCAAGATCCTTATTCTTCCGACCTATTTTTCTTCAGCTTTGTGGCTTACTCGGTTTAACTTGCAATATTGTTTATCGAATTACAGGTTCTCTGTGGACGATTACCTTAATTCATTGGGTGGTTGTATTCGTTTGGGTTTTATTTTTAGGAGGAATGCAACGCTTGCAAGCTAAACAGGTAAACCCCGATGTACGCGCGATCGCTAGCTAAAACGGTTTAACTTGTAGTTGTGCTTTAGCACAGTAAACGGTCTAGTTTGGAGTTGTGCTTCAACACAATAATATAATGAAAAATAAATCCGGGACTCCCTATGACTGCTTGCTTTTACAGCCATAAAGCTTCCAGGATTTACAGTTTTCCAATCAGTTGAGTTAAGCGATCTTATTCAGCCGCAGTTGCGAGTTCAGTAGAACCGGGAGTGCGTTTGCGAGTGAGAGTATTGAACAGCATTACACCAATCGCTTTGATCAAGTTTCCTTCGAGTTCCTGGAACATTTTCATGTTCATCCCGAAAGCATCATTCGCTTCAGCAACAATCCGATCGGCTGTCTCTTGAGTAATTGGTAAATCATTCAGGATTTGACGATAATTTGCTTTAAAAGCCTTCTCGTCAGGAATATCATTGAACTCATAGAATTGAATGCCTTCGCCTTCTGCGAGGTTCATTCCCCGTTGTGCGATCGCTTTGAGAATTTGTCCTCCAGACAGATCGCCCATATAGCGAGTATACAGGTGAGCAATCAAAAGTTCGGGTTCTGTATTAGAAATATCCCGAATCCGCTGAATATAAGCTTTTGCAGCCTCTGTTGGTGCAACTTCTTTACGCCAGTTAGAACCATAGAAGAAGTACAGGTCTTTTTCCAGGCTTTGCTTGCGGTTGAGTTCAGGGAAATACAGCTTAGACAGGATCGGATGAGTGCAATGGCGTTCCATCTCCTCTTCCATCGCTGAATAAACGAAATATAGATTTGCTCCTAATGTTCTGTAGGAGGTTTTTTCAACCGTTCCTTTTAAAAAGCATTTGATAAAACCCACGTTTTCTGCCATGGTGTGGGCTTTCTTTGTCCCTTCTCGTAACTGAGTTGCTAAATTAACGCTCATACTAAATCCTTATATCCTAAAACTATTTGTTCAAGATTCAGATATCTCTAAATTGTTACCTTAAACTGATTTGCTGAGAAATGATGTTAAGATTTGTCACACAAGCGATCGATAAGTCGGGAACAGAAGTCGGACTGAATGAGACTTGTCTAGGAGTTTAGGTAGACAGTCAGTGATGTTAGTATAACTCCGCACCTTCGTCAACTGAATCAGAACACGGACACCCAAGTAAAGAATTTAAGATTTAAACGCTAAAACATTGCTGTAAATTAATATTACTTTCAAAAGTATCAATTGCGATCGCAAAACTTTAAAGGGTTCTCAGTGATTAATATCGTTATGAAAATTTAAGGAATATCCCCATCATATAATTGGTGCGATCGCCTCTCCCAGATTTTGAAGCCATTAGCGAATAGCGGATGATAAAATACTTTGAGGTTCGCTGCCCCAACTGATGAAAACCGACACAATTTTCTATAGTCTGTTCCAAGAATTCCCCAGTTTCTTCTTTGAACTGATTAACCGTTCGCCAGAAGAAGCCACTGATTATGAGTTTACCTCTCGTGAAATCAAACAACTGGCTTTCCGTATTGATGGGTTATTTCTCCCCAAAACCTCAGACTCCGAAAAACCCTTTTATCTAGTAGAAGTTCAATTTCAGCCCGATGCTGAGTTGTATTATCGCATCTTCGGGGAACTATTTCTCTACCTGCGACAATATAAACCCAACCATCCCTGGCGTGTTGTCGTTCTCTATCCAAGTCGCAACATCGAAGTCGAACAACTGCTGCAATTTGAGGAACTTCTCAACAGTTCCCGTGTACAGCGTATTTATTTAGATGAACTCACCTCAGCCGCAGAACGTTCATTAGGTGTCGGAATTGTTAAACTGGTAATTGCACCCGAACAGACAGCCGGAGAAGAAGCGAGGCAATTAATTGTCCAAGCCAAACAACAACTCACCGATGCCACTGTTCAACGGGATTTAATTAATTTAATTGAAACCATTATTGTCTACAAATTGCCCCAAAAAAGCCGAGAGGAAATTGCCGCTATGTTGAATTTAACAGAAGAACTCAAACAAACCCGATTTTATCAGGAGGTTAAACAGGAAGGTATTGAGGAAGGTCGTGAAGAAGGGCGAGAAGAAGCTAAATTAGAATCAATTCCGCGTATGATAGCTTTTGGGTTAAACGCAGAGGTAATTGCCCAACTGTTGGGTTTACCCATTGAATTAGTGCAACAAACAGTAACTCAACTCCAGTCGGAATCTAACTCGCCTGAACTGAATGATGATTCTCAATCTTCCTAAAATTTCTGAATTAAAATTATGTGGAGTCTAAGCGAACTCAAACAAACTCGATTTTATCAAGATGTTAAACAGGAAGGTATTGAGGAAGGCAAGTTGGGTAGCATTCCGCGTATGCTAGCCTATGGATTAAACGTAGAAGTAATTGCCCAACTGTTAGATTTGCCTGTGGAATTAGTGCAACAAACAGTAACTCAACTTCAGTCAGAATCTAACTCATCTGACTCGAATGATGATTCTCAATCTTCCTAGAGTTTCTGAATTAAAATAATTACGCCAATCACTGAGCATCAAATTAACCGCTTGTTCATAAATCCGTGCTTTTGGAGCAAGTAAAACGAATTGAAGGCTATCGAGAATCTGTTGTGAGTATCCCTGAATTGTGCTTTTCAGAACTTCTTGATATTTCCGAGTTCGTTCTGCAATATCATCAACATATCCCACCGCTTGCAAATCATCGTTCTCGTCTTCGTCATATTGAATGTAGATTTTTTGACCATTTTGCCCTTCGATTTCTGTAATTTTCATAGACATGGGTGAAGTGTCTCCCGACGTTGAGGTCTGCTACTTCATTCTATGCTCATGCAATCTTAAAACTCTCCTCACCCTTTTGTTTCCGCATTTTGTACTGCTGTAGATGAGAAATATTACCTCAAGATTCCTATAAATATTAAATATCAGGACAAGCAGGGAACGGAAGGGAAAAGGTAGGCGTCAGCATTAGCTTGAGACACCTAATGATGCTTTTGGTGATGTCCATTCAGCAGAGACTGAGAATATTCACTGTGTTCTGGGGGTGCAGATAACCTAAACGCTTAGTCTAGGTTGAGATCTCAACAAACTGCATAAGCTTGCGGGTCGAAGATATATGTCACTGTAGATAACCCAATCAAGCTTAGTGTTCTCAAGCCATGCAGCCGCAAACTACCCAAATCGAAAAATTGATTCTCAGTGCGTTGATTGCTTTTGTGACGGCTACCGTTTCCGCCACAGTGGAAGTCCCAGCAAACAGTGAATATCCCCTTCCGACGCTCAATCCTTTGATTTTGGCTGTTCAGTAAGCGGTTGTTTCGGCTCAAATCTTTTAATTCCCTCTTTTGCGTTGTTAAACTCACACTCAAACTATGATGAACTCTACCTCCTCTCTACAATCCCGCCTCCAAGTTTTACGCCGCACTGGTATTCAACAGTTCAATGAAGAACAGTTTATCCCTGCACTTAGTACCTTTCAGCAAATTTTGGCGATCGCTCAAGAGACTGAAACTTTAGCAGATCATATCGAAGCTTTGCATAAAATTGGACTGATTCACTTCTCTCTCCAGCATTATACTTGGTCTATTCACTGTCTTAAGAAAATTCTGAAGCTAGCTAATCCCGATTCTATCAAAGCGGCAACCGTTTGTAACGACATTTCTAGAGTTTATTGTGCGACGAAGCAATATTCTCAGGCTTTGCGTTATTCGGCTCAAGCTCTAGAGATTTTCCTGGAACTTTCTCATTTAAACGGTGTGGGGATTACGTTAAACTATTTAGGAGAAATTTATAATCATCTAGGCTTATTTGAGCAAACCTTGCAATCCTGCAGAAAAGCCTTGATCATTTTTCAAGATATTAATGAAACCCTCGGCGAAGATAGCTTAAAAGGGAGTGTCCATGAAGCGGCTGCCCTTCATAATCTTGGTATCGCCGAATATCATCTAGATCGACCACGACAAGCTTTAGCCTTTCTCAATCAAGCACTGTCCATTCGCAAAAAGCTGTGTCTATCCTGTAAAAAAGAGAGCAAGGATCGCAGAGACTGTTCCGAAAAATCTACCAAAACCTATTCAGAATTTGCCAAAACTCTCGGTCAGATTGGGATTGTTTACTTCAGCCTCAAGCAGTATAGTACAGCGATTGAATATTACCAAAGATCCGTCAAAATTTATCAAAATAATCATCAGATAGAAGAGCAAGCTAAAATAATGAATTATATGGGCTTGGCTTGCTACAAAAACAGCAATATTTCCTACGCGCTCTGGTATCATCTCAAAGCCTTTGAACTCTTTGAGGAAATCTATGAGGCTCAGTCTAAACCCAACTACTTACCTCATATCCTTTCTGTCTATCAAAGATTTAACTTGTCAGACCAAGGCGTTAAACTCTATCGACGTGTACAGGAACTTTCTCGGATCATGGGGACTGAGGTTGGCTAGAATTGTTACATAGAACTTAAATCCTGCTAACGGGTAACAGGGGTTGATCAAGTCAGAAATAACTGATGACGCTCAACTCTGTTAACTGGTGAGGAGCATATCCCCAATCGAGATGAATCAAACCATTCAAACCATTTCTACGTTTAATTTAAAAGTTCAACTCGTTGAGCAACTCTGTGTGTTTGATTTATCTTGGGGGCAAGGGCAACACCTGGAAGTCCAAATTCCATATCCATCACTGCTGACTCGTCTTTATCAAGATTGGCAGCACAGTTATTTAAAATTCTATGAGCAGGCTTTACGTGGACGAGTGGAACAAACGGGCAAAATTGTTGTCCCGATTGACTGGAACGCTAAACTGGTGGAAGCTGAAGCCAAACTCCTCTCCGAATTTGATCGCTGGTTAAGACATGAAAAACTGTTTGATATCCGAGCGACCATTGCCAAAGCGACCTCAGATCACTGGCGAGTAGAACTCTGTCTTCGCATCACATCCCTTGACTTATCGCGTTTACCTTGGGAGGCTTGGGAAATTGGCACTGAATTCGCCGCACCTGGAAAAATTCGGATTGTTCGCACCTCTACCCAAACTCTCAAAAGCATTCAACTGGTTCCTCGTTGCGGAAAACCGAGAGTGTTGGTGATTCTCGGAGATGATACAGGATTAGACTTTAAAGCTGATAAACAAGCCGTAGAATCTCTGTCTCACATTGCTGAAATTCAATTTGTCGGTTGGCAACGGGGACAAAATGCCGCAGAACTGAAAACTCAAATTTCTGAAGCGATTACCGATCCGCAAGGCTGGGATGTCCTGTTTTTTGCCGGCCACAGCAACGAAACAGCCTTAACGGGAGGAGAATTGGCAGTTGCCCCGAATATCTCTCTGTCTCTGTGTGAGATTACTCAAGAGTTAACCTTAGCGATGCAACGAGGACTGCAATTTGCGTTGTTTAACTCCTGTATGGGTTTGAGTTTAGCGAATAAACTGATTGATTTGGGCTTAAGTCAAGTGGCGGTGATGCGTGAACCGATTCATAACCGTGTCGCCCAAGAATTTTTACTGCAATTTCTCCGCAGTTTGGCTCAATATAATGATGCTCACGATGCAATGCTGGCGGCTTGTCAGTTTCTGAAGCTGGAAAAACAGTTAACTTATCCCAGTGCCTATTTGGTTCCTTCTCTATTTCGTCGTCCGGAAGCACCTGTTTTTCGTCTCGAACCTCACGGCTGGAAACAAAAACTTAAGCAGTTGCTACCGACCAAAACTGAGGCGATCGCGATTACGGTATTGTGTGGATTAAGTTGGCATCTGTCTGTGCAGGGATTTTTGCTTGATCAACGGTTATGGATGCAGTCGGTTTATCGAGATATCACTCAACAAACACCCACAAACTCACCCCCAGTTTTGATTGTTTCGATTGATGAAGAATCCATTAAACAGGCTAAAATCTCCGATCCTCGACCGATGGATCGCAGTTATCTGGCTGAAATCATCGATAAACTTGAGGTTTTAGACAGTCCAGTTGTAGGGATTGACTATTTGCTGGATCGCTATCAACCTGAAAATGATCAAATCTTAGCTCAGTCTGTTCGTCGGGCGGTAGAAAAACGAGGAACTTGGTTTATTTTTGCCACGAAACGGAAATCAACTGGGGGTTGGTTTGAGGTGTTACCGGAAATTGCCAGTCCTAACTGGAGCTTTAATGGAGACTTGAGGGTGTTAGGCTATCCACCTCACTATATGAGCCTAGTGCCTCGCCCTCATCCTTCTTCTCAACCGCGTTTACCTTTAGCGTATCTGATGGCATTGGGACATTGGGTTCATTACCAGTCGGGAGAAATGCCTCCCTTAGAACTACAACTTAATGCTAAGACTCAATGTATTTCTCAACTCAGGACATACTTATTGGAGACCACTGGACAAGATTACGGAAAGCTTTTTTCTCGTAAAGCGATTTTAAACCCGATCACAGCGATAGCATATCAATTCCGTCAATGGTGGTTACACCCGATTATTGATTTTTCCATTCCGCCAAAGCAAGTTTATCAGATCCTTCCGGCTTGGAAACTCCTCGAACAACCGACACAGCTTGAGGATTTGATTCCAGAAGAACCTTACGTGATTTTAATTGCACCCGGAGGATATGGTGAGGCAGGTGTAGATACAGAAGGGATGGATAATTATCCTCTACCGAGAGCTTTGAAATATTGGCGATCGCAACAAACACCGCCAGATTTGCGTCAGACATTTCCCGGAGGTGAAGCGCACGCTTATATGGTACATCACTGGTTAAATCGACGATTGATTACGCCTGTACCCGATTTGTGGATGGTGGGAATTGCTGTTGTCTTGGGAAAGACTACCGTTGTCATATTTGGGCAAATTTCTCGCCAACAGTGGAAGCAAATTCTAGCGATGATAGCAGCAACAGGAATTTATGCAGGAGTGAGTTTGCAACTTTATATTACCGTCGGGATACTATTGCCTTGTGTTCTGCCAATAGTCGCCTTTTGGGCTTATCTTATTATTGCTTTTGTGGAGAAGAAATCTTATGGTTAAATTTTACGGGATGTTGTCTACGTTGGTTTTCAGTGGGCTTTGGCTGGGGGAACCTTTCACTTCTAGGATTGCATCGGTTAGCCCCCCAAAAGAATTGAGTACACAAAGCCAATTGTTGTCACAAGAACCCCCTGTTAAGGGTGATGGCGGATCGCGTTATGGAGATCCTACCCCTCCTGTTGAGAGTGATGGCGGATCGCGCTTTGGTCGATCTTGGAGAGATTCATTTAATGATAATGAACCCCCAGAATGGGGAGATGGCGGATCGCGAGGAGGTCCTTTTTGTGCGCTCACTCCTTTTGATGAGACGACTGATGTTGTGGTGTGGAGCACGCGCCCGACAATTATTTGGCAGGGAGGTTTAGCACGAGTGGAACTGTATCCTCACAATCGAGATGAATTACTCTGGAGTGAAAATCTTAATCCCGGCGAACAACAAGTTCAATATACAGGTGAACCTCTACAACCGGGTCAAAGCTACGACATTATGTTCTATGAATCTGTTGATGATGCGTTTCCTTTCCCCTCTGTACAAATCACATTTAAAGTGATGGCAGTCGAACCTCGTCAACAAGTGACTCAGGAGCTAGAAGAACTCACCACTCAACTTCAAAGTGAAGGGGCTTCTGAAGAAATAATTGCCCTAGCTCGTTTTAATTATTTTGCCGAAAAGCAGTTATGGTCTGATGCCTTAACCGAAGCTTTCTCCGTTGAAAATCCGTCGCCAGAATTACAACAACTTCGAGAAGAAACAATCCCTCAAAAGTTTTGTAACTAATTAAAAAAATGATATAATATGTGAGAGTTAAAATTGGCGTTCTTATATAAACTAGCTGATAATTACTGCCTTTTTTAACTGATTTGTAGCAACAATTTTAATTCATCTAAACTCGGTTAATTCTAGAATATGGCTGAAATTTTTGGAACTCCAGGAAATGACGATCTCATTGGCACCAGTGAGAGTGATTTTATCTTTGGGCTAGAGGGAGAAGATACGATTAATGCGGCTCTTGGAGATGATACGATTATTGGAAATCAAGGCCGAGATAGTATTTCGGGAAATGAGGGAAATGATACCTTATTTGGCGGCAGAGATAATGATTTTATCAATGACCAAGAAGGGATTAATCAAATTTTCGGGAATTTAGGAAACGATCTTTTAGCAGCAGGGGCAGGGGATGATAGTTTGTTTGGAGGTCAAGATAATGACAACTTATTTGGAGGTCGAGGGAATGATGTGGTCTCGGGTGATAAGGGAGATGATTTATTAATTGGAATTGATATTAATCTACCGAATCCTGGAGTTGGAGAAGTTGATACCCTGAGTGGCGGAACCGGACTTGATGTTTTTGTACTTGGAGATACCACAGAATCTTACTATCTTGGCGGTGGGAATGCCGACTATGGTCTAGTGACTGACTTTTCTCCCGTAGAAGATCGGATTAATATTAATCGCAATGCCCAAATCCGATTTCTTGATTTTACCTTCGGAGATTTGGGAGTCGGTGTCGGAATTCTTGACAATGAGGATTTGATTGGTTTCCTGCCGGGAGTCACAGCAGGACAGCTTGAATTTGATGTCAATGTTATTCGTGTTCCTTGATGTTGTAAATGTTGTATAGAGTAGAGATATTGTTCGCAATACCTCTACTTTTTGATCGTGATGAATGAATTTTCAGATCCTCGACAACACGCCCCAGCCACTGAACGCAACCGCCAGCCCATTTTATTCGTATTGCAACGAGTTTTACCATCTCAGGGTACGGTTCTAGAAATAGCCAGCGGTACTGGAGAACACGCTATTTTTTTCGCCCCTCGTCTGCAGCCGCGACTGTGGTTGCCTTCCGACCCCGATTTTAGCCATCGAGAGAGTATTCAGGCATGGCTTGGGGATTTTCCCTCAGATAATCTTTACCCACCTTTGGCTTTGGATGTGCGAGACTCGGTTTGGCCTGTGGAAAATTCCCAACCCCTCAACGGCATCTCCCTAGACCAAAATCCGATTACTGCGATCGCTTGTATTAATATGATTCATATCGCCCCTTGGTCGGCTTGTTTAGGGCTGATGGCGGGTGCGGGGCGAATTTTGCCAAAAGATGGGATTTTGTATCTCTATGGGCCTTATAAGCAAGGGGGAAAGCACACCGCAGAGAGTAATATTATGTTCGATGAATCTTTACAGATATCAAATCCAGAATGGGGAGTCAGAGATTTGGAGGAAGTCATCAAAGTTGCCCAAACTCATGCCCTTCAACACATTGAAACTGTATCGATGCCTGCGAATAATTTATCAGTTGTTTTTCAACGCAGTTAAGTTCGTCGTTGTGCTTTAGTACATCAGTAGTAATGAGGGCAAAAATAATGAGCAAAATTAAGAACATTGTTTTGGTTCATGGTTTCTGGGCGGATGGATCGTGTTACCGTGATATTATTCCTACTTTGTTAGCAGAAGGCTTTGAAGTAATTGCTGTTCAAAACCCACTGACTTCTTTAGCGGATGACGCAGCCGCAACAAAACGGACTTTAAATCGGATTGATGGTCAATGTATTTTAGTCGGTCATTCTTGGGGCGGTACTGTTATTAGTGAAGTGGGCAATGATGAACGAGTTTCGGGTTTAGTTTATATTGCGGCTATGGCTCCGGATACGGGTGAATCTCTGATGAGTTTAATGAGTAAATATGGAGATTCATCACCTCATATTCAAGAAGAAGAGGGTTTTCTGTGGATTTCCAAAGCAGGTATCAAAGAAACATTTGCTAGCGATCTTTTGGCTGAACAAATTGCATTAATCTATGCAACTCAAACTCCGCCTTCTGCATCACTCCCCGAAACAAAAATCGAGAATCCTGCTTGGAAACATAAACCGAGTTGGTATCTTATCGCTAATCAAGATCTAGCAATTCCTCCAGAATTACAGCGTGAATTTTCTGTACGGATGCAGGCAAAAACAGTTGTGGTAGAATCAAGCCATGTTCCGATGATTTCTCACACTCAAGAAGTGTTAAAGATGATTCGAGAAGCCGCAGCGAATTGCTAAGTTTGATTGCTAATTCTGAACTTTAAATTGATAGAGTAACCGCAATGAAACGCATACCGATTATAATTGCGACAGTTTTATCTCTATTTTGGACAGCTTTAAGGGCTGAAGAACCCTGTCAAGCCTACGTTATTGAGACAACGGAGACACCGACAGAAGTTAATAATTGTCCGATGACAACGGAGACGTTCTCAATCAGAGGCACCTTTGTGAATGCGAATTGGAAAGTGGCGACAGGCGGTTGGGAAGCCGGGGCTTACATTTACAAACGAGTCAACCGACAAGATGGGAGTTCAATCCGGGTGTATGACTTCGATGTTGGCGGAACTACAAGCCGACCTAAATACCGATTTACCGAAGGCAATCAAACTCACGTTGTCACTTTCCAATACTCAGACCCCAATACCATTCGCTTAGAGGTTTTTCAGAATCAACAACTGATTAGCAATGAATTACTTGAGCGCACATCAGACGAGCTAAATTTACCGTAGAGTTAAGAGTGAAAGAGTAAAAGAGTAAAAGAGTAAAAGAGTAAAGAACGCTCTATTCTTCCTCTCCTGTATAGTTCATTTGTTGCCAAACCGGAATTAAAATAGCAGTGAAAATCAACCCAATGGCAACACTAAATGCTAAAACGATGCCGACGGGAAGCTGAACGGACTGAAAACGCATAAACTGGATAGAAACCAGAGTCGCATTCTGAACTGAAACGATCGCGATCGCACTAATGACAACCGCTACAATCAAACACGCTAAAATCGGGGATATGATTTTCATGGGAAGCTGCGATCCAATGGCACGGCAAATCAGTCCGGCGACCATTAGTATATCACATAAACATAGACAATAGGTCCCAATATATGGAGAGAAAAGCCTAATTATGTTTCGTCAACGTTCTACCCCTTGGATTCAACGCAAATCTCGTTTCATTATTGCCGTGATTGCCGCTTTTGGGGCAGCAGTTACTGCCTATCTGACGATTGTTAAGTTAGCAGGCGGAAGTGCCGCTTGTCCCGTTACAGGATGTGATCAGGTGCTTTCGAGTCCCTATGCGGTTGTATTTGGCTTACCTTTAGCCCTATTTGGGTTTTTAGCTTATAGTGGCATGGGAACAATGGCAGTCGCGCCTTGGTTGATTAATCCCGACTCTCAGAAAGAATTACGCCAAAAAGCTGAAAATTGGACTTGGTTGCTGATGTTTATCGGCGGAGTTGCCATGATGATTTTTAGCAGCTATTTAATGTATATAATGGCGTTTAAAATTCAATCACTCTGCTTGTATTGTATTGCTTCGGCAATCTGTTCTCTGGCTTTATGTACTTTAACTATTGTTGGTCATTCTTGGGAAGATATTGGTCAATTATTGTTTGTTGCTTTAATTGTGGGGATGGTCACAATTATTGGAACACTTGCCGTTTATGCCCCGATTAATAATCCCGAACTGGGTTCACAAGAAACCTACGGTGTGACGACTGCATCAAATCCTGATAATATTGCTTTGGCTGAACATCTAACTCAAGTTAATGCTAAAATGTACGGAGCCTATTGGTGCAGTCATTGTCTGACGCAAAAGCAGCTCTTTGGAAAAGAAGCAGTTACAGAAGTTCCTTACATTGAGTGCGATCCAAATGGGAAAAATCCTCAGCCTGATTTGTGTCAAGCTGCAAATATTCAGGGTTATCCAACTTGGGAAATCAATGGTCAGCAGTATTCTGGAGTGCGACAACTCAATGAATTAGCCCAGTTATCGGGTTATACAGGTTCGCAAAATTTCGGGAATCCGTAACATTTTGTCATATTATTTGGTGATAAAAAATATAGGCAAGGATAGGAGTTAAATTGATTAAAGATTGATTACATTTTCTATCCTTGTCTAGCTTTTTAACTGTTTTTCAGCTTGTTTTAATTTTTTTGATTGCGTGAAATTTGATAATTTTAATAATTGTAAAATTGTAAACTGTGTAACAAAGCACAAGTCAGGTGATGAGGAAGAATCGAAGAATAATAAACTTTGTGGAGATATTCTCATGAAAAATCCGAAAATTCTTCCTTCAACCTGTAAAAATTGCCGCGCTTATCAACTCGAAGGACGACGCGGAGGCTTCTGTCAACTGTTTGCTGTTCCCGTTCAGAGTCAGTGGAAATCTTGCAGTTTAGCGGCTTTTCCTTTTGAAAATATTTTAGAAAATTCTTGGCAAACTAGAGAACTTGAGTTCCATGAGATCTCTGAAGTGATTGAAGCAAGTTTTGAACTCACCAGTTAAAGTCTTAAGGCTGAGTTAGAGTAAAGTGGCAGATGAGGCAAAAGTCAACTTAAGTATAATCAAATATTATTAAAATCTAGGTTTTGCCCTGAACTTCTTTCAAATAATACTCAAACCGTTTTCGCAACTGTTCAACTGTAAGATCTCTGGTCCAATATTCTACTAAAGAATGACCAAACGCCCAAGCATTCTGGTCGGGTGAACCCGGATTTTCTAAGAGTAATGGCCAGAGGGTGAGTAAATCAAAATTGCGACGATTATTGCTTTCATCAGGATTGATCAGCGAAAATAAATCGTATCCCATTTGCAGTTTCCCAATTACCACAGGTAGCTGTTCTACAGGAATTTGTTCAGCCAGCAAGTAAGCTAAAGCCGGAGATCCGGTTGAGATTGTGGCAATATATTGTAGAACTGGACTTTTTAGCAAGGCAGTTAAACCTTGAGTGGTGGTCATCTGCGACGTATAACGATCTATAATTTTAGCAGCGGCAACTGTACGGGCATCGAGATTGCGTAAAAATCGGGCTAACCGAAGCTGTTTGGTCGGAGGAATGGCATCAACTAACGCCACCGACAGATCATCAATTCCCCAAGCTTGACGATCGCGATTAGGATCTCCCGTTACCACAGGTAAAACGCGATCGCAAACCTCTCCAAACTGTTCGCTGCGATATTGTGTGGCTTCTCGAATGGCGATTTCTTTGGGACGATCTCCGGCTTGCCAATCGTAGGGCGGTTCCCACTCCCGAACTGGACGCAGCCGATCCACTTGTGTGACAATCGCGATCGCCTCTAAATCTTCAACTTCGATTTTAATATCTTTTAAAAAGTCTACATCCATTTGTAACGCTGGATCGAGGGCAGGTGTCACCAGCAGGAGTAAATCAATTTTGCCAATAAAATCTAAAACCGAATCTCGCAAATCTCCACGATTAATTTGTTCATAACCAGGAGTATCCCAAAGAATCAAGGTTTCGCCCGTGGGAGTTTTCCACTGATAATATGATATGTGATCGGTACTCGGTAAAACATCAACTTCGGCTTTTTCGGCTTGAAATAAAGTATTTATCAAGCTACTTTTTCCCGCCCCTGTTCGCCCAGCGAGGAGAAGATTAACAGGTTTTTGTTCAACTTTTTCTGGAGGTTCCGCCTGTTGGAGAATCTCTCGCAAGGTTTGGGTTTTGGCTTTCGGTAAAGTTGAGGTTTCAGGTTGAATAAAAGCAGCCGGAAGTTGAGTTCCAGAATATAGGGTAATAGCTTGACGACAGAGATTTCTGAGGGCGGCTTCTCGCAACATTTGACCTAAGTTAACGAGGAGTTGTTGATTTGCCTCATTACTATAACGTTTACTTGCTGCTTTCGCCGCCGCCGCCACTGGATTAATTAGCCACAATCCCCAGTTCCAAACTTTCCAAATTTTGCGGGCAGAAGGTTCTAATTTTTGGAAAACCTGATAGGCTTGATAGGCTTGTCCAACTGTGGCTTGATTGAGAACTGGAGATAACTGCTGCATCCAGCGATCCATATCATCAACGGTACCTCGAATCAGTTGATAAGCTTGAGGAATGTAGATATTTAGCAGAGGATATTCGACTTCTGGATGGTAAGTATTGGCGACAAGAGTAACAATATTTTGACAGCGTTCCCAAAAGATTCCCCAGTCTTCCCAAATCGGGGCATCATCACGAGTTTCTTGGAGAATTTCTTGCAGTTGACTTTCAATTTTTTCAATTGCTTCATCTCCGGCTAAGGGCGTTTCTGCATCATCTAAACTGGCATTCAGATCCTGATTAACTTCTGCCATTACCGCTTCAACTTGGGCGATCGCAGGTCTTGTCCATCGAACTAATAACCACCGCCAACCGACAAAAACTAGCGTGACAATTCCCCAAATCCAGTTAATTCCCCAAAGGTTAATTTGGATTCCAGCAGCAACCAGAATAAAGATGACAACAGAAGCGATCGGAATGGCTAATATTACCCACTGCCAAGATTTGAGTCGCACCATCCTCTTATCCTCAATAACTTGCCCTTCTCTACAGTTTACCTTGTTCCGATTTCGTTTGAACTGATTTGCTATAATCCTTTTATTGATTGTAGTCCAAATTGACGGTTCTTCGGGACTTGTTATGCTAAATTATCACTTAAATGCCAAAAGAGTCAGGCTCTTTTTTTGAAATTACAAAATATATTTACTTGCTTTTAAATTAGAAAATAGTTTTTCCCTCGCCTCGATTGAACGTCTGACTCGTTTGGTATTGTTAATAGCGATTGCATGCTTCGCGCACGCTTCGCGAACGCCTATACAAGTTCCGGATTACAAGGTTGAAAAATTAAACAATTAGGACAAGAAAAATATATCAATCGTCCCAGTGGGGAAGAGCGATTGGCAACGCCCGTGCGCTACCGCACAATCGCAAAGACGACATAGTCATTTTTGGACAGGTCAGTATGGACTGCTATCGATAGTAGGAATGGAAATCTGGGCAGATCAAGCCGGGGAGTTAATGAGAATCTAACGCAATAATCTGCCCTTTTTTCAGAGGGGTCAAGCTGCTCTAAACATTATCCAGTCAATCTTATCGCCTGCTTGTCACCCCATCACTGCACAGATGTTGATGTTATAATCGGTTAATGTCCAAGCCCAAGTAATTCTAGATAAGTTTGGGCTATTCAGCAAAAGGCTTCAAATCTTCGATATGTTCGATAAAAGCCTATCCACCTTTATCATCAATAGCTATAACCATAGCATAATAGGGAAAAAACAAGTGTTTCGCCATCAGATTCGTGTGTTTCTCATAACAGGAGTTGTTTGTATTGCTGTCTCTTGGGGACTTCCGAGCAGATCTCAGGAAGTGACAGCAGAAGAACTTCAAGCACAATCCGTCCAAACTGTAGCAATAACGACAGAAGATCCGGAAATTCCAGTCGATGAACTCAAACTGTTGGTGAAACCATTAACATTATCAGAATTAAAAACTGAAGCAGCAGCCTGGCAGGTTTTACTCAAACAAAAAGTTCAAGAAATTAGTGATGCAGAAATTGCGGTCAAACGCCAAAACCGAGCGATTAATCAACAACAAGAAGCTGCTAATGCCTTAGAAGAGGGCACAAAAGCTCTTGAAGCCGCTCAGGAAAGTCAATCGGTTGCCACTGTCGGTTCACCGGAATCCGAAGAAGCAGCCAGAAAGGTAGAAGAAGCTCAAGAAAACCTTAAAAAAGCTCAAGAAGCAGTAGAAGAAGCAACAACAACCAAAGAAGAAATTCAAGAAGATGAAGCTTTAAGTAGTGCCATCGAAGAAGCCCAAGAAACCAGCGAACTGGAAATGGCAAAAGAAGTGCTGGAAAACACTAAAAAAGAGCGAGAAAAGATAGATCTTTGGTCTTATGACTATGAAGACATCACCGCTCAAATTGACCGCCTAGAAATCGCGATTGAAACCTTTGAAGAGGCTCAAGACATCCAAGAAAATGCTCCCCCAGATACCTGGGAATATGATGATGCCACTCAACAACTAGAAGCAGCACGGGACTCTCTCAAACAAGCAATAGAAGCCATTGAAGGTGCTCAGACAACTCCGTCCGATTCGACAGAACAATCTTCCCGCAACCTCAATCAAGCGGCAAATGTGCTCGAAAATACTGAGATAGAAGGGAACTTAGAGAAAAAAGTTGCGAATTCAGTGGATCAGGTTGAAAACCTCCAAAACATTGACCAAAAACAAGAGCAACTGGAAGAAGCGACAGAACAATTGCAAGAAAATGCCGAAGCCGATTCCGAGTTAAAGAACCAATTAGTGAGCAACGTTACTGAACTGCAAGCCGAGCGCACTGCAATTATTGATCGGTTTGAAATTGTCTTAGATGAACTCGAAAAAAAAGGAGGTGAAGTCACTTCATATAAAAACTATATTCAAGCTGTCAGTACTATCGAAATTGACCTTGAAGATACTGAAGGTTTAGCAGTCCGCTTGATGGGTTGGTTAAAATCTGAAGAAGGGGGTCTACGTTGGGCAATTAAGCTGAGTATGTTTGTTGGTATTGTTGTTGCTTCAATTCTTATTTCTCAAATTCTTGGTACAATTATTAATCGAAGTTTGGCTAAGTTTAGCCAAGTCTCCGATGTTTTTCGCCGACTGGTTGTTCTGCTCATTAAGCGAGGTGGAGTAGTTGTTGGCTTGTTCTTAGCTTTAACTGTCTTTGAAGTTAGTCTCGGCCCCGTTTTAGCACTGGTCGGTGGAACCAGTTTTATCTTAGCATTTGCGTTGCAGAGCAATCTAGCTAACTTAGCCAGCGGGTTTATGTTAATGGTTTACAAACCCTTTGATGTAAATGATGAAATTATTGTCGGTGAGATCTCAGGTGTTGTCCACTCAATTACCCTGGCTAATAGTATTATTCGAGGTTGGAATGGCGAACTGATTACGATGCCCAATAATACAGTTTGGGGAAGCATTATTACGAATATGACGACTGAAGAAAATCGTTGTGTTGCAATTGTTATCAGATTTCCGTTCAGTTATAATATTTATCAGGTTGAGCAAATTTTGAGAGAAACTGCTAGCGAGCATCCTTTAAGTTTAGAAAACCCAGCACCTACAACCGTCGCACTTTCATATACCGAATATTGTGTAAAAGTTAAACTGAAGTCTTGGGCAAAAACTACTGATTATTTTCAACTCAAGGGTGATCTACATCGCATGATTCAACAGCGGTTTGAACAAGAAGGTATTTCTATTGCATTACCCGCCCAGGACATTCGGATTCAATCGGCATCCAATGGCAAAATTGATCAACGTTCTGTATCTTTTGATGATAAATCATTAAAATAAATGTTTGAACATTCAGGTAATTTAGCCCCAGCAATTCTAGATAGGTTTGGGCTACTTTTTTACTCTTAAAATAAAATTGGGTGGACGTTATGCCCACCCTTAAAAAAATCAGAGGTTAGAGTTAGTCAGCTTTTGAGGAATCTTTCGACTTCCAACCGGACTGATAGTAAACTCCTGTTCCGCTATCAGGGACAAAATGACAAGTCAGATAAGAGTTAATAAAACTCTTCCAAACGGGTTCATCAGACTTGCGATAATATTCACCTAAAATGGGTTTAATTGCCTCTGTTGCGGTCTTTAAATGGTAGTGAGGCATATTCAGGAAAATGTGATGGGCGACGTGAGTTCCGATATCGTGATGAATGGAATTGATAAAGCCATAGTCGCGATCAATACTAGATAATGCCCCTTTGAGGAAATACCAATCCTCGCCCCGATACCAAGGAATATCGGCTTCGGTGTGATGTAAATAGGTGACAAGATCTAACCACATCACGAAAATAATGTAGGGAACGAGATAATATTTCAGCAGGAATAACCAGCCAAATTCATAGGTTAACCAACCCAGAAAACCAACCATAACTACCCATAGAGTAGAACTGGTGATAATATCCCATTTTTCTGACGGACGAAACAAAGGACTATTGGGAGAAAAATGAGAACCTCCTTCACGTCCAGGTGATCGCCGAAACAGATAAATTGGATAAGCTAATAAAGGAAGATAAAAGCGGAATAACTTTTCATACCAAGGCATCTGATCATACTTACTTTCAGAAACCGGATACCAGCTTTCATCTGTATCAAGATTTCCGGTATTGGCGTGATGAGTTCTGTGGCTAATTCGCCAACCGTGATAGGGAACAAGGATGGGAATATGAGATAAATGTCCGATCAGATTGTTCAGCCATTTTTGATTAGAAAAAGATCCATGACCACAATCATGTCCGACAACAAATAACGCCCAAAACATGGTTCCTTGCATTAACCAAAAAATCGGGAAAAAGAACCAAGAATCAAGGCTATACGCGATCGCATACAACCCAGCAATAATGGAAATGTCGAGAAAGAAATAACTCAAAGACTTCCAAACAGAGGGTTCAAAACAGTGGGCGGGAATAGCCGCCTTGATATCTTGCAGAGTAAAAGGTAACTCTGTTCTAGAAGGAGATGAGGCGGTAATAGTCGCCTGACTAACAGTATTTGATTGCACGAAATTTCCGATTCAAGTTGAGTGAAAAATTAGCACTTTACATCTAGCCTGACACATTTCGCTGTGGAAAGCGACAACTCTAAATCAGCAGTGGTATCTCTGTAAGTCTCATACTGAATTTTTGTCACTATGAGATTTGCTTAAACTAGCTTACTTAATGTCCAGTTTCCACAAAGGCTTAAGATACCATTGCTGGATGAAAATCTTCTCTGTGTCAGACACAACTGCAAAATGCAATTGATAAACGATGTATATTCTACCCTAAAATTGTTATACTTTTGCAAAATTATTTTTTAAATCCACTAAATTCTATGCTTTTCTGGGTTTTTCTGCAATATGAACAGATTTCACGAATTCCTCACGAGTTTGAGCAACTTGACAATATGAATCAAGTTTGTTATTCTAAAAGACTAACATTTTCTCTACACAACTTTTCCATTATATTGAAAAGCATTATCCCAAACCCAGTCAATAATTGTTCGGGCTTGCTTTAATGGAATGACCTGACAGTACCCGTTTTGATCGTAGGATAAGAGAGGAACTTTAGGTTGATTTTGATTGTTCTCAAGTTTTCCTTGAATTTCCTGTAAATTGCTTAAAGGCCCATGAATATCAAAGTTAATTGTCGCCCCTAACTTTTCCTGCATCCAGTTTTCTATCTTAGCATCTAATTGCTTGGGTGTTAAGGGAATTTTGCTTGTAATTAGATGATAGTAGACCAAAATAATTTCTTTGCATTCTTCTTCTTCGGCAATATCGATTAATCGCTGAAAGACGCTATCATTATTGGCTAAGTTTTTAAAAAATAGCGTATCGGTAACATCTTTTTGAAATTGAATTTTCTTACTTTTGTACTTAGAATATTGTTTAAAGGCAAACCCTCCGAGTGCCATTCCTAATGAAAGAGTTGCGATTAAAACAGGCATAATATCTTGTAGTTGATTCTGTTGTACATCCATAGAATCAATCAGGTCTTGAGCATTAAACACCAGTAAAATTGCAGCAATCAGCAATATAATATTCGGTAAAGTTTTGATAATCAGAGGAACCGCCGCACCAATTGCCGGAACTCCAAACAATAGTTTGTCTTTCAAGTTCATACTGGTTTTTAAGTTTGGAAATAATAAGTCTATATCAAACTTGGGAATATTTTTGTAGAAGTAAACATACATTTTACCGGGAATAAACTTTAAATCCTCCAGGGTTTCCTTCTTCGAGAGTTTGCGGCGAAAATATCCTTTTCCCTTGAACTTAATGAGTAGCACAATTCGCTCAAAAACATCGACAGTTATTTCCTTCTCCCAAAACATCAATTTTTTCACTTTAGTGGTTGTGGTGGTATCTCCCCGATAGTAACAAAGAAACTGATCAAACTCCTCAAAATCAACATCTGTTTGTAACTTGATCAAAGATTCTTGTTCTAAGGCTTGATTCACCATTGACTGAGACATTTTCACATAGTTTGCCCGTTCTAAAATATGCTGAAATGCCTCAAAAACTTTAGATTGCATTTGGCTATATTGATCTAGACTTGGTTGTTCTAGGGGTTCTATATCAGCATTGGGGTTAAAAACCGTATAGTTCTCTTTAATAACTTCCAGGGTTTTATGAAAACGAAAGTGAAAAAAGGCAGAGAGAATTTGACAAAACTCTTTAAAGGTTTGAGTTTCTTCCGCCGTTAACTTGCCATCCCGGAGACAGAGTTCGATAATATCACTACGCCGGAATGGAATATAAGCTTCTAGTTTTTTGTTCTCAGTCATAACACCCTCATCAAATTATAATTTTGTCAAATAATTATCCAAGAAAAAGTTGATAAGCAGGATTTTTATTTTCATCCCAATAACGATAACCTAGAGTATCGAGAAACGCCTGCCATTGTTCCATTTCTTGGGGAGGAACCTGCATTCCTACAACAATTCTGCCATAGTCTGAACCATTATTTCGGTAGTGAAACAAGCTAATATTCCAGTTCGGACTCATGGAGGCGACAAATTTCATTAATGCACCCGGACGTTCTGGAAATTCAAAACGATATAATAATTCATGGTCAGCCAGTGGGGAACGTCCCCCAACCATGTGCCGCAAATGTAATTTTACCAGTTCATTGTCAGTTAAATCTAATGTTTTTAAATCCTGGGCTTCAAAGGTTTCAATTAATTGTACTGCATCGGCACGATTTGCAATTTGAACCCCAACAAAAATATGCGCTTCTTTTTCATCCGCAATTCGATAATTAAACTCTGTAATACTCCGTTTTCCTAAACAGTCACAAAACTGACGCAGACTTCCCGGTTTTTCTGGAATTGTTACTGCAAAAATTGCTTCTCGTTGTTCTCCTAATTCCGCCCGTTCAGCAACAAATCGCAATCGATCAAAATTCATATTCGCACCACAGGCGACAGCAACTAAGGTTTGATCTTGAATTTTTTCTCGTTCCACGTAGGCTTTTGATCCCGCAATTGCTAAGGCACCGGCTGGTTCTAAAATTGAGCGAGTATCTTCAAAAACATCTTTAATTGCGGCACAAGTATCATCGGTTCCCACTAAGATAATTTCATCGAGATATTGTTGACAAAGCCGAAAGGTTTCATCTCCAACCTGACGAACAGCAACACCATCTGCAAATAGTCCAACTTGGGAAAGTTGCACTCGTTTTCCGGCTTTTAGTGACTGCGACATAGCATCTGCATCCACAGGTTCAACCCCAATAATTTTAATTTCTGGGCGCAGTCGTTTCACGTAAGCCGCAATTCCTGAAATTAATCCTCCGCCTCCAATTGCGACAAAAATTGCATGAATGGGTTGTTGATATTGGCGTAATATTTCCATGCCAATTGTTCCCTGTCCAGCAATCACATCAGGGTCATTAAATGGATGAATAAAGGTTAGCCCTTTTTCTGCTTCTAATTGACGCGCATAACCATAAGCTTCATCAAAGGTTTCTCCATGTAATAAAACTTCTCCACCTCTAGCTTTGACTGCTTTAACCTTGACTTGAGGTGTGGTCGTTGGCATGACAATAATCGCTTTTGTTCCTAAACGACTGGCAGCTAAAGCAACACCTTGAGCATGATTTCCGGCTGAAGCGGCAATCACTCCAACTGATAGTAAGTCGGGAGGAAGTTGTGCCATTTTGTTATACGCACCCCGCAACTTAAACGAAAAAACAGACTGCATATCTTCCCGTTTAAGCAGAAGTTTATTATTCAGTCGTTTTGAGAGGTTAGGTGCAAGTTCTAGCGGTGTTTCTTGAGCAACATCATAAACACGAGCTGTGAGAATGCGTTCGAGGTAGTTGCAGGGCATGGCGTGACAAGTGCGAACAATAGATGAGGTATTATTGTACAAGATTTTTGGATGTTTTTGATAATCAAACTAAAATTTAATCATTTTAATCATTTTTAAGATTAACGCTATAATAAAAATAAAGATGAAATAATAACCCATGAGTAAATCAATTATTCAGCTAGTGGATGAACTTCCCACTAATAATATTACCGTCAAAGCGTTGAAGGCAATGGATTATATTATGCCGGGCGAGTGGAATAATTTAGTGGGATTTGATCATAACATTCGCAGCATTACGGGAGAAACAGACCCTCAACAAATTCAAAGAATTCGCGATCGCGCAGTTTCACTTTATCACGATCCACAGCAAGGATATCAAACGGCGATCAAACTCTATCAAACCATTGATCAAGCCGATGTAGTCATGGCGACGGCAGCTTTAGCCAACAAAATTGGTGAAAAAATTAGCTTTCTTTCGTTTTTAAGTAACTTTACCCCGAAAGCCGATCTGACTCAAACGATTGATTTACTGCTAAAAATTACCGTTGAAATTATCGCCTTTTGCAAGTTAAATGGAATTCCGCAACCGAACCCACAAGTATTTGCAAGCACTTTAACTAATAATTATCAAGATGCTGCTTTAATGCGGATGATTGCATTAGTCTGTTTTGATGCAATTTTACCGTTAGGACCTGATTTTATTGGCAAGGTTCATAGTATGATTGATGGTGCGGATAGCCGTGTAATTTCCCAAAATCAAGTGTTTAATGCCATCAGTAATACAATCCCCGGAAATGATACTTCCGATAAATTTGGGTTTATTAAACAAGGCTTCAATTCAATACAGGGCTGGATGAATAATTTAGTCGTGAAAACTGGGATAACGCCCCAGTCCGTTTTAGATCAAGTCGGAAGTTTTATTCAAATTGCAGATGATAATTTAGACTTTGTGGCGGCATTTCTCGACCAAACCACAAACTATTACGAACATACCGGAATTCAAACTGTAACTCGCAAACTTATTCTGGATGCTTCGGCTTCAGTTCAACCGGAACTCCTTGCAGCTTCTGATAATTTGAGTCGATTTTCAGTTGGTGAAACGGTAGAAGTTTGGGATAAAGATAAAGGGAAATGGTATAAAGCGATCGTTCAGGATGTCAAAGTCAAAAAAGAGAAAGCCAAATACTTTGTGCATTATATCAGCCCAGATGCGGATGAGGATGATTGGGTGAAAGAAAAAAATATTCGTTCTCACTAAGAGAATTAATTTCTCCAAAAATCATAATTTAGACATCAATAATCATCTAAAATATCTGAGTATGCTGTAGAAATATCTACAGTATTTTTTTATAATTTTCTGTTACAATATAAATCATTGCTTCTAATGGTGTAGTGATGACTCAACTCCAACCTCAACCTTTAACTGATACTTGGATCGATGCAACTTGGGAAGAATACCTGGAAACCATAGAAAACTCTATTTATGAGCAAGCTAAAGGGTATTATTTTAATGGGCGTATGAGGTTAGAAATGTCTCCAGTTGGAAATCCCCATTCACGCGATCACGCCATCGTTATTGGCTTTCTCTATTTATATGCTGGGCTTCGAGGTCTAGACTTAGATGGTCACGATAACTGTACTTACCGCAAACAAGGTTATGGAGAAGCACAACCTGATGTTTCCTTGTATCTCAGTTCTAAAGCAGAAATTGTCCCTTGGGAAGCAACAATTATCGATCTGAATACCTATCCTGCACCGGATTTAGTCATAGAAGTTTCCTATTCTTCTCTACCGGATGATAAAGGAGAAAAACGTCTACTTTATGAAGCTTTTGGAGTTGGAGAATATTGGATTATTGATGTCAAAGCCGCTCGAATTCTTGCCTTTAAAATTGAAAATCGAGGCAGTTATAAAATTGAACAATCTCAAGTCCTCGCGGGTTTAGAAATTGCACTATTAGAAGAAGCCCTACGCCGCAGTCGCCAAATGAATCACGGTAAAGTCAGTGCTTGGCTGTTGTCTCAGTTTCAAGCTTGAGATAGGGAGACAAAATTCTGAAAAGGTTGTAAACTTTTATGAAAGTATAAGATTTAACGTTTAACAACCATGTCTACAAACCTCGGATTCGGGAAGACTCAGCAAACCAAGCCCTCCAAGCGCAGCACTGAACGCAAGAAAGCCGCGAAAGAATATGAGAAGATGAAGGCTGACGGTACCCCAGATTATGAAATCTACATTCGCGTTCAAGGACAACGGAACTGGTATCCCGTCGGTGTAATCGCTGTAGAACGCTCAGATCAAATCAATCAAGCCATTTTCGGAAGCCAGGAAGAGTTGCTACAAGGTGCGTTTCGGATTTTCCCTCGCCTGCGGAAACACGAAGGTCAGCTTGAATATGGCTACCGTTTGAAAGAATTCAAAGATGAACCTGTCCAAGTCGCGGTTCCGCCTCAATCTCGTGGTAATGGTTTACAAACTGCGATCGCCTCACTCAGAAATCGTGTTTCATCTCTTCTAAAGAAAGGTTAAATTCTCCTTGGGGGTGGGGAAGTTCTCACCCCGTTTTTAATATAAGAAAACAGTAATAAAAAATAGGAAGTTAAAAAATGGGACAGTTAGAACGTTTAGTATTAATGGCAGAAGATGAGTTAACGAACTATAGCACAGATGCCCGTAAAATCCAGAAGTTGCGCCGCAAAATTGGCATATCCGTTCCTCTAGAAGAACAACGAAAAATTAAGGCAACACTACTCGAAGAAATGCCAACAGATAAAATTAGCCAAATCATCGCAGAACAACGTCAAACGGCTGCGCTACCCTTTTGGGGAATTGCTGGACTTGGTTTGCTGTTCGGAATTTCTTTTATGCAACCATTAGATTTTCTTGGGACGCTCTTGGGTGGATTTGCAGCGATTAAAATTCAACAAATAGGCTGGAAGTTACAAGCAAAACGATTAGTGATTCAAACTTTAGAAGCTATTGAACAAGACATTCAAAAACCCGCTTCCTCAGAAACAACTTCTGCTTGAAATTAAATGTGGGTTAGCTCAGCGTTAACCCAATTGAAAGCAGAAAATCTTCTAATGCTTAGATTTAGACTTCTGTGTGAACTCTTGAAATCTTTTATTTGCGTTTGTGCTTACAGGCTGTTCCGATACCTAAACCACTCAGTGCAAAGAGTGCGAATATACTTCCAGGTTCAGGAACGCTTTCTACTCGATGAAAGGCGATAGGTGTACCAAATAATAGATTATCATTACCATCAAAAACTTGATCTAAAGAGTCAATACGGTTCGGTTCAATGACAACTTCAGAAATAACTTTACCTCCAGGAAAAGTAGTTGGGCATCCTTCTGGTGCATTGTTTCCGATATATTGATTTGAAAGAAAAGAGAGGTTGATTTCACAACTAAAGGTATCTAGATTTGTAGCATTGATAACTTGTTCAGTTTCTGGGCGATCGCATAAGCCTAATAAAGACGTTTCATCAATAAAACGACGAATACTCAGCGTCACTTGAGAATTATCATTGCTAAAGAAAGAATAGAAGCGTACCCTAAATGGAAATCCTCCAGTTGTCTGTTCTAGATAAATCATTTCTGCATTTTCTATGATGTCATTCCCCACCAGTTCAACTGGACAGTTTGACATACTAATTGGAGGAACAGTTGGGTTATTTGCAACTTGCTTTGTATTATCAAATAAGCCAGTGAACCATTCGGCAACCTGTTCTACTTGAAATGAGACAGAAGGAGTGAGGGTTGAGGCTTGACTAGCTTGAGGAAATACAAGACTTAAAAATAGAGTGCTGAGAGTACAAACTTTAAGTTGATTAATCTGCATTTTATTAACTCCGGGTTGAAAACAATTGCTGGCTGAAATTTTTGGGCGATCGCCATAACAGTCATTCTAATCTTGACAAAGAGCGATTATAATTTTTTTGCTAACTCTTTACAAAAAGCTTTATATTAAGGGGAGTAATTCTAGAGCTATATTTAGAACTTGTTACATTCAACTTAGGTTACTCTATGACACAATCTAATTTTCCTAAACTCCAACCGTCTCAACGCTTAATTTCTGTATTATTTTGGCTGCTTGCTGTTGTCTACATTTATAGTTTATTGTTGTCTCCACCTCAACAACTACTTCCGGGCGAACCGATTTGGGCTGTTCAACCAGAAACTTTAAAGGAAATTGTTAATGAATCTATTAATTTTTTCTTTATTTTACCGCTTTTAAATGCAGTCGGTCTTAACTTAATGCAAGCCCCAGTGGTTCATCCTTGGATTGAGAGTTTATTCAATTTTGCTGAGGCGTGGATTTTTATGTTTTTGCCTCTATTGCTGCTGGATACAAAAGGTCAAGAACTTCCTAAAATTATCATCTGGAGTTTGTCAATGTTCCTCACCAATACTTTTTTATTGCCTTATATGGCCTGGTGGTTTACTGTTCCTGATGTGCAAACAGAAGAACCCAAAACCAAGGGCTTACTTGCGAAAATCTTGGGTTTTACAGGCTTAATTGTCGGAACAATTTCTATAATATGGGCGGTTGTTGGTCGTCCTGAATTTGGAGATCTGACCGCAAGAAGTGAATTTTTTGTGCAGAATTTTTTGAGTAACCGCGTCACAATTGCCTTTTGTATCGATGTCGTCCTATTTGCGATTTTTCAAGTCATTTTAATGGGAAGCCTTGAATCGGTTGATAGTCCCAAGCGCAGATTAAGATTTATTCCGTTTTGGGGTTTGGCGATCTGGTTAATTTTATAATAATTCTTGTGAAAACTAATCCTAAACTCTGCAAAAAATATCTAAATTAACTCAAAATGCAAACTCAACAAAAACTGTCTTTACCTACTATGGGTTGTGGAACCTGGGCGTGGGGTAATCGCCTACTTTGGGGATATGAGGAAAGCATGGATCGACAACTTCAAGAGGTATTTAATCTGTGTGTGAGTAATGGAGTTACCTTATTTGATACGGGAGATTCTTACGGAACTGGACGGTTAAACGGACGCAGTGAAAGTCTTCTCGGACAATTTTCGCGTGAATATTCAGGCTTAAATACTGAGAATATTTGTATCGCCACTAAACTCGCGGCTTATCCCTGGAGATTAACTCGAAATTCAATGGTTGCTGCGGGTCAAGCCTCCGCAAAACGTTTAGGAAGAAATGTAGATTTAGTACAAATGCACTGGTCAACAGCTAACTATTTTCCTTGGCAAGAATGGCCGTTATTAGACGGTTTAGCCGATCTCTATGAACGAGGAGAAGTTAAAGGAGTAGGTTTATCAAATTACGGACCCAAACGACTGAAAAAAGTTGATCAAAAATTTCGAGATCGCGGTATTCCGATTAAAACTTTACAAGTTCAATACTCTCTCCTTTCCACCTATCCTGTCACCGAACTCGGCTTAAAAGACGTTTGTGATGAACTCGGTATAAAACTCATTGCTTATAGCCCTCTAGCTTTGGGAATCTTAACCGGAAAGTATTCAGAAAAGGGTTCTCTGCCAAAAGGAATTCGAGGTGTAGTTTTTCGACAAATTTTACCGGGAGTTCAACCCATTTTATCTTGTTTGAAAGCCATTGGCGACTCTCGAAATAAAACGATGTCTCAGGTGGCAATTAATTGGTGCATCTGTAAAGGAACGATTCCAATTCCTGGGGCGAAAAATTCAGACCAAGCTAAACAAAATATTGGGGCTTTGGGTTGGGAATTAGATTCAGGTGAAGTCGCAGAACTCGACAAAGCTGCAAATCGCGTTGACAAAAAAATGGTACAGAATATTTTTCAAACTCGGTAAAAGGTTATTTCTTCTACTTCAATTATTTTCAAGGCGATTCCGGAAAGAAGTGTAAAAAACAGTATAAAAAAGATTAAACCCATTTTAAAATTGATTTGTTAATATAGAAATAGATGCAGCATACAGTTTTTTGTTAGACATCTTAACCATAAGGATTGTTAGATATGGAGGAAGATAATCAGATGGGTTTAATTAGTGGTCTTCTCGGAAATGCCTCAGAAATTAAGGCAGATGCAAACAGGCTTGAGAAACTCTTCAGTGAGGTTTTAGTTGAAGGAGAAAGTATAGAAAAAGCGTATCAACTGATTCGGGATTTATTTGTGTTTACCAATAAACGTCTGATTCTCGTTGATAAACAAGGTGTAACAGGTAAGAAGATTGAATTTTTATCGATTCCTTACTCAAAGATTACTAAATTTTCTAAAGAAAGTGCAGGTCACTTCGATCTCGATGCTGAACTTAAAATTTGGGTCGGTAGTGAAGAAACCCCCATTGCTAAAGAGTTTAATCGTTCGGTGAATATCAACGAAGTGTACGCTGTTTTAAGCAAGTATGTTTTGAATTAAAAGCCATTAATCTTGATTAATATTCTGAGGATACACGGATGAATTATGGCCCCTCTCCCGATCAGAAATATCCCCTTCCCGATCAAACTCGCTTGGTCTATCTGAAGAATATTATCAAGAATCCTAATATCATTGTCGGTGACTACACCTACTATGATGATTTTGAAAATCCCGAAAATTTTGAACGCAATGTTCTGTATCACTTTGATTTTGAAGGCGATCGCCTAATTCTTGGTAAATTTTGTGCGATCGCCTCTGATGTGAAATTTATTATGAATGGCGGAAATCACCGCACAGATTGGTTCACAAGTTATCCTTTTCCTATTTTTGGATCGGGTTGGGAAGTGGCAATGCCTGATTCCTGGCCCAATAAAGGGGATACAATCATTGGTAACGATGTTTGGATCGGTTATGGTGCAACGATTATGCCCGGTGTTCAGATTGGTGATGGTGCGATTATTGCCAGTCAGTCTGTTGTTACCCGTAATGTCGAACCCTATACAATCGTCGGTGGAAATCCTGCCCAACAAATCCGTAAACGGTTTGAAGAATTAGTCATCCAAGAGTTGTTAGAAATTCGATGGTGGGATTGGGATATTGAGAAGATAACTCGCAATATTAAAGCGATTTGTGGTTCAAATATTGAAGCTTTGCGAAAAGTAACATAGTTTTTATTCATTTGAGACACATTTTCTTTGTTTTGGTGGAAAAATTAATGTAAATTTATGTATCAATATTAGTGTTTTCTGTCTGTATAGATGTTAAAATTATAGTTAAGAAAGCATATAAAAAGTGCTTCACAAGCAGATCTATGTTCTTTTTCTGAATCAACTTTCTAACTGAAGTTGAGCAAGCGTAAATTTAGAATCTATCAAGGATAAGCATCACTTCAGTAGCACATCTCTACCCTGGAAATAGTCTTATGCAGCCTAACGATCCTGTATTACTATGTGATGACTTTAATCAAAGAAAAATTTTTGGAAATCTTGAATCCAATCTTGATTTTCTGGAAAAATACAATCTTCTCCAACTCAACCATTCTATTTTAGAAATTGGCAGTGGAAATGGCAATCTGCTCAATCACTTTTATCATCAAGGACATAATATAAGAGGTATAGAAATCAGTTGGGAGAGAATTCAAGAAAGCCAAAAACTGTATGGAGGTTTACCCTTATCACAAGTTCATTCTGAAGTGCTACCGTTTCCAGATCATTCCTTTGATATCGTGATGAGTTTTGATGTATTTGAGCATATTCCCAACTCTGATCGGCATTTGCAAGAAGTTCATCGAGTTTTAAAACCTAATGGTTCATATATTATTCAAACTCCAAATAAACTAACGAATAGTGTTTTTGAAACCATTCGATGGCGAAGTTTCACAGAATGGCAAGCAGATCACTGTTCTTTGCATACTTATTGGGGAATTCAGAAGAGGTTAAGTCACAATGGATTTGATTCCATCAAGTTTTATGATATTCCAATCGTGACCGAATTTTTTAAGGCTAAAATCAAGACTTATCTGGGAGGGCTAGGGTTAGCGACATTAAAACTTGTTAATCCTGATTATTTACCCTTACCTTTGCGAACCAATTTTTACCTGACAGCCAAAAAAACGACAGAAGCTAATGTCAGATAGGTCAGGATACAGACTTTTTCAATGGACTCTATCTTGCTCAAGCCAGATCGCGTTTTAAAGTTCACTCCTCTTTTTGCCGCATCAGAGGAAAAGCTTCTGATGCACAACTGTCTAAAAACTGACACAGCCATTCGATTTCAGACTTTAGCATTATCTTTGCCCGATGCCATACAACCGCTTGATAAGGATCGCTTAAACAGTGGATGTCTTCTTGTTGATTTAGATATTCTTGACGCTGATAACAAACTGCTAAACGAAGTTCGAGTAACTTCTGTCGGGCTGAGGGTTCTAAGTCACTGAAGAAGAAAAACTTAATCAGAAACCGTGAACGGCTTTTCACCCAACTTTCTTGAGGTTGTTCTAGCATCTTGTGTCGCCAGCGCGCGCGTCCTGATGAAGTAATATTGTAGATTCTGCGACAACAACCTGCTTCCCCTGCTTCCTCAAGCATCACCTCAATGTGACCTCTTTGTTCTAAGCGCTTTAGTAAGGGGTAGATCGCTCCATAATTAACACTCAGGCAACTTCCCATAAAGAGTTCGAGTTGCTGTTTGAGACGATAGCCATGTAAAGGTTCTCGTTGTAGAAGTCCGAGGGCTGATAACTCTAACACTACGTTTAGTTTATATCTGTGATACTCTATTGAACGTTAAAAATTCTAACCTATTTTTTGGGTATACTGTTTACTCTCTCTTGATGGAGAAACTTGTTGACTATTTTTCTCAATTATGTTTTTTAGTGTTATCATTCCGACCTATAACCGTTTACCGATACTCAAAAAATGTTTAATAGCACTGGAACAACAACAGTACAACTCAAATTTTCACAAGTATGAAGTTCTGATTGTTGATGATGGCTCAACCGATGGAACTTTAGAATGGTTACAGACTCATCCTGAAGATTTTCCCCATGTTCGATGTTTTCGCCAAAACCATCAAGGGCCTGCAATTGCCCGCAATTTAGGGATTGAAAAAGCCGAAGGAGATACTATCATCTTTATTGATAGTGATTTAGTGGTGACGGAAAACTTTCTGCAAGCTCATGCTGATGCCTTAACTCAAGGGTATCAAAAAAGCGATCGCATTTTTACTTACGGTCGTGTAATTAATACCTGTAACTTTGAAAATCCGACCTCTGAACCCTACAAAATCACCGATTTTTCAGCCGCTTATTTTGCGACCGGAAATGTAGCCATCTCTCGTCATTGGTTAATCGAAGCCGGCTTATTTGATCCGCAATTTCAACTCTATGGTTGGGAAGATCTCGAACTCGGTGTTCGCTTAAAACAACTCAGATTAACCTTAATAAAATGTCCAGAAGCAGTGGGTTATCATTGGCATCCGCCCTTTGAATTAAACCAACTTCCCCGGCTGATTGAAAAAGAGATCCAACGGGGCAAAATGGGTGTCGTCTTTTATCAAAAGCATCCCACCTTTGAAGTGAGAATGATGATTCAAATGACGAAGTTACATCAAGTTCTGTGGGGACTCTTAACCCTGGGAGGGCGGTTAAATGAACGGACAATGGCAGGTCTTTTGCAACAACTCATTAACCAAGGAAAACCTCAGTTCGCCCTAGAACTTGCCCGAATATTTCTAAACTGGTACAATGTTAAGGCAGTTTATGCAGCGTATCGAGAACTCCAGGATATTTAGAATCAGGTAAATTTAGCTTCTCAAAACAGAATCGAGAGTTTCAATTGGGCTATATTTGTTTTAAAATTGGAGTTTGTACGCCCAGAAATTTTGATCGCGGTCTAATTCATCAATAGTATATTATTAGAGAATGGCTACCCTCGCAAAAAAGGAACCGAAGGCATCAGGTTTAGCAGCAGTACGACTCTTTTTATCAAACAGTTTAAGCCGACTTGCTCAACAGATAGGGTTAAAAAAAATCTGGAGGAAAAGCTTCACCTCAAAACTAATTATTTCGTTCTTACTGCTCTCTATAATCAATTTATGCAGCATGGGAATGATCAGCTACTTAGATGCTCGCTCTTCAATTTTAGCCCTAAGTATAGAACAACTCCAGATGAGTGCAACCGCCAAAGAAGAGACTTTAAATCGTTGGCTAGAAACGCACCGCAAAGCGACTGTTTCTCTCACCTTACTTCCAGAAGTGAAAACTCCAGCTTCTATTCTATTAACCGCAGATGGCTATAGTGAAAAATTCAGCACTGCCTATCGTCAAATGGAGTCTTTAATGAGTGTAGCATTTGCTAGCCAATCCGATGTGCGCGATATCTCGATTTTAACAGCAAATGAAGGAAAGATAATCTTCTCAACTAACCCGAACCTTCAAGGTCAATCTCGAACGGCTGACGAATATTTTATAGAAGGACTCAAACAAACCTACGTTCAAAGTGTTTATCTATTTCCCAATACCAATCAACCCACCTTAACCATTTCTACACCAATCTTGGGAGAAAATAATCAGACATTAGGAGTATTAGCCGTTCACTTAAATCTAGAAACCGCAGCCACAATTATAGCTCAATCTGAATCATCTTTGAATGAAAACGTTTACTGGGTGAATCGGTTTCAAGTTCCCATTTATACCAATACAAAAAATCCTCAAGATTTACCTCGCCGTCTGCAAACTCAAGGCGTAAAAGCAGCAATCAAGCAGGAAAACGGCACACACCAAGAATTGAATTATGTAGGCGAACCCATTTTAGGCGTGCATCGTTGGTTAGACCAATGGAACACCGTTTTACTGATAGAAAAAAAACGCTCTCAAGTTCTACAACCGATTCATAAACTAGCAACTAATATCCTCTTCACTGGATTAAGCTTTATTATTATTCTTCCTCTAATCATCTACAAATTAGCTCGTCATTTAGCTCAACCTCTTCTCACCGTAGCCACCGGGACCCAGGAAATTTCACGAGGAAACTTAAGGTTAATTCCAATGACCACACCTGACGAAGTCGGAACATTAACAACAGCAATCAACCGAATAACTCGACAACTCTATCAACTCTATAGTGACCTCGAAGAAAATAATAAAGTTCAAGTAAATTCCGAAGACAAATCCCTAGAAATATCACAAGAAACAGAAATAGAAAGTTCAGAAAATAGAACATTATCGACTTCAGAGTCTGTACCCGAAACTCAGAATTTGACAATATTTAGATGGCTGAATGATCAAAATATTAATCAATTTTTAGAGGCTATTCCACTCGGAATCGTTGTGCTAGATACTCAAGGAAATATTTGCTATTCTAATCTCATCGCTCAAAATTTGTTTGGTCCGGGTTCAGTTCCTAACGCCGAGCCTAATGCTGAAATATATCCCAGTTATATCGCTGGAACAGAACAAATGTATGCGGAAGAAGATCTGCCTCTAGTGCGAGCTTTACGCGGGGAAACCACAACAGTTGATAATATTGAAGTTTATCAAGGAAATCAACAAAACATTCCCATCCAAGCTTGGGGAAACCCCATCTATGATGAAAGCGGAAATCTAACGTTTGCGATCGCAACATTTCAAATCCTTTCCGAACACAAAACAGCTTGAAAACAGTTTAAAGTTGACTACGAGTATAGCGAGTTCGTCTCAACAAATCTTGAGCCTCTGTATTCACAGTTGTTCCAGGTTTAACTTCTTTCAAAGTCCGGATAATATTAGACAACTTCCAATTCAAAGTTCTTAAATTTGGATCGCTATTTCGACTCAGTTCTCGCCATTCTTCGATCAGCTTTTCTGCTTTTTTCATCGCTTCTACTGATTCCTGTTCATCTTCAAGCCGTTTCTTAATTTTCTTTAAATTGGCTTCATATTCCTCCAACTTCTCCTGTGCATCTTCATAGGCTGAATTATCCTCTGATACTTTTTCAAGTTGACGAATTGCTCTTTCCCATAAATCAACCGCCTGTTTCCAAGTTGCAGCCGGATGAGGCGGTTCCTGAGTGAGATTAACTGCTTGCACCGCATATTGTTGAGCCGTTGCGATCAAAGTTGTTCCTCTTTTCTCGCGAGTGGCTTCATCGACTTCTTTCTCAAAATCTTTCTGGGCTTTGAAAGAACGATTTGCAGATAAACGTCCAGCTAAAGTATCGGAAGGAATCTGATCAAATAAATCAATAGCGGCTTGCCATGATGCAATTACTTGTCTTTGTCCAACTTTTAATTGTTGATACTCCTGGCGTGCTGAATTCAAAGCTGATTCGGCCTCATTCAAACGTTTTTGAGCATACTGCTCTTGAATAATTTGAGCTTCAATACTCTGAATTCTCTGACGAGTTTCTTGATATTCTCTCGTAGTGAATTGCCAACTACATTCAAATAAAGAGCAATAAAATGTAGGATTAAAATCTAAAAACCAACTCGGCAGTCGATCTAAATACTGATATGCTTTTTGAATTTTCTGCTCGCCAATATCAATTTCTGCATTGGTGGTTGCGTTTTGAAGTAACTTTTCAGTTTCGTCTACTGTAGAAATTGCTTTTCGATAATTAGAATTAATCCTCATATAACTGGGAAAAAGCAAAATAGGAGCCGTTTTATTCACAGGCCAACGAATCCAAGCAAACGGTAAATTTGCCAGCCAGATCAGAGTAATGAATCCCGCAACAATCAGACTTCCTCGCATGACTGGATTGAAAATCTGAGGGGTACGGTTCACAGACGCCGCTTGCTGGAGAACCCGATCGCTAAAATCTGGAAATTGATCGCTGACCACTTGTCGCAATTCCTCATAGGACAGCGGTTCACCCATTTGCGATCGCAGCTTGTCCAGTCGCTGCATCACGATTTTCCGCCCTAACTCGCTCGCTAGATTATCCTGGGAACCACTATTGACTTCTCCGCTGAGAATCTCAAAAGCTCGATTACCAAGCCGTTGCATCAATACATCCTCCGAGACTTGTTCTCAAAAGCATACTTTACTTTCGAGCATAGCGTATCTTATTTACTGGAGTATTGCTAGTATTGGCTCAATTCCTGACAAGGAGTTCATTACCCGTAAAGAATAATCTTTACACTCCGTTAAGGACGTACCTGTTGAAGCCTCGATAAAATACAAGAGGATTTCCTTCCACACTCTACCGATTGGCCCACCCTCCGCTCTGAACTTACCTAACTTACATTTCCATTTTTCTCTAGATTCACAGGTCGTGAATTCGGCAAACCCTATATTTTCAAGCATCAAATATGGCTACAATTCTAATTATTAGTGAGGATATTAAAATTCAAGACTCCCTTCAAAGGATTTTACAAGAACAAAGCTATGAAGTAACAACGACTGACCACTTCAAATCGGCTTTGACGAGTGTTGAAACCCTTGAACCCGAGCTCATTCTTTACACTTGGCTGTCCGATCGCGTTGAAGCTTTATCTGAAATCCGAGCGTTAAAGAGTCATGCACATCTGGCTAATGCTGCCTATCTCCTCCTAACAACACCCGACCTGATTAACTCTCAGTTTTCTGATTTAGAAACTCTGATTGAGGATTGGCTTTTTGACCCGATTACTGCTGATGAATTAACCCGACGAGTTTCTAGAGGTTTGAAAAAAACACCAACCTCCTCGGATTCAGTTGAGGCTTCTTCTCCACAACTTGAACAAACCTTAGAAGAACTCCATTTTGCTCAACAACGCTTAATTAAAGGAGAAAAATTTTCAACGCTTGGTCAAATGATGTCCGGAATTATCCATGAGATTAATAATCCGATTTCAGTCGTCAAAGGAAATGTCTCTCACGTCACGGATTATACTCAAGATTTGATTGATTTAGTTGAACTTTACGGTGAAGAATATCCTGAACCTACCCCAGAAATTGAAGAAAGAATAGAGGAAATCGATCTCGAATTTCTCTTAGAAGATTTACCGCAAGTTCTGACTTCCATGAAAAGCGCGGCTGAACGGATTCGCGATCTCGTTGAGTCATTGAGAGGTATGTATCGAGTTGATGACTCAGAAGAACAAGTCGTCAATCTTCATCAAATTTTAGATAATATTGTCTTAATTCTACAATCCAAACTCAAAGGAAAAAAAGGTCGGGGAATTACTGTTATCAAAGATTACGGTCAAGTTCCTTCTGTAAAATGTTATCCCGGTCAACTCAATCAAGCTTTTATGAATTTACTGAATAATGCCATCGATGCACTCGAAGAAAGATGTCTAGAAACTGACTCTGATGAACCCACGATTTGGATTCAAACTGAAATGACTTCCGATCAAGAATCAAGCGAAACTCCCCAAGCGATTATCCGAATCAAAGATAATGGAACCGGAATTTCTGATGACGTTAAAAAGAATATATTTGAACCTTTTTTCACAACTAAGCCAATCGGAACAGCCACAGGCTTCGGTCTAAATACTTGTCATCAGGTCATCGTTGAAACCCATCACGGACAACTTGAATGTGTCTCCCAACCCGGAGAAGGAACTGAATTAATCGTCTCCATACCTGTCATTTAATCACTCTCATTGATTTTACCTATGACACAGAATAATATTCCCTCACCCTTAAAAGTCGGCACAATTTTACGAAATACATTTGTTCTCTGCTGATCGCATTTAAAATCTTACTTAGGAATCACATTACGTTCTCTATTGTGGAGTGGCGCAATTTTTCTCATCTTCATAGTTGGTATGGGTTTAATTGGTTTACTCTCGGCTGTATTGATTTCGATGTTTAGTGAAGGGAGTTCTCCGAACCCACTTCTGGGTTTACTGGTATTTGTTCTGATTATTGGTCTATTTATTGGTTTGTTCTACAGTAGTTTTTTCTGTACAGGAAAATCGGCAATGAATCTTGCCTTAATTTCTCGTTTAGCCTATCACGAACTTGCCAATAAACCCGAACTTCCCCGCACTGCACGTCAACAAATTTCAAATCGTCATTGGGAATTTTTCAAGACACAATTCCTGGTAAATTTACTTTTGTTTGGGATTAATCTCGGCTTACAAATAGCTCAAAGTTTTGTACTTATACCTGCACAGCTTATCTTTGGACAGGAATCAATAATTGCAGCGATTGTTGCCTTAATTGCATTACTTGCGAGTACCACGCTTTATTTTTGGTTCTTTGCTCATTGGTTTATCCCGGAAGTTCCTTTAGCTGTAGAAGATAATCTCACCAGTACCTCAGCAATTGAACGTAGTTGGAACTTATCTAAACAAAATGTATGGCAAATCATGCTGACGATTTTTGTGGCAATTCTGATTACAGTTCCTCTGTATATTATTATCTTTGTTTTAGCCATTTTACCTGCGATTCCCTCAATATTAGTGATGATACAATCTGAAGATTGGTCTACATTAGAAAACTCTTTTTCCCTGCTATCAAGTGTCGTTTCCGCTTATTTGTTAGCCATTTTCCTCTCTCTTATTGTCGGCTTTTTCATCACTCCATTTTGGCAAACAATGAAAGGCGTAATCTATTATTTATTGCGATCGCCTGTAGACAGATAAAAGTGAATGGCGAAAAGTGATTTAACTGTGTTACAGCTTACACAAAAATCGAGGATGAGAGAAGCGTGTTGATTTGTAAAGAAATGTTAAGTCTTTTTTATTAAAAAATATTGCACAGTCTGGATCGAACTGTTAAGTTATGTGTATGGCATCCAGTCAACCCATGTTCGTATAAGGAGACAACCACGCCATGCTCTACTCTACTCTAGGGTCGTAAGTGCAATGCTTACTTGAGGAACAGAAGAAGTTTGAGACCCTATCCCTTCCACGCACCAGCTTCAACGATGGGGTTTGAGATCAGGTAAATGATCAGTGTATATAGAAGCACACAAGTAGTTCCTCGTTCGCCCTTGCCTTCATCCAAAAAGTTTTACTCTAATTGAACGTTTAATATCAATAGAACCTTTGGTCAGTTCAAGAGATATCAAGAATTTGACTGTACCAAAAGGTTGAATTTGATCGAGTTTAAACGTTCTGAATTCCAAATATGACCACAGAAAGCTGCCAATATCGGGCTTTACTTTGCCTGAATATTTAGAGAAAAAAGCAGCATTCTATTCGCTTGGAGGTTTTTATGAAGATTCAAGGCATTACAGCATTGATCACCGGAGCTTCACGCGGAATTGGACGAGCGATCGCCTTAGAATTAGCGGCATCTGGAGTCAAACGTCTACTTCTAGTCGCTCGCGATCGGCAAAAACTAGCAGAACTTGCTGAAGAACTGAAATCATTTGATGTGGAAGTCGTGACCTTAGCAATCGATCTGACTCAACCTGTTAACATCAATATTGCGATCGCTCAAGCATGGCGTTCTCACGGAGCAATCGATCTCTTAGTAAACTGTGCCGGAGTCGCCCATCAAACGCCTTTCTTACAATCAAAATTACCCGACTTACAAGAAGAAGTTTCGCTAAATTTGATGGGAATGTATACCATCACCCGTGCAGTCGCCAGACGAATGGCAACTCGCAAACAAGGTACCATCGTTAACGTTTCTAGTCTGATGGGAAAAATTGCCGCGCCGACAATGGCAAGCTACTCTGCCACGAAATTTGCGATTATCGGGTTTACCCAGGCCCTACGAGCAGAACTCGCCGAACATAATATTCGAGCGATCGCATTGTTACCCACATTGACCGATACCGATATGACCCGCCAACTTCAGCTATTCCGTTGGGTTGTACCAATGACCGCTCAATATGTTGCCGCCGTGTTAGTAGAGGGACTTCGCAAAGACTCACCAGAAATTTTAGTCGGTTGGCAAAGTCATCTCGCAGTTTGGTGTAGTCGGATCGCACCCAGACTACTGGAGAAGATTTTATTACTCGCCTCTCCCCTTTCAAGCAATCGCTATAGTCGAGCCAGTAGTTGAATTTGAGGAGTAGAAGCAAAGGGTGACAGTTCGGAGAATTAATGGATGAATGCAGAGATAGTAAAAACTCAAAAATTAAGTTAAATTAATTGAGTTGATGTATAGACCTACTTCTTCTGCTCGACCTAATGGATCAACCGTCCTATACTCCCCCGTTTTTGCTGACAAATGGCTTGACAATGACCCTTCATGCGGCATTAAGAGCACAGAAAACCTGGCAAAAAACAACTCGTCATCGAGAACCGCCCTACAAAGATCATATCTTTCTTGGGGCGGGAAAAGTCCCAATTTTTGGCAGATATGCCATTCCTGAAAATTCACGTGGTACCATCGTTGGCACTTACGGGATTACCGGAGATTTAGATAATCAATGGTTCTTGAGATTATTGGGTCGTAAAGCCTACGCCCAGGGCTACAGCGTTGTATTCTTCGACTGGCGAGCCCATGGTAAAACCGCAGAACTCTCACCCACACTCACGTCAGACGGTCTATTTGAGGGAGAAGACTTTGTTCGGATCGCCGCCATTGCTAAAGCTTTGGGATGTCCGCCTCCCTATTGGTTCACCGGATATTCTTTGGGAGGACAGTTAGCCCTGTGGGGCGTTAAAGCCGCTCAAACATCCTCTATCTGGGGAGACGATCTCGAATTTAGTGCCTCTGACTTCGCAGGCGGAGCGGTAATTTGTCCGAGTTTAGATTCTAATCGCTCTTTGACCTATTTAGTTCAACATCCTTGGGGAAAATATCTCGAAAAAGCGATCGCCAAAGAATTAAAAAAACTTGCCAAACGCATCTACAAAGCACATCCCCAAAAAATCGACCCAGAAGCAATCAAACGAGCTAATAGTATCTGGGGATTTGATCGCGAATTAGTGATTGAACGGTTGGGGTTTGCATCAGTAGAAGACTATTATAATGCTAGCAGTGCTTTACCGTTATTACCACAATTGCAGAAACCGACTTTAATCCTTTACGCCATTGATGATCCTCTCTTTGATCCGAGTATTATTCCAGATTTAAAAGCCGCAGCTCGTCAAAATTCATCTCTAGATTTAATGTTGACTGAATATGGCGGTCATGTGGGTTATATTAGTAGTCGTTCTTGTCAACGTCAAGCTCAAGATCCCGATCGCTGGTGGGCTTGGAATCGGGTTTTACAATGGTGCGATCGCACGGCAACACAATGGCGATCGCTTCAGGTTGAGAAGTAAAACCAGTTCCGAATAGAGAAAAACCCATAAGCAACAGAAGAGGAAAAAGTGAGAAAAAAGTGTAAAATCAGGAGATTAAAGCCTGAAACTGATGAAAACAGACACCATCTTCTACCAACTGTTTCAAACCTTCCCCACTCTTCTATTTGAACTTATTGGTTAACCCGCATCCAATGCCGAAGGTTATAGCTTTGGGGCAAAAGAAGTCAAACAACTCTCATTTCGGTTTGACGGTTTATTTCAACCTCCAGAAGACGAACCGCAACGTCCGATTTATTTTGTCGAAGTTCAGTTTCAGAGGAACGAAGATTTCTATTGGGACTTCTTTGGGGAAATATTTCTGTACTTGAAACAATACAAACCTCAACAGGACTGGCGAGGAGTCGCCATCTTTGAACGAGACAGTCGAGATCCAGGAGAACAAATCCAGTTTCAGGAGTTCTTCGCCAGTCAGAGGTTGCAACGAGTCTATCTCAATCAATTAGCAGATAGAGAAAGTTCTTCTTTGCCATTAGGGTTAGTCCGTTTAGTCGTCGGTAGTCAACAGCAAGCCATAGAATTGACACCGCAACTGGTAGAACTAGCCCAACAACAGATAGCAGACAGAAGCTTTCAGGAAAATATTTTAGAATTAATAGAGACAATCTTGATTTACAAATTTGCCACATTAAGTCGGGAGGAAATAGAGGCGATGTTTGGATTAAGTGACTTGAAACAAACGCGAGTTTACCAAGAAGGCAAAGCTGAAGGTTTAATTGAAGGCAAGGCTGAAGGGAAACTTGAATCAATTCCCGGACTTTTAGCAATCGGTTTAACCGTCGAACAAATCGCAACAGCCTTGGGCTTAGATGTAGAACAAGTCCGGACTGTAGCCGAACAACAGCCCTTACCTTCCCAAGAGAACAACGGAGAAAATTAAAAGATTTAGGATGAGATTGGCGATCGCTATTAGGATAATGCGGTTGATGTTGTGGGGTCTTTTCGATGGAAGAACATCAGTTTGTGTTTATTGGAGGGCTGCATAGAAGCGGGACAACGCTGTTGTTTCAATGTCTGCGAGAACATCCTCAAATCAGTGGTTTTCGAGATACGGGTGTAGAGGAAGATGAGGGTCAACACCTACAAACGGTTTATCCTACAGCCCTAACTCATGGAGGGGCGGGTAAGTTTGGGTTTAATTCGGAGACGTTTCTAGATGAATCTTCTCAACTGGCTTCTTCGGAAAATGCCCAGAAACTCTTTCAACAATGGAGTCAATATTGGGACTTACACAAGTCAATTCTCCTCGAAAAATCCCCTCCGAATTTAGTTCGGTGTCGCTTCCTGCAAAAATTATTTCCGAATTCAAAGTTTATTATTGTCTTGCGGCATCCAGTAGCGGTTTCCTATGCTACGAAGAAATGGAGTCAAACCCAAATGGGGTCGCTAATTCAGCATTGGTTAGTGTGTCACGATCGCTTTGAAGCAGATCGACCTTTTTTAAATCAAGTTTTGGTTCTCAAGTATGAGGATTTAATTGATAATTCGTCAATAATTCTAGAGGAAGTTTATCGGTTTATTGGGGTTGAAGTCATACCTGCTACTCAAGCGATTCGTTCGGGAGTCAATGACCGCTATTTTGCTTGGTGGAATAGGCGGAATAATTTGATTAGAAGTGTTTATCATCAATACCTCATCCGTAGATTTGAATCAAGAGTGAATCGATTTGGATACAGTTTAATTGATTTAGAGTGGAGAAATACAGCTCAACTGCGATCGCCTCTGACTGAAAAGGGATAAAACGAATATAATAAAAGTTTAGACTGTATGTAAAGTATTAATTTGGAGGAATTATGTCTCGTCGATGCCAGATTACCGGGAAGAAGGCTAATAATGCCATGTCTGTGTCTCACTCCCACCGCCGGACTCACAAACTACAGCAACCGAATTTGCAATGGAAGCGGGTTTGGTGGCCCCAAGGGAAACGCTGGGTGAGATTAAAGCTGTCTACAAAAGCGATTAAGACACTCGAAACTAAGGGGATTAACAAAATGGCTAAAGAAGCTGGACTTGATCTCAATAAGTTTTAAGATTGATATCTATATCTTTGAAGAGCGAGGAAAATCAAGGCTTTGAAGCCTCTTTCTACTTCTCCTCATCCCTCTCCTTCTAGGC
>JBCBCI010000011.1:0-117019 GCA_038530755.1 Cyanobacteria bacterium J06592_8 | reverse complement strand
TGCATCTTTCTTGCTTTCGGGAGTGTATTTCGGCAGTGCATCTGCCCAATTTTCAGGCAGTTTACCACTCAACATCCGCTCAAAAGTGGCTGCTTCTTCAGGATACTTGGATTTGTATTGATCCAAGATTTGATTCCATTCTTGTTCGGCTTTAGCCCCTTTATCAATCGCTTTGCGGAAGTGGTTGAGAGCATCTTGGGGAATTTCAAATTCGGGGTATTCCCAGCCCAAATTGTCGCGAGTTGCTTGAACTTCATCTGCACCGAGAGCGGCACCGTGAACATCATGGCTATCTGCTTTATTGGGAGAACCGTAACCAATGATAGTCGTGACTTTGATTAATGAGGGTTTATCGGTCACTTCCTTGGCTTTTTGGATGGCTTCAGCGATCGCATCTAAATTGGTGTTCCCATCCGGAACGTGTTGAACGTGCCAACCGTAAGCTTCAAACCGCTTAGATACATCTTCGGTAAAGGAGATGTCGGTGTGACCATCAATAGAAATATGGTTATCGTCGTAGAAGGCAATTAATTTACCCAAGCCCCAGTGTCCGGCTAGAGAACAGGCTTCACCCGAAATCCCTTCCATGTTGCAGCCATCACCCATGATTGCGTAGGTGTAGTGATCAACCAGCTTACAGTCTGGCTTATTGAAAGTTGCCGCTAAATGAGCTTCAGCCAGAGCCAATCCAACCGCATTTGCAATCCCTTGTCCTAAAGGCCCTGTGGTCACTTCAATACCAGCAGTGACGTGGTTTTCTGGGTGTCCAGGGGTTTTAGAATCCCACTGACGAAATTGCTTGATTTCATCTAAAGGAACACTATCATACCCAGTTAAGTGTAGGAGGGCATAGTGCAACATACAACCATGACCTGCCGACAAAACGAAGCGATCGCGGTTAAACCATTTCGGATTTTTGGGGTTAAACTGCATAAAGCGATCCCACAACACAAACGCCATTGGCGCAGCACCCATCGGCAATCCCGGATGCCCTGAGTTCGCTTTTTGTACCGCATCAATTGCGAGGAAGCGGATGGAATTAATGCACAGTTCTTCAAGTGATTGGGTTGCAACAGCCATAGTTATCGTTTCTATATGTGTATGAACGTGTGAGTACAACACACTGAACAGTAAAGACGACTATTCAGTGGCTTCTCGATCTGGGTTGCATCGAGTGCGAAAACAGACACCCCGCACACAGAGTGCTATTAGCATGGGTTGCCTGTGTCCCCTTCCCGGACACCATCTCGACTGCAATTCAGCTTAGAATCAGCAGTCTTTTTGATCTAAGCTAGGGCAAGCGAGTCTCCTCAACAAATCGTGAGAATTGTCCCAAGACCATATCATTAAATCTTCTCACTTGAAGGTACTCCAAGCAAGGGTCGTCTTTTTACTTATCCGCGATCCGCTAGACTGCTTGTAGTCGTCGGGAACAGTGTATCTGGGAACCGGGAATAGTAAAGCAGAATTAATAAAAACGATATCCCCAAAATACTTTTGTAAGAGATTTAGTTTTGCGATCGCGCTTCATACAGCCTTTGACTCAGAACTGATTGGTGTTTTTAATTTTTGTGGTTAGAGATTTGGCGAAAAATATTGATCTACAAATTGATTAATACTTTTTCTAAAACGCCGAAGCAAAGACTAAGTAGAGGATAACTAAGTCACCACAAACTTAATTGAATTGGGCTGTCATCGAGTTGATTCCAAGGTAGGGAAGGAACATCAACTTCCAACTGTTCAAGCATTGTTTGAAACTGACGTGCATGAGTTGGCGATCGCTGTTCCTGGGGACAATGCACAAAGAAATAAATCCGAATTCCTTGAGTAAGCCACTGTTTAATTTGAGTCACCCATTCTTGTAGAAAAGGGAGATTTACGTCAAACTGAGGGTGAGAAATAAATCGAACTAAACTAAAAGATGTTGTTGTTGTAAACTGAACGGGAAGATTTGGTTTGCGTCGTGTACTTCCCAACTGCGGATCGAGATCTTGAGAATAAACAGGGCGAGAATCTAGAAGAACCTGTCCGACTCCTAAATCTTTGAGAAGAGTCGTTAAAGTATTAGAATAAGGGTCGATAAACCAATCGGGATGACGAACTTCTAAAGCTAGAGGCGTTTGTTGATGGGGCCAAGCTTCTAAAAAAGCCGTTAAATCTTCGAGTTCTGTCGGTGCATAACGAGGAGGAAGTTGAGCAAACATCGGACCTAGACGGCTTCCCAATGGACTCATACGTTCCCAAAAGCTTAACGCATCCGAAATAGCAGATTGTAATTGTCCACGATGGGTAATATCACGGGGAAGTTTCAGACAGAACTGAAATTCTGATGGCGTTTGTTCAACCCAACGATTAACCATTTCCGGACTTGGAATTGCATAGAATGTTGTATTTCCTTCAACTGTTGTCAGACGCTGACTATAAAGTTTCAAAAAATCTGTTGAGCGACTTCCCGACGGATAAAAGTCACCCACCCAGTCTTTATAAGCCCAAACCGCACAGCCGAGAAAAAATAGACGATGAGGTTGACTCATATTAAATCAGAGATAATTCTCCAACAACTTCTAAGCGTCTGTAATCATCTAAAGTTAGGAATTTTTCAGATAAGGTCTCAGACTGTGTGGGCGTAATCCAACCCATCTGCTTCAATAACTGAATCGCAACGGCATATTTAGCCCGTTTAGCCCCATCAATTACTTTAATCGCCAAGCCCATTCCCTGACCAATCCGACCAATGCACTGAATCCCTTCAGCCCCTGACTTACTGACTAATTCACCTTCAGTCATTCGCATCAATTCCGTGTCCAAATGCCCTTCTCCGGCGACCATTTCTGGATGCTGGGTCATCGCCCGGACAATTCGTTCGAGATCGAGGTTTTCTCCAGAGGCGAGTAGTGCAAAAAGCGTGGCAATTTGACTGAGTTCGAGATAATAGGTGGGTGCGCCACAGTCATCTCTAGCCACAATCAGTTCATCCGGAGGCAATTTCAGCATCTCAGCGACTTTATTGGTAATCAGTTGCTGGACTGGATGTTTAGGCTGTAAATAGGTTTCCAGTGGCCAGTGACGTTGCTGAGAAACAGCCAACATTGCGGCGTGTTTTCCTGAACATCCATGCTGTAGGGGACTCCGCTTGCCTTTAGGAATCGGACATTGCAGGTAAGCCGGATCGACATGACAATGCCAGAGAATATTAAATGCTCGGCGAGCTTGCTCAATCGTACCTTGATGAGAACTACAAACAATTGCCAGATCAATATCTGTTAAATCGTAGCGTTCAAGTGTACCTGTGGTGGTAATTGCGAGGGCTTGAAAAGGTTTGAGTGCAGAACGTACAAACGTTCCTTTCTCTGAACTTCCTGCGGAGGATAGCACTCGTCCGCGAGTATCACAAACGGTTGCATAGACTCGATGCACAGACTCACATAAGCCAGAACGCAAAAGTCTGACTTCAAGTTCTGCTGACTGTGTTCGTTTTGCCCTTGTCATGTATTCGTAGATTCTAAAGTTGAGTGTGAATATTAAGCGGCGATCAGTGGGTGAGTTGAGCAATTTCGAGGTATTGTGAGCGTACAGGTGAGGCATTCCACCACCAACCTAATGATTGCAGCAGTGGATTTGATTTGCTTAACCTGAGCCAACCTACTCAGATTGACAAACCGAGCCAAATCAGTCCATCTACTAGAACGAACAATCCTAAACCGTAAAATGTGCGTCGGAGTCGCTTTAATAGGGGTTGTACCTCGTAGGTTAAAATCAGCCGATCTTGAGCCAAAAATTCTGGTGTTTTTTTCCAGGTTTGACCATCATACCAGCCCGACTCCTCATAGCAAATACTGGAACTGGTGAGGCGCGATCGCACATAGGACCATCCTAAATAGAGTTGAGTGACCACAAAAGCTAAAAACACGCTTGCTCCGACTCCCCCACTGACGAGAAACTGCCCAAATACCTCTTTCGGAGGGAAGCTCGCGGCGGCTACTGGCCCACAAACTAACCAACTCCACGCCCACACCCAAGCCAATTTTTTCAGATATTGATGCCATTCTAAAGTAACCCAGCTAAAAAACCAAGACTCTTGCAGTTCTTGATACTCATTAACTGGGCGTTGTTCGGGTGGAACGGGACAAACTGAAATTGACAGATCTCTCATAACGACTGGTTTGAATCTAGAAACTTAAAATTTCAAATTAATCATAGTTAATCATAGCGAATCTAGGGAAACCGAGTCGGATATTAAGTCTGTTTAAAAAAAGAATGATTTTTAACGTTTGTCCCGCTGTACTATTTCTTTCTAGCGTGAACCTACTTTAATATTGAGCAATCAATGCGCTCGGCATGACCCCAGAAGGCTTCTAGATTGTAGAATTCTCGCTCTTCTGGAAGCATAATATGGACAATGACATCTCCATAGTCTATCAAGATCCAAGTCCCTTCCCGCTGCCCTTCTGTACTAATTGGAACTCGCTGTGCGTCTTCTTCGACTTGTTTGAGAATGGCTTGATAAATGGCTCGAACTTGCACATGAGAAAAACCAGTCACGATTACGAAGTAATCTGAAAGGTAAGAGACTTCTGAGACTTTTAGAACGGTAATATCTTCGGCTTTGCGGTCTTCTGCCGCTTGAACAGCGAGCCGGACTGTCTCTTGAGTCCTTTTTTCATCCAGATCTAGCTCAGGGGCTGTTGGGTGAGCATCATATTCTGTTTGGGGATGATTTAGCATTAAGTTCTTTCAGCTTTTGTGCAACTAAATAGCTTCATTTCGGATCTGAGTGTTTGATTAAATATTGTAGCAGTCAATTTCATAAACGTTCGAGGCGACAAGACGAGCTTCATTCAATTTCACGAGTCTGATTGTGATCGTTGTAAACTTTCCACTTTTTCTAAAAATTGATTTAAGCCGGCAAAAGTTGAGGCATAAGTAATGGTTGGAACATCATAGCCTTTAAGATGAACGGTGTGTTGCTCAAAGGTATTCTCAGAGTGAAGCTGAGATAAGCATTTGTAGGTTGTTTCTCCCACCGCAATATCCATTCCCAGTTGTTTGGTTGAAGATTCTAGTCGAAATGCAGCGTTGACTGTATCTCCCAAAGCCGTATAGTCTGAATTGCCGCTCCCTCCGGTATTACCAATCATCGCATAGCCTGTATTTAGTCCGGCTCCGACTCGTAGGGGAAAAGGCAGAGGATAGGCATTACTCAAGGCTTCTGTGGTTTGATATAACGCCCGCAAAGCATGACAAATCTCTAAGATCTCTGAGGAACTTACTCCCTGCGCCCCATGAAACCAAACCACCATAATCGCATCACCAATATATTTATCTACCCAAGTTCCATGTTCTCGTACAATTTCTCCGGCTTCACGGAACCATCGTCCCATTACTTCTGAGAGTAAGCGTTCATCAAGTTGTCGTGTTAATACGGTGAAGTCTCGAATATCAATCACCATAACTGATATTAAGCGGCGCACCGTTAAAGTCGCAGTGAAATCCTCAGATTCTGGTTCTGTCTCATCGATTTCCGGTTGACTCAAAGGACAATGAAACTCCATCTCCGTCTGACCAAAGGTAATTTGATCTCCATCTGCCAAAACAATTGGTATTGTGGCTCGACGACCATTAACAAAGGAACCATTACGACTTCCGAGATCAATTAAGTAAAACTCTCCGTTTTCCATCCGTTGCAATATCGCATGATTTCGGGAGATCCATCGATCATGAATGACAAAGTTATTGTCATCACTACGACCTAATGTCCAATAGCTTTTACCAACAAGTGGCAAATACTTTTTGCCACCATCACTCAGGAGCAATAGGTGAGGTGTGTGTTGAAGTTTCACAACTAATTGAGAAAGGACACTGGTTTGACTGAGAGCGAAACTTGATCATTCATCTCGCCCAACAAGAGTTTATATTACTCATCCTAAAATGGGGAGAGCTATAGCGCGCCCGGGATGATCGATCGCCTAAGTTCTGGTCTCTCCTCATCGCCAGATTAATTTTTGGCTTTCATTTTCCTGAAATTAACGGTAGCCCTGGCTTTAGCTTGCCGCTTACAGTGTCAGATGCACCCGAACCCTCACCCATGTTGATCTTTAGGCAACACAGGCTGCTATCAAAAATAAGCTATCCACTAAGATTGTACTCAAAACTGCCCCACTAAACACCCATATATGTAATTGTTTAGATTGCAAAGGCAGTAAACCGACACTTAACAGGAGTGTGACCAGGATAATTGCCCAGCTAATTCCCCAAGGCGTACTGACTTTCTCTAGAGCATTTTGCAAGATGGACACGGCAAATGAAGGATCTACTGTCATTAACTGTCGCCAGTTCGGAATCACTCCGGTAATGTAAAAATATCCATCTGTCACAGCAGTTCCAAATAACGATCCTAAATAAAACCAGTTGCCGACTTTACCCCATCCTCGTTGTAAACACCAGATCGCAAACGGAACGCCTAAAGCCTCAATCGGAAGATGCAGCAGAGGTTCAGTTCGCAGCCACCCCCAATAAATTGATCCCGTTAACCAACTCAGAGTAAACCCGATTAATAAGTCGCCCCAAACCCAAGTTGTTCGCGATCGCAATAACAGCAGACTCCCAGCTAACCACCCCAAGGTCATCAACAAACTTAATACAGGCCAAGTTCGTACTAGAGGAGCCTGAAAAAATACAGGAACAGAGACTAAAAATATTGCCGCTCCGAACAACATCCACCTTTGAGAGACTTGAACTTTCCTTAAAAAAATCTGAAATTTACTTAGGGGTTGAACAGGTTGATTAGTAGTCAAGGTTAGCTCCTCTTGGATGTTGTAACTTTAAATGTCTTTTCTTAAAAATTTGTTACTTAAGTTTACCTTATTTAAGATATTTAGGTGGAATGCCTCGAATATCCCCCTGGGGGGTATTTATATTCAGGATAACATACAATTGCTATCCCCTGGGGGGGGATAAATTACCGTACAGTTGTTCGTAAATCCATTACCTGGCGAGACATTTACTGCGATCGCTGAGTTATCAGCCAGTTCAGATGTATCTTTTCAGATGGCGATGACAGTAGAAAGAAGTTTAGAAAATCTTAATTGTTAACCGTTGCCTGATTGCCCCTATCGTGTCCGAAGGGAGCGTAGTCGAAGGGTTGCCAGTCCTCTGACCTTTGCCTCCTATCCCCTATCCCCTGTAAGCTGCTAACTGTTAACTGTTGATCGCTGCTTGCCACACGGCATGAGCGACTTCTGGACGAACAAAATCATTATGAGCGCCTTCTGCACCGGAACCTTCTCGAATATATTCACGGCTATCGAGATTGTAAATTTGTCCAGGATAGAAGGGATAGGGCGAATTTTGATCTAACATATCCATATCAACAACTAAAAAATCATCGCCACCTCGCGCCCCAAAAGCCCCCACAGCTCCGTAGGTGGGAAATTCATCAAATTTATAGAAACTGACAGAACGGTTAAATAAGCTCGATGCTGTCGCCGCTAAGGGATACCATTTGTAGAGTGCAGTATCAAACTTAGAATAGGTGGTAATGATCGAGCCGGATACTTTCCCCTCTGCAATTAACGGATGAAAATACCCTGACACGCCCGGTGCAACCGGAATATCCGGACAATAAGACCAGTAGGATAGAGCGCCTTGAATCAAAAATAAAGAGTTAACAGGACGTTCTAAAACTCCCCAATTCTGTTGTCCGGCGAGCATTCCCGACAAGACAATACAGCCAAAACTATGACCAATTAAATGAAATCGCAGGTCTGGATTAACTAATTGTAAGTTTTTCAGCAACTCATGTCCGGCATTTTCTCCAAATTGACGCGCTCGATCTTTCATTCTCCAAAAGGATAATGTTCGTAAGGGAGCGAGAACCCCTCCCCAACTAAACCCACTAAAACTTAATGCTTCTTGACGTGCAACCCAAAATGTACTTTCAGGATCGAAGGGTTCACGCTCAAAAGCCGGAGACGGGTTTAAATCTTGACTGGTTGAGTTGATTTCAGCATCTAAAACCCGATAGGCTGCAATCACTTCAGGTGATAATTCTTGAGGTGCAATATTTTGTTGGGCTGAGAGTAATATGGTTTCTAGAGCTTGTCGAGATTTGGGAGTATCAACTAAGCGAGAAGCATACTGATCGACTAATTCACTAATGGATAGTCTTCTAGAAGTCGTTCTTAACCCATAGGAAATCGCAGAAGAATTGGCTAAATCATAATCTCCCCAAGGCAAACTCGGCCAGTGTAATCCAATTAATAGTGGAGAAAAATTAGGTCGAATATCTCGAACATAATCTAAATCCGCTTTCTGTTCAGCCATCATCTTCATCCAACGGTTATACTGGCGTCGAGCCGCAGGAACATCACTGCGCCACCCATGACTGGTCAGAAAAACATCTGTAATTGGCTCAGTCTTCAAAACCTCTAGCACACGTTGGCTCATCTGTCCATCTGGATCGTCTGTACGTTCTTGACCTTTTTCATCAAAAGCAATGAGATAATATTTAAGGTCAGTTTCAGGTACACTTTCAACAGGCATGAGTTACTCCTTTGGAAACGGAGAAGTTGGGACGAAATTGAGTCAATTTAGCAGATTTAAGTCTCATTTTTTTTTAAAGCTGTCTACTGATTAAAGCGATCTAGAGCTCGTTTTCCTCCCCACCGCTCGACAATTTTATCATCATAATCATCTGCAATTTTTAAGACGGCATTCACCGAGGCTTTGAGTTCAGGTTGATCGCAGGTTGAGCCAACAATTGTATGTTCAAAGACGATATCCCCTTGTTCATCAACAGCAAAAGCACCAAAGCGCATATTATAATTCTCTCGGAGTAAAAACTGCATCAAGTCTGGGGTTAGTTCGACTCCAGTCACGACAGAAGAACAAGTCGTAATGATCGCATCAGTTTCTCCCCAAGGAAACACTAACACGTCTACCTGGGCTGAACCCATGAATAAACTAAGTCCAGGAACATCTTGTTTGGGATGTGGGAACTTACCATAAAGTTCGCGCATCCAAGCCTCGACTTTTTCGTAACAAGCTTCTTGCTTGCTGGTCTCAAACCTCATCGCTTAATGCTTCTCTCAATGCTTCTCTCTTGTTTTAACATCTTGGGAGTCATTTTTTTGCAATTTGAGAGAGGGAGTCCGTTAAGACTCCCTATTTTTTAAGGATTTAATGATTGATTCATATAATTTACAAAGCCAAAGATTGATAATAATCAACAATGGGTTTTATTAAGTTGATTTTTTAGGTTGTAATCATAGGCTGCACAATCAATTCAGAGCCAGTATTGGCATCCGGTCCTAAGTCTGAATTTCCCGCATCTCAACAGTAAACCTCTTCAGAACCAAAAGCCCCTAATGTTCAAGATGGGGGATCTCGATCAGACAGCTCAAGTAGTAGAGTGGAACGAGGTGAACTGTGTGACGGGGTTCATCAATGCCTGAGAAGCCCTTGGAAACGATCGCCGTCAGCCCTTTCCATTAAATGCAGCATCTACCTCTACAAAAGTGTACCTTATTTGTGATCCAAGCGGTGATTGCGACTGATTAGTTCGGTTCTACGAATCTCTAAAGTATCGAGTTCTCGATATCCTGAGAGTCGTAGAGAATAGTCTGAGTATTAATCCGTAGTACCAAAGGTTCGGTTTTCCAACTTAATAATTTATATTAAAAGTTTATATCCAGTCAACGGAAGCTCAGTTAACTTAACAGTACACTTTTTAGAGTTTTGAGGTGAAATGCAAGCAATGATTGTCAACCCGTTACCTACGATTAGTGAAATCCTAGCCGATGAAGGCTTAGGAAGTTCTATAGATTTTAATCAAAATATCAGCAGAGATGGACCGAGTTCTCATCGTTATACGGCTTACTACACCAATAAACAACGACTCAAAGCGGAACGGGAGTGGTGTGGTGCGATCGCTGCTGTCAATCAACTGCTGAGAGGCTTAATCATAGAACAAAGTCGGCGGCGCAAGCCTGCGAGTTGTTCTGATGTCAGAAAAAAAGATTTGACGCTGACGGTAAAACGAAAATCGACGAGTGATAGATTACTGGGTGGTAAAGCAACGCAGACGTCACGCAGTGCTAGTCAACATCAATCTTCACCTCAAACCCTTTCTATTTCTGAGTGTCAGGGATTAGTGCTTTCTAGCCCTGCGCCGATTTTAGTGCATCCGGCGTTAATGTTGAATTTTGCGACTCAGGTTTTTATTCCGCAGATTCCGGGTTGGGAAGGCTTTTCTGTTCCCACTCCACAAGCCTTAACGCTGCTTCCGGCTGCTACGGGTTGCGAGGCTTCACTTCCCCCTAATTTTGCGTTTCCATTGTTACAAGACGATCCACAAGCACAAGAACCGTTTTGTATTGTCTTAACGTCTCAGTTTAGTTTAGTAATGGCTTTGGGAAAGGATGCAAAAGATCGCCCTGCATTTGAATTTTCTTTTGATCCGGATGTGGTTGAACAGGCTTTAGATTTGGTGCGACAACGCACTCAACACATTCATCAAACGAAGTTTAAATCTTCAGGAAAAATTACAGATGCAGTGGCGAGACTTGAGAACTGGATCGAACAATTTCCTCGAGTTCCTCCGAATTATAAAACGGTAACGCAATTTTCTCGTCTGTTGTTAGATAGTTTACCGCTAGACTCGGAAAGACCTCGGGAAGCAGTGAGAATGCTAAATCCGGCTTCTAAAACAAAATCTCGTGATGTTTTAAATGTCTCTAACTCTACCCCTTCTAATAGTCCTTTACCCAATACTCAAACCCCATCGGATAATATTCTCGATGGTTCTCAAGTTGAGCTAATTCAAGCGATCGCCCATGAAGTTCGCACTCCTCTAGCTACAATTCACACCTTAACTCGATCACTGTTGAAGCGTAAAAAGTTCGATCCAGAAGCTGTTCGCAAACGGTTAGAGATGATTGATCATGAGTGTACCACACAAATGGATCGCTTTAATCTGATTTTTCGAGCTGTTGAGTTAGAACTCTCTAGGGCGAAACAAGCCTCAGAAAATAAGGCTCAAAACTCATCGGTTCAATTCACTTCTATGTCGTTGGAAGATCTCTTGCAAAATAGTCTTCCCCGTTGGCAAAAACAAGCCACTCAACGCAATCATACATTAGATGTGAGTCTCCCTCAAAAGTTGCCTCATGTTGTCAGCGATCCGACAATGTTAGATCAAGTTCTGACTGGAGTGATTGAGAATTTTACCCGCAGTTTGCCTTCAGGAAGTCATATTCAAGTTGAGGTTTGTCTGGCTGGAGAACAGTTAAAGCTCAAACTGGAATCTCAATCAAAATCTCAGCATTCTTCTCCTTTTGAAAAGGCGGCTAAGTCTTCTCTAAAATCTATTGGGCGGTTGTTAATGTTTCAGCCGGAAACTGGGGCGTTAAGTTTGAATATGTCTGTTACCAAAAATTTATTTGAAGCTTTGGGTGGTAAATTAGTAGTGCGACAACGCCCCGAACAAGGTAAAGTGATGACGATTTTCTTGCCTTTAAAAAGTTAAAGTTTTGCCGTAGAACAACTAATCACTAAAAACTCTGTACTACATAACTGTAAACTGTTGGGTTTGGTAGTCTCAATCCAACTTAACTCATGCACTAAAGTGCAACTACGAACCTACTGTTTGATATTTTTGACGTTTTCTCGGTGCAATTATGCGAGAATTCACTCCATAATAGCTTGCCGCTTGTGACATATCAAATTGTAGAAAAGATTCATCTCCAAGTTTAATTTCCTGTTGAGGTTTTTCGGGTTTAATCTTTAATAACTTGATAATTTCTGTTGCGATCGCTTGAGCGAGTAAAGGTGGAACTGAGTTGCCAATTTGTCGAAAACCATGCCATTTGGTGACATGAAATCTAAACCAGTCAGGATAAGAATGCAGTCTAGCGGCTTCTCTGACGGTAATACATCGAGGTGTAAACGGATGGATGGGGCGAGGTGAAGTATAAGCGCCTCGACTACTCGGAGTTCCGGCTCTTAAAGTATTACAAAAACCGTCTGGGTTTAGTTTATGAAAACGGCTAATGGGTTCTGTTTTCCCGGGTGGTGTGGCGGCGAATCTTTCGATAGATTTTAGGGTATGTTCGGTTCTCAAGCTAGAGGTGAGTCGTTGAGTATTGTACTGACGAGGATAAGAATAATTGTTAGAGCTTTGAATAATTCCTCTTAATATTTTACCATATAAACTCGGTGAATTAAGTTGATTAAAATCAACATCAGCCCAGTCTTGTTGTAATAATTCGGGATAACGTTCAACTTCGGGTAAATCTTGTAAGGCTTCTACAACGGTAGGCGTTTGGGGAAGACAATCACTGTTTTTTTCAGGAGAATGGGTCGGTTGAGGATAATTCGGTAATGTTAATCCTTTTCGAGATCCGAGTAGAAATAGCCGTTGACGGTTCTGAGGAACACCGTAGTTAACTGCATTCAAAACTTGATAGGGTTGCTGAACTTGATAACCATAATATTCAAACTTGTTAATTAGTTCTTGAATGAACATCTGATGTTTTCCTGATGCCATGCCTTTGACATTTTCAAAGATAAAAAATTTAGGCTGGAGTTCAGCAACAATTCGCAGAAAATGGAAGACCAATAAATTTCGTGAATCTTCTAGCAACCGTTTCCCAATCAGTGAGAATCCTTGACAGGGTGGGCCACCACAGACTACATCTATATCTTGATTTTGAATACGAGAATTTGTTCTAATTTTGTCACTAGCGAGCTGGCTAATATCTTCACACAAAATCGACCAAAGTGGAAAATTGTATTGATGAACGATACAATGAATCGGGTCAATTTCAACTGCTGCGAGAACGTCAAAACCTGCTTGTTCAAAGCCTAGTGTCATTCCCCCAGCTCCCGCAAATAAATCAACTGCAATGGGTCTTCTGGGTTGGATTTTGTGAAACGGATCTGGCATTATGAAGATTAATTCTAGAAATTAATTATTTTTGAGTTTAGGTTTAACTTAATTATAGCATCAGAGAATGACACGACCTATAGCGTTAAATCAAGATTAACTTATGAAAAATCACAATCAACCCCAAGCGGGAGAATTTGTTCGTCAGATGAGTGTACAGCGTCGTCAAAAAGCGATACGTTTTTATGGGATGGGGTTGGGTTGTCTGATTGGAGGGGTGTTATTTTTATTGATTTTTAAATTATCTGGGATTGGGTTATTATTCGCTTTGGTTGGGGGAATTGCTAGCTATGGCTTTTGGCAAAAAGGTGAATATTGGATGAGGCGTTCAGAACAGGCTTTAATGGGGGCAAAGGCTGAACAAGAAGTGGCTGTGATTTTAAATGCTTTAAGTTCTAAAAGTTCTAATCATTGGCAAATTGAGTATAATTTTCCTCTGAAACGTTGGGGCGATGCTGATGTTGTATTATGTTCGTCGGAAAAGAATTGGTATGTGGTAGATGTCAAGTCTCACAAAGGTAAAATGATCAATCAAGATAATCGACTCAAACGAGTTAAAGGTCGTCGGATTTATGATTTTTCTGAGGGGGATTTACTGAGTAAAGTTAGAGGACAAGCGGCAGATGTGGCGCGACTGAAACAAGTTAGATGGGTTACTCCTATTCTCTGCTTCACTCAAGCTCAGGTTAAAATCCCTCGAAATCAGATCGATGACGTTTATATTGTTGAAAAGACTGACTTAATTCGGATTTTAGAAGATCTAGAGAAGAGATTGTAGCGGTAATAATTCTTCAAGTTCTGGTGTCATCTCCTTTGAGTTCAGAGAACGGCAATATAATCTGTCTCAATAGTAACAATCATTCACATTTTAATATTACGCTTTGTAAAGTTAATTCAATTTTGCGTTTACACGTTAAATTTCGCCTGACTGAAACTGAAAGGGTAACAGTGAAAACAATAATTAGGATCAATTGTAGCATAGGTACATTGAAGAGATAAGTCAGTTTGATTATAATGTCGAGATATATACCGTATATTCCAATGCTCAATTTTTGCACTCCAATGATGCGGTAACGCTACAACGTTAAGCCAATCTTGAAAGGGAGGATTTTCCCATGAATATAGAGACTGCTACTTTTCCGTCGGCAGAAAATTTAATGAAGATGGATGATGCAGTTGGTGCATTGTTCAAAGGCATGGCTCGTTATCCTCTTTTAAAAGCGAATGAGGAAATCGAACTTGCTCGACGAATTAAAGCGTTAGTGAGGCTTGAGCAACTCCGAGAACAGCTCACAGAGCAACTTGGAAGAAATCCTCAACCTCTCGAATTTGCGGCGGCGGCTCAGTTGAGTGAAGCTGAACTCCATCATCAGTTTGAAATGGGTCGAGTTGCAAAACAGAAAATGATTAGCTCGAATTTGCGCTTGGTGGTTTCGATCGCCAAACGTTATATTAATAGAGGTGTACCGTTCCTTGATTTAATTCAAGAAGGAGCTTTGGGGTTAAACCGAGCAACTGAAAAATTCGACCCCGATAAAGGCTATAAATTCTCAACCTACGCCTATTGGTGGATTCGTCAAGGGATTACTCGCACCATTGCTAATCAAGGACGAACCGTGCGGCTTCCGGTTCATGTGGTTGAACAACTCAATAAATTACAGGGAATTCATCAAGATTTAAGACGCACTCTACGCCGCAAACCGACTGAAGAAGAAATCGCCGAAGCCTTATCTATTTCTCCTCAACAACTGCGTCTACTCGAACAAGTTCGTCGTAAATCTTTATCTCTCAATCATCGGATTGGTTCAGAGGAAAATTCAGAGTTAATGGATTTGTTAGAAGACTATGAAAGTTTATCGCCAGAGTCGCGAATGAATGAACTGATGATGCGACAAGAATTGCTAGAGGTCTTACGTTCGGTTTTAAATGAACGAGAACAAGATATTCTCTCCTTGCGTTATGGTCTAACGACTGGAGTTCCTCACACTTTAGATGAGGTGAGTGGAATCTGTAGCCTGTCGCGGGAACGAGTACGTCAAATTCAAGCTAAAGCCATGCGAAAGTTACGTCGTCCCCATGTGGCGGAACGCTTGAAAGGATGGATTCGGTGACTCAGTTGTCAAGGTTTATATCGTCAACTCTGAGGACAAGAGATAGTACACAGTACACAGTACACAGTACACAGTACACAGTGAAGAATTGGATCAAACCCAACAACAGAAAACTGATCGCTGTAAAAGCCCATTACGCTGTTAAAATCACTTAAGTTATACTAAAATCCGGAACTTGACAGGAAAACCTCACTTAAACCCAAAAGTTGGGTACAATGTAGGTAGAGTTGTCTGTTTGTCTCAAAGTATGACGTTAATTCCTCAAAATTTTCTTAAACAAGTTGCTAGGGGTTATGGTGTCACGGATACAGAACTTGAGGTCTTATCCAAAGCCTTACTGGAAGGAGAATCTATCACCACGATTTCTACTCAACTCAGTCTCAAACCAGAGACTGTTCGCAAACGACTCGGTGAAACCTATCGCAAGTTTCAGATTAGCGGAAAGGGGCCAGGGAAAATGGCAAAGTTGCAGCAATTGTTGGTGTCTTTGTATCAACAGCAAACTCAAGCTGAGTCCCTCTCCCCTCAGAAGGCTGAACCTCAAACACCTAGTTCCGGTTCTTGTCAAGATTGGGCGGGGGCGCCGTCGGTGGAAACCTTCTACGGGCGAACACAAGAATTGACCCAACTCCAACAGTGGATTATAAGCGATCGCTGTCGCTTAGTGGCATTACTGGGAATGGGAGGAACGGGAAAAACGACTCTAGCGGTGAAGTTTGCTAAACAAAATGCCGAGAAATTTGATTTTGTGATTTGGCGATCGCTGCGTCAGGCGACTCCACTGACTTCTATTTTAGCAGATTTAATTCAAGTTTTATCATCTCAACCGACCGTCAAGATTGAAGATATTAGTCAGGGTATTTCTCAACTGATTGAGATTTTAAATACTCAACGGTGTTTGCTGATTCTTGATGATATTGAAATGATTTTAAGTCGTCAAGATTTAGCCGGGTATTATGCTGAAAACTATGAGGAATACGGACAATTTATTCGACGAATTGCCGAAGAACCCCATCAAAGCTGTTTAGTCTTAGCCAGTTCGGAAAAATTGCAAGATTTAGCCCAGCTTGAAGGGCAAAGGGTGAGATCTTTGCAAGTCATGGGGTCTGAAGAAATCTCACAAAAAATTCTAGAAGAACGAGGATTTGTTGTTGGTCAAGATTGGATAAGTTTGAGTGAACGTTATGGGTATAATCCTTTAGCGGTGAAGATTATTTCGGCAATGGTTCAAGAATTGTATGAAGGTCAGGTGGCTGATTTTCTGAAAAATACATTACTCATGGGAGATGTTCGTTCTTTACTCGATCAGCCCTTTGAACGATTATCGTTGGCTGAAAAAGAATTGATGTATTGGCTGGCTTTAGAACAACAACCGATTCAGTTATCTCAACTGCAAGCCAAAATGTTGTTACCATTATCCGCCTCGCAATTATTAGAAACAATTGGTTCATTAGGACGACGTTCACTGATTGAAAAAAGTCAGAAAAATCAACAAACCTATTTCAGTCTTCAGCCTGTGGTGATGAAATATGTAATCGAACAGTTTGTTCGTCAAATTGATGAGGAGTTAGTTGGATTAATCAAAAATCAGGATTTAGAAGCTATCCGCTTACTCAAATTGTATCCACTGGAAATGGCTCAAAATACTCAAAAACATTACTCAATTTTAGATTTAGTGATGAACCGCTTAAAATCTAGATTGTTTGCGAACGCCAGAGGATTGAATCTAGCCATTAAACGCCTCGAAGATAGTATTTCTAATTTGCAAGAACAGTTTTTTGAGCAAGATTATGTCACTCAAAATCTGCAAAGTCTAATTACGGCAATTCAATCCAATTAATTAAAGATTAAATGATTAAATATCGAATAATTTTATGTAAATGAGTTACTGTATCAATCCTCAATGTCAACATCGCCAAAATTCAGACCAGCTTGATCGATGTCAAGCTTGCGGTACTGCATTGTTGATTGAAAATCGCTATCAAATTATCCGACCTTTACGTCAGCCTCAACCTAGCCATCCCACTGATATTTTTGAGGTTGAAGATTGGGGAATGGGATTAGAAGATTGGGGAAGTCTAAAAATTTTAAAAGTTCTAAAATATGAGAATAATCCCGATTTAGTTCGTTTGTTTAAGCAAGAAGCTAGAGTATTAATGTGGTTGCGTCACCCGGGAATTCCTAGAGTAGAACCCGATGGTTATTTTACAGCTTCACCCCATAAAAGTAATAAGCAACTGCATTGTCTAGTCATGGAGAAAATAGAAGGTGAAAATTTAGAAGATTGGTTAACAAATCATGGTAAACTCTCTCAAGAAGAAGCATTAGAATGGTTACAGCAGTTGCTAGAAATTTTAGATCAACTTCACAGTCAAAATCTATTACACCGAGATTTGAAACCATCTAACCTAATTTTAAGACCCAACGGACAACTGACTGTTATTGACTTTGGTACAGTGGGCGTAGGAGATTGGGGAACTACAAAAATTGGTTCATTAGGATATGCAGCCCCTGAACAATTGACGGGAGAAGCGGTCTTACAATCAGATTTTTTTGCATTAGGTCGCACCTTCGTTCATTTACTAACAGGTCAGTCTCCGATGAACTTCCCCAGTCATCAGAAAACAGGTCAAATTATTTGGAGGAATTCTGCACCCCAAATTTCATCTTTATTAGCTGATTTTTTAGATGAGTTGATGAAGCCTGTTCCGAAACAGCGACCCAAAAATACACGCTTGCTTCTCAAAAAATTAAAAGAACTCTCTCAGAAAATTGCCGTTCAGAATGCTTCAAAAGTCCGAATTATTCCTCATCTGAAGTTTTTTGCTTTAATGTTAACCGGATTAATAGGATTTCGTGTACTCTTACCAAAAATTCCCCCGTTAGTCCGAACTTATATTTTACCAACAATTGATCGAACACTGACTAATATTGGATTCGATCATCTTCAAGATCAGAATTTAGGACAAGCTGAATTTTATTATGAATTTGCGTTAAAATTTAATCCAGAAAATGCTGCATCTTATTTACAATTGGGATTAATTGGTGAAGATAGACACGATTTCGGGAGAGCGAGAATTGAGTATTACCAAGCGATTCAGTCTGCACGTCAAGGAGATAATCCTTATGTAGAAGTCGTCGCTATCAATAATTTATCTCGCCTACAAATTTGGTTAGATGGAAATACCAAAACGGCTATTCAAAACCTAAATATTGGCTTGCAACTTATGTCTAAACTCGAACCCGAATATCCGGCTAACTTTACTCGAATAGTTGAATCAGATTTACATAAAAACTTAGGCTGGGCTTATTTCCAAAATCTTAATTATCCTCAAGCCCAATCTCATTTAGAAACAGCTATAACCCTTGATCCTGATAATGCACCCGCCCAATGTTTGTTAGCACAGGTTCTGGAAGAAATTTCGACAACTGCTGACAAATTACGGAAAATTAGACAAAATTGTATTAATATTCCCTCGACTCAAAACCCTGAGACGAATACTTGGAAAAATCTAGTCCGTCAACGTTTACAAGCTGAAGGAGATTAACAATGAAGTTAAAAACAATTTTCGTACTTTTAAGTTTAGCCACTTTCGCATTTGTTAACTGGGGAATTGACTCGCAAAATCAGCAGATTGTTCCGAATTCTGCTAATGCGGTTACGAGTGTCAATGCTACTCCTGTTGGGCGAATTATTGAAGCCGATGGACAAGCCTTTTTAAAGCGGAAAAATTGGTCAGAGTATCGTCCCACTTTTGTCGGAACCGAACTCTATGCAGAAGATCAAATTAAACTCGAATCTGAAGCGAATTTAATGGCAATTTGTTATGAGAATTGGGAAACGTGGAGAATACCAGCTAACACGGTTTCGCAGCCCCTAGATGGTTGTTTAGCAACTCAATGCGTTCCTACCGATGATGGTTGTGTTCCTTTCGATGCAAGTCGTATTGGTAATCAAGTTTTTGCTGCTGATAATATTCCTTATATCATTAGTCCACGTCATACTTACTTATTATCTAATCAACCCTTGGTTCTGCGGTGGAATCCGGTTGCAAATGCCACTCGTTATACTGTTAAAATTAAAAGCCCTTCAGAAGAGATTTGGGAAACAGAAGTCAGTGAAAATCAAGTTACCTATTCTGAGAAAAATATCTTCAAACCTGATCTTCGATATACTGTTATTATTTATGCAGATACAGAAGATGCAGATACAGAAGTTTCCTCTCTTGATGTGGAGTCTCCTTTTCCTAAGAAAGATCCTTTAGGTGAAGGATTTATTTTCGTTTCTGAAGCCGAACAACAGCAAATTTTAGCAACCGCAGAACAACTGACTCAACAATTAGGCGGTGAAGCCCAGGTACTGACCTTAGCCGGATTTTATCAACGAAAGGGTTTAAATACAGAAGCGATCGCTATTTTAGAATCTTTCATTGAAAAAGGCTATCATACTGCGGCTGTTTATCAAATGTTAGGGACACTGTATCAACAAATTCAGCTTCCTGTATTCGCTCAAGAATACTATTTAAAATCATTGGGATTAATCGAAATTGATGATGTGGCTGGAAGTGCAGAAGTTCAAGCGGCTTTAGGAGAAGTTTATGCAGCTTTAGGCGAGAAAGAAAAAGCCATTCACTGGTTAAAGTTAGCCAATAATAGTTATCAAGAATTGGGTGAATCTGAACGAGGTGAAGAGGTACAGAAGTTGCTTGAAGGCTTAAACTCATAATTTATCGGTCAGCAGTAGACAATGTACAATGTACAGTTAGCAGTTATCGGGATTTTAATCCGGGGTTCAGACTTATGTGAGAAGTTGAAATTTTAACTTTCTAAATGAAAGCGCATGGAACCCACTCCACACGCTTTACCTAAAATGATTGAGAACTATCTAGATCGTAACTCCGATTGCTCCGGCGCCTGCGGCTGCGATCCCTGAAATCAATGCAGTTAAGAATAACCACCAGGTTGCAGTTGCAGCAGCTTTGCGGGTTTCTTCAGTGGCTCTGTGTGCTTCATGCTGAATCTGTTTGAGGCGATGTTCTGCTTGGTGTTGCAGTCGTTCTGCTCTTTGGAGAACACGAGTTCGAGCCTGTTCCGCCTGATCAACAATTCGGTTTGCATCCGCTTCTGAAATATCATCTCGTGAACTGAGCAGTGCCACAAATGTATTTCGATCAAAGTTAGAAAGGCGATGGGACATTGCCTCAAATCCCGCTTGTGGATCGTCAAACAGAGTTTGGAAATCTCGGCGAATTCCTTCATAATTCAGTTCTGGACGATCTAGGCTATTGAGATAACTTTGAGCTTTGGCTTGGGCGCGTCGAGCTAATCTTCTTGGCGATCGCGCTAAATCCTTCAAAGTCGCCTTTTTTGATAGCAATACTTCTTGAGATAGAGTGATGAACGAGCGATTTAATCTACGATAGTCAATAGGATAGTTGAGCTAAAAATGGGTGGGTAAGAAACAATGGAATTTGGAATTAAAGGCAAAGTTGCTGTAATTACAGGCGGAGATTCAGGAATTGGTCATGCAACCGCTAAATTACTGGCAACCGAAGGTGTGAAGATTGTTCTTCTTGATAAAACCTCCGAAAAACTTCAGCAAGCCCTCGAAGATATTCAGAAGATAGGAGAGGCGATCGCGGTTCAAGCAGACTTAACAAATCTAGAATAAGTTAAAGCCGCAAAACAACAGATTCTTGATCAGTTGGAGTATATAATGAGCAAAGATAAAAAAGTAGAAATCTGTATAGATAATCCTGCTGACTTGCTAGAAGCAAAGAAAGTAGAGGATGAGGCGATTTGCCAACCTGAAGTGTCAACTCAAGTCGAGACCCGAAAAATGCCTGAGAATTCTCAAGAATCTGCCAATGATATTCAGTCATTCGACCTAGAAAGTATCATTCAGAACTTTACTGATGAAGCAACTTCTAATTTACAGCAATTGCTGGATTCTGGAGCAGAGATAACGGCTGAATTAACCGAAAGTGTCAGCACTCAAGTTCAGGAACTTCTAGATGATACCTTAAAAGATGCTGGAAATAGTCTTGCTGATTTAGCAGAAAATCCGATTGTGCGATCGCTCACTAATTTTTTTGGTGCAGATTGGTTAAAGGCGATTATCGGAGAGGTTGATGTTAAATCCTTACAAGAAAGTGTCACAACACTTCAGCAAAAATATCCGCAAGAATCTACCGATGAAATTGCTCATCGTATCATGGTAGACAAAGCGATTCAAGCCGCAAGTGTTGGACTGATTACTAATGCAATTCCCCCTTTAGCGGCGGCATTATTTGCCATTGATTTAGCCACAACAACTCGCCTGCAAACCGAGATGATTTATCAAATAGCAGCAGCCTATGGACTCGATTTAAGCGATCCAGTTCGTCGAGGAGAGGTACTGGCTATTTTTGGTTTATCGATGGGAGGATCGAGCGCTCTTAAAGTCGGTTTAGGCTTAGTAGAAATTATTCCCGGTGTCGGTATTGTCGTCGGTGCTTCATCCAATGCAGTTCTACTCTATGCTTTAGGATATGCTGCTTGTCGATTCTACGAAACTAAAATTCATCCAGAATACCCTCAATTAACCTCAGAACAATTTAGCCAGGAAAGTGAGGCGTATTTAAAATCAGCATTAGAACAAGAGAAAATTATGGATCAGATTCTAATGCACCTGATTTTAGCGCGTTATCCTGATAAAAACTGGTCAGATATTATCCCTGAATTACAGCAAGAAAATCTGAGTTCTCGGTCTATTGAAGCCATTTCAAAGCATATTCAAGATCATCAACCGTTAGAACAGCTTTTAGAACAACTTCATCCCGATTTTGTCCCACCTCTACTCGCTCAATGTCAGCAAATTGTTCACAGAAGTGACCGCGAAGTTTCACCACAAGAGCAAAAAATTCTGGATGCTATTTCCAGCCGAGATTAGTCTTCGGGTAGAGGTTTAAACTTTGAACCCGATCCCAAACCTGCAACTGTCTAGCCATCTATACAGTAGGGTGCGTCAATGACGCACCTGAGAGACTGTTTGTGAAATAAACCTTAAGACTGAATCTAGGATTGTAGAAGTCATTTAGGGTTAACTAGATCGCATTAAAAAGCTTTAATAATCCTCGCCTTAGCTATCTGAACCGACTTTATTTTTTCTTTACAAACAGTTTCTGAAGCTTGATTTTAATTAAGCCTCATTCCAGACTCAATCAAATTTTGGGGAGTTTTGGAGCAGTTCTAAAGATCTAAATTATCCTTAATTGTTAGCGAGTTGTTCAGGAGCGTGAAGGCTTTAACTTTAGAAGGTTAGAAGCTCAATTTACTGTTGAAGACCGATCCGAATTTCTGAACAGAACGAAGCTTGGGTTAAACCATTATTCTGTTTAACAACACTGGTTCTGAGTCGGAGATTGGGAATCAAATACCATAACCGTTCTTCTGCACAAAACTCATCAGTTTCTGTAATCAAAACCAAAACCTCATCTTCTCCAAAAGAATAACGACCTTTGATCGCAGTATTCTTTGAACCTGGTCTTTGCTGTAAAAATAGACCCTCTTGAGGTGAAGCCTCGTCAATGACAGGAACTAAGAGGGTTTGTCCAGTTTGTTGCTTGGTTTCTCGTTCGATGCTTCCTTCCCAACTCATTTTTAAGCCATGTCTTGCCTGAGCGGGTAAGACTTGATACTGTGTACACAGTTCAGTAATACTCGGTTCGTTTTCGGGTAAAAGTTCAATGGTCAGGGTTGATTTACCTGCCTGCAATTGTCCAGAGGATAAGTTATGAATGGTGCGTTGCGAAAACCACTTTCCTGCTGAGAGTTCAAAGAATTCTTTAATATCCATCAAGCTTCTTTCTGTTCCTGGGTCAAATTTAACAGTAACTGAGCATAATCATTTTTTTAGTTTACCAGTTTAACTGGAGTCTCGCTGACCAATTTTTAGTCTCATCAGTCTAACGCAACTCCGTCGATCTGAATTCCTGGCTATCCTTGACCCTTGGCAATAAGCTGAAAGCGTGCAGAAATGCTACAAATTCAGATAAACTGTGGATTGGTTAAAGTCCTACTGGAGAACACTGGAAGTGGCAATCGAAATTGGTCAGAAAGTGAAAGTACGCGGTATCAAAGAGCGAGTACCTGCAAATATTGTCAGCAAACTCAAACAGAATCCTTTCGGCGTTGTCGAAGGCTACAAAATGGTTGATGGAAGTGGAGTTGGCTTTGTGGTCAAACTTGATGATCAAACCTCGACTTGGTTTTTTGAGGATGAACTAGAGGCGACATCTTAGCCCTGTGTGAAGTCAGGAGTAACGGGCAATATCAATCCGGTTTTCCCGACAACAGGCAATTTGTCTAACGGTGTAAACTCCCTGACTTCACTCTTGAGTGAGTATGAATCTCTTGAAAACATACGCTAAGATTTCATAACGGTTCAGCCGAGAAAATGTACGCGATTTGAGGAGCGCAAAAGAGTAGATGGCTCTAATATTAACCTTTTTGGGTAAGGGTGGAACAGGACGAACGACAATGGCAGTTGCCGCCGCGAAACGGTTTGCACAGGACCGAAAGCGAGTTCTCCTAGCCAGTCAAGATCTGAGTCCAGCCCTTAGCCTATTTTTGGGTCAAACTGTAGGGTCTGAACCCACCGAAGTCGCACCCAATTTCAAAGCAATTTACCTCAAAAGTGCAGAGTTACTCGAACAAAGTTGGGATGAAGTTAAAGGCTTAGAAGCCCAATACGTTCGCACGCCCTTTTTTCGAGATGTCTATGGTCAGGAACTCGGTGTACTACCGGGAATGGATAGTGCGCTGGCTTTGAATGCTCTGCGTCAATATGAGGGCAGTGGCAATTATGATGTGATTATCTATGATGGAGCCACCAGCCAAGACACCTTGAGAATGCTGGGAATGCCAGAGGTTTTAAGCTGGTATGTGCGTCGGTTCCGGAAAGTGTTTCTCGAGTCGGATTTCTGGAAGGCGATTTCTCCTTTTGCTCAACCCATCAGCAGTGCCGTATTGAATGTTGATTTCTCAACGGATAACTTCTCTGGGTCCACCAACCCGGTCGATAATATGCTGGATAAGGGGAAAGCTGCTGTCAGTGATCCGAACCGGGTATTAGCCTATTTAGTGACAACGGCTGATGAAATTGCGATCGCAACGGCTCGTTACCTGTGGGGAAGCGCCCAACAAGTCGGTTTAACGGTGGGTGGAGTTTGCCTCAATCAAGCCAATCTCAGCGATACCATCACCGAAAACTTTGCGCCGTTAAACGTGCATTCTATGCCGAAAACTCCGAGCCCAGATTGGCAAATCTTAATGCAAGCCTTACCGGACTTTAGTGCTGAAGCCTCACTTGCTCCTCGTCCGATTTCCATAGACGTGGCTAAACGACAAGTGAGCCTATTTTTGCCCAGTTTTGATAAAAAACAAATTAAACTCACTCAATACGGCCCTGAAGTCACCATAGAAGCCGGAGACCAGCGACGAAATATCTTTCTCCCTGATCCCCTACGCGGAAAGCCTGTGACGGGGGCCAAATTTCAGAACAATTCCTTGATCATTTCTTTCTAGTTCATTAGAAAATAAGATCAACGTAATGGCATCATTATTGATGGTGTAATTATTGAGTTCATTTCTGGTTTATCAATCATTTGCTTATGTCTGAGCAGTCCGAGTCTGAAGTTCGTGAGAACTCAAATCTAAATCCAGATGCAGGAGCCAAAGCTCGCCAACTTCTGGGAATGAAGGGTGCAGCTTCTGGAGAAAAATCAATCTGGAAAATTCGTCTGCAACTGATGAAGCCCATTACCTGGATTCCTCTAATTTGGGGGGTCGTTTGTGGGGCTGCATCTTCAGGAAAATATCTGTGGACACTGGAAAATATCCTGATTGCTGCGGCTTGTATGTTGCTTGCTGGGCCGTTAATGGCGGGTTATACTCAGACGTTGAATGACTTTTACGATCGCGATCTCGATGCGATTAATGAACCCTATCGACCCATCCCCTCCGGTGCGATTTCAATTCCCGCAGTCGTCAGCCAAATTTTAATATTACTGATTGCTGGGATCGCTTTATCTTATGGGTTAGACCAGTGGGCAAACCATGACTTCCCCACAATTACCTGTTTGTGTCTTGGGGGTGCGTTCTTATCCTACATCTACTCCGCTCCGCCCTTAAAACTCAAGAAAAATGGCTGGCTGGGAAACTATGCCTTGGGAGCAAGTTATATTGCTTTGCCTTGGTGGACAGGTCATGCGTTATTTGGGGATTTAACACCCACAATTGTGGTTTTGACCCTATTTTATAGTTTGGCGGGATTGGGAATTGCGATTGTTAATGATTTTAAAAGTGTTGAAGGCGACGCCCAATTGGGTTTAAAATCATTGCCTGTCATGTTTGGAATTGGGACAGCCGCTTGGATTTGTGTATTGATGATTGATATCTTTCAAGCCGGTGTCGCAGTTTACTTGATTAGCATTCAGCAAAATCTCTACGCAACGATTCTTCTGTTGTTAGTGATTCCTCAGATTACATTTCAGGATATGTATTTTTTACGCAATCCTCTAGAAAATGATGTTAAATATCAAGCCAGCGCTCAACCCTTTCTCGTCTTGGGAATGCTGGTTGTAGGATTAGCCCTTGGTCATGCGGTCTAGTATTTTTAAGCAGATAAACATTTGAAAAACTTGATTTTCAGCCTTAGAACAGATATCCTAAGCGGAAACGCCAAATCAACTTTGAATAGAGTTGTCCAGCGTCTGGACTGGAGATCTGTGTTTTTAATAAATACCGGGAGCCTCTAGTGACAAAATTTCCCCAAGATATGGATAATCAATCACAGTTTACAAATAACTCGATTGATCGCAAACGCACTGAGTCTAGGGAGATGCCGTGGCAAATCTCCAGTCATCAGAGTGAAGCAAAACTGATAACTTTTATCAAGCCAGAGCCTCAAAATGCCATGATCGGAGAAAGATTTAATTCGGCAGTTAACCCTGCAACTTCTACTCAAAATGCGTTTGAGTCACCATCAGAGGGGGAAAATAGAGACCCAAATTCTCCTCAGTATCGGGAAACAGAAATACCCGAAGCGGGGTCTGAATGGGAAGATGATGTCCCAGACCCAGATCAAGATTCAGCTACACCCGAAGAAGCAAGTCCCCAAACTCCAAAGCCTTGGTATAGCAGGGTTTTTCCTTGGATGAAGCCGAAAACCTCTCAGCTCAAGGATGGTCGCAAGCCTTGGTATCGACGTCCCAGTATTTGGGTCGGCTTGAGTGTCTTCACCGCAGGGGGTGGCGCAATGGGTTATGGGGGTTGGAAATTTTACCAGCTTTACCAAAATTTACCAGAAGTTACCGATCTCTCCAGCTACAATCGCGACGGCACTTTAACCATTAAAGCCGCAGATAACACCATTATTATGCAGCGGGGTCCGGCAACTCACGAGAAGGTTAAGTTAGAGGAAATGCCGGATCAATTGATTAAAGCCTTTGTCGCCACAGAAGATCGACGCTTTTACGAACATCAAGGGGTTGACTATCAAGGAATTGTTCGGGCGTTTGGGGCAAATTTACTGGCGAGAGGGGTGGTTGAAGGTGGAAGTACCATTACCCAACAGTTGGCTCGAACGGTTTTTCTCGACCAAGAACGTAGCGTGGTTCGTAAACTCCGAGAAGCATTATTGGCGATCAAGATAGAACGCCAGATGACAAAGGAAGAGATTTTAGAGAAATATTTGAATTTAGTCTATCTGGGTTCAGGCGCTTACGGGGTGGCAGATGCCGCTCAAGTCTATTTTAGTAAACCCGTTCAACGACTGACCCTGTCTGAAATTGCGACTTTAGCCGGGTTGCCTCCGGCACCGAGTCAATATTCTCCATTGGTGGACCTAGAAGCCGCTCAACTACGTCGGAATGTGGTTTTGCAGCGAATGCAGGATGCAGAGGTTCTGACTCCAGGACGGGCTGAACAGGTCACGCAGCAAAAGTTAGCGATTAAACCCAGTTCACCCAAACGTTTACGAGTTCGAGCGCCCTATTTTGCTAGCTATATTGAGAAGGAATTACCTCGCTATGTTTCCTCAGAAGACCTGGAAATTGGTGGACTCACCGTCGAAACCAGTGTTAATCTCAAATGGCAAAAAATTGCTCAACGGGTTGTAAAAGAAGCGGTAGAACTCGATGGGCGTCCTCAAGGCTTCGATCAAGCCGCTTTAGTCGCAATTGATCCTCGAAATGGTGAAGTCAAGGCTTTAGTGGGGGGCGTGAGTTTTGCAGAAAGTGAGTTTAACCGCGTCACTCAAGCCCAACGTCAGCCGGGATCGACCTTTAAAGGGTTAGTTTATGCCACGGCGATCGCAGCAGGATTTTCGCCCTATGATAGCTATAAGGATGAACCCTACCGGGTGGATGGTTATCGACCGATGAACTATGGAAATCGCCACTCCAATAGTTGGCGTTCGATGATTACGGCTATCAGTAGTTCGGTGAATGTGGTAGCGGTAAGAGTGTTGGTTGATGTAGGGTTTGAACCCACCATCAAAATGGCAAAACAGATGGGCATTCACTCCAAGTTACAACCCACCTATTCTCTGGCTTTGGGCGCCTATGAGGTGAATTTGCTAGAGTTGACCAATGCCTACGGAACCCTCGCCGCAGAAGGAAAGCATATTCCCGCTCATGGAATTCGTAAGGTGATTAACCAGAAAGGTGAAGTCATTTTTGATGCGAAAAAAGAGCTGAAACCTAAACAAGTTTTAGATAAAAATAGTGCATCCATCACCACTTGGATGTTAGAAGGTGTGGTGGAAGGTGGAACAGGGCGATCAGCCTATTTAAGCGATCGCATGGTTGCGGGAAAAACTGGAACCTCCGAAAAAGCAAGAGATTTGTGGTTTGTGGGTTATATTCCGCAGATGGTCACAGGAGTTTGGTTAGGAAACGATGACAATAAACCGACCTGGGGAACCAGTGAAACCGCAGCCTTTAACTGGCGTCAGTTTATGAAGGAAGTCACTCAGGATATCCCCGTCAAAGATTTTCCGAATATCCCTAAGTTAGAGGGTCGTAAAGGGAGTATTAAAGCTAAACCTCATCAACCCAACCAGATCCAAGTTGGAAGTTCAGCGGTGAAAAAAGACGATCCAGACTATCATCGCCACTTCTCAAGCAAATCCAGGTCTTATAATAGTGGCTACGGTTACAGCTCTGGTGGGGGCTATAGCTACTCAAGTGGTTATTCGAGTGGCTACTCAAGCGGCTATTCCAGTAGTGGCAGCTATTCGAGTGGTTACTCTGGTGGTGGTTATAGCTACAGTAGTTCAAGTGGAGGCTATGGCTACAGCTACTAAGGTTGTGAGCAGTATACTAATGATGACGGATTGAGTATACAGACACTGAAGAGTTCTCAGGCATACCTTTGCTAAACTAACCCCGATAACATAAGTAACAGTATAGTTTTTACGGAGATTTAGAAATTATCATGGATGAAATCAAACCAATTCTTGAGGGGATAACCCAACAACCTGTTGCCTTCTTAGGTGGATTTGTTTCAGGTATTCTGAAGTTAAATTTATCTGACGATCCCGTCAAAAGCTGGCTAGCAAATGAAGGTGCAACAGTACCTGAAACCTCCTCCTCTTCAGAACCTACTAATGGCAGTAAAGGGCCACAATCCATCACAATTGAGTAGCGATTGAACCCAGGTTTTAAAGATTAAATATTTTTGATTGAGCCTGCTGTTGAAAAGCAGGTTTTTTCTGTTTTCCACAAACTTCTAATATTTTGAAAGTCATTTTATATAAATCGAGCTAAATTTCAGTTGACCAATGGAGTGAATTTTAAATTGTGCATTTTTTCTCGGTTCTAAACTGAAAGGAAAGAAAATTAAACAATTGGGACAATATAAATATATTAGCCGTCTACAGAGTTTTCTGCGATCTCAGAACCAGCAACTTTTGGGTAGCTCCGATGGACTGTTATGGATAGTAGGAATGGAATTTTGGGTGGATTGAGCTGAGAACTTAATAAGAATAATAAGCAATAAGCTTTCTTTTTTCAGAGGGGTTAAGCTGCTCTAAATATTATCCAGTCAATCTTCTAGCCTGCTTGTCACCCCGTCAGGTCGAGTTTCTCATCAATCATTTCTGACTGCTATGTCCGTAATATTACGGATAACAGCCAACGTTTTAAAGCTTCAAGAATTCTTGCTCATTCGGTAATTCTACGGAGAACTCAACAATTTTTGACACTTTTTTAATTATCAAAGTTCCGTAGTTTCCACGTAGCTATCTAAAGTTTTTTAGCTTATTCTTGAACAGAGAAATCAAAAAAATAAAACTATGAAAGTTGCCTCCACTATCGAAATTTCAACTTTAATCTGCACGACAAAGCTACGTTTGGATGTTCTCAAAATTTTCTTTCTTTAAGAATAGTTAGGTATTTTCCTTGAAATTTACACAGCTTTGATGCACTGCACAACAAAGAAAATAAGTATCATTCAACTGGGGTTAAAATAATGACAACAATAACTTATACATCACCGACTTCACAGCATTCTCTCAAACAAACTAGCTTAGATTTACTCCAAGAATATAAGCAGTTTCCTCGAAAATCAATTCGGAATAAAATTGTACAACTGAATATGGGTTTAGTCCGTCGAGAAGTCCATCGCTGGACGAACAAATGTTCAGAAAGCTTTGACGACTTACTACAAGTTGGCTCTCTTGGATTAATTAAAGCAATCGAACGCTTTGATTTAACGAAAGGCTATGCTTTAAGTTCTTTTGCGATGCCTTATATTCGAGGTGAAATTTTACATTATCTACGCGATAAAAGTTTGCCGATTCGGATTCCTCGTCAATATACTCAACTTAAAACTCAAGCTCAAAAAGTGAGATTACAGTTACGCGAACAGCTACACCGTCAACCTACAGATTTAGAAATTGCAGAAACTTTAGGGATTTCGATTGACAAATGGAATCAGGTAAGGCTTGCAGAGAATAATTGTTCATTATTGAGTTTAGATATGACTTGCTTAGGTGAATCTGATCAAAAAAATAGCTTAGGAGAATCAATTATTGACCCGAATTTTAGTCAGTTAAAAGCTAATCAAGAAGAACAACTAAGCTTAGAGATTGCTTTGTCTCAGCTTCAGCCCGAAAATCGCTATATTCTCGAATCTGTATTCTTCAAAAATTCAACCTATAAAGAAGTAGCGAAACAGTTAGGTGTTAGTATGATTACTGTTTCTCGTCGAGTTAAAAAAAGTTTGAAGGAACTGAAGTTATTACTGTAAAATCTACAAGAAATAGATGCTATCTCTACTCCATCGTTATTCCCGATGAGCCGGAGCGATAGATGTAGTTGCTTGCAAACAAGTCAATTTTCGGCTCACATTATTGGTTGTAACTTTCAGTTTTCTTTAAATTTTGAGATGATTAATCTACGATTAGCGACTGCTGAGGATTTGAACTTATTAAGGTATTGGGATGACCAACCTCATGTTATCGCCTGCGATCCCAATGACGACTGGGCTTGGGATGTTGAACTAAATCGCACGCCTGATTGGAGAGAACAGTTAATTGCTGAAATCAATGATCGCCCAATTGGATGTATTCAAATCATTGATCCGGCTCGTGAGGAAACTCACTATTGGGGAGATGTCCCAGACAATCTGCGGGCGATTGATATTTGGATTGGGGAAGAGACTGATTTGGGAAAAGGTTATGGAACTCAAATGATGCAGCTTGCTCTGGCTCGATGTTTTGCAGACCCGAAGGTGACAGCGGTACTCATTGATCCTCTCACCAGCAATACCCGCGCTCATCGTTTCTATGAACGTCTCGGCTTCCAATTTGTTGAATATCGAAGATTCGATCAAGACGATTGTTGTGTTTATCGCTTGAATCGAGCCGATTGGGTTTCTAATATTCGTTCTTCTGATCAAGAACTTTAAACTCGAAACACTTCACTCGCTTCTGTATAGTCGATAGGAAGAACCGCCTCCAAGTTTTCCGGTGGATTTGGAATCGTGTAGTGCGTGATAATTGTACAACCCAGGGTATTTTCTGCGGCTCTAATTCCAGCTTCCATCGCAGGTTTCACCTCCGAAACCCCTCCCCGAATGGCAACCATGAACTGACCTCTATCAGCTAACCCGTAGTAAACCAATGTTACTCGCCCTGCTTTTACCATTGCATCCGCCGCAGCTAACACACCGGGAAAGCCCAGAGTTTGAATCACGCCAACAGCCTGTGGCATCGATCACTCTCCTAAAAAAATATTAATACAAACTTGTCCTTTATTGTACCAGTTCTGCGTCACCCTTCTCTACCGTTTTCCGATTAGAACGCCTTTCGCTGTGCAAATCCTAAATTCTTTCTTATAGTTGTACACAGGTGAAGATTAGACAGTTAAATAGTATGACAACGCGACGCATTGCAGAAATATTGAGAAGTGGTCAACCCGATGAAGCCGTAACCGTTCAGGGTTGGGTACGAACCAAGCGAGAATTCAAAGAATTTGCTTTTGTAGAAGTTAATGATGGTTCTGCAATGGCGAACTTACAGGTGGTACTCAACCCCGATTTAGAGAATTATGAAGATCTTCTCAAACAGCTTAATACAGGTGCATCGGTTGAGGTGATTGGGACGTTGGTTGAGTCTCCGGCTAAAGGACAACGAATTGAACTCAAAGCAGACTCGGCGGTTGTGTATGGTGATGCTGACCCTCAAACTTATGTTTTACAGAAAAAGCGTCACTCTTTTGAATTTTTACGCACTATTGCTCATTTGCGATCGCGAACGAATACCTATGGTGCGGTTTTTCGAGTCAGAAATGCTTGTTCTGCGGCGGTTCATCAGTTTTTTCAAGAACGGGGTTTTTTATGGATTCATACACCGATTATTACCTCAAGTGACTGTGAGGGTGCAGGGGAAATGTTTACGGTGACAAATTTAGATCTGAAAAACCCACCGTTAACTGAATCCAAGGAAATAGATTTTAGTCAAGATTTCTTTGGGAAACCTGCTTTTCTGACGGTAAGCGGTCAGTTACAAGCGGAAATTATGGCTTTATCTTTTGGAAATGTTTACACCTTTGGGCCGACTTTTCGAGCTGAAAATTCTAATACCTCTCGCCATTTAGCTGAGTTCTGGATGATTGAACCGGAAATGGCATTTTGTGATTTAGAAGGAGATATGGATTTAGCCGAAGATTTCTTAAAATACATTTTCAAGTTTGTTTTAGAAAAATGTCCTGAAGATATGGAATTTTTCAACAAGCGCATTGATAAAACGGTGTTAGAGACGATGGATAATATTATCAATAATCAATTTGAACGCATCACCTACACAAAAGCGATCGAACTCTTAGAGAAATCTGACCATAAATTTGAATTTCCCGTAAGTTGGGGTTTAGACTTACAATCGGAGCATGAACGTTATCTCGCCGAAGACCTGTTTAAAAAGCCTGTCATTGTCACCGACTACCCAAAAGATATCAAAGCCTTTTATATGCGATTAAATGAGGATGGAAAAACGGTTCGAGCGATGGATGTCTTAGCCCCAAAAATTGGAGAAATTATCGGGGGTTCTCAGCGGGAAGAACGGTTAGATGTTCTGGAAAATCGCATCAACGAAATGGAGATTAATCCCGAAGAACTTTGGTGGTATTTAGAATTGCGAAAATATGGCACCGTTCCTCATGCGGGATTTGGTCTGGGCTTTGAACGAGTTGTCCAATTTATGACCGGAATGGGCAATATTCGAGATGTGATTCCCTTCCCGAGAGCGCCAATGAGTATTGATTTTTAAGTCGCTATTTGGGATAGGAAATAAATTTCCGAGTGAGATGAAAGTGACTTCAAAAAAAGAGGATGGGCGATGCCCATCCCAGTGAATTGAATTGAAAAATTCCAAAAATTCAATTGAAAATCTGATCAAACGAACTTTGTAGCCTTAGATAAAGGTAATATCAATTCTAGAGATGTCAGGACCCCGTCCCTCGCCATCTACATTGAAGGCAGCTACACTTGTCGCTGCGCTCGGGCCAAAACCATCAGGGTCATACTGTAAGATACCACCTTGACGTTGATAAACCAGAACTCCTGTACCAATCTCTGCGACCACTGTATTTGGCCCACCCACACCTCCTGCCGGATCTGCGACATAAGTCTGATTCGCACCGAGTTCGATGAATTCACTATCAACTGGACGACCCGTAGAAGCAAAGTTGAAGCCACCATTGGTTCCAGATGCACGAGTGAAGACTAAGCGATCGCCTTGAGGTGTAAAGTCGCCACCAATTAAGTCAGGTAAGGTGCTAGGATCTCCATTACTCAGGAAGACTTCATCTTGGAACTGATAGAAGAAACTGTCATTTCCTTCTCCACCCACTAAGGTGTCTCCGAAGGCAGGTCCACCTGCAACGGGGTCAGAGTTGAAGCTACCTTGAAGGGTATCATTTCCATCTTGACCAATCAGTGAGTCATCACCCTGTCCACCAAACAGGAAGTCATCTCCACCGCCTGCGGCGATTGTATCGTTTCCTTTTCCGATGAAGGGAAGTACCGCCTCGTTTTCATTGGTGATATCAACTTGCGTACCTCCACGCAGGATATCATCACCTTCACCTGCAAGGATACTATCATCACCGATACTACCGTTGATAACGTTATCGCCTAAAGTATCGAAGAAAGTAAAGATCTCGCCTTCTGGCGCGGTGTCGTTCTCAAATTGATAATTGGCAGTGATACTGTCGTTTCCTTCCAGGTTTGCGGAGTCTGTGAGCAGGACATCACTTGTAGAGTTGAGGGTAATGGTATCATCTCCAGAACCACCAGCAAAGATGTTAATTAAGCCTGTTGCTGTTTCGGCTTGAGAGGCACCAATGAGCAAGTCATTCCCTCCACCCCCAGACAAACTCACTTCCAGCGTTGTGGTTGCAGTTCTAACGAAACCACTACCATCGAGGGTATCATTGCCCTCTCCACCGTCCATCAGGGTGAACAACCCAGACATTAAGTCATCACCGCCGCCCCCGAACATGATATCGCTTTCAAAAGACGCTGTGATGGTGTCATCACCTTCGCCCCCATCCAGGGTACTTTCTCCCGCAAAACCGGGTAAGCCACTGTTTACACCTTCAGCCGTGAGGACATCTGAAGTCATGGTCATCAGAATATCATCACCATCACCCCCAGAGATAGAGTCTTGAACGGCGAAGCTTTGAATGGTGTCGTTACCTGCACCCCCATCAAGAATGTTACTTCCTTCAGAGAACTTACCAATTGCGCCTCTAAGAGAGTCGTTACCATCGCCCCCTTGCAGCGTGGTGTTGCTAATTCCGACAGTAACCTCTAGTGGGATTTGTCCACCAATGGGAAGAATAGTGTCAGTCCGGTTCTGGATGACCACAATATCATCACCCAAATCACCTGAGACAAAGGTGTTGTCACCCACACCGACAACGGAGTCATCATCTTGACCCCCGTAGAGGCTGTCGGAACTCCCTGTACCTACAATGGTGTCGTTACCGAGGTTTCCATTAATGAAGTTATTTCCTTGGTTAACGCCCCCAACTTGAGAGCCGATGGTGATACCGATATTAGTACCACTCGTACCGCCTGCGCTTGTGAACCCAATCAAGTCATTGCCTTGACCGCCATAAATGGAGTCACCGCCTTGAGCACCCCCTAAAATCGTGTCATTCCCTTGGTTTCCAAACTCTAGGTTGTTGACGGACAAAGCCAAGAGAAAATCTCGCTCTGCTCCCCCATATAGGGTAGCTGTCGCACTCGCACTCAAGGTATCGCGACCATCATCACCAATGGCGCGAGAGACGCTATTGACAATCAGTTCGTCATTACCTTGACCCCCAAACAGGGTGTCATCGGGGCCTCTACTGGTGAGACTGTCGTTGTCTTGATTTCCTTCAATTTGACTGCCGCCCAAAGTGGATGAGAGAACCGTGTCGTTTCCGGTTCCACCCAAAATAGTATCCGGCTTCGTCGCAATTTCGGAATCTTGATCCCAGAAGTTAGGACCTGGACCAAATATCTGGTCAAGTATCGTAGGATTACCTGTCATTGATGTTTCACTCCTCCGCAATCATGTCGATCAAACCATTGGGACTACAGACACTGCCTGAGACACCATACTTTGTTCGGCAGTAGTTTAACCTTTCTGCCCTCAGCAAGTCTAGTCCCTGACAACCACTTCCATTTATAATTTGTCTGTGGTTGCTTATACTGCTGAAGTTTACCCTATATGTTTTCAAGCTGAACCTTCCTTTACGGGTCTACTAAGCGTTTCTCTATAAAAAAGTCGTCTTGGACACCCGACTCATGTAGACGCATAGGCTTGACTCAAGGTTCCAGCATCTCCGTTGTCATCCCCTCACTTGGGGCTTAGAGATGCTTCGGGATCAACTCGACCCGTTTGTACTGGAAAAGAACGCTGTGCAACTTCGTTAATCAGTTGTAACTGCTGAGGCAGCAATTTCGCTAGATCGTATCGTTCTAAAACGGTTTGGCGTGCTTTCACACGGATTTCAGCCATACGATCACGGTGATCGAGAACTTCTGAAACGCGATCGGCTATCTGTTTGGGCGAGAAAAAGTCTACTAATAAACCGTTTTCTCCATCTCGAATCACTTCCCGGACGGGGGCGGTATCTGAACCCACGATCAGACAGCCTGTAGACATAGATTCAATCATAGACCAAGACAGAACAAAAGGTCGTGTTAGATAAATATGGACATCAGAGGCTTGAATGACTTTTAAATACTGGCCGTAGGGTAATGCCCCGACAAAATGAATTCGAGATAAGTCCAAGGGGATTTTCTTGAGCATATACTCTTTGTAACTCATGCCATCGGGGAGAGATTTACCATAACAAACTCGTTCGGACCCCACAACGACTACATGGCAATTGGGCCGACGTTCCTGAATATAGGCGACAGCTTCTATAAATTCGGGAAAACCTCGATAGGGTTCCATTCCCCTGGCTACATAGGTCACGAGTTCTTCGACACCTGACAAATCAATCACGTCAGGAATGACTAACTTTGCCCCCGGTTCGGGTTTGAAGTAGCTGGTATCGACTCCATCATGGAGAACGGAGATTTTACTCTGTAATTCTGAGGGAAATTGCGCTCGCTGCCAACGAGTCGGAGACAAGCCCCAGTCGCAGGTATACAAATCCACCAAAATCGGTGTATTTTTAATCCGAATTCGAGCCATATCATCCACTGTTAGGGGATCTGCGGGGTCAAAATCCGCATCCGATCCTCGACTATGATAAAACCATTCAAAGTAGCATAGCAGCGGCGTATCGGGAAATGCTTCTTTGGCAAACAACGTCGGTCCCCATCCGGAATGACCACAGATAATATCCGGGACAAATCCTTTGGCTTTGAGTTGTTCCACCATCCGAAATACCCCTTGTCCATGCAAGACCGCATTTTCTAGGGTGCGAACATACTGATGAGTTTGAGGACTAGGGTCGCGAGTGGGTTTGAAGAGGGCCTTCCGAACTCCCGGAATTTTCCACTCTGGACGCTCGTTTTTTGTCCCAAATACAATTTGATTCTTGGGGTCAGCACCAAGAGCGGTGATAATGTGACGGTATTGGGCCGGGAAGTTTGGATGCAGAAATAAGGCTCGCATAGTTCATGTAATAGAGGTTTTTATAGAGATTTAAAGATTGATACAAATTACAACTCTGAAATTATAAATCTCAGCTTACAACGTTGTGAACATTTAAGAAACACCCATTAAATTAATATTCTACTAAAGTTTGAAGCCCCAGTAATCCCAAAAACTTTTAACTTCATTCACTGGGTGCGCGACAGATCCAAACACAATCTCTAGGAACTGACTCCGTATCTTTTAAGATAATCTCATAGTTGAGATGGGTGAGAAATTTTTCCATAATTGCGTCGGTCATCACAGAAAATGAAGTCCCATGTCTGCGCCCTAATAGGTTCTTATCCCAGTCATTTAAAAATTTATTCCATCCCAATTCACTAAGAATATTAGTATGATGAAAAAGGCAAAGGCGATCGCCTTTCATCAGGGCTGGAATTTGAGTTAGATAGTTAAAAATATCTCGCGGTTCGATATGCACCATTGTATCGTAACAGAAGCAGACATCCACTGAACCGGGATGAATTTCACTTAAGCTTAAACCGTCAAGCTTAACATAACTGATTCGTTCTTCACCTAAGCGATCGCGTGTGACTCTCAACATCTCTGTTGAAATATCGGCACAAATCAAGCTCTGGCAATATTTTAACAGTAAAGCTGCCGTTTTTCCACCCCCAATTCCAATTTCTAAAACAGTTTGTTCTGGTCGAATGTAAGGGGCGATAAATTTTGTTTCAATTAAGTTCTCGTATTCGGCTAAAGATTGAGCTGCACCTGCGGCTTTTCCAAACCATTCATCACCAGGATGATCAAAGTCTTGAGTCGTTCTTTCCCAGTCTTTAATATAGTCATCCCAGGCTCCTTCATAATCAATTTTAGGCTTATTCATCATCGGTTTTTGAATCGGAGTTTTAGAAAAAAATGCAGAAGATGAAATGTTAAAAACGGTTGTTTTTGGTTGAGGGAGTTCAGTCACGTCTGCTTCGTTCCATTCAAACTCTTGACCCAGTAATTCAACTAATTTAGAATTGTAAGGCTGAAAGTAGTCTATAAGATCTTGACGAACTTTTGGGTTAACGGTTGGGTAGTCTCCGATATTATAGTTTTCGTATTGGGGAAGTTGATAGTTAGGTAAGCCTAAGAAAGTAAAAACTTGATTGAGAACGATTTCGGGTTGTCTTAAGAAATCTTCGCTTTTGAGAATTAAAAATTGTTCTCTGGGGAAGTAATTCATCCAGTTCTGTAGTTGTTCGACGTAAATTCCGCGAGACAAATAAGAGTAATGTTGATGATTGTAGCTATAATAATTCTCATCCGCTAATAGTTTTTCTGTTTCTGCTAGCAGTCGTTCGGGTTCTTGCGTGATCGCTTCTTCTAATGATAACATTTCATAGCCTAAATTCACCTCCCAATAATAATGTGAAATCGCTCGATTTACGGGATTTCTCAGTAAAACGATAAACTTCGTTTGAGGGAAATGTTCAGACACTCGCTGAGGAACACAGGGATGAAATAAATAATAAGGTGTTCCTTCTCCTGCTATGAGGAAATTTCCATCAGCAGTTAAGGGAAATTGAGTGTGATACCAGTCTATTCCGCGTTGATAGTTTAAGGTAAAAAAATGAATTTCCTTCTGGGTTGCGGGTAGAATTTGGGGATGCTGACAGAGGGAGTTGTATAGGGAATTTGTTCCGCCCTTTTGGGTTCCTAAAATCATAAAATGAGGCGGTTTTATTTTCTTCAAGTTTTTCTCCTTACTCTTCTAATATTTACTATTTTAATGTTTACTCTTTTAAAACTTCTTCGGACGCAAAACACACAAACAAAAATCAGACTCTAACCCACCCGGAATCTCCATTAAAATTTCTTCAAACTCTAGCAATAGTCGCACAATTGTTTCTCCTTTGGGTTCTCCGGGTAGCAGTTGTGCATGATTTAACAGAGGATAAAGTGGATGCAGAATTCCGCCTCCGAAGGGATTATAAACTTCAATTTCAAAGAAATATTCAACAAAGGGTAAAATCAACTTAGACCGAACCGCTTCGGAGGGGTCTGTATTGAAGACTTGATAAATCGTCGGATTAATAAATTCACTGTGCAACCCTGAACGCAAGAGTTCGTTAAAGCAAGCATACAAACGATTAATTAACTCAACTTTTTTCTGATTATAAATACAATAGTTATCGCCCACATATTCATTGATAATAAAATATCCTTCCGGATGCAAGGATTTATGAACTATCTCTAAGAATCGTTCAATTTCTTTGACGTGATGCAATGAACCCGAACAAAAGGCGATATCGTATTTTTTACCACTATTGAGGCTGAAGGTATTAAAATCATCAGTGTAGAAATTCACTTGAACGCCTGCAATTTCCGCACGACGTTTTGCCATTTCTAAGGAAGCTTCTGAGAAGTCAAACGCATCAATAGTCCGGGCAAAATTAGCTTTAGCAAGTGTGACTTCATGGTTTCCCATTCCACAGCCTAAAGAGAGTAAATTATTAAAGGTTTTTCCGGCAAAATAATCCTCAATCAACCATCGCAACCAATATTTTCTTGTTTCTCCTCCCGACATTCGCTGATGAATCACATCCTCAATAATCGGGTTAGATATCCATTCACTCGCTGCCGCCGCAGTTGGGTTTTCTTCCCAATAATTTTTATCTTGGGTAGCTTCTTCTGTTGTGGAAATGGGTTCCGAAGTCGATACAGGTTGAATGAATTCTTCTAAGGATAGAGTTTGATGAGGATGAGGATTGATAAAGTAGGCTTCCTCGAAGATTTGCTGGTATTCTTGCGTCATTTCTTCAAAAGAATTTAACGACGCGAGGACATATTTTGCATTCTCAGCGAGGTGTTGACGTTCAGACTCATTTTCAATTAATTTCACAAGATGTTCTGCGAGTTCCTCGGGTTTGTCGGGCTGATAAAATAATCCGTTAATTCCCGGTCTGACTTGTTCAGAAATTCCAAATACTGGAGTGGTAATAATTGGTAAATTATAAGCCATGGCTTCGAGGATAACTCGTGGATAACTTTCGATGCGAGACGTACAGACAAAAATATCCGCCGCTTGATAATATTTTGGCGTTTCTGGTGTTTCTGGAACAATTGTAATTTTCGCTTGTAAACTCGCGGGAAGTTCCTTGAATAAGGTTGCAAGCTGTGTACTATAAACACTAGGGCGATCGCCAACTATAAAACAACGAATTCGGCTATAATATTCTGGGGCAAGTTGTGCTAAAGCCTTGACTAAATCCTGCTGACCTTTGCGTTCACAAACGGTTCCCAGTAGCAGAATTACAATTTCTGAATCTAGAACGTCTAAAGCATTTCTAGCATCTTTGCGGTTCCATTGTTCGGCGACTAATTTAAACCGTTCTACATCCATACCATTATGAATGACGGTAAAATTGTAATGACTATTCAGCGGTAAATAGAGGTCTCGCGTTGCATCCGCCACAAAAATAATCCGATAAGGATAACGGAAACATTCTAATGCTCTCGCGGCAATTTCTGCACCAAATCCGTTAAAATAACTTTGCCATGCCTCGCTTTCGTGAATATTCCAAACGGAGGGGACATTTACCTGTTTAGCACAATCTACCATGAAGAAATTTTCCAGGGTATTGGCATAAATTACATCATAACAATCGAGTTGTAACTGTTCAGCAAAGTCCTTCAAAGCCAGGTCGTATTGGTCTCGCTGATACACATTTATTAATGGGTGGTCTTGAACAATGACCGGAATTCCTTTCTGTTCGTAAGCTTCTCGTAACGGCCCATCGTAGGGACAGAAAATAATAGGGTCAATTTTGTCTTGTTCTGCAAGTTGAACGGCGATTTCATATTGATGTAAAGGTGCGCCTGTATACTCTAAAGCGTTACTACACATTAAGACTCGTGGCTTAATTTTTACACCTGAAGTTTGAGGATGAAAGCGTCGAGGTTGAACGTTAAACCATTCGTTATCTAGGGATAAATGAGGACTGTAATAAGGGTCAATTTTACTCGCATATTTTTGACGGAAATTCGCCACTTCTTTCGGGTCATCTTGAAACCCTCTCGATGTTCCTTCTCGGTGGAGGAGTTCAGCCTCCGCACAATATACACAAGAATAGTTATTTTCTGTTAAACGATAACCATAATCGGCATCATTATACGCAATAGCGAACTGTTGTTCATCAAATCCACCTAAGTCTAAAAATAGTTGACGAGGTGTTAGTAAACAAGCGGCTGTTACGGCTGAATAGTTCCGGACAACTTTCGAGTATGCTAAATATCCAAAATAATCTCGATGACTTAATTTAAAGGCATGACCTGCCAATTTATGATGGAGTCCGTGTAGTATTCCGGCGTGTTGAATATGGTCATCGGGGAATATTAACCTTGCCCCTACTGCCCCCACATTTTCTAGCTGAATATACCCCATCATCTGACTCAACCACTGAGCTGTTATAATCTCGGTATCATTATTTAAAAATAGAACATAATCAGTCTGAACTTGTTCAACAGCCCGGTTATTAATGGCTGCAAAGCTAAATTTTCCGTTCTCGTTTTCTACCTTCAAAACAGAGACTTTCGGTTCAGTTTCTGCCTCTAAAAGCCAGTCAAAATATTCAAGAGTTTTCGGGTCGTCACTTTCGTTATCGACAATCAAGACTTCATAGTTTTTGTAGGTTGTTTTTTCGAGGATGGATTTTAAACAGGCTTGTAACAGTTGTAGCTGATTTTTAGTCGGAATAATAATCGTAACAGACGGCCCTTTATCGGGAAATTCATGGGAAAATATTCCCAAACTTTGCTTAATTGCCCAATCCGGTTGATAAACGTTGGCTGGCATTTCTCGACGGTCTAAAGCATCTTGAACCGCTTGCCGTCCGGCTTCAAAACTCGCGGGTTTAGCCGCACCCGAAATAGCCGTAGAACCGGGCGCAGTTCGCCAGTGATATAATATTAGAGGTAAGTGAGCAATATGACGAGCATTTTCTATTACTCTCAACGCTAAATCATAATCCTGTGACCCTTCAAATCCGACGCGCATTCCGGAGGCTTCTTCAAAGAGTTTACGACTCAGGACGAACGCATGACTCATATACATATAAGAAAGAAGAAGTTCGGGCGACCAATCGGGTTTAAATTGGGGGGCAAATCGTTTTCCTTCTGTATCGATTTTGTCGTCATCACTATAGAGAACGTCGGTTTCTGGATATTCAGCTAGATAGAGGGCAATTTCTCCGAGTGCATTTGGAGTCAGTTCATCATCATTATCGAGGAGGAGGATAAAGTCTCCAGTCGCCAGAACCGCAGCCGAATTTGTTGCCCGACTAATATTGCCATTTTTCGGACGGAACATCACCTTAATTCGTTCATCGGCTTGGCTAAATTTATTTAAAACTTCGACAACTTCTGGGTTGGTACTGCAATCATCCGCTATGCACAATTCCCAATTAGAATAAACCTGATTCATCACGCTGTGAATGGCTTTTTCGAGGAATTCAATCGGAGGATTATAAACAGGCATTACCACCGAAATTTTGACTAATTTCTCTGCCGAATAATGTTCCAGTCGAGTTTGTAAATCGTCTAAACTGCGTTGCGTCCACTGGTTCACACTCAGCCAAGCATCGTAGGGGTCGATGGGTTTAGGCAGTTCAAAGCCAGGAGGCAAGAGGGCAAGGTCTGTGGTTGCCTGGGTTTTGCGATACATCATCTGGGCTTGACGAATAATCGCCGGAATCTCACTCGGTAGCGGAATAATGCGTCCCAGGCGTTGTTTGCGTTCGGCAGCCCGTTTGCGAACAGCGGCAACAAAGTCGGATAACTGTCGCATTTTGGCGGAACTGCGGGCGGCGAGTCCATATCGGCGAACCGTGAGAGGTTGAGGGAAACGGTAGGTGACGGTTTCTCCGGTTTCCAACTCGGCTTCTATGCTAATTTTCCACTGTCCAACGGGAACATCTATCAAGACTTCAAACCCGCTATCTTCACTTCCGGGCCAGTCGGGGAAAACGTTACCGACATCTTGGCGCTGCAACCCGTAGGCACAGGGCATTGAATATTCACCACAATTTAACGTTAGTTGAGTGATGCGATATTGAGGATGACAACACCAACCTGCAAATAGAATTTGTCCGGGTCGTTGTTCTTCTGGAGTTGGAACATCAAGGGCGGCTTGAATTGGGCAAACTTGCAGTGAATAAGTGGCGAATTTTTGCCAGTTCCCATTCAGCTTTTGTAGTTCTAAATGGAGTTTATGACTTCCAACTAATAGCGGAATTTCCAGACGAAATCCACAATTTTTTGCCGTTTCTACCCAATCAAATTGTTTAGCCACATCCAGACGTTCTATGCCATAGGTCCCTGCAAAGATTTCTGTGCCAATTTTTGCCCGAACTCCGGTAAAATTTCGATTGCCTGTATAAAAACACCAACCTTCAATTTGAGTGAAGGTATCACCATTGCCGACAAATTCCCATTGTTCGGGAGTATCAATGGAGTGAATATATTGAGGTTTCAAGGTTCGACGCAAACCCCGTTTAAAGCCCAACCACTTTTCTCGAATTTTCCACAATTTAGAAGATTTTATGGCATCAACTTCTCCTTGTGTTTGAACCAGTTCAAGTTCAGTTGAACCGAGTCGGTCTTCTAGGGTGTGTATTTGACTGAGAGCCTCTTGAAAACGGGCTTGAGATTCTAATAAATTTTGCTGAAGGGTTGCTGTTTGATAATGATATTGACTGATTTGAGCTTCTGTGTGAGCCAGTTGGGTTTCCGTCTGAGCGAGTTGGGTTAAGGTTTCTTGGTATTGGAATTGAATCTGTTCAACCTGTCCTTGAGTTTTGCCGAGTTCAGATTCTGTAACTTTTAATTTATCGGCTGCTTCTTGAAAGTTATTCTCCCAATTTTGGGCGTTTATTTTTGCCCCGTCTAACTGAATTTGTGTTCCTTCTAGTTGTTGTTGAGTATTACCCAGTTCGGCTTCGAGAGTTGTTAATTTTCGCAGAGCTTCTTGACGAGTATTTTCTATTATCTCGGCTTGGAGTTGGGCTTGACCGAGTTCTTCTTCTGTGGAAATAAGTTTATCGAGAGTTTCTTGATAGCGAATTTCTACGCCGTCGAGTTGAAGTTGGGTTTGACCGAGTTCTGTTTCTGTTTTTACCAGTTTATCAACAGCGTCTTGAAATTTATCTTGCCAATGTTCCAGGTCAATTTCAAATTGTTCGTTTTCCTGAGTTAAGAGTTTTTGATCTTTTTCTAATAATCGAATTTTTGACCAATCTTTAAACACCCAAGTTAAGGAGGTTGACTGGTTTAAAACTTGAGATTCTACAGGCGTTAGGGCTCGACTGAGGTTTTCAGCAACGGCTTCTAACTGCAAATAAAGGTCGATTGATTCTGGGAAACAGTGTTTAATGAGTTGAGGTCGGGGAGTGGCTAAAATATTATCAACTAATAGCGTCGGGTCAAAGTTATCTTCAGGAGGAGAGGGTAAATCTAACTTGAATTTCTGGTTAAGAGTTTGAATAAAATTTTGGGGATGTGTTCCGACTTGATAAACGTTAACGAGGAGACTTTTTTCTCTATTTTTTTGATAAAAATCTAGGATTTTGCGATTATAATGTATCCATATTTTTACCGCTAATTCTGGAGATTTAATTATCGTTAAATCTGTAGAGCGGCGATACAGAGAGTCTACAACTTCCCAGGGTGAACGATAAACGAAAATATAATGAGCTTGCGGTATAATTTCCTGCCAAAAGTTTAGAAATAGGGTCGTTCTTGGGTCTTTCCATCCCCAAGGATGTTCAGAATCTTGGTTGTGCTGAATTAACTGTTTTGCCTGTTCTCTTTGGTGACAAGTAATAGGAATATGCGAGCTTAAGGTACATCCCAATTCATCAATGTCATTCGCTCGAAAAATACTCTTGTGAAATTCAACAAAATCAACATTTTCAAAATGTCCTTTCACATTCCCATAATTCGCCCCAACCAGTTGTTCGCCAATATTAATGCCCAGACGTTGCAACAAAGATGCGGTTAGAGAAGTGCCGGAACGGTGCATTCCCGCAATAACAATAATCGGTGAGTGACTTTCTACTTTCTCCATCGTTTTTTGAGTTGGTTTTCAACAGCAACAAATTAGCTTTTTTTCTCTCTCAAAATTTTTGTCTCAGTCGTTCTCCGATAAACCCATAGCACGCTTAAGTTTAAACCATTTTGCCCTCAATTTCCAAAATTTACTACTCTCCATCGCTTGAATGCGGTTTTGCGCCTGTTCTAGCAAAAATTGAGTCGAGAGGAGTTGCTTTTGATATTGACCCAGTTCGGTCTCGGTTGCTGAGAGTTTCACGTCACATTGTCCGAGTGTTGTGTGGGTAAAGTCAAGTTCGGTTTGGGTTTCCATAAGCTTGGCTTGAGTTTCACCTAATTGTCCTTCAGTTTGAACTAACTTACATTGAGACTGTGCAAGCTGATTTTGAGTTTGGTTCAATTGGGTTTGAGTGTGATTAAATTTTACCTGCATTTGTTGCAATTCATCCCGCCATGAAATCAAGTGAGTTTGCCATTGAGTTTGAGAGATGAGTGCTTTGACAGAATTCGTTTCAATAATCCATTCCAATCCCGCAAAATTAATTGCCCGAATGATTAAAATATCTTCGGGTGAAATTCGATTCAAATTAATCTCACAATTCCATCCAGAATATAGAGTTTCAGGTCGCTGAAATTGTTGAAGTAAGTCCTGTCGTTCGATGTGAGGTTGACACTGTTGAATAAGCTGATTATTAACAAGAATTTGAATGGTTTTTACCTGTCCACCTGGATTCAAATCAACCGCCCATCCCTCTAGATACAGATTGCCATTGCCTTTGATTTCGCAAACATCTAAATACCCTGATGGATGATAATGAAAGCTAATTTCACTGAGATTCTTTTGATTTTTTGCGGTCACTGCATACAAGTCTTGATAGTTACTCAATCCTTGTTTTATTCGATAAATATGGGCTTGATTCCGGCTAATTTTCTGAATATTTTTCTGAATATATGATTCGGTTACATAAGTGGTGCCATACTCATCACGGTCAAGAGATTTACTCTCGCTACTTTCAGTTGAAAAAACAATTCCTTCTAATGACATTTGAACCTGCGAGGGCATAGCAGTTTCATCTAATACACTAAAAATGAGTAGACCTCCGGGCGTGAGAAGGTCATAAAGCCGCTGCATCCATCGTGTAAAAGTTCGAGGCGGAATATGACTAAAAAATGATCCTGCATAGATACAATCAAATTTTTGATGAGTGGGATAATCTTCGGGTTCAGAGGTGGAAATGATGCCATTAACTCCAAAAATTTCTGTTTGAAATTTAACCGCATTGGCATAAATATCTGAAACCCAAACCTTTTCGGGTGGTATTTCTTGGATTAAAAATCGGGTGGAACGACCATAGCCACAAGCAAAGTCGAGGAACGAAGAAACTTGAGTAATACTCCCAAAGTGAGTATTAATAATTTGTCGAATCGAGTCAATAATAGATCGTCCTAGTAAATAATAATAGACTAAAGCGCGATCGCTATTACGGTCTTCTGACTCATCCAACTGATATAAATACATCTCGTCCTCGGCGGCAATTTCAGGATGAAAGGTTTGTGGTGAGTGAGAAAGGTGCTGAGTTATGGTTTCAACAATGGGGTTATTTTTGATAAACGGGTTAATTTTCATTTTTTATTTTAATAATTGTTTTTATGACTTTAAGATAAATTTAAACGTGATTTGTTATAGTTTTAGGAAATTATTATATCATTTTTCTTAAACGTTCTCGAAGCTGTAACCATTGGGTTCTCAATTTCCAAAATTTACTACTTTTCATCGCCGTGATTTCAGTCTGGGATTGTTCGAGAAGAAATTGACTCGATTCTAGCTGAAACTGACATTGACCGAGTTCGGTTTCAACTTGAGTAAGTTTATCCCGCGCTTGTTGTAAAGTATATTCTGAAGCTGTAAGTTTACCTTGAAGTTTTTGGAGTTGCGTTTCTCGTTCTTTTACAATATTTCGAGTTCTGAAAAGTTCTTCTCGCCACCACGTTCTCTGCTTTATATTTTTAATAGAGTCTACAGCGATTATTCCTATTTTTCCAACTGTATTAATAGCTTGGATAATGATCATATCTTGAGGGCAAATTTTGCCAGCGTCAATAACACACTTCCACCCAGTCTTCAGGGCTTTTGAGGTTTGAAAATATTCAACTAAATCTGGACGTTCATCTGTGACTTGACAAGACTGAATCACTTGATGATTAACTACAATTTGAACGGCCTCAATTTGACCTTCTAGGTTGTCATCCATCACCCAACCCGAAAGCTGAATTTGTCCTGTTTCAGTGATATTGCAATTATCTAGATAACCTTCTAGAGAATATTTAAACTTAAAGTTTGTCAACTCTTGGTTTGCTTGAGGTGTGACTAAATATAGATCTTGATAGTGACTTAATCCTTTTTTTATCCGGTGAATTGTACCTTTATTCAGGCTAATATGATTAATTAATTGCCGAATATAAGTAGTATTCACATAGGTTGTACCGTAATCTTTTCTCTCAAGGGTTTTGCTTTCGCTACTCTCAGAAGAAAATAGGATTCCGTTCGATGCCATCGGAGTAGAAGTAGGTAAAAGACTCTCATCTAATACACTAAAAATCAGTAGCCCTTCCGGATTAAGTAAATGATAGAGTTTGTGCATCCAACGCTTAAAAGTTTGAGGCGGAATATGACTAAAAAATGATCCGGCGTAAATACAATCAAATTTTTGATGACTCGGATAATCTTCGGGCTTCTGAGTAGAAACAATACCATTGACTCCAAAATATTCAGTTTGAAACTTGACTGCATCTGCGTAAATATCTGACACCCAAAGTTTCTCTGCTGGAATTTTTTGTACTAAAAACCGAGTAGAACGCCCATAACCGCAGGCAAAATCGAGGAACGAAGAAATCTTGTCAAAGCCGCCAAAATAGTAATTTACAATCTGCTGAATTGAATTGCATAGACTTTCACCTAAGCAATAGTAACTCACTAAAGCTTGATCAAAATTTCGATCTTCTAATTCATCTAACTGATACAAAAACATCTCATCCGCCACCGCAATTTTAGGCTTAAAAGTTTGAGGAGAGTCAGCCAAATGCTGAATTAAGGTTTCAACAATCGGATTTTTTTCGACAAAACAATTAACTTCCATAGCCTATCTGGGGATTAAAGATTTAGAATTCAGAATTTAGATTAGAGATAATGTCGGATTTTCTGTTCGGGTTGAACTTGACCTGAAGCGATTGTTAATTTAGGTTCAACTACCAAGTCTACCACTCCAGTTCCGCACGAACTTTCACAAGGTTGAACTCTAAACATTGCTACATCAATACAGCGATCTAAGTAAGTAAATTCACCTTCTACGATTCCTGAAACTCCAGCATTCAAGAAATAAACATCCGGCGACAGTAAACATTTAAACTTAAACTCTAGCACAAGTTGGGTTCCGGGTTCGATATGCTTAATATATTGAGATGTCGCGAGGAAAGAAGCACCAGCCAGTTCAAACCCGCTAACCGTTTTCACCAGCATTCCAAACCGAACGTGTGAGGCGGCTTTTTGAAAGTCTACCGTATAGGTGTAAATATATTCATTTCGAGCAATAATATGATTAACTCGTTCACCTTCAAGGGTGGCAAGATGAGGATCGGAAATATCAGCCCCACGAGAGGGATAATGAATCGGATGATCGGGTTTTAATTTGGGGTCATAATAGTCATAGTAATCGGCTTGTTTTGATTCAGTTTGTTGAGAATCGGCTTGACTCCGATGATAGTTTTTCCATTCAACATCTTGAAAGACTTCCTGGGGTTTAAAAGAGGCTTTCATCAGACGGATTTCTTCCCGTAGTCGTTCAGCTTCTGTAGCATCGGCGTAGATCATTTTCTGATATTTTGATATGATCATTTTTGGGCTATGTTCCAGTAAGATTTCGCCCCGATCCATCAAAATTGCACAGTCACAAAGTTGAGTAACTGAAGCGGCTGCATGAGAAACAAATAAGATCGTTCCGCCTCGATCTTGAATTTCATGGATGCGACTAAAACATTTACGCTGAAAGGCTTCATCTCCAACCGATAAGGCTTCATCCACCACCAAAATATCAGGATCAGCACTGGTTGCAACAGCAAAGGCTAACCGCACATACATTCCGCTTGAATAGGTTTTAACGGGTTGATTGATAAAGTCACCAATATCGGCAAAGGCAACAATTTCATCAAATTTTTGTTCAATTTCTTGCTGCTTTAATCCCAATAATTGACCGTTAAAAAAGACGTTTTGACGTCCGGTAAATTCCGGATTAAATCCACTCCCGAGTTCGAGTAATGCTGAAACTCGACCTTGAGTTTCGACGCTTCCGGTGGTTGGGGTTAGCGTTCCAACAATAATCTGGAGAAGGGTACTTTTTCCTGAACCATTTCGACCAACAATTCCTAAAGTTTGCCCTCTATAAACTTGCAAATTAATCTCTTGTAACGCCCAGAAATTCTCGGCGAGTTGTTGACGAGGTAAAAAGATTTCCTTAAGTCGGTCAACCGGATGTCGATACCGCTTAAAACATTTAGAAACGTTATTAACTGAAATTGCAATTTCGGACATTCGTTGTTTATTCGCGCTCCGAGACATCGTAATCGGCCAGAAGTGTGAAGGAAGCGTTCAGCGACTACAAAACATCTGCAAAAGCTGGGCGCAAACGTTTGTAGACCCACAGACCAACATAGAATATAATTATAGAGACGATGGTAGCGGTCGCAAGTTCTCCCCAATGCTCAATTTGTCCTTTGAGTACGATATCGCGGTAGGTTTCAGCGATCGCAGTGATCGGATTTAGCCAAAAAACCCAAACTCGCCAACTTTCCGGAATTTTAGAAGCTGGGTAGACAATCGGAGTGGCGTAAAACCAAAGATTTAGAATCACGCCTAAACTTTGAGGAATATCTCGCAAAAAGACCGTTAGACCTGCGCTTAAATATCCTAAACCTGCGGTGAGGAGTAGTTGAGGAATCCAAACGACGGGTAACAGCCAGAAACTAATCGTGGGTTCAGGAACAATCAACACAATTAATCCGACTAAAGCCGCCAACCCAAAGGTACTTTCAATAAACGCTGAACAAACAGGTACTAACGGAAGCAATCCCAGTGGAAACACAACTTTTTTCACGAGGTTTGGTTGTCCGACAACGGAAGTCGTCGCCTGGGTCAGTCCGTTTGTAAAGGCTAACCAAGGTAACAATCCAGCGAATAACCACAATCCAAACGCTAACTTATTATCTCCTGATATCCCTTGAATATCAAGTTTGACTTGTAAGACAATCGAGAAGACATAGGTAAAAATCAGCAATTGGACAAGCTGATTCAGCAGTGGCCACAAATTCCCTAATATAGAACCTTTGTAGCGGGCTTCTAAGTCTCGCCGGACCAGAGTTATCAGTAGGTTCAGTTTAATTGACCACTGACTCTCTCGCAATTGTCGGCGGAGGACAACGCTTTTTATAGATCTGACCAATTTCTGTTTCCTCGTCCACTACACACACACCAAGACCCAATTATCCTCCGACCCGTTCCTTGAGTTTGCACCCAGAATCGGCAACGAGGGAAAACTCTCACATTTAGCTTAGTTAGCTTAGTCTATAAGTGTGCCACATCAGGGGAACTTCTGGGGAAATTGTCCACAAAAAAACACCTCGCAATGGAGGTGCTAACATCTACAACAGAGATTTATTTCGCGATGAATTCTCTACACTGGATGATAGGATGTTGCATCGTTGAGATTTAATCCAACTTCATCGGCTAAACGGTTTAGCATGGATTGTTCGCGCTTGATTTCTGAACGTTCCTGCTTCAACATTAAAATTCGTGCTTTTTCTGCAACAGTTAGCGGAGTTTTTGTACCATTAACCGCAGCTACGAGATTATTACTATATTTAACCCCACGATAGGTGAGATTGTAACTCGGTTGTACAACGGGTGCTTTCTTCATGTTACGGAAACGCCATTCTTGTCCGTAACCTTTTCCTGTAACAACTTGGGGAGGATTGTAATTGTAATCGACTCCGCGATAGGTTAGTTTCATCATAATCGCCTCTCCTTATAATGCGACGGTTGACAAAGTGAGGCGCGTTCCTTCGGGAATGATGACTTCCCTACTTCCGTCTCTCTATACCTGAGAGATGAACGTTTTCTTTTTTCTTTCTGTATTCATTGTTACAGTTTTTTCTAGAGATGTCAAGTATGTCTCACTTTTTCAGGGAATAGGTTATAGGGGATAGGGAACAGTGAATAGGCAACAGTGAATAGGTTACAGTCCTACGCACGAGGACTTTACATATTAGACAGGGATTTTAATCCCTGGTTCTGAAGAACTGGTCACTGCTTACTGTTCCCTAATCACTGCCAAACTGCTAGCTGTTTAATGGGCGCAGCCATTACCGTGATAGTCATCGGTATCATAGAAACCGTTCTTGGTTCCGAAGAACAGACAGGAAACTGTAAATAAAACGGTTAACCCGGCTAAAATCAACTTAATGTCCATGACTGAACCTCCTATAAATACGAATATCAATGAAATTGTAGACGCGACTTGGCTGTCTCGCCCATCTCCTACGATAGCGTTAGAACTTTTGGGATGCACTCTGGTGCGACAACTTCCGAGTAGTGAACAAATTCGCGGCGTAATTGTAGAAACTGAAGCTTATATGGCAGGCGATCCGGCTTGTCACGCCTATCGGAAACGAACGCCTCGCAATGCGGTGATGTTTGGGCCTGCGGGGATGAGTTATGTTTATATGATTTATGGAATTTACCACTGTTTGAACGTTGTAACAGATGTTGATGGAGTTGCGAGTGCAGTTTTAATTCGGGCTTTAGAATTATCTTCAGTTCCAACTCATCTTCAGCAAGATTTAAACATTAAGACAAAAAACGATCAGGCGAAGCCCAGCACACCACCACGCGATCGCAAAGTTAAGAACTCTTTAAAAAAAGATAAACTCTCTCGTCTGGCTGCGGGACCGGGAAAACTTTGTCGAGTCTTACAAATTGATCGTACACTGACTGATTTACCTTTACAGCCCAATCAACCTTTATGGCTAGAACATCGAACTCCCACATTTCAAGAGTCAGTTGATAGCGGTAAAATTCAAGTTATTCAAACCACTCGCATTGGTATTAGTCAAGGAACCGATATTCCCTGGCGATGGTATATCTCAGATTGTGAAGCGGTCTCAAAAGTTTAACAATATATCCTGTTTCTATAGAAGTGTAAAATAATTTTATTACAAAATTCAGGTTGATTTTATATGACTAAAGTTGGCATCATCAAAAAAGGACAAGTTCCTATTGATCGTCGAGTTCCACTTTCACCTTAATAATGTCTGAAAGTCAAAAAAAATAAACTGAATAGCATAAATTGACAGATCAAAAAAGCCGTCTTGAAAAAAATTAATAGTATTGTTTAGAGTTTTGCGGTAAAATCTTAGCACTGTGGTATGATTTGGGCTAACTGTAGCTTCAAGACCTCAAGACAGAAAATCTGTGCTGCTGTGTAAGCAACTCTTTGTGAACTTAAACACTCTACTCGTAGCATCTCAATGATGAGCAAATCTCGATTAATCCAAGTCATTTTGAGCCTATTTGGGCTATGGCTATTGATTGACCTCGTCAGTTACTTGGTTGCTGAAGGATTTTGGTTTCAGGAACTGGGATATTTATCAGTTTACTGGCTACGCCTCACAACTCAGGCGATTCTTTGGTTTTTCGGCTTCACGATCACCGCAGGTTTTTTGCTCGGAAACCAATTTCTTGCCAACCAGTACAAATATCCTCCGCCACAGCCTCCACAAGAGAGGAAAACGCCTTTTTTCTCTCCCGAACCTTCTCCAAAATCTCCGGCTTTGGAGTTAAATTGGTTACTCGTGTTCGTAATCGGTTTATCGCTGCTACTCGCAGTCGTTGTCTTACATTATGGAACAATCTTTACTCAATACTGGAAGCCGGATTTTTCTCAGCCTCTCGTTGCTCCACTACTTCCCGATCGCTTTGATATTTTACCTTTAATTAAACTCATTCAACAATTATTGTCGCAGTGGTGGTTACTGGGAATTTTAATAGCCATAATACTTTTACTAATATTTAAGCTAGAGTTTACACTCAGTGCGATCGCGATTTTTCTCAGTTTAGGATTTGGCTTACTTCTTTCTAATCACTGGACAAATGTTCTACAATATTTTTTTCCAACTTCTTTCGAGCAAACTGAAAACATTTTTGGACAAGATATTAGCTTTTATATTTTTACCTTACCTGTAGGACATCTCTTAGAATTTTGGTTAGTGGGATTAACCTTATCTGGATTGATCTTTTGCAGTTTGATTTATCTTCATTCTGGAAATAGTCTCAGTCAAGGGCGATTTATTGGCTTTTCTCAGCCTCAACAGCGACATTTACACGCATTAGGTGGAATGTTAATGTTGAGTATTGCTCTCAAGCATTGGCTATCTCGATACGAACTACTATATTCTCGACGAGGCATCATTTTTGGTGCGGGTTATACAGACGTAAATGTCCAAGCCTCCGCCGATCTAATGCTGTGTATTGTTGCTATTATTATCGCATTATTTTTACTTTGGCAAGCCTTTTTCTCTGTTAAAACGATTGAACCTTTAATTAGAAAAAGTTTAAGACCTGTTCGACAACGAAACCGTCAACGCAAACGTACATCCCAAGCGCGATTATTTGCAGATAGTTACTCGCTGCGGGCGATTTTAGGATGGTATTTAACCATTGCATTTATTGCGGGCTGGGTCTTACCCGCCACTGTTCAACGCTTTGTTGTTCAACCGAATGAACTTGAACGAGAAGCCCCTTTTATTGAACGCAGTATTAACTACACACGCCAAGCCTTTAATCTTGATGTGATTGATTCTGAAACTTTTATTCCGAAAGGGGAATTAACCGACGCGGATATTGAAAAGAATAATCGCACGATTAGAAATATTCGACTCTGGGATCAACGCCCCCTGTTGCAAACGAATCGCCAGTTACAACAAATTCGATTGTACTATGAATTTCCTGATGCCAATGTTGATCGATATACTATACTAAAATCTCCCGCACAACAAACCCCTCAAGAACGCACGGAAAAGCAACAAGTTTTAATTGCAGCGCGGGAACTTAACTATGATTCTGTTCCGGAAGAAGCCCAAACTTGGGTCAACAAACATCTCGCTTATACCCATGGTTATGGATTTACACTCTCTCCGGTAAACACCGTTGCAGAAGGTGGACTTCCGAATTATTTTGTTAAAGATATTGGTGCCAATCCGAGAATTGATCCTGAAAGTACCCTCACCGTTGATCAACGAGTTCAGTATAGTATTCCCATCGGAGAACCTCGCATTTATTATGGGGAATTGACGGATACGAATATTATGACTTCCACTAAAATTCAGGAGTTAGATTATCCTTCGGGTAATGAGAATATCTATAATAGTTATGATGGTCAAGGTGGAATTTTAATCGGTCAGGGATGGCGACGGTTTCTATTTGCTAAACATTTAAAAAATTGGCAAATGCTATTTACTCGCAACTTTTTACCCGATACGAAGTTGCTTTTTCGTCGCAATATCGAAGAACGAGTCAAGGCGATCGCGCCATTTTTACGCTACGATAGCGATCCCTATTTGGTCGTAGCAGATGCGAGTTTAGATCCGTCTAGTGAACAAACAGATACATCTCCAAGTTATTTATATTGGATTATTGATGCTTACACAACTAGCACTCGTTATCCCTATTCTGACCCCGGAAATAATCAAGAATTCAACTATATTCGCAATTCGGTCAAAGTTGTCATTGATGCTTATAATGGCACCGTTCGGTTTTACTATTTAAACGATCCTGAAGATCCGATTTTAACGACCTGGCGAACTATTTTTCCGGATTTGTTTCGTCCGATTCAAGAAATGCCGAGAACCTTATACGTTCATATTCGCTATCCCATTGATTTGTTTAAAATCCAATCTCAACAACTCCTAAATTATCACATGAAAGATGTACGGGTTTTTTATAATCGAGAAGACCAATGGCGAATCCCAACTGAAATTTATGCCAATGAATCTCAATCCGTCGAACCCTATTATTTAATCATGCGGCTTCCTGAAGAAACTGATGAAGAATTTGTCTTACTGCAACCCTTTACGCCAGCCAGTCGGATTAACTTAGTGGCTTGGATGGCCGCCCGTTCAGATGTACAGCAATATGGTAAATTACTGTTATATCGTTTCCCCAAACAAGAATTAATTTTTGGCACCGAACAGGTCGAAGCATTAATTAATCAAACCCCAGAAATCTCAGAACAAATCTCACTATGGAATCGTCAAGGTTCACGAGTCGTACAGGGAAATCTCTTAGTTATCCCTATTGAGAAATCTCTACTGTATGTCGAGCCGATTTATTTAGAAGCAACAGAAAATAGCCTCCCAACTCTCGCCAGAGTTATTGTTTTTTACAATAATCGTCTGGTGATGAGAAGCAGCTTACAGGAGGCTTTAAAAGATGTGTTTGATGCGGAACCGACAGAAGCACCTCTTACTGTTTCACCTTCACCAACCGAAGGTTAAAAAGTGTTTAACAGTTAACTGTTCAGGAACTCTAGATAGCTGTTTGTGAGGTCTTTAACTGCTAATTCATAAAACTGTTTTCCATGTTCAGGAGTCGCAAGCGCTGGATTTGAACCCATTCGACCATCTGGATAATGACGGCGAAAATCAGCCGGGCCATAGATAGCATGACCTTTTGCTACGTTTGGAGACAATTCCGCCTGTTTAATGGCTTCTGGATACAGATATTGAGTCAGCGCCACTTCGCTTGGTGTCGCGTGAGATCCTTCTTGATCGCCGTAGAGTTCCTTGGCTAGCTTGTAAACCGACTTACACATAAACCAATTTCCCACCTGACATTGAACTCGATCTGCATTAGGAAGGTTCAGGTCAGCTAAATGAGTATAAGTCTCGGAAAAAGCGGCTTTTAAAGTCGAAATATTTCCACCATGACCATTGATAAAGAAAAATTTGTTAAAGCCATGTTTAGCGAGTGATGTGATATGATCTTTGATGACATAGATTAAAGTATTGGGTTGCAAGCTCATCGAACCGGGAAATGCCATATGATGGAGTGCCATCCCCACATTAATTGTTGGCCCAACTAAGGCATGGGTTGCTTCTCCTGTCCCTTTGGCGATCGCTTCAGCAGAGATAGCATCCGTCCCAATTAATCCAGTCGGTCCATGTTGTTCGGTCGAACCAATCGGGAGAATGATCCCAGTTGAGCGAGATAAATAGGTTTCGACTTCCAGCCAGGTACTTAAATGCAGTAACATTATGTAAAGTTAAAGAAATTACATCAGGGCGTTTTTAACTTCAGGGTTAGGTTCAGCCTATACCAGAAAAGTGTAGCAGCCCAGCTAATTTTTCAACAGTGGCATCATTCAGGAATTGGGGTTGGAGATTAGGAAAAGGTAAATTTCAGGAAATTTCAGAACAGATCTTAACCTAAACATTACCAATCGTTTACCTGTTTTTAACCTTATGCTCATACAATCTGAACTATCCCTAGATATAGATCCGATCATGCTGATTTGGAGTAGATGATGTTTACAAAACTCGCATCGCACTGGATAGATGAGCGAGTACAGGGTTTGTCCCTCACTGTTGTGAGCGGGGATTTTTTGTCAGTTCTACCCCTCAGCTCTCAATGTGGGCCAATCGATCAGTGGCAGCATATCTACGTTGGATGGATGGCATCAGAACTTCATTAACTTTCCGTAAAAGTTAATTGATCTAGAAGATTAAATCTGAATTAAAGCCCAATTGTCGATACCATCCATACAGTAGGAACAGATACTTATGTTTTCTCCCGATTTAGATAAGAGTTCTTATCGTTCTGACGTGAAGTACACAGGTCAGATCTTACTCCTAGAACATGAAGAACCCTGGCGGGATATGCTGTCTTTAGCTCTCAAAGAACATGGCTATACCGTGGTGATTGCTCTCGATGGACGTGAAGCATTACCCATTGTTCATAGCCCCTCATCTAAAATGAGTGAATTTCCATTTAACCTATTAATATTAGATGCTGTCAATGGTCTAGATCTGTGTCGAATGTTACGACATCAAGGTAATCTGGTTCCGATTCTGATTATCGGTACAAAAGAAACCTCAAATAACTGTGCATTTTACTTGGAAGCCGGAGCCGATGACTATCTGAGCAAACCATTTGGAATCAGAGAATTTATCGCTCGTTGTCGAGCTTTAATGCGTCGTCAGCGTCTCGGTCAACTTCCAGGGCCAATCACGTTGCAGTACAAGAATATTGTCTTGTATCAAGAAGAATGTCGAGTGGTTGCTCAAGGTCGAGAAGTCAAGCTTTCACCAAAACAATTTCGCCTACTGGAGTTGTTTATGAGCTATCCTCGTCGGGTATGGTCACGCGAACAACTTCTAGATTTAATCTGGGGGCCAGATTTTATCGGAGATAGCAAAACTGTTGATGTTCATATCCGATGGTTGCGAGAACGACTCGAAGCTGACCCCAGCAACCCTAAATATATAGTAACGGTACGAGGATTTGGATATCGCTTTGGATGATCGAGTTTCTTCTCATCCCTGAGTGGCGCAAATAATAGCCAATCGTTAAAATAGTGAGTGGTCAAACCGCAGCTTCTACCTTTTTTTCTGAGGTTTTATGAGACTAAAACGTCGAGAATTTCTGTTATTCCTTGGTGCGAGTGTCACCACAGCAAGCTTAAGTTCTTGTGGCGATCAAAAGATTTCAATAGACTCGAAATCTCCTTCTGAGCCACTGAAGACCTCTTTAAGTTTTCAACCCGTAAAGGGACCCATGCCTCTATCAACTGGAGACGTTGAGTTCCAAGATGGTCAGATGATTCCGATTAGTACAACATCAGAACCCGCTCAACAAATTCAAGCCTATCAAACCTATGAAGTGGTTGATGACTTGGTACTTCCGGAGGGGTTTACCTATGATGTAATTGGAGCCTGGGGTGATGGTGTGGGTGATTCTCGGTTTGGCTACAATAATGATTATTTGTCCTTTGTAGAAACCGCTGAAAATGAAGGATATTTAACCATAAACTTTGAATATATTAGTGCAGCAACTTGGGTACAAACCTACGAAAAAGTTATTGGCAAATCCTTACCGATTCAAGCAATAGAAGAGGCTCTCAATAAAGAGAAAAAACCCAGAATTAATGCCTTTGAACTTCCGGCTGATAGTCCGGCTCGAAAAGCCATTCAAGAGGTGTCTCAGCAAGGATTAATTGATATGGGAATGGGTGTCATTTCTATTCGTCGCAATGCAGAGGGAAAATGGGAACGGACCTATTCTTCCGAAGATCGACGCATTACAGGACTCTCCGGGTGGAAAGACGATCGCTATCTGAAGTCAACAGGTCCGGCGGCAGCAGTCTTTCGCAAGCAAGGCAAAGGCTATAACGACAAACTCGGCGATCGCATTATTGGCACCTTTGGCAACTGTGCAGGCGGAACGACGCCCTGGGGAACAGTATTCAGTGCCGAAGAAAATATTCAATCCTACGTTCCGGAGCCTGTCTATCCTGATGGTAGCTCTTATCCGCCCAGTGAAAAGCCCTTTTCGGGAAGTTTGCAAGGATTAGGGAATGTATTCGGACTGGCGGGTAATAAATACGGTTGGATGGTTGAAGTTGATCCAGCTAAAGCCTCGGATTACGGAACAAAACATACTTGGCTAGGGCGCTATCGTCACGAAGCGGTGGGAATTCGAGCCGAAGCAGGTAAGCCTCTAGCATTCTACTCTGGATGCGATCGCCGAGGTGGACACGTTTATAAATTTATTAGTCAGGACAAAGTTCAAGATCCCAAAGACAAAGCCAACTCTCGCCTCTTGGAACAGGGAATGTTGTACGTGGCGAAATTTAATGCAGATGGGACTGGAGAATGGATTCCCTTAAAAGCCGATACACCCGTAAATCCAGATTTACCCAGTATTCATGCAGGTAGCATGGTTGCTTTACCCAAACGACCGGATGGCGGCGCGATCACGTTGACGAAAGATGCTGATGTTGTCAGCTACAAGCAGAAATATAAAACCCTAGCCGATCTATATGAAGGCAAAACTCCAGAAGAAATACAAGGAGCTATCTTAATCGATGCTCATTTAGCCGCCAGTGCTGTCGGTGCAACCTGTACCGCCCGTCCAGAAGATACCATTATTGCCCCCGATGGTACCCTATTTATCGCCTTTACCTCCGGTTCTCCCGATAAAAACACAGGAGGGCCAGATAATCGAGTCTTCACAAATCCGATGGGAGAAGACACCTACGAGTACGGTTGGATTATGCGGCTGAGTGAAACAGACAATCAACCCGATGCTAAGACCTTTGGCTGGGAAATGTTTGCCACAGGGGGAGAAGTTGCAAATGGCGGTTCAGGCTTTTCCAACCCCGATAACCTGGAATTTGATCGCAATGGAAACCTGTGGATGGTGACAGATATGTCCACCAGTAAACATAATAAACCCGTTCCCTCCGGTCGAGTCGATGAGAGCGGAAAACCGATGAGTCAGTCTAATACATTAGGGGTTTTTGGCAACAACTCCGTTTGGTTTTTACCGACATCCGGCGAAAATGCTGGTAATGCTTACTTATTCGCAATCGGACCGATGGAATGTGAGATGACCGGGCCTTTTTTTAGTCCGGATCAACAGACCTTATTTATATCAGCTCAACACCCCGGAGAATCCAACGGCATTCGTGAGAAGATGGCAACACAAGAACGTCAGTTTGCAATGCAAACAACAGCAGGCGAGGAGTTCATGCAAACTCGTAAAGTTCCCATCGGATCTAACTGGCCGAGTAAGCGTCCGGACGATCCGCCTAAACCCGCAGTTGTCGCAATTCGTCGCCTCAATTCTAAACAAATTGTGTAAGAACAATTAGAGGGCATAGAGTCAGGTTGAAAACTGAAGATTCAGTATCAAAAAATCCCAGTTTTTGTTAACCGGACTGGAGGGTCAGAACACACCTCGAGAGATTGTGGTAATATGAGTTTAATTGAGCTGGGGACTCCCCTGCTTTTGGTATTTAGTCGGTGTGAGATTTGAGATGATGAACAAGATTCTATGGAACACTCTGAAGCAGAGTCCAGGTATCCTGGGTGCTGCTCTTGTCCTGGCCAATGCCGCTCTAGCCACGGAAACTTCATCTGTCAGGCTGAGTTCAACCTCTGACTTCGCAACGGGTCAGGTTCAATCCGTTGAGTGGCAAAAATCAGAGCGTTTTAACGTATTTGCTCAAGAGAATATCGCCTCAGCCGTTGAGATGAGTGAGGCTCCTGCCGAGAGCAACACTGCAAGTACAGCTTTGACTTCTGAAACGGCTGAGTTGCAACTGGCTCAAGTAGATCCCGCTTCAGCAGACAATTCCGAGGTTGGGATTTCAGACCTCGAGGAGATGGAACTCTACTCAAACGATGCCGATGTGATGGATCAGGTCACATCTGTTTCTCAGCTCTCCGACGTACAGCCAACAGACTGGGCATTCCAAGCCTTGCAATCTTTGGTTGAGCGTTACGGTTGTATTGCAGGTTATCCAGACGGAACCTATAAAGGAAACCGGGCGATGACTCGTTACGAGTTCGCCGCCGGTTTGAACGCTTGTTTGGAACGGGTTAACGAACTGATTGCTGCATCTACTGCAAACTTAGTCACTCGTGAAGATTTAGCCGTTCTGCAACGTTTACAAGAAGAGTTTGCTGCTGAGTTAGCGGCTTTGCGAGGTCGAGTTCTAGCTTTAGAAGCTCGCACTGCTGAACTCGAAGCGAATCAGTTCTCTACAACCACAAAACTGAGAGGGGAAGTCATCTTCTTCATTGGGGATACCTTTGGCGATCGGGCTGAGTTTACCGTTGCAGGTGGCCCTAACGTTGATGAAATCGATGACCCGACTCAAAGTTACTTCGGTTATCGTGCGCGTTTAAACTTCGATACCAGCTTTACTGGGGAAGATTTACTGCGGACTCGTTTGGAAGCCAAAGACGTTCCCAGACTCAGTCAAGAAAATCTTACCAATACCCTGATGAGTCGTCTCGGTACGGATGGGGGTGATGGAGATTTCACCCTGGATGACTTGTATTACCGCTTCCCGATTTTCAACGGTAAAGGTCAAGTCTACTTCGGTGCGAAGAGTTTAGACTTAGATGATGGTCAAGATATTCTAAGTCCCTTACAGAGTACAGGTGCGGGTGCAGCCTCTCGCTTTGGTCGTTACAACCCCACATCATATCGAGGACCAGAAGGAACAGGTTTAGCTGTGAAATATCAGCTTAATGATAATCTTCGCCTGAACTTCGGATATTTGGCAAGTCAAGATGATGCCCCTGATGCGTCTGAAGACCGAGGTTTGTTCAACGGAAGTCACTCAGCATACTTCCAAGTTGTGTTTGAACCCTTCGATAACTTAGCAGTTGCCCTTGACTACAACCGTCGCTACTTCCGTGAAGGTGATGTGGGAGTTAGTGGCGGTGCGGGTAGTTTCTTAGCAAATCGCCCCTTCGGAGATAATGCAACTAGCAGTGATAACTTAGGTTTCCAGGCGAACTGGAGAATTGTAGATGGTTTTGAACTTGGAGGTTGGTTTGGTGCCGCTTGGGCAGATGAAAAGTCCAGCAGTGGTGATGACCTTGATGCGACAATCCTCAACTTTGCCGTAACATTGGCATTCCCTGACTTATTCCGGGAAGGAAGCCTGGGCGGTGTTATCGTCGGGATGCAGCCGAAAGTGGTTTATCATACCTTTAATCGTTTAGAAGAGGAAAGAACTGGAATTCACATTGAGGCATTCTACCGTTATCAGGTTAATGACTACATTGCTCTAGTTCCGGGTGTTTATGTTCTCACCGATCCTGAACATACCGAAGATAATGACACTATTGTCGTTACCACATTCCGGACACAGTTCCGCTTCTAATCAACTGAATAATTGAAGAACAGTTAACCTCACTTCCTAGATGTTTTGGGATAGTGAGGTTTATTGTTTGATTAATTTTATTTTTTATTTAATTATTGAACTGTTTTACATTGTTGTTTACATTGTCGTCGGTACAAGTTGCAGTGGACCTAGTCCGAGTTCTTGAGAGGAGAGCGATCGCACTTCCAGAAAAGCCATCATATCTTTAAATCCGGGCTGACCTCGTGAAGCACCTGTTAGTCCCATCGTAATGATCAAACCACACCAGCCTTGAGTATTTTGACAGCGTGTGTCCCATTTTTGACGAGCTTGTTGATGGGTGGGGTCATCTTCGACAAATTCACCCAACAGGTGTAAATCTCCATCTTCGGTTTTCAAAATTGCCAGATCATAATTACACCCTTCCATCGGATCTTCACCGGGATTAAAACAAATTCCAACCAGTCCTCCAGCCTCTTTCAAGGTTTGGATCAAGGTCTGAGCTTTAGGTTTTGAGGTTTGAATCAAAATCACGGGTAAACCATCACCATTTTCAGGAATATCAACATCAGCGGCTTGATGAAATTTAATCTGATCTCGTAAATATTCTGCGGTGTCCCAAGGCATCACACCCAAACTGAGGAAAGATTTGGGCGGGATCAAGTCATCTCGCAGAACAGGTGTATCTTCCTCAAAATCGTCTTCTAAATCACTGTCGCTGGGGTTTGCCATATCTAACAGTTCGCTAGCCACTTCCGGAAGAGTTGTGACCGTGACCATCAGTTGTTTCTTTTCAGCATCCAGTTGCGGAAAGGGGATACGATAGCGGCGAGAAAGGTCTGGAAATTGACCCAATTTGAACAGACGAGAAGAGTCTCGGAAAAAACGATGTAGCGCTTCGAGGGAAACCAGTAAAGCTTCGGCTTCTTCTTCGTAGAGAATTGAACGTAAACCTTCTAGAGGATGTAAATTTCCGAAGCTGGGTTGTATTTCTGAAATCGGCTGATCAGCTAGATTTTCATCGTTCTCATCCTCATCAAAGTCATTCATCGACTCATAGGTGACAAATAAGCAGTCTTGAGTCAAGAAGGCTTCTTCAAGGTTATCGCTCGGCTGATGTCGCACCACTCGTTCCCGAAATTGTTTCAAGGAGTCCAAAGAACGATACATCAACACACCATAATCCATCCCTAATTTACCCAGAGTCGAAATGTAGAGCGTATTGACATCAAATTCATTCAGTTCAATGGAGATAATTTGATGTTCACCCAGTTTTTCCCAGGGTGCGTCCTTCCAAATCGTGTAGGCTTTTTCTTCGAGATCGGAAGCATACTGAAGCGGGAGTTGAGGGGGACGATTTTCTGCAACTTCCTGGAGTCCGCGAAAGATTTCATCAATTAGCGGTAAATTGGGAACATATTCAATCGTAATGTCAAGATCTTGAAGAACGCCTCGCAAGAAAAACTGAATTTCACGATCTTTAACAACAATTTTTTGAGGACGCGCCGCAGAGGTTGGACTTTGAGGATGTTCCATCGCTCGTAACAGGGTTCGCACCGTTGCTTCCGGTCCCAGGTGAGAACTGACCATATCCATCGCTCTGACGATTCCTTGCGATCCATCTACCCAGATAATACATTCGCCACTCGAAGAGTCAACTCCTTCTAGCTTAGAACTGGACTCTGGAGACAAGAAACGGCGATCGCCCTCCCAGACACTATTGAGTTGGGGTAGGTTTTTCAGCCGACGTAAGGTTGAGCGATTGAGGTGTGCCATCTAATACAATGTTCCGGTTGGCAAAACTTCTGTCAGGGACTTCCTGAGTAGAAAGTTGCGACAAATTTCATTATACCTTGGGTTTTCTGCTCACTTCCTGGAGACTTGATAAAATACAACAAGGTAAACAAACAATTGTGACCGCGTAAGGCGGTCATCCGCAAGCACCGGATTGAGAATTCGGTGAACGGGTACCTCAGATCACGAATCAGCCCTTTTAGATTTAAGGAGTCGAGCTACCATGACACAAGCTGCTCAGTCTCAAGCTCAAGGAGTTCAAATGACCGATGCTGCAATTGCGCAGGTTCTGATGCTGCGAGAGCAGCAAGGAAAAGATCTCTGTTTGCGCGTTGGTGTTCGTCAGGGAGGATGTTCTGGAATGTCTTACCTGATGGACTTGATGGATGTTAGCACTATTCGAGAAGATGATGAAATCTTTGATTATGAAGGTTTTAAGGTGGTTTGCGATCCCAAAAGCCTTCTCTACATTTACGGCTTAGTGCTGGATTACAGTAATGCTTTAATTGGGGGAGGATTCCAATTTACCAATCCTAATGCTGCTCAAACCTGTGGTTGTGGAAAATCCTTTGCAACTTGAGAATGGCTTGAAAATCTTTATTGTAAATTTTTGTTTGCAACTTTAGTAATTTCGACGGCTTAGGTAACGATAGGTAATTGGCAAGTCATCTGATTCTTGCTGAAAGCCTATCGTTATTTGAATATTGGGCTAAAATTATTACGGTTTCAAGAGAGTTTGTGAATACAATGAAAACCCCCGAAGAACTTTTTACAGAAGGTTTTGAACGTTACAAAGCTGGAGAAGATCCCCAAACCCTAATTCCTCTATTTCAGGATGTTTGCGATCGCGCTCCGAAAAATAGTAACGCTCGTACTAGCCTCGCTTGGTTATATTTACTCGCGAGTAAACCCTCACTCGCTTATAAAGCGGCTAAAACCGCCGTTAAACTCAATCCCCACGATCCTCAAGCTCGCATTAATCTCGCCATTGCCATGCTCGATCTCGATAAAAAAGGGGTTCGTCCTCATATCGAAACGGCTCAACAAATGATTATGGCCGATTCGGAATGGCTTGATGAGGTCAAGAAAAATTTTGATGATGGTTTGACTCGAAAACCAGACTGGAAAAGTTTAGCTCGCATTCAAAAATGGCTACTGGAAGCTTAATGCTTTTCAGTTCATAGATTTTGAATAAGTATATTTACCTTTTTGACTTTGAGGAGTACAATGAATTTATGGGGATATCAACAGTAAGGTCGAAGGGTTCTAAACTTGATTTGGCAAAGGTTGAGAGAGAATTTGGCGAACGCAAATAACCGAAAACTGTTTAGATTTTGTTACAAAAAAATACATAAGTTTATCCAAAATCGAGTCAAGTGATGATACGATTTGGGAACTTCAGACATTAACAATCTAGATTCCAAGTTAACAGTAATTTTTGACAAAGCTAAGGAGTTGTGATCACCATGAGTATCGATAATCAAGTTCACGTGAAAGCAGAAACTCGCAACCATAAAGGTTTCTTTGTTCAACAAGGATCTTACCAATTAAAGAGCATTGATGATTCGGGTTGGGCATTGATTTGTGTGGATGATGCGGTTTGCTACTACGTCGATCCAGACAATTTAGAATCAGACTTAGATGAAGATTCCGAAGAATCTGAAAATTAAATAAAATTCAATTGTTGGAAACTCCATAGAAGAGATTTGCATTTGAAAAAAGACTGGGTTGGGATAGCTGTGCTGAAATCAAGTACAGCTATTTTTATTTATACATCAAGTGCAATGGGCTTTAATCTGGCAGTAAAATCAATAAAGACTTAAGAGCTTCCATTGCTAAAATTGCCACTAAACTTCCCGCCGCTAGTAAGCTAATCGGAATTAAAATACCTTGCAGCAAGTGCATGGTTTGCTCAAACTGTTTATTGTAATATTCAGCCAGCTTCTGTAAGGCGACATTCAGATGACCTGTTTCTTCTCCTGTCCGCAGAATTTGAATAGCAATAGAGGGTAAACGTCCGTCAACACTTTGACTAAAGCTGTAGCCTGCGGGAATTTGACCGAGGGCAATCGTAAGCGTTCCAGACATATAAGAAGACTGGGGAATGCGATCGCGAACCAACTCAATAGCAGTTAAAATAGGAATCCCACAGTTGAGCGGAAGTTCAAGTTCTGCTAACTCTAACATGGAACGGGCGGTAAAAATTTTCCGAACAATGGGGAGTTGAGGCGCGATTTTTGGGGAGACAAAACCCAATGCGATCAGAAAGATAATCACAATCACCCAAACCCATATCGGACTTTTAGAGGTATATAAGACGGTAATAATTAACCCAGAAACACTCAGGAAAGTCATAATTGCAGCTAATCTAACGGATCGATACAAACTCTGACGATCCTGTTGCTGTTGGGCGACTTGGGAGAGGCGGTAACACATTTCTGACAATGCACCGCTGTAGTCGGCAATTTGAATCAAACTCACTGTCCAGCGATCAAAATACCGAGGCGCATGAGCCAGCGCAGAGGCGAGATCATCTCCCAACGCCAGGGCGGTACTGACTTTATTAAGATAACGTGCCAAGCGATCATCACTTTGTTTAACCAATAGGTCGATAATCTCTTGGATGCTAAAGCCAGAATTAAGCAAAGTTGCGAACTTTGAGAAGAATTGAGCCTTCTGTTGCGGAGTCATGCGCCGGAATTACTAACCCCATATTGTTGCACACAGAAGTCACGTTTCAACGAAGTCAGAAGTTAAATCCCTGTTAACTGCTTACCGTCTACTGTAAACTGTTCTAAGCTCCACTACCCGGTTGCAACTTCGCCATTAATCGATTTCGATAAGCGATCGCTTCTGTATGATTCGGCTCAAGTTCGAGGGCGACTCCATAGGATGCAAAGGCTTCGGGTTGACGCTGCAACTGTTCAAAGGTTAAGCCGCGTCTGATCCAAGCTTCACAACAATCGGGTTGGCGTTGAATAATCCGATCATAGGTATTGATCGCCTGTTGATATTGATGGGTTGCTTCTAGAACTCGACCCAACATTAGGTAGACATTATAGTTATCTGGCCAAATCTGAATGGCTTGGCTGTAAGCCTCAAAAGCGTTAGAATACCGTTCAACCTGTTCGCAAATTTTTCCCAATTTGACCCAAGCTTCAAAATGATCGGGTCGTAAGCGTACCACATCTTTATAGGCAGCGATCGCTTCTGAGTAGCGTTCCAACTTTTCTAAGGTCTCACCCCGTTGTAAGCCGGCTTGTGTCGCCAGGACTTGATTATCAGCAGTTAAGGATAACACTTTATCGTAGGCAGTAATTGCTTCTTCGTAACGATCTAATTGTTCTAAGGCTTCTCCTCGACTGTTCCAGGCTTCGAGAAAATCGGGTTCAATTTGCAAGGCGTTATCAAAGGCGATAATTGCTTCAGAGTATTGTCCTAACTCACATAATGCCATCCCTCGACCTAGCCAAGCTTCGGGATAATTAACATTAATTTGAGTCGCCTTATCAAAAGCCGCGATCGCCGAGCGATTTTGACCAAGATCCAGAAGAATTTGACCGCGACAGATCCAGATGGGTGGACAGTCTGGGTTCATTTGCAAGGCTTGATCGATACTACTGAGTGCTGCTTCCGGCCAAGGAGATTTTAACGCCATTCCTTTGTAGAACCAGGCTTCGTAGTCTTGAGGCTGCAACTCGATTACTTTTTCGTAGGAGGCAACAGCTTCTGCGTATTTATGTTGTTTTTGCAGGGCGATCCCTCGATTAAACCAAGCTTGGTAACTTTTGGATTGAAGTTTAACGGCGCGATCGTAGGAGACAACAGCTTCGGAATATTTGTGCTGAGTCATCAGCATTTCTCCACGATTAAACCAGGCTTCAAAGTTATCGGGTTGGAGTTGGATCGCCCGATCGTAGGAAGTGATCGCGTCGGCATAGCGTTCTTCATTCATTAACGCATTGCCCTGGTGATACCAAATCGCTGACATATCCGGTTTAATCTCAATGGCTCTTTTGTGAGAAGCGGCGGCGGCCGGAAATTGAAAGGTTGATTCTAGGGCGAGTCCTCTTTCGTACCAGGCTTCAAAGTTGTCTGGGTCTATTTTAATGGCTTTATCAAAGGAGGCGATCGCCTCTTCATAGCGTTTTAATTTTGAGAGCGTAATTCCTCGAAATGTCCATCCCCAGTAATCTTGAGGCTTAATTTTAATGGCGCGATCGTAAGATGCTAGGGCTTCTTTATAACGTTTTAACTTTCTGAGAGAATTTCCTCGCCGCAGCCAAGCTGCATACCAGTCTGACTTATATCTAATGGCTTGGTCGTAATGATGAAATGCCATTTCGTAACGTTCAAGTTGATATAGTCGATTCCCACGCCTAAATTCAGGATAGGCTTTAAAGATGCCAAACCAACCCCAGCGATAGGGCGCAGAGGGTTTGGACAGAGATGAAGGTTCGATTACTAAGGCTGTAGAGGTTAATTCTTCAGGCATTTGCCACCTCGGACTTCTGAGTGCTAACTTTGAATTTTCCTATTTTAATTCTTTGGAGAACTCGAATTTGCTCTCTATTTTATACTGCTTTCTGGAGCTTCTCGGTTTCTACATTTAGATTTTCAGACTCAGGTTGCGCTTACATATCATTTATTTTTTATTATGTCAATTATTTTATTATATAAATAAGTTATAGAATATATATATTTTATTTATACTTTTGATTCAAATATGTACATAAATACTCCCAAATAGGGCAAGATGGTTCATGGGAGTTATCAAGCGGTTGCTTGACACCCTAAAATCTCCCGGATTGATATCAGCATCTCCGAGATTTAGCTGGTTTACTCCTCACTGAATTTCACGTAGCTATTCGGATCTAGCCGACAAGGTACTGTAGACCCTATTAGTAGGAGTCTCTTGCATCGTGTCGGTACAGAATGAGTTAACTAATGAATATAGCGTATTATACAATGCCTCATCTAGCCCTTGCTAGTTGGGCAGAATCTCATCGACAAAATGTCTTCAAAGGCATCTCGAAAACCTTAAAACAGTTCTTGAGTTTCAAACCTCAGTTCGCCCCACTCAAACCGCTCCGACAGTGGCTAGACGGGATTCAGATTCAAGATCCTCAACTTGCCAAGGGTTTCTGCCAATTGATTCCTGCTCAATGTCCCTTCGAGCGTAAAATTGAATTTAGAGGTCGGGTTCTGATTTACATTCCTCCCCTGTGCAAACTGAATCCTGTATATGAGGAGTTAATCGGCCTGCGGTTTAGAGCATTGTGTTATCTAGCGGATGAATGCGGAGAGGATATCACCCCTTATTTTAGTTGAAAGCAAAATCTAATTGCACGGTTTAAGGGTTTTGAGGATAAGGAACCGTTCAACACGAAGTCCTCAAGACCCTTCAATTTTGGGTTGAGTCTAGTTTCAAGACCACTGACCTGAGAAAATACTCTTAACCGACAGACGAATTCGTTCAAGATCTTCTCTCAGTAGAGGTGGCCATTGTATGCTGCGATTGCGACCCGCTTCAAACAGAAGATGACTTTCGATTGCTAACTGATAAAGTGCAGAAACTAATTCTCTTTCAAGCAATGAGTTGTCTTTCGCCCCATCAAAGACAATCTTCAACGCTAACAGAATAGATGTCGCTTGGCCTGGTATCGGTGGCTGACCCTGTTGCAAGCGAATCAGAAAAGCATCAGGGTTTTTTTGCGTTTCTAGAGCTTGTCCTTGATCGATCAAAAAGTTACGAGCTGTTTTATAATCCATAGAATTCTTTATACTTGCAGATCCAATCCGTCAGTCATTGTCTCATTTGTTATCCACACGAAGGATTAGTTTTCCACATCATTTTTCCACTTTTCCACAAACTTTTTGAGGTTTTCCACAAGAGATAACCTGTTCTTAAGCTTGGTTTTAATTATCTTTAATGTTAAGCGATGAGCGAAGGTAAAATTATAATTTTTATAAGTTGGATAGAGCATTAGATCTAAAGTTTTTGAGTGATGGCTAAAAAACCTGTTCGCCTTTAGCATCAGCAAGCACACCTCTTACACATCTGTTGTGACTTCCAGTCAAAATACGCGAGCTTTGCGATTCGAGAGCAGAGAAGGGAAGATAGAATATCCGGATTTGGATTGCTTCTATCCTCTCTCCTTATACAAAAACTATAGAGTAAGTATTATTCCCATTCGATTGTTCCAGGTGGTTTGGAGGTAATGTCATAAACCACGCGGTTGACCCCTTCGACTTCATTAACAATTCGATTTGAGATCGTTTCTAACAAATCGTAGGGAACTCGTGACCAATCGGCGGTCATTCCATCTTCGCTAGAAACAAATCGCAATACAACAGGATGAGCATAGGTGCGTTGATCTCCCATAACTCCAACGCTACGAATGGGAAGCAATACAGCGAATGCTTGCCAAAAATCGTGATACATTCCCTGTTTATCGATTTCATCGCGAACGACAAAATCCGCATCTCGCAAAATTTGCAGTCGTTCTGGAGTCACTTCGCCAATGATCCGAATTGCTAATCCGGGTCCGGGGAAGGGATGACGCCGGACAATTTCTTCGGGTAAGCCAACAGAACGCCCAACTTTGCGAACTTCATCTTTAAACAGTTTCCGCAGCGGTTCGATGAGTTTGAAGCGTAAATCTTTGGGTAAACCACCAACATTGTGATGACTTTTAATTTTAACGGCGACTCGTTCTCCGGTTTGCGGATCGACATTGGTATCAGCAGACTCGATCACATCGGGATAAAGAGTACCTTGCGCTAAATAATCAAATGGCCCGAGTCGATTTGATTCTTCTTCAAAAACGCGGATAAATTCGTGACCGATAATTTTCCGTTTTTTCTCCGGATCGCTGACTCCTTCAAGTTGAGCGAGAAATTGTTCACGAGCATTGACGTATTGTACGGGAATGTGAAACCGTTCCTCAAACAACTTCACCAGGCGTTCCGGTTCGTATTTCCGCATGAAGCCTTGATCGATAAACATACAGGTGAGATTATCGCCAATCGCCCGGTGCATCAAAAATGCCAGAGTTGAGGAGTCTACACCACCCGAAAGCGCGAGTAATACTCGTTTATCGCCCACTCTAGCGCGAACTTCCCGAATGGCTTCCTCAACAAAAGCTTCTGTTGTCCAAGTCGGTTGACAACTACAAATGTGATAGACAAAATTCCGAATCAGAGCTAAACCGCCAATGGAGTGAACCACTTCCGGATGAAACTGAACGCCGTAGAGTTTGCGTTCGTGTTCTGCGATCGCGGCGCAGGGTGTATTCTCAGTATGGGCAAGAATTTCAAAGCCTTCGGGTAACTGAGTACAAGAGTCAGCATGACTCATCCACATGGTTGAACCATCTTCAACATTGGTTAAAAGATGAGTCGGATCGTCAATCAGTAGAGAGGCTTTTCCGTATTCAGCTCGTTGAGCGCGTTCAACTTGGCCGCCAAGCTGTTGTACCATCAATTGCATCCCATAGCAAACTCCTAAAATAGGGATACCCAAGTTCCAAATTTCTGGATCGCAATGGGGCGCACCGTTATCATAAACGGAATTGGGGCCGCCAGAGAGTATAATACCTTGGGGATTTAGGGTTGCCAGTTGTTCTGCGGTGGTGCGATAGGAAATAACTTCTGAATAAACTTCTGTTTCTCGAATTCGGCGAGCAATTAGCTCTGAGTATTGAGAACCGAAATCAAGAATGGCAATCATTTGGCGGTTGACATCCCCAACAACAGGGGTGTCTAATTGGGGTTGAGTTAGTGTCTCGGTCTGGGGAACCATATCGAGGTAGAGAGTAGTGAATAGATATGAACTTAGGTAGCTAAAACCAGACCCCCTCTATGCCAGCATCATACCAATAGAGAGGGTATTTCCTGTTACCTACTTGACGAGGAACAGAGTTGTTCGTTGGGGTCTGGAAATTCCAGAAGGTTGGTTGCGAATTGCTCTTTAATCAAGACTCAGGGAATAGAATTTAATGCTTTTTCCCTAGTGATTTGGGTCGGAGCGACCTCTCGATTCTTCGATTGATTAGAGCAAATGATTATTCACACTAGAATAGCAAATTTTTGAGAGAAGTGTATCACCTGCTGCACTCTTTATAACGATTTTGCGCTGGCGATCAAACAGGACCGAACCCACCTGAACCTGATGCTGCGTGCGATCGCGGATATAACTTTGAGACTTTTGGTCTATTTTAGATGCGATCGATTCATAAATTTGCTTGACCCAGTTCAAACTTTGTGATTCTGAACTTTGATCGAGAGTTCGCAGGAAGTTTAATGCAACTTCGGTCGTCTCACAGTGAAAAATAGCCTGTAAATTCTCGGTGGGTAATCCTAACTTAGCACAATGAGCGGTCAAAATCTCCAGTCGTGCATCAGCCAGATGATGATGGGTGTGAAAAATTCCCCCTGCTAATTTGATGAGTTTGCCATGATAACCAAATAGTAAAATAGATTCAACCCCGGCGAACCCAGCCGCTGCTAACATTGGCCCTATCCAGTTCGCTGTTTTTACGGTTTGTTGTGAGGGAACTCCCAATTGTTGAGCGAGATCTAACCCATTTTCTCCTACACAAAAAACTAAGGATTTATACTTACTCGCTTTGTGTTGGAGTTCTGCGATGAAGGTTTCTAATTGTCCCGGCGCACTGAGGGGTTGAGAAATTCCTGTGGTTCCTAAAAGTGATAATCCTTCCACCACTCCGAAGGCTTCGTTTGATGTTCGTTTTGCGAGTTGCCGACCTTCCGGTAATATAATCGTAATTTGTATTTTTTCTGTGGGTTTGAGTAACTGTTTTAAGTTTTCTTGAAAGAGTCGTTTAGCATAGGTGTAAATTGCGGCATCACCTGTATTTTTTTGAGAGCCAATTCCTTCACCTCCAACTAGGATAATTTGTTCATTATTATTGTTAGGATTACAATCAAAATTATCGCTTAATTCTACTCTCGCCCAAATGGGTGTATTTCGAGTTATATCTAAGTTATCTCCGGGATCGGAACGGGTGATGGCGAGTGCAGTATTCGGTTGAAGTGTTGCTACTTGTTCGATGGGGATTTCAACAATTTGGTTGGGTTCAATTAAATTTAGTTCAACAGTTGAGTCTAATCCCCTGTTTGATTCCTCTCTTAAAAATGGAGATGGGGAATCTTGATGGTCATTAATTAAAAATTGTTGTTGTAGATGCTTTAAAGCAGCGATCGCGGCAGCACAAGCAAACACAGGTAACGTATATCCAGATCGGGGTTGAGAATGAGTCATCAATTCAATTTTACTTTTAATCTATTGAGTACCACTCGAAACCGCGATCGCATCTGTTTATTTCTCAATACTTTGTTTCGAGGGCTACAGCCGTTTGGAACTGTGTTCCCAAGCTGATCTTTAGTTGATCCCCAAGATCTATATACATCGTTGTTCAAAACGGAGAGGGTGGGATTCGAACCCACGAGGAGCCATAAAACCCCTAACAGATTTCGAGTCTGTCGCATTCAACCAAACTCTGCCACCTCTCCAACTTTTGGTAAATATGGGTTAATCTATAACCTGTGAGTCTCTATTATATCATAAGAACGAGCCATCGGTTTGATCGGAGTTCAAGCTACTCTCAAATCCTCTCACGGGTGTCCATTGTAATGCACCATCCCGTCCGGTCCAAAAGACTTTAGTTTGTTGCTGACCCAATAGTTCTAGAGTTTTCGGGTCAATAGAATTAGAAGAAGCGATCGCAATTTTAGGTTGCAAAACTCTCAGCATTTTCGGATCAATTCGATTTCCTGACCACCACAAGACCTGAGTCGGACTAATAACTTCAGCTTTTAAGAGTTGAATTTGACGCTCAAGATTGACATCACCGAGCAACATCCATTTTAAATCTCCAATCAAGAATTCTACAATCGGAGTTTCTGCATCAATGAGTTCAAGCTGAGTCGAAGCCAACTCTAAAGGTTCCTCAACTTTCAGGGACAAATAAACACCTTGACGAGATTCAATAGCTTGTTTGATGGCAACAGAACTCACATAATAGGATTGTTTAGAAGCCGGGTTATCATAAAAGATTCGACAGGGAACTTTTTCTAAAATAATCGGCCAGCCAATACTTAAACCTAAGCGAGAGTGAGTAGAAACTGAATAGTTAATAAAATTAATCCCTTGTTTTTGTAAAAAAGGTAAGACTGTGTAACGAGCCGTCTCTTTGCCCCCACTATTGATCAAAGTAGTATTGCCGCGATCTTGAATCACTAAAATAGGTTCCTTGGAGGTTGCTAATACAGTGGCTTGAAATTGAGAGGCTTGATTGTACCAAATCGGAATAACTGCGATCGCCATTGCCACAACAAATGCAAAAGAAACCGAATTAAAAACAGCAGAAACAAGCGGAGAACGAGCCAAGGCACGACGATCAGTCGGTTTCCCCTCTTGCCAACTGCCAATTAGCCACACGAGCGCAATCAAACTATAAAAAGCGATCAGTTGAAATTGGGAGATCTCACCAATGGCGATGGAGTTTCCGGGTTGTTGGCTGAAAAACCGAACCAGACTCAGCAGAGCATCCACAGGATAGTACAAAAACGCCGAGATTGCACTTCCCACACTGGGGAGTATTAAAGCAATAATTCCGGTAAAAAATCCACCGATGATAATGGCTGCAACAAACGGCACAGTAATTACATTGACGATAATGCTGTAGGGGGAAATTATATTAAAAGTGTAGAGTTGCAGCGGTAAAGTCCAAATCGATGCCGCCAGAGGAACAGCAATCACAGAAGCAATGATCGGTGGCATCCAATCCAAGTGCTTGAGCAGAGGCGGGACAGTGACGATCAAGCCAAGAGTCGCTAAAAAGCTAAATTCAAATCCCAAGTCCCAAATCCACAGCGGATTCCACAGTAACAATAGGACAGCGACACCCACTAACACCATCAAGGGTTTGACTTTGCGGTTTGTCGCCAATCCAATCAAAGCCGCAAATCCCATGAAAGTGGCTCGTAAAATCGAGGGTGATGCTCCGGTTAAGCCCAAGTATACAAGTAAAGCGATCGCGCCTATACTCAAGCGTTGGGAAGGTCGAGCCGAGCGGGTTAAAGCCAGTACCACTCCCAAGACCAGAGAAACATGAAATCCAGAAGCAGCCAGGATGTGAGCCAGTCCCACCTGCACAAACTGATCGCGAATATTGTAGGGTAAATCAACGGCCCGGCGACCCAACACCATTGCACTGACTACAGAACCATGAGGAATGCCTAACCCGCGCACTTGAGCGCGAACGATTCGTTGTCGAATTACCCACCATCCCCAATTCTGATCGAGAGTAGCTTTGAGAGAGGTTAAGTAGCGGCCCTTGAGTCCAGCAAACGCGCCTTGACGGGCGAGGTAAGCTTTAAAGTTAAAAGCTCCAGGATTTGAAGGAGGTTGAGGTGTGTAGAGACTACCTGTAACTGCGATCGCGGCTCCAGGGTGAAGACCTGTTGCTTGCAGAAGTGGCACGGTAACGTAGAGTCTACCGCTCACCTCTCGACTCGCTTCTAGAGGCTTATCATTACTGATAATTTCGTTAACTTGAGCCGCTTTTAACCAAAATTGCGCTCGTCCAGAACGGGTTAAATGGGGAGGTGTTTGGACTTCACCTCGAACAGTGATAATCAGTTCTCCGGTATCATTATTTGCAACAAGCTGACTAATATCATTCGGAGCCGGTTGAGGAATGCGTACTTGTAAATAGAGGCTGGCAGCGACAGCGACGAGTCCCGCCAATAACCAAACTGTTTCAGAGATTGAAGGAGTATACAGTGGGGGCGGATGCAATTTTGACTTCTGAACTGAGGTTGAGGAAGCACCTGTGATCAGTGCTGCGTCTTCCCCAACCTTTACACTGAGCGGAGTCGAAGTGTCAAAATTGGCGGTAGAGGCGGCTTTTTGTCGAGCCTTCCATTGTTTTGTCTGAGCTTGGTATTGTTTGCGTCTGAGAAACTCTCGCATCATCGTTGCGATCGCCAACACCAAAGCTAGGATCAATACTCCCGATTTCCCCCAGACAACGGCGCTACAGAGCAAACCCAGAATATAAGCCAAGCCATAGATAATCACCGCCGTTTGATTCATTGCTGCAAGTCAAGCAGATTGTTTAGATAGATAAGCCCAATTTTAGACCCAGGATGCCATGAATGATCATTAATCCAATTGCAACAGTTCCCAGATAGGCATGAGTGATCCGCAGGGAGTCTTTATTTCCTCCAAAGCCAGTGAAGGCAACTAACCCATTGATCGCCAGCACACCGAGTAACACTGTACCTGTCCAGAAGTGAGGACTTTCGAGAATCGGTTGTCTTTGCATCACCAGAGAGAGGAGTCCTCCTGTGTAGCCCAGTGCCATGAAGGTAAACATCCAAGGGGCAATTTTTCGATGGGATGAACGGTTGTTCAAAGCGACTTCTTTATCACTGGCAATGCGACCTTTCCATCCGGTGTAAGCAACAGCACTCCCCATCGCTAGAACGACTATTCCCATCATTACAGGATGTCCCCAATGGGTAATCGGTTCCGGAATACCTAATGCTCGGAACTGACTTGCGATCGGTTCCAAGAGTTCGCTTAGATTCATGTTCTGCTCTCAAGTAAATCGGTTTTGATCAAGGGTCAAAGTCGATGCCATTGTTAAACAACGGAGTAGGCTTTGACTGTTTCGATCATACAATTGAGAGGGAACACTTGGATCTTTCAATCCAATTTTAATCTCTGGTTAAAGTCGCATTTTCACTCGGTCGAATTTGTGAACCGAATCGCCGTGACCAGACCTGAGTCAATTCTGCACCGAATAGAAAAATTTGAGTTGAATAGAATATCCACATTAAAAGTACCACAAATGAGCCAGCCGCACCATAGGCCGATCCAACGCTACTTTGCCCCAGATAGATACTGATCAAAGATTTGCCAATTGTAAATAGAACGGCGGTAATAAAGGCTCCAACGGTCACATCTTTCCAGCCAATTTTGACATCGGGTAAGACGCGATAAATTTGACCGAATAGCAGAGTGGTTAAGCTTAAAGAAATCGCTAAATCGACGATTGACCAGACAAAGCCCGGAATAAATAAGTATTTTTCGAGGATTTCGCTTGTTCCGGATAAAACTGAACTAATAATCAGAGAAAGTAATAAAACAAATCCAATCCCCAAAACCATAAAAATTGATAAAATTCGGGTTTGGATAAAGCCTTTAACGCCTTGTCCGGGTTTGGGTTCTACGTTCCAAATTATATTTAAAGCTTGTTTGAGTTGAGCAAAAACTGTTGTCGCACCAAAAATAATCGTTGCGATCGCGATTAGAGTTGCAGTAATACTAGAACTTGGACTAAACTGATTTTGTAAAATAGTTCGGAGTGAGGTGGCGTTCTCTGGACCAAAAAATTCTTCTAATTGAGCAAAAACTTCTTCTTGTGCAAGTTGCTCTCCGACAACAAAGCCGACAACTGCAATCACCAAAATTAAAATTGGTGCGATAGAAAAGATCATATAATAGGAGAGAGCAGCAGCCAGGATCGGAACTTTATCTTGTTGCCATTCGCTGAAGGTTTCTTTGAGTAGGCTCCAAACAGTATTGAGATTCACGACGGTTGTAAATGATGAAAGACTATAGCTGAGTCTAACAGCAAGTTGAGTTAAAATCTACTGTCCGCTTCTCGGTTAGTTTGACTGGAATGAATTGGAATTTCTATGATAAACTCGGCTCCTTCTCCAAAGACTGAATTAAAATCTATTTTACCGTGATGTTTATCAACAATAATTTGATAACTGGTCATCAAACCGAGTCCGCTGCCTTTACCTACAGGTTTAGTTGTAAAGAAGGGTTCAAATAAACGATTTTTGACTTCAGGAGCAATGCCTGTTCCATTATCTTTGATCCGGATTTCTATTATTTTTTCGTCTTTGAATTGAGTGGAGATCCAAATCTTGGGATCTTTAAAGGTTCCGGTATTCCCTGCTAATTTTGATTCAATTGCATCGATAGAATTACAGAGTAAATTTAAAAAAACTTGGTTAATTTGACTAGCGTAACAGGTAATATTAGGAATTTTATCATAATCTTTAATTATTTCTATTTCCGGATGATAGCTAGAAATTTTAAGTCGATGGTCTAGAAGCAGTAAGGTACTCTCTAGACCATCATGGAGATTCACTGATTTAATGTCAGATTCACCCAAACGAGAAAAAATCCGTAAAGCGAGAATAATTGTACAAACTCGATTGACTCCATGCCGCATAGAATTGATAATTTTATGGGAATCTGAGATCATAAAATCTATATCTATCTCTTCGGTAAAATCTAAAATTTTCTGAGTGGGTTCTGGATATTCACTCTGATAAAGTTGAATTAATTTTAATAAATCTTGAATATATTGATTAGCGGGTTCTATATTGCCTGAAATAAAGCTAATTGGATTATTGATCTCATGGGCAATTCCTGCAACCAACTGCATTAAGCCTACCATTTTTTCCTGTTGAACCAGTTGTGCTTGAGTAATTTTAAGTTCACCTAATGCTGTTTTGAGTTGCTGATTTTGATCTTGGAGTTGATTTTGTAAATTTTGAATCGTTAGTTGATTTTTAATTCTAATTATAATTTCTTCAAGCTGAAAAGGTTTGGTGATATAGTCTACGCCTCCGGCTTGAAAAGCTTTAACCTTATCAATTACATCATCTAAAGCACTTAAAAATATCACAGGAATTGAACAAGTTTCATGATTATTTTTGAGATGTTTACAAACTTCGTAGCCATTCATCTCCGGCATATTAATGTCTAGTAAAATCAAATCAGGTTTAACAGCTTGAACCGCCGTTAGTGCCATTTTTCCATTAATCGCTTGCCGCACACTATAGCCTTGTTCGCTCATCATTTTAGACAGTAACCGCAAATTGGCTGGGGTATCATCTACAACGAGAATATCAGCTTTAGGAGAAAGATCTTCAGATGGATTCATAATCATCAGCCATTATAAATTGATTGAGAAAAGGTTTAGGTTTACATTAAATCTTTAGAATCTGAGGATTCCTCTTTTATTTACTAGAAGATTAACGTTGGCAGTCATTGTTTAAAACCAATTGAGCCGCAGTCTTTTCATCAACGGGACGAGAAAATAAATATCCCTGACCCAGTGTACAGTTTAAACGAATGAGTTGCTGTAATTGAGTTGAAGTTTCAATTCCTTCGGCCACAATATTCATCTCTAGTATTTTAGCAATATTAACGATCACGGGAACAAGTCCTAAGCTTTTTGAGGTTTCATCAATTTGCTTGACAAAAGACTGATCGATTTTAAGAGTGTCTAAAGGAAAATCGTGTAGATAACTCAGAGAGGAGTAACCGGTCCCAAAATCATCAATTCCAAGCTGAATTCCTCGATTTCTTAATTGTTGCAGAATTTCAATGGCAATTCGAGGATTTTCCATTAATGCACTTTCAGTAATTTCGAGTTTTAAACATTGAGGATCAATTTGAGTTTCAGTGAGAATTTGATCGACTTTTTCTACTAGCTCGATTTGAGTTAGTTGTCGAGTTGAAAGATTGACACTGACAAAGAAATGATCATCAACAATACCTTGCTGTTGCCAGGCACGGAGATGATGACAAGATTGATGTAAAACCCAGTTCCCAATCGGAATAATTAATCCAATTTCTTCAGCAATCGGGATAAAAGACTGCGGTGAAACCAGTCCTCTAGTGGGATGTTGCCAACGAACTAGGGCTTCAAATCCGATAATTTTTTTAGTTTTGAGAATAACGATAGGCTGATAGTAGACGACCAATTCCTCTTTCTCAATTGCTCGGTGTAATTCTGTTTCTAACTCTAGTATATTAATTGCATCAACGTGGAGAGTAGAGTCAAAAATATGGTATTGACCTCGTCCTAATGCTTTGGCTCGGTAAACTGCGGTATCTGCATCTCTTAATAAATGTTCTGGATTTTCATAGCTAACACTTCCGAGAGAAATTCCAATACTAGCATTAATAAAAACTTCATGCTGATTCAATAAATAAAAGGGATAATAAAGAGTATTTAAAATACAATCTGAAATTTCAATAACACTATTAATATCTTGGATAGGATTGAGGAGTACAGTGAATTCATCTCCGCCTAATCGGGCTAAGATATCTGTCTCTCTGAGTAAGGTTTGTAGACGCTTACTTAAAGCAATAAGCAGTTCATCTCCAACTAAATGACCGAGTGAATCATTAACGACTTTAAAACGATCACAATCTAAGAATAACACGGCAAATTTAGCCGCTTCATCCTGTTGGATTTGATGAAGTGCTTGTTCAAGTTTCTGCATGAAAAATCGACGGTTTGGAAGTCCCGTTAATGGATCATGTAATGCCATTTCAAGGAGTCTAGCATTGGCATCTTCAAGCTGATTTGTTCGCTGTTCAACTCGTTGTTCTAGTTGGGTATTGAGAAACCTGAGTTTTTCTTTGGCATCTTTTAAAGCGAGTTGATTTTGAACTCGAACTAAGATTTCTTCAAATTCAAAGGGTTTGGTAATGTAGTCTGCAGCTCCAGATTTAAAAGCTCTGACTTTATCTAAAACATCATCTAAAGCACTAATGAAAATAATCGGAATATCAACCGTTTCTGGATTTTCTTTGAGAGAATAACAGACTTGATACCCATCGATATCTGGCATCATAATATCGAGCAAAATTAAGCTGGGTGGAGAGCTTTGCACCGCAGTTAATGCCATCATGCCACTAATGGCTTGACGAACTTCATATCCTTGATCACTCAACATTTTTGAGAGGATGCGTAAATTCATCAGAGTATCATCAACAATTAGAATATCAGCTTTTGTAAAATGAAGGTTATTTTGATTCATTGGAGGCGGTCAATCACAAGCGTGCTTGATAGTTTTAATCAGGTTCAGTGTACTCACAAATCTTTAAGCTGGCGAAGTAATCGCGTTGATTTTTATATTTCTTTGATTAAGATAGAGTTTATAGCGTAAATTATACCCTAATCAGAAACAGACTCGCAAATCGATAGCGATTGTCACATTGCTCCCGTCTCAGTACATTTCCCTTAGAAATTCAATATTTCCGTGAATTTACAGACTGATTCTCAAAAAAATATTAGTCTATCTATCTCAAAATAAAATCAGCGTATAATTACTGAATTTGTATAGAAAGAGGAGCCTCCCTCTCTAGGTCTTGGATAGGATTTGACTAAAAACTCCTGTGAAATCCTCATTATAGAACCAAGAGGAGGAGGAACTACTGGTGATTTTACTGGCTATGTGTGTCATAATAAACAATAGGGATAAATTAAGTTTTCCCTCTTTTGCCCAGTTTCCTGATGGGTAAAGTTTCTGAGAAAATGAGGAACAGATGCACAGTAACGAATCGACTCCCTATCAGCGATTAGCACAAGAATTAGACCAGCGATGCCAGCAAATGGTGACGGGCGACTTATGTTTCTCCACCTATGATCAAGAGGGAAGGTTTCACTTGTTTTATAGTCGGCTACTTTATGTGACAAGTGAGCTGCATCGGGTACGACGCTGGAATCGAGCAATTCTCAAGTATTGTCCCAATTGGAAACCTGCATTGACTCAACTTTCCTTAGATCTAAATAAGCCTTGGGAGTATCAGATGTTGTATGATGGCGTAGCTCAAGAACAAATTAGTATCAATCAAGCTAAAGCTGTCATTCATCAGGTGAGCTTGGAAGTCCTTTTTTCAACAGCTCGATATACCGATATTAATGTTCAATGGCAAGCTCTTTCTGAAGAAAAGTCAGAGTTATCTTTGGGATTAATGATCTCTTTTCGAGAAATTGAACCGATTTTTACCAAAGCAGCTCAAATGCAGCAGCAATGGCAAGCCGCAGGTTTAAATAGTATTAATCCGGATTTATCGGTGGTTTCAACCAAGAAGCTCAACCCTGAAAGCCTATCTGGAATGGCAAGATATCTAAATGGCAAATTTACGCTTTGGGATATTGCCCTGCGACGAGGAAAATCAGTGACCAGTATTACTCGTGCATTCGTTCCTTTAATTAAAAAAGGGGTACTAAAACTGCGGCGAATTCCAGATTTGTCCCCACCTATAACCGATCAAACAACAACTCCAACCTCCAAATCTCCTCCATCTCAATCCTCCGCAACTCAATTTGTGATTGCTTGTATTGATGACAGTCCAGTAATTGCTCATACTTTACGCAAAATTCTGCGACCTGCGGGCTATGAGGTTGTTGGAATTCAAGACCCCGTTAAAGCATTAGCTCAAATTGCTGAACAAAAACCTGATTTAATTTTTTTAGATTTAATTATGCCGAATGCGAACGGGTATACTGTGTGTCAATTCTTGCGAAATGCACCTCTATTTAAAAATACACCTGTAATTATTTTAACCAGTCGAGATAATATGCTAGATCGGAGCCGAGCTAAACTGGTTGGTGCATCTGATTTCTTGACGAAGCCCCCTCAACCTCAAGAAACTCTAGAACTGGTTCGTAAACATTTGGCTCAGTTCCCAAAGGTTTCAACCTGAACCTGAATACAGAATTGAATTGAGTGTAAATTTTGCGTTAAATTAAAGTCTAAAGTTTAAAGTCTTAATGAGGTTGTCAAATGACCAGCATATTAGTGATAGAAGATAATTCCACTGAAGCCGATCTGATTATTGGTTGCTTACGTCAATCGGGTTTTGATGTTCATAATGTGACTACAGCGGAAGCCGCCAAAGTTATGCTTGAACAAAAAATATTTGATGCGATTGTTACGGATGTTGTTTTACCGGGCCAAAGTGGATTTGGACTGTGTCGTGAACTCAAAAATAAAAATACAACCGCTCATATTCCCATTGTGATTTGTTCCAGTAAATCCGCCAAAATCGATAAGAACTGGGGCTTAAAACAAGGAGCGTCTGCTTATGTCACCAAACCCATTAATCGTGAAGAATTGGTGAAAACTGTGAAGCATTTAACTTCACCTGCCTAGCGAGATACTCGCACACAAAATTCTTAATAGAAATTAATATTAACTAAATATAAAATGAGTTTACAATAGGCGTATAGCAGTCAAAGAATTACAGTGAGGTCTATAAAACCTCAGCAGTCTGTAGTGAGGATGGGTGTGCTTGTCTTTAGACATAGCACCTAGATCGTTTATATTCATAACTCATTTAATATTGCTATACAAGCTATTCTTGCTGCTTTGTGATCAGAGTTGAAGTGAGCCGGAAAGATTCTGTATCTCAAAATTTTATTGACCCGATTTCTCTTGCATCATCCGGCGTGTGTCTATCTACTCCTAATCAACTATGACAACGACAATTGAATGCGCGCATTTGAAGCGGCTCACTACAGAACTAGAACAGTTGAGTGCAGCGGGTAAAAGCGGTATTTTAACTCTTAATAGCCATATAGAAGAAGCAAAACTTTACTTCAGCCAAGGTCAATTACTATACGCAACCTCTCATATTCACCGTTTGCGTCGCTGGTCACGGGCTGTAGAGCAATGTTGCTCAGACATCACCGTCAAACTTCCACCTTCTCTGAAGACTTCCCTTTGGGAATATCAGCTATTGTATCAGGCTGTTCGTCACCAAGAAGTCAGTGTAACTGAAGCCAGAGGCGTTATCCGCAGAGTGTTCGGTGAAGTTTTATTCTCCATGAGTCGCCAAATTGACTTCAACTTTCAATGGGAAAATCATCACTTGCTTCAGTCTGGCTTTCCCAAAAAACTCACCTGTTCTCTGTCAGAGATGAAGAAGGTTGTACAGCAGGTTGCTCAGATGCAAACCCAATGGCAAATGGCAAATTTAGGCAACCTCGATCCAAATCTGGCTCTGATTTTAACTCAACCTACACCGAATGATTTTTCCGGTTTAGCCCGCTATCTAAATGGAGAGTGGACGTTGTGGGATATTTCTCTACAAATTCAAAAGCCGATTGTCAGTATCGCTCGTGCATTTATTCCTTTAATTAAAAAAGGATTACTACAACTACAAATGTTACCGGATGTCTCGATACCTGTCCATTCAGATTTTACCGTCCCCACGAACTCAAACTCTGACAAATTATCGAGTCGTCAACTTCCTTTAATTGCCTGTATTGATGATAGTGCAGTGGTCGGTGAAAGTTTAAAAAAAATTCTCACGCCTGTCGGGTGTCACGTTTTAAGTATTCTTAATCCGGTCAAAGGATTGACTCAAATAGCCGAACATAAACCCGATTTGATTTTTTTAGATTTAATGATGCCAAAAGCCAATGGCTATATTGTCTGTAAGTTTCTACATAATGCCCCTATTTTTAAGAACACTCCTGTTATTATTCTCACCAGTCGCAATACAATCGTTGATAGAAACTATGCAAAATACGCAGGAGCGGCTGATTTTTTGAATAAGCCTCCAGATCCTCGCAAAACCTTGCAAGTTGTTCGCAAACATTTAGCTCATCAATTTCCAATTCTGAAAACTTATTATCTCTCAGAAAGAAAAAATCAACCCATTTACACTCCCGAAAATTTTTCGGATCAGCTCGCCGTAAATTATTGAAAAATGAGTTTCAAAACAAAAAAATATAAACAAGATCAGCTACAGATGTATGATTCAATCATTTGAGATCATTGTCTGTAGTCTTTTACTTTTGAGAATTATTCTGCATCTACAAACCGCTTATTCTATAATATAAAAACCCCGAATATTTGTTTGAACTCAAAAAAATAAACAGTTGCTAAAATGCACAATTAAAAAGAAGTTAAAATAGTCGAATATTCTCGAAATTTAAACCAGATATCAAGAAAAATTAAGCTAAAATAAGGATAGTGAACCGATCACTGAGTCAAAATGCTCAATTCGGATCGATAGATTCCGTTAAAACAAGCTGAACATGAAAGGGAAATCTGCTAGTTCTACTTCGAGTCAACAATTCTTAAGCTTTTCGTTGAACCCCTCTCTCCAAGGTTTATTGGCTGCTGACCAGTTAGCAGAGATTATACGGCTTGACCCTAGCCAAATTATATCCATTTCGGAGATGCCTTTAGCGGTCATCGGAGTTTGTCCCTGGCAAGGCGAAGTCCTTTGGTTAGTCGATCTTGCCTACCTGTTTGGCTTTGATCCGTTGATGAAACCTGCTAACAGCCAGTCTAACTGTAGTATTATTAAAGTCAGAACTCATCGAGGGAACCTTGGTTTATGGGTTGAAAAAGTTGGAAAATTAATAAGCTGTAAATCCTCTAGTCTCCAACCGCCTGAACTTAGTTACGCTCAACTACAACGCCGAGCTAATTCTCCGACTCAAAAAGAATCAATAACCTCGATCCAACCCCATTGGATTCAAGCAAGTTGGGAACATTCCAAGGGCTCAATCTTGCCTATTCTTGACGTTGAAGGGATTTTGCAAGATTTAGTCCAAGAATAAGCCTAAAATTTTATCACTTTTTTCCAAACAAAAAAACATTCCTAAAACATTTTAAAGATTAATGACTAAAGCACCATTACGTCCAGGTAACTCCCCAGAAAATCGTCAGCTCAATGCCAATCGTCGTGGGGTAATAACCACCCAAAAAGAAACAGAAACAGATAGCGATCGCAAAGCCACCCCAGAAGCAACGGTCGTTGTTGAAACCCTTTCTCCTACCGTGATCGAACCTTCAGCGATGCAATCAGCAGGATTAAAAGCCAAAACCTCAGTTTTAGCCAAAGAATTAAATGTCCTCCGCTCCAATATTGATCGCCGCGTCAATCAACTTCAAGCTTTAATCGAAAGAGAAGGCGCCGCTGCCGAACGCGCCGAATTAATCAATCAAATCACCTCCCGAATGCGGGAATCCCTCAACCTAGAGGATATCTTCAAAACCATTGTTGGAGAAGCCCGTGCCGCCCTACAGAGCGATCGCGTGGTTGTGTATCAATTTGATGAGGACTGGAAAGGAACTGTTGTCGCTGAATCCGTCGATGCCGACTGGCCCGTTGCTCTGGGCGCAAAAATTGCCGATCCCTGCTTTGCCGATCGCTATGTAGACTACTACCAAAAAGGCCGAGTCAAAGCCACCCCCAACATCTACGAAGCCGGACTCACCGACTGCCACATTGGTCAACTTGAAACCTTTGCCGTCGTTGCGAACTTAGTCGCCCCCATTGTCGCGAAGACGACCGAGAACCCCAACGGGCGTTTGTACGGGCTGTTGATTGCCCATCAATGTAGCGAACCTCGTCAGTGGCAAAACTCCGAAATCGAATTCCTCCGACAACTGGCAATTCAACTGGGCTACGCCATTGACCAAGCTGTACTCCTACAACAACAAAAAGAAGCCACTCGCATCGCTCAACGCCTCAACCAAATTAACGCCGGACTCCGGAAATCGCTGAAAGTAGAAGACATTTTAGCCGTTGCCGTCGAAGAAACCCGTGATGCCATCAATAGCGATCGCGTTGTCGTCTATAAATTCGATGCCAATTGGAAAGGCACCGTAATTGCCGAATCCGTTCAAAGTCCCTGGCCGACTGCCTTGAATGCCGAAATTGCCGATCCTTGTTTTGCCGATCGCTATGTGCAGCCCTACCAACGAGGACGAGTCAAAGCCACCTCCAACATCTACGAAGCTGGATTAACCGACTGTTACCTCGGTCAACTTGAACCTTTTGCCGTCAAAGCCAATCTCGTCGCCCCTATTCTCGTCAATCAAAAACTGATGGGCTTACTGATTGCTCATCAATGTTCAGAGCCTAGAGAGTGGACCGATCTAGAAATTGATTTGATGCGGAATGTTGCCGTTCAAGTCGGTTTTGCCCTCGATCAAGCCCTTCTGCTCGAACAACAACAGGCCGCTGCCCGCAAAGCCAAACTTCTCAACGAAATTACCACGCAACTGCGAAATGCCCGCAACCAGGAAGACGTCTTTGATGTGATTGTCGAAGAAGCCCGCAATGCTCTAAAAGCCGATCGCGTGATCATTTATCAACTTGATGAAGATTGGATGGGTACCGTCGGGGCAGAATCTGTCGATCCTCGCTGGCCTGCCACAATGGGCAAAAAAATCGCCGATCCTTGCTTTGCAGGTCAGTCCGCGAAGACCTATGCACGAGGGCGCGTCACCTCAATGGAAAATATTGATGAATCCGGTTTTCCCGACTGCTACAAAGAACTTCTCGAACCCTACGCCGTCAAAGCCAATATTGCCGCCCCAATTATTGCTGAAACCCGTTTACACGGACTCTTGATCGTTCATCAGTGTTCTGGCCCTCGTCAATGGGAAGAGACTGATATTAGCTTTGTTAAACAACTGGCAACCCAACTGAGTTTAGCCCTCGATCAGCAAATTTTGCTGGAACAACAGCAAGAAGCGACCGAACGAGCAACCCGAATTAATCAAATTAGCTCTAAAATTCGCGAATCGCTCAACCCGAAAGATATTTTTAATACAACAGTTGAAGAGACTCAAGATGCCCTACAAAGCGATCGGGCGATCGTCTATCAGTTCGATGCAAATTGGGCGGGAACCATTGTGGCAGAGTCTGTTGCAGTCGGATTTCCCGAAGCACTAGGCGCAGAAATTAACGATCCTTGCTTTGCTCAAAACTATGTCAAACCCTACCTCAAAGGTCGAGTCCAAGCCACCAATGATATTGAAAATGCAGGCTTAACCGAGTGTCATTTAGGGCAACTGCGACCCTTTGAAGTCAAGGCAAATCTCGTCGCCCCCATTGTTGCCAATCAAAAACTCTACGGACTTTTAATCGCGCATCAATGCTCAGGTCCACGTAAATGGAAATCCACAGAAATTGACTTTATTCGTCAGATTGCCGTTCAAGTTGGCTATGCACTCGATCAGGCATTTCTTCTCAAACAACAACAGGCGGCGACTCTACAAGCGCGTCAACTGAGTGACATTAGTTCTCGTATCCGTCAATCTCTCAACTCCGAACAAATTTTCCGCGTCGCTATCGAAGAATCCTTATCCTTGATGCAAACCGATCGGATTGTGGTCTATCAATTTGACGATCATCATCAAGGAAATATTGCCTATGAGTCCGTCAAACCCGAAGGATTAAAAATAGAAGATCTCGAAACCGACACGCCCAGTTTTCCGATAGAAGATATTGAACCCTACCGCAAAGGCAATATTCAAATCATTGAAGATATCTCGAATTCTCCCCTCAGTGATGCTCGCAAAGAACAACTGCAAAAATGGCAAGTTCAAGCCAATATTATCATCCCGATTATTGTCAATCAAAACCTCTACGCTTTGCTAGCCGCGCATCATTGTTCGAGTCCGCGACAATGGACAGCCTCAGAAATTGAAGGGTTAAAACAAGTGGCATTACAAGTCGGTTATGCCCTCGAACAAACCCAACTCCTCGAACAAGTTCAACAAGCCCGTGAAGTGGCAGAACAAGCCTCTGACGATCAGAAGCAGCAAAACGAAATCATGCAGCAACAAATCGAAGGGTTTTTAGAGGATATTGAAGACTCCTTTAGTGGAGATTTAACCGTGCGGGCGACGGTGAGTGAAGGGGTAATGGGAACCGTTGCTGACTTCTTTAATGCTACCATTGAAAACCTACAACAGCTTGTTTCACAAGTTCAATCCGCAGCAACAGTTGTGACTCAAACGGCCCAAGGAAGTGAACAAGAAATCAAGCAACTTTCCAATGAAGCCCTGCGACAATCCGAGACGATTTCTGACGCCTTGACTCAAATTCAGTTAATGGCAAACTCAATTTTAGACGTGGCTCAAAATGCCCAAGAAGCAGAAATGAAAGTGCAACAAGCCAGCCAAGTTCTGCAAACCTCAGACGAAGCGATGAACCGCACCGTTAAAGGAATTATTGGCATTCATAAAACCGTTCATGCCACCGCCCGAAAAGTGAAAAATTTAGGCGAAGCGTCTAAGAAAATTTCCCGTGTTGTTAGTTTGATTGGAGAGTTTTCTAACCAAACCAACGTCCTCGCTTTAAATGCTTCTGTTGAATCAACCCGAACCAGTCAAAATGACGATCAAGGCTTTGGAACCGTTGCTGCTGAAGTGCGAACCTTAGCCGAACAATCCGCCAGTGCATCCGCAGAAATTGCCCAAATTGTTGATGAAATTCAAGCAGAAACTCAAGCTGTGATTAAAGGGATGCAAGTCGGACTCAAACGAGTTTTAGTGGGGACAAAATTGGTCAAAGATACTCGTCAAACTCTCACGGATTTGTTTGAAGTGAGTCGTTCAATTCGAGAGTTAGTTGAACAAATTGCCACCGCTGCGACTGTTCAAGCCCAAACTTCGAGTCAATTGTCCGATACAATGCAAGAAGTTGCTGCAATTGCCCAATCAACATCCGAACAATCCCTAACAGTTGCGGACTCATTTACACAACTTTTAGATGTGGCGGGTGAACTTCAAAAGGGTGTTGCTGAATTTAAAGTGAAAGACTAACAGATCATCAGGGTAAGTTGAGGGTGGGTTAGTGTATCCACTCTCGATAAAATCTACAAAAATAATGACTAATAAGAAGCGGGTTTCAAGCCCTGTCATGCGTGGACGGTTAACCGAGATCCAATGTACACAAATCCAACAAGGATAATTCTATGTCCTCTACGACAATTGATACTAATGACCAAGCATACGAATTTTTTGTCCAAGAATCCTTAGAATTGTTGCAAGTTCTAGAAGATGGGTTAATGACCCTCACCTCGGAACATGAAATGCCGAAACTGCATGGACTGATGCGGGCAGCCCACTCCATTAAAGGCGGGGCAGCTTGTGTGGGGTTGATGGGAATTCAAGATATTGCTCATAATTTAGAAAATGCAATTCGAGCGTTGTACGCTGAGGAGACGGTTTTTAATTTAGAATTAGAAGAATTATTATTACAAGCGTATGACTGTTTACGAGTGCCGATTTTAGAACAAGTTGAAACAGGTAACTGTCAACAAGAACAGGCAAAGCAGCGTTCAGAAACAATTTTTCAAAACCTAGAATTTTTACTCGGACATCCTTTAGAAGAAGCCGCAGAACTTCCTGAAGTTCCGATGGAAACCGATATGACGGTTTTTCTATTTAACGAAGAAGTGCCCTCTGGGTTAAAACGTTGGGAACAGATTTTAAGTCATCCTCAAAACTACAATTTTTCTGAAGAATTAAAAAATCAAGCAGAAGTCTTTGCGACACTCGGAAAAATGCTCAGTCTGCCCGGATTTGCAAGCATTGCTGAAGTGACAATTGAAGCCATTCAAGAGAATCCTAAACTCAGCATAGAAATAGGAAAACAAGCATTAAAAGATTTTTGGGAGGCTCAAAAAGCCGTATTATCAGGCGATCGCGAGCAAGGTGGACAGCCCAGTGAAATCCTTTTAAAATTTAACCAACCCCAGGAAGCCTCAAAACCCTCTGAAACTCAACCTGAAATCGTTCTAGAAACCTCAAATAACACTTTACAATCCTCTCCTCAAAATAGCGATAAAAATAACAATAACAATAATAATCAAGTTCTCGTTCAGTCTGTTTCTCCAAAAAACTCAACTCCATCCCTCTCAAATCAACCCAAACAGTCTCCCGATCAATCTGCTTCTAAATCTATTAATCCTGTTAATTCCCCATCCACTCCTCAATTGGCATTAGGGGTGCGAGTCGATCTGAATCGTTTGGACTCGATCAATAATTTAGTCGGTGAACTCGCAACGCAAGATAACAGTTTTTTACTTCAAAATCAACAATTCAAATCCTCAGTTGAGATTCTTAGCAAAAGTTGGAGTAAGTTTCATAAATTTGTCAATCGCTTACAAGAATTTGCCGATTTTAATCCAGGAAAAGACGAGCTGATGTTTTCATCGGGTGAAGATATAGGATTGTTGAAAAACGATCTCCAAATCACCTTAGATGAAATCGAGAAAGTTGAGAAAGTTTTATATGAAATGAAATTGCTCAATTTTCAGAGTCAGCAAATTGTGAAAAAGCGACAACATACGCTACAGCAGGTTCAAAAGAATCTCACAGAAACTCGGATGATTTCGGTAGAATCTCTGTTGAATCGATTTCCGAGAATGGTGCGAGATTTGTCAATCCGTGAAGGGAAAAAAGTGAGGTTAGTTCTCACTGGTCAAAAAACCCTTGTGGATAAAGCCGTTCTTGAAAAACTTTACGATCCCCTCGTTCATTTGCTTAGAAATGGATTCGATCATGGCATTGAACCTCCAGAAATTCGGGAAGAAAAAGGAAAACCCGCCGAAGGAAAAATAGAAATAAAAGCCTATAATCAAGGAAACTATATTTATATCGAAGTTCAAGATGATGGTCGAGGGATTAATACTGAAAAAATTCGTAAAAAAGCGATAGAAAAAGGGATGGTTTCTCGACTAGATGCCCAATATCTCTCTCAAAATCAACTGTATGACTTGATGTTTATGCCAGATTTTTCGACAACAGATCGAGTCAGTGACTTGTCGGGACGAGGTGTGGGGCTTGAAGCCGTTCGTCGTCAAATTGAAGCCTTAAAAGGTAGTATTACTATCAAGTCAGAACTTAATGAAGGCACTAAATTTACACTGCGTTTACCTTGGTCATTGACCATTACTAAACTGTTAATTTTTCAAATTCAAGGACATTCCTTCGCGATCGCAATGGATACCATTGGGTCAATTATCTCCGCTTCTCCTGATGAAATTGAAACGAATGACAATGGAGAAGTCTATAACTGGTTAGGACAAAAAGTTCCTTTAGTGCAGTCACTCCTATTCAATTATCGCTATCCCGGAACACCAATATCTCCGGAATTCAATCAAGTTCCCTCCTGGCACGAAAATCAAAAAACACAATTTTCAGGAAAGGTCATGGTGTTAATGTTATCTGAGGGATTAGAGACCGTTGGGTTAAAAATTGATCAAATTTTAATGGAACAAAACCTCACCATTAAACCCTTCGGAAAAGTTTTAAAAGCACCGCCCTATTTTTATGGGTGTACAATCCTCGGAGATGGTCGTTTAGTTCCTGTAATTGACAGTCCAGTATTACTTGAAAAATGGCAGCAACAGCAAGCAACAGCAGACAAAGTGATGCTAATTCCCAGCGATCTGACTTTAAGTCCGCGAGAACAAGGCACAATTTTAGTGATTGATGACTCGATTACTACTCGTCAATCTCTGTGTTCAGCCTTGCAGAAAGAAGGATATACTGTCATCGCCGCCAAACATGGTAAAGATGGGTTAGAGAAACTTCAACAAAACCCTCAAATTCAACTCGTGATTTGTGACTTGGAAATGCCTGAAATGAACGGGTTAGAATTCCTCAGTCATTGTCGCCGCCAATATAACCGAGATAAACTTCCTGTATTGATGTTAACGTCTCGTCAAAGCGATCGCTATCGTAAACTTGCGAAACAATTGGGTTCAAATGGCTACATGACAAAACCCTGGGTTAGGCAACAGTTAATCGAGATCCTACAAGATCAGCTTTCAAATTCAAATAATTAGCAGTCAAATTTAAGTCTATTAAAATTTAATTAACCAATCTCTAAATAGGAGAGGTCAAAATGGTACAAACGCCTGCACAATCAGAAACTGAAACTCTGTTACTGAATTTACCAAAAACCCTGACGCTCTATGTTACCCCAGAACAATTTGCGGCTTTGGCTGCCAGTAATCGAGAATTACAACTGGAAAGAACGGCAAAAGGAGAGTTAATTGTGAATCCACCTACAGGCTGGGAAACCGGAAGACGTAACTTTAGCATTATCGGACAACTGCATCGCTGGTACGAAGAAAATAAACAGGGGGAAGCATTTGACTGTTCAACGGGGTTCAATTTACCCAATGGTGCCAATCGTTCTCCCGATGCGGCTTGGATTAGTCCAGAACGTTGGGATGCACTAACTGATGAACAAAAAGGAACGTTTGCCAATATTTGCCCAGATTTTGTCGTGGAATTGCGTTCAAGTTCTGATACCCTCAAATCCCTGCAAGAAAAAATGCGAGAGTATATCGATAATGGGGCTAGACTGGGTTGGTTAATCGATCCCCAAAATCGAACAGTGCAAGTGTATCGAGTTGGTGTAGACGTGGAAGTATTGTCAAATCCGGTTGAGTTATCGGGTGAGGAAGTCTTACCGGGTTTTGTGTTGAATTTGCCTCGGGTGTGGGCTTAATGACTGATCATCATAAATTGAAAAAACCTGCCCCTACAGGTGTGAAGGCAGGTCAAGACTTGAAACTGCGAAAAAATGAAAAAATTAGGACATCGCTTGAATGATAAAGTCGAAGTAGGGTGCAGCTTCGCTAACATCATTTTCGTCTAATAAAGCTAGAGATGCGTCTTTCAGACAGCGAATCGCTTCAACCATTCCCGGCATCGGAACACCGAGAGAGTTGTACATCTCTTTAACGCCAATTAAACCGATGCTTTCAATCGGGTCTTTGTCTCCGGAGAGAATACCGTAGGTAATTAAACGCAAGTACCAACCATAGTCCCGTAGACACAATGACCGTTCTTTTTGTCCTGCGGCATTTCCGCCAGGGGCAATGAAGTCAGGACGCTTTTTCCAGAGTTGACCACTGGCGCGGTCTACAATTTTCTTTTCATTTTCAGACAACACGGTGGCAATTCGCACCCGTTGTTCACCCGTTTTTAAAAAGTCGCTGATTGCTTGGAGTTCACCCGTGCTAGGATAACGGAGTTCATCGTCAGCTTTGAGAATAACTTGGCTTACTACAGTCATCTGTATCAGAATTTATCAAGATCACAATAAGTAGTTTAGCGACTCTAGGCTACACAAACCAAGAGGTTATTAATTTTTATAGAATTGTAAGTAATAACTCTTAGCTTACAGGTACATAAAACTTGACACGATCGCGAATTCTACCTCAAACTTCTAACATGAGAGATGCTAACTGGAAACAGGGTCAACAGCTTGAACTGGAAATTACCGACTTAACTGATAAAGGTGAAGGTCTAGGACGCTACGACGAACGGGTCGTATTTGTTGCTGATACCGTTCCTGGCGATCGCATTTTAGCGCGTCTCGTTCGCGTGAAACGAAAATATGCTTGGGCTAAAATCGATCAACTGCTGAGTTCTTCTCCTCAACGTGTTCGCCCGGCTTGTATTGTGGCGGATAAATGTGGCGGTTGTCAGTGGCAACAGGTGGACTACGAGACTCAACTCACGGCTAAACGTCAAATTGTCACTCAGGCTTTAGAACGTATTGGTGGCTTTCCTGAACCGCCTGTTAATCCTGTTTTACCTTCATCCTCTGCACTGCATTATCGCAATAAATCCACCTATCCGATGCGAATCTCATCGACGGGTGAGGTTCAAGCCGGATATTATCAACAAAAGTCTCATCGTCTGATTAATCTTAATCAATGTCCGGTACAGGATGAAAATCTCGATCCGCTGTTGGCGAATATTAAACAAGATATTCAAAAACAGGGTTGGTTAATTTACAATGAACGGGAACAGAAAGGAATTATCCGCCATCTATCGTTACGCATTGGGCGACGAACAGGAGAGATTTTATTAACATTAGTGGTCAGGGATCGTCAGTTAGCGGGATTAGAAAAACAAGCAGAAGCCTGGTTAGAAGAATATCCGCAGTTGATGGGTGTTTGTGTCAATCTTAATCCCCATCATACGAATGTAATTTTTGGCAGCAAAACTGAGTGTGTTCGGGGTCAGCCTTTTCTGCGGGAAGAATTTGCCGGATTAAATTTTCATCTCACCCCCGAAACTTTTTTTCAGGTGAATACTGAAGCGGCTGAAGCGGCTATAGAATTTATTCAAGAACAGTTAAATTTAACGGGAAATGAAACGATTATTGATGCTTATTGTGGGATTGGTACTTTAACATTACCGATTGCAAAACAGTTAATGTCACTCAATTCATCGACACAGAATACCCGTCATAAACAGGTAATTGGGATAGAATCTCAAGCAACGGCGATCCAGCAAGCTTACCAAAATGCTTTAGTCAATGGCATTTATAATGTAGGCTTTGAAGTCGGAAATGTCCAAAAAGTCTTACCTCGATTAAACTTGAAACCTAATATTGTTTTGATCGATCCGCCCCGCAAAGGATGCGATCGCAGAGTGATAGAAACGTTGTTAGAATTGCAACCCGAACAGATTGTTTATATGAGTTGTAAACCTGCCACTCTCGCCCGCGATCTCAAGATACTCTGTGAAACTGAATGTTATCAGTTAACTCAAGTTCAGCCTGTTGATTTCTTTCCTCAAACCTCTCACGTTGAATGTGTGGCTTTTCTGCACAAAAAATCTTAAGTTTTGATTGGCGGTAGCATTTAGAAATGCAAGCAGAACAACTTCAATGATCGTCAGAGACAGTAACAGAGAATGAGTCTCACAGTAAGCGTCTTAATGTTTCAGTTTCATTGGCAATTGAATTATAAACTCTACCCCTTGATTTGGAGTTGAATTTAAACTCAATTTTCCCTGATGTTTCTTGACGACAATTTGATGAGAGATAGCTAGTCCTAAGCCTGTCCCTTTCCCCACTGGTTTTGTTGTAAAAAAGAAATCAAAGATTCTAGATTGATTTTTCTCATCTATACCCATGCCATTATCACGAATACGGATTTCAATATGATACTGATCGTATCTTTTTGTGCTAATCCAAATTGTAGGAACTTGATGGTTTAGTGGGTTCTTGAGGCTAAACTTTTCGGCGTTGATTGCTTCTTCGAGTGCATCAATTGCATTCGCCAAGAAATTCATAAATACTTGGTTCAGTTGAGCCGGGAAACATTCTACAGGTGGAATATCCTGATAATCTTTAACAATTTTAATAGCTTGCCGATCGCCACAGGCTTTAAGTCGATGGCTTAAAATGAGCAAGGTACTATTAATTCCCTCGTAAATATTGACGGCTTTAAATTCAGATTCATCCAAGCGAGAAAAATTGCGCAGTGATAAAACAATCTCGCGGATACGGTTAGTCCCTACTTTCATTGAAGCTAGGGTTTTGGGCAAATCTTCCTGAATAAAATCAATGTCAGCTTCCTGTAATTTCTCTTGAAATGCTTGCAGATCTTGTTCAGATGGATGATCGAACTGTTGATAAAATCGGATTAATGAGAGTACATCTGTGACATATTCATCAACATAGGATAAATTTCCATGAATAAAGTTAACTGGATTATTGATTTCGTGGGCAATGCCTGCAACCATTTGTCCCAAACTCACCATTTTTTCAGTTTGAACGAGTTGAATTTGAGACTGTTGCAATTCATCAAGCGTTTGCTTCAATTCTAGGGATTGAGTCTGAATCTGTTCCACAAATTCTGCTTGCTTGAGGGCGATCCCCAACTGTTCTCCAATTTGAGCGAGTAATTCCACTTCATCTTCTTTCCATTGCCGTGAGTTAGAATTTTGGAAGGCTGTAAACAATCCCCACAAATGATCTTCCTCGAAAATGGGAGCGATCGCGTAGGCTCTAGCCTGAAATTCTTCTAATAAGGCGACATGACAATCGGTATGTCCGGCTGTGTAAATGTCTGGAATCGCAAAGGTTTCGTTGAGTGCGTAGCGACCTCCTTGAGTTTCCATCAAATGGGTATCCTCAATTGTCGGCGAAACACCAACTAGGGGTTTCCATCCCTGGGCTACTGATTCAAACAGAAAATCTCCACTCCAGTCTGGATTAAAGCGATAAATCGTCACCCGATCGGCTTGTAGTAGTTGTCGTACTTCCTTGGTTGCAGTTTGACAAATTTGCTCAAAGTCAAGAGACTGACGAATTCGATTGGTAATTTTGACGAGGGCTTTCTGGCGGTTAATCGCTCGTTCCTGTTCCCGAGCCTGCTTGAGAGCAATCCCCAATTGTTCTCCAATTTGAGCAAGTAATTCCATTTCATCTTCCTGCCATTGGCGGGAGCTAGAATTTTGAAAAGCACTCAGCAATCCCCACAAATGATCTTCCTCGAAAATGGGAGCGATCGCGTAGGCTCTGGCCTGAAATTCTTCTAATAAGGCGACATGACAATCGGTATGTCCTGCTTTGTAAATGTCTGGAATCGCAAAGGTTTCGTTGAGTGCGTAGCGACCCCCTTGAGTTTCCATCAAATGAGTATCCTCAATTGTCGGCGAAACACCAACTAGGGGTTTCCATCCCTGGGTTACTGATTCAAACAGAAAATCTCCACTCCAGTCTGGATTAAAGCGATAAATCGTCACCCGATCGGCTTGTAGTAGTTGTCGTACTTCCTCGGTTGCAGTTTGACAAATTTGCTCAAAGTCAAGAGACTGACGAATTCGATTGGTAATTTTGACGAGGGCTTTTTGACGAGCTAAAGCTTTCTCTTGTGCTTTGACTTGAGCGACTAATGTGGCTTGAGACTTAATTTGCTCTAGTTGCTCGGCTTGCTGTAATGCCACTGCAAAATAAACGGCAATTTTTCGGACAAATTCAATTTCTGGAAGTTGCCAACGCCGGGGATGACTGCACTGATGAATGCAAAGCAGTCCCCACAATTCCTCACCTTTTAAGACCGGAACAATTAAATTAGCACGAACCTGAAATTGCTCAAGAATCTGAATGTGACAATCGCTTAGTCCTGCATTATGAATATCTGCAACCGCTTGTACTCGACCCTGAGTGTAGTAAGCTGCAAACTGGGAACCGAAACAGTGGTCATAGACCTTGGCTGCCATTGCTGAGGGATATTCCTGAGCAACATTTTCGGCGACAAATTCTCCTTCATTCCATCCGCTATTGGGATAAAAGCGAAATACCCCAACTCGGTCAGCATTCAGTAATTGTCGGATCTCTGTTGCCGTTACGTTGAGGATCGTCTCCAAGTCTAGAGATGACCGAATTCGATCAATAATGCTGGTTAATGCTTGCTGTTGTTTGATCTGCTCAAACAGTTGCTCGGTACACGAAACCAGTTGGTATGCAGTTTGTTGAAGACTATTATACTCGGCATCAGGGGTCGGTAAGCTAGACATATCTCTGGAAAACCGGGGCTAAATATTATAAACATTTTTGATAGTAATATTATTATAGTTAGATGATGTTATTGATGTCAACTTATCATCAATTATACTTTAAAAATTATAGAGAATGAGCCAGTTTATGACCCCAGGATGTCTATAGCAATTATTCGGACACAGTCAGTCACCAAACACTTAATTACAGCAAGATCAGATTGCTATATTCTACCCGTGAGTCCATTAAAAGTAAGGGCTAATTTGTCCTGATTTGACGGATAAAATTTGAGTTTTTTGTAACCACTGAGTATCAAATGCGCCGAGATGAGTGGTGGTAATCAAGGTTTGGAAGCGGTCGCCAATGGTTGCTAAAAGTTGATTTTGACGACTGAGATCGAGTTCAGCGAGAACATCATCTAGAAGCAGTAAAGGCGGTTCTCCTACGACCTCTTCAATGAGTTGTAATTCGGCTAATTTCAAGGCTAAAACCAGAGTTCTCTGTTGACCAGATGAGCCATATTGACGGGCGGGTGTTTGATTAATCGTAAAGATAATATCATCTCGATGGGGGCCGACTAAAGTAGTGCCTTGTTGCTGTTCTGCGATCGCACGAGTTGAGATTTTTTCGAGAAAAGCTTGTTGAACTTGTTGGGGTGGTAAAGTTGATAATTGTTTTTTTTCGACTGAAATAACCTGAACATTCGGTTGATAGGTGAGTTCTAAATTCTCGGTACTTCCACTAATTAAATGATGCCAGGTTTTGGCTAGGGGAGCTAACCGTTCTAAAACGCGATCGCGCCGTCTGACAACTCGCGCCCCCGTCACTGCAAGTTGAGCATCCCAAACAGCTAATTCTGAGTCTGAAATGGTCGGTTTAGGCTGATTTTCCAGTTGTAAACGGGATTGAGTTCTGGCTTTTTTCAGGAGGGCATTGCGTTGACGGAGAACTTGATAATATTGCTGTAAAATATAGGCATAAACAGGTTCAAGCTGAACGAGTAATCGGTCTAACCAAGTGCGACGTCGTTCCGGACTTCCTCGAACCAATTCTAAGTCTAAGCTGGAAAATTGTACCACATTGAGAATACTTAAAAAATCAAGTTGTCGTCGCAGAGATTGACCATTTAGCATTACCGTTCGCCGTCCTTGACTGCGAAGAAAAATAGCGAGTTCAATCGGTCCGCTTTCTCGTTCTAAGTTCCCGGTAATTTGGCTTTGGGTTTGAGTATCTAAAATTAAATCGCGATCGCGACTGACTCGATGACTTTTCAAGGTTGATAATAACTCAACCGCTTCTAATAAGTTCGATTTTCCCTGAGCGTTATCCCCGACAAGAATCGTTTTTGGAGCATCAAACGCTACTTTTTGCTCCGGGTAGTTGCGAAATTTTTGAAGGTGTAGCGTTTTCAGATACATAACAAACAGATTAGGTAGAGGAGCGAGAATTGGGAGTGGCGGGCGAGGAAAATTGGGAGCTAGGGAAATAGGGAGAGCCGTCGTGATTTTTATTCATAAAAAGCTCTGTTTTCACTCTACACCATGCACCTAAATTGAAATCATCTGAACAGACGGGTTTCTTCACCTCAAAAAATCTTCTCCTTGATCTCCTAAATGAAACAGCCCTGACCGCTCTCCCAATATTCTCAACTGAAGTTTAATCTAAATCATCATCTAAATCATCTTCAAATTCATCATCCTCTTCGAGATCATCATCCTCTTCCGGATCTTCTTCAAGATTATCTTCGAGATCGTCTTTGCGATCATCATCCGGTTCTTTGGGTTTCTCGGGTTCGAGCGTTTGTTCTGAATCGACTGGAAACTCTTCGTCTAGTTCTTCTTCTTCCAGTTCTTCCTGCAATGCAGCTTGTTGAGCTAACTGTTCAGCAATTTTCTCATCTTCTGCGGCTGCATCATATTTTGCTGAGTCTTTAATATCAATTTTCCAGCCCGTTAAACGAGCGGCTAAACGAACGTTTTGGCCTTCTTTTCCGATCGCTAAACTGAGTTGATCCTCCGCCACTAAAATATGAGCGCGACGTTCTTCAGGATTCACCAACCGTACTTCATCGACTCGCGCTGGACTCAAAGCATTCGCAATATAGGTCGATGGGTCAGGAGACCAGCGAATCACATCAATTTTCTCACCTCGTAACTCGTTTACGACCACTTGAATTCGCGATCCTCTCGCCCCAATACAAGCCCCAACCGGATCAACATCCCGATCTAGAGTATCAACGGCAATTTTCGTTCGGGGGCCAACATGAGAGGACGGTGGATTAGCTTCTCTAGCGACTGCGACAATCCGCACGACTTCATCTTCGATTTCCGGGACTTCGTTCGCAAACAAATACACCACTAAACCCGCATCCGCCCTCGACACAATTAACTGTGGCCCTCGCTGCGACCCCTGAGAAACCCGTTTGAGATAAACCCTCAAAGTAACATTGGCTCTATAGTTGTCGTTGGGGAGTTGTTCGCGTTTGGGGAGTTCGGCTTCGACTTCTTGATGACCGAACCCACTGGTCACAGACATGATTACGGATTGTCGTTCAAAGCGCAGGACACGAGCTTGTAGCACTGTTCCTTCCAGGTCTTTGAACTCATCTTGAATCATTTTTCGCTGCTTATCTCGCAGCTTTTGAGCCAAAACTTGTTTGGTTTGAATCGCCGCCATCCGCCCAAAATCGTTTTGTTCGGGGGTAACATCTAGAGTAACTGTATCTCCGAGCTGGGCTTCAGGCGCCACTTCGCGCACATCTTGCAGAGAAATTTGATGATCCTGGCTACTGACTTCTTCTACGATAGTTAAATTTTTAGCGAGTACCCGAAACCCTTCTTCTTCGACATCAAGTTCAACGTCAAAGTTATCAAAATAGTCTTCGGTAAATTGGGTATTGATTTGAACGGTGCGACGGTAACGTTCGTATCCTTTTAATAGGGCTTCCCGTAAAGCTTCTTCAACGGCTTGCTTGGGTAGGTTTCGTTCCTGAGAAATATTCTGGATCATGTCTTTGAGTCCAGGCAAACTGACCATTGACATAGACGGCTTCTCCTGTGTAAATGAGGTTTAAATGAATGAAAATTTCAGAAAGAAAAACGATTGCGATCGCCAAGCATTAAATACTGAAAAGGTCTTAATTATCAAGCTTTCTTCTGATAGCAATCGCTTTCTTTTTCAAGGGAATGTAGATGTCAACCCCAACGATCAAATTACAAGCCTGAAAATCTCGGATTTTACTCTCCTTCTTGCAGTAAAACTTCTGCAATAATCGCGAGAGGAATTGCCATTTGTCGCCCCTTTTGATTCAAATAAATGGCTGTTTCATCCCGGCGAACTAACTTCCCACTCCACTCCTTATGGCCTTTATAGGCTTCTGAAGTTCTGATGAGTATTGGGAATCCTTTAAAGGAGATAAAATCGCGATCGCTCGTGAGTTTTTGAGAGATTCCGGGGCTAGAAATCTCTAACACATAAGCATCGGGAATCAAATCAACGGTATCTAATTGTTCTTCCAAGGCTCGACTCATTTGTTCGCAATCGTCTAAACCCGTGTCTCGGTTAAGGTTGCGGATATCGACGCGCAGAACAGGAGGGGCTTGGTTGGTATAAAAGACTGCTCCCACCACTTCTAATCCCAGTGCTTCAGCAACCGGGGTGGCTAGATCGATGATTTTTGGGACAAGGGGGTGAGCCATACTTTTGAGCGCAGAAAATTTGACTTCAGACTTCAAACTGATCGAGGGTTTGGGCTGTATCGGTTTGAGGGAGTTATCCCCAGCGCGATAACATAACCGTTCGTTTCTAAACTGTAGCTCGCAGCACCTCCTGCCAGCTTACAGGGTACATTAACCCTGGCACTAAAAAAAGTGGGCGTCACCCACTTCACAGTGTCTTCCACAAGAAGTTAGACAGATAAATCTCTCTTGAGGCTTATCCATCTATGTGGTTTAGTTTAGCTCATAAAAGGTACGTTTGTCTAAACACTTCTTGCAGAAGTCGGGAATAGGGAACGGCGCAAACTCGCGACTAGGCGGTTTCCGTCGAGAGCGAAGTTTGTAGGAGAGGGAACAGGGAATAGTCAAGAAGAATTGATGAAAAAGGTATCAAAAAAACACTTTTGCAAGAGGTCTCGTCTTTATTCTTTATTTCCTTTTGTTAGTTGGCGGAGTTGTCGAGCTTCAGCGATGACTTGTTCAAAGTTTTTTTCATCGACCCGTTGCACATAGTTAATTTTAAATTCTTCGAGGAAAACAACTAAGAGAGACTCTATTTCATTCATACTTTGTTCTTTCTGAATTTCTTGACCCAGTGCTCTCCCAAAACCCCGCACCAGTTCATTCGATAATCGAGTTCCAACGGGATCTTCCATGGCTGTTTTTACTGCTTCATAGGTTGTTTGTGGCCCCTCTACAGCGATTTTTGAGAACTCTTCAACTAAACGTTCTGCAAGTTGGGTTTGAAGATCTTTTAAGCCCGGAATTGGCTGGAATTGTTGAAAAATTGGAGAGTTTTCAAGCACTGCTATAATATTATAGCGCAGAATCGCTTCAATTTCTGGCTGCACTTGAGGAATGGCTTTGTAAACGATAGTTTGCACTAAGCGTGTTGCTAAAACTTCAATTTCATTAATATTATTGAGATCAATATAACGACGATTTTTAGATTCAAAAAACTGCTTAAGAAAATCTCCCGTTTCGATATCATTTTGCAGTTGGTTAATCGCTTGAATGATAACGATTTCTGTTAATTCTTGTGCTAAACTGGTCAGTATTCCGCGAATGGCTTGTATTCGGACTCGTTCAATATCTACCCATCTCACCTGTTCTAAACGAATCGTCACAGGAATAATTCTTAGCCATCGCCACAACGGGAGAAAAAGAAACAGATCATACCAACGCCAAAGCATTGCATCAAACCAGGTCAAACTGACAAAACGCCGATCAATCAGGTAAGTTCGCAGAAGAAACTCAATCAGGAATATAATCACAAAAGGTAAATCAATTTTCCAAAATCTGTCGATAAATTTTCCGTTTTCTCCGATAGAACGATAATAGTTCTCTTCCATCTCGGAGATGATATCGTCATTAAACCACTCTAATTCTTGTTGAAATCCTTGTTGAGTTAAGTAGGGTTGACTCCAAAATTTCTGAAAGGCTTCTTTCGCTGAATCTTCTGCTGTCGGAATTCTCTCTCGCATTTCGTTTTTAATTTTTTCTAAATTTCCGCTTTTGTTGGCAACAGAGAAAGGATCTTCATTAATCAGATTAATACTTTTAGTTCGTAAAGCACTAAGCGTTTCTTTAACTTCGGGAGAATCTAAACCCGATTTTAAAGCTTGTTGTTCGAGTTCTTTAACTGCTTTAATATAGGCTTGGGTTTGACGGTTGGGTTCAATCCCTTTAACCGGATCATAGAGTTCAGTTAATTTAGGAATATAGCGAAAATAAAAATCACGCAGGGGAAGATAACTCAGATTGAATAAGACTAAAATAAAATTAATCACGGCGAGTAGTGCCATCACTTGTTCAAACACAGGAACCTTTTTCTTTCTTTTCCGAAATTCCGGATTAGGAGATTGCATGATTTTTTTCCAATAAAAACAACTGAATTATGTTATGAAAGTAAAATGATGAAAGGTGATAAACTCTGGAATTTCAGAAAAATCTGATCTCCTCTCAGTTATCCAGTTTTCATAATTTATAATTCATAATTCATAATTCTAATGATTTCTAAACGCCCCCGAATCAGTGTTATAATTCCAGCTTACAACTGCGATCGCTATGTTGGACAAGCAGTTGAGAGTGTTCTGACTCAAACTTATTCTGACTACGAAATTATTGTGATTGATGATGGTTCTCAAGACAATACGTCTCAAGTTTTAGATTCTTATCGGGGACAAATTCGCTATGTCTATCAAAAAAATCAAGGAGTGTCTGTCGCCCGAAATCATGGTATTCATCTCGCCTTGGGGGAGTTTGTCGCGTTTCTGGATGCGGATGATCTATTTCTGGAAGATACATTGGCGGCGCAGTTGGCGGTATTTGAGGTGAACCCAAACCTGAGTATTGTCCATAGTGGTTGGCGACGCATTAACCAGCAAGGTGAAACGTTAATGGATGTTCAGCCTTGGGAAACGGTTCAGGAGTTGAACTTGGAGTCTTGGCTGCGTTGGAAACCGTTTGGAACGATGGGAACTCTCATGTTTCGGCGAGATAAATTAGAAGCAGTTGGAGGGTTTCAACCGGGTTTAACTCATGCAGAGGATGTAGACTTAGTTTTACGGTTAGCTTTGAAAGGATGTGAAGCGGAGTGGTTACGTCAATCTACAGTTTGTTATCGACAACACGATCGCAACACGATGCGAGATGGAATTTCCCAAGCAAAATCGATTAATTGGGTGTTAGAACGATTTTTTCACCAATCTGATGTTCCTGTAGATATTCGCTTAATTGAAACTTGGGTTCGCTACAGTACATTGGTTTGGAGTTCTTGGTATCTATATTATACAGGTTTTCCGAAAGAAATGGTTAAATATTTACAAAAATCCTGGGATTATACCCCATTTTTAGGTATAGAAACGATCACTAATTGGATGGAGAGCTTTACTCAATATTCTCTGAGCTTAGGTGAGGAATTTCATGCTGATGAATTAGAGAGATTTCCCGAATGGCAAAACTTAATTCAGTGGATTGTTGAGCAAACTTTGAAGTCAAGCCAATCAACTATTTAATCTTATCTCTAGGATTTCTTAGACACTCCTAGAATCTTGCTGTCAGTTTGTCGAATCTCGATCCTGATGCTAGGATTGTATAACCTTCTTTTTTGAAACTAACACAGTATTGATTCCAATTCTTGATGATTCAGCAATTCAACCAATTGAGTACATTAGAAAAAAAAGCTAAACCGTTTTTAAAATGGGCGGGCGGGAAAGGAAAGCTCCTCGAACAGATCTCAACTTTTCTACCTCCTGAACTCTCCGCCGGAAAAATTAAGCGATATATTGAACCCTTCGTTGGAAGTGGAGCCGTTTTTATTTATTTATCCCAACTTTATCCTATTGATGAATATTATATTTTTGATATTAATCCAGAGTTGATTTTGGCTTACAATACCATCAAAACAGATGTTAATCAATTAATCGAGCGGCTAGAAACGATTCAATCCCAATATTTCTCTTTAGATCCAGATCGCAGAAAAGAATACTATTATGAAACTCGAACACGATTTAATCAGAATCGAAGGGGAATTAATTTTGACAAATATAGTGAGACTTGGATTAAAAGAACCTCTCAATTGATTTTTTTGAATCGAACTTGTTTTAATGGACTATTTCGAGTTAATTCTAAAGGAGATTTTAACGTGCCGATGGGACGATACAAAAATCCCTTGATTAACAATGCAAAAAACTTAGTTAAAATTTCAAAACTCTTACAAAAAACTCAAATCATTCTCGGTGATTTCATGGCTTGTGATCAATGGGTAGATGCTGAAACATTTGTTTATTTTGATCCGCCTTATAAACCGATTAGTAATACCTCTGCATTTACCTCCTATTCCCAGCAACGTTTTGATGATGCTGAACAGCTTAGGTTGAGAGATCTATTTGTAAAATTAGATCGAAAGCAAGCAAAATTGATGTTAAGTAATTCTGATCCTAAAAATGAAGATGTTAATAATAATTTTTTTGAAGATGCTTATCAAGGATATAGAATAGAACGAGTTAAAGCTAGTCGGAATATTAACAGTAAAGCAACTAAACGAGGTAAAATTGATGAACTCGTGATTATGAACTATGAAACTAGAGTTTAATTCTTATGGTTCAATCTGCTTCAAATCTACTAACAGTTGATGAATTTATTCTGCAATATGGCGATCGCGATCGCTATGAACTGATCGATGGGGAATTAATTGACATGGAACCAACCGGAACCCATGAACAAGTCGCGGCTTTCATTGGACGAAAACTGAATGTAGAGATTGATCGTCAAATTGGTAAACCCAAGCAACCAACAGTAACAATTTGTAGATTAGTTGGGGATGAGTATCAAAAACAATTATTGCAAAATAACAATCGATTAATTTCCTCAATATTTCCGGAATTGCAACTGACCGCCGGAAAACTCTTTACAGCAGCAGATTGTACATAGCACTTAACAGCACTTAGGGACAACAGTTCAGCCGTCACACGCACACTTCAGACAAATAGGGGTTTGAAAGCCTAAAATAGCGAGTTTAGCGGGAAAATTGACCGAAAATTGGTGTGATGATTTAGAAAGCTGTACCTTCAGCAAACTGAAGCTTTCGAGGCTTTTATAGAGTGAAGTTAAGTAAAGAAAATGATTTATTTCACGCTATCGAGGTCATCTAATGCAACATTCCAGCAACACTTCCCCCACTCCGGAAAAACTCCTCAACAACCGCTATCGTATCCTTGAATCAATTGGTACCGGCGGGTTTGGAGAAACGTTCCTCGCTGAAGACACTCAAATGCCTTCTGGTCGTTATTGTGTCATCAAGCAATTAAAACCCAGTGTCAATCGTCCTGAAATTTATCCCTTAATTCAAGAACAATTTCGACAAGAAGCAGCGATTTTAGAAAAACTGGGTGAGAATAGCGATCGCATTCCTCGATTGTACGCTTACTTTGAAGAAGGTGAACAGTTTTATCTCGTTCAAGAATGGATTGATGGAGAAACTTTAGGCGATCGCATTCAACGCTTAGGACGACTAAATGAAACGGAAGTTCAAGAAATTTTACTCGGTGTATTACCCCTTTTGCATCGGATTCATAAGCAAGGTTTAATTCATCGTGATATTAAGCCAGATAATATTATTCTGCGTCATCCCAAGGGTGAACCTGTTCTGATTGATTTTGGCGCGGTTAAAGAGACAATGGGAACAATGTTAAATTCTCAGGGAAATCCTACAGCTTCTATTTTAATTGGTACACCCGGATTTATGGCTTCTGAACAAGCGGTCGGTTATCCGTTGTATTCTAGCGATCTTTATAGTTTAGGCATGACGGCGATTTATTTGCTAACCGGAAAAACGCTTAAAGAGATGAAGATTGACCGAGAAACGGCTAAAATTTTATGGAGAGAGAATGTTCCTAATGTTAGTCCAAAGTTTGCGGCAATTTTAGATAAAGCCATTCAGTTTTATCCTCGCGATCGCTTTTCCAATGCTAAAGAAATGTTAGCCGCGTTACAAACACTTCCCAGTCCCATCCCCAAAACTGAACCCTCTTTACCGCCTTCTACTATTATTTTCCCGCAACTGCGGATGTCTAAAAGACGGAAGAACTCTAAAGGACCCAAGAACTTTAAATTTAAGTTCAAGTTTTTTCAGAAGTTAAAAGATTGGCAAAAAGCAACGGTTTTAGGCGTGGCTATGGGTGCTTTTATAGGGTTAGGAATTTCCATCCCCATGAAGATTTTGTCTTCGGAAGCTTCTACGGTTGAAACGGTTGAAACTCAATCCAATTTACCGACTTCTTTCTATTTTATTGGTGATTCAGCGTTCTACAGTCCAGAACAAGCTGAACAAAAACGCCAATCTTTGGAAAAATCGGGTTATGAGAATGCTGGATTATTTTGGGGGCCGAACTATTCTAACTGGTCTCATTCTCAATCTTATAAAGTTTACGCGGATTGGTTTAAAACTCAGTCCGAATGTGATAAAAAACTCTCAGAATATCGCCAATTTAATCCTAACTCATTCTGTGGATTTGCAACAAAGTAGGGAAGATCAGATGGGCAGTAATTTTAATTGATAACGGTAAAGAGAAATCGGTTGATTTAGAGCGTTAAAATAATTGGGATCTTGGGGAGATAAATAAATCGCAGTTATCTGATCGGCAATCACTTCATCAACCTTTTGAGGTTGTTTTTCATTAAATTTAGCGGTGTAGGCAGTTGTGGTTTCCACTTCATTAAGGTAAATCGAAGTCTCGCTTTGAAAAATCTGCTGAAAGATTTCTGTAGAAACAAATTGATGCAAACCTGGAACTTCCCGTCCTCGACGAGTCACCGTTGAAATCAGTTGATTATCATCCTGTAAAAATGTAATCTGCTTGTTCGGATTTTTGGGATCAACTTTAACCGATCGCACAGCTTCTTCTCCTAAGATAGCCTGGGCAATATTTAGTCCATTAAAGGCGCGATCGCCGACAATATTTTCGGTGAATTCTCCCGATAAGTTCTGAAGATTGAAGCCTTGAGGAAAGGGAAAATTAACGTTAATCGGTAAGTTGGATTTCGCTGGATAAAAGCGAACTTTAAAGGCGATGGGTTGATCGAGATATTGACGATTACTTTCAAAACCGGGGGTCACAATTTTTGGGGCTAAAGGGGCGACCATTTCAACTAATGTACTGGTCACTTCCCATTCCCCTTTCATCCATTTCGGATAAATTAAATCTCCTTCTGCTTTACTGAGAATCGGTTTACTGTCCCAATTCGGGAAGTCAGCGACTCGTTCGGTCAGTTGTCCAGCGATCGCTGAATTTCCTACTACGAAAAAGAGGCACAATAGACACAAGAAAACTATAATGTTCTTCATTATTACTCTGCGCCAAGAGCGCAACTACAAACATCCTATTAATCTGGGGACGCAAGCCTTGCGCCCTGAAAATCTCACTTCGCGCCCCAATATCCTAATCCAAAGTTTCTACCGGAGTCGGTTGCCAAACCTCCCCATATTTTAACTTCAGGTCTTGCCAAGCGTCTACCTGTCCAGGTTCATATTCTCCTGGTTTTCCCCATTGTAAAAATGCACTTAGAGCCACCGCCTCTTGATCGTCGATAAAACGGATACAATAGGTTGTAAAATTACCGCGTTTGGCTTCTCCTGTTTCAAATTTAACCTGAGTAATTTTATCCATATTCAGGTGAAACTCGAAGCCTTCGGTGTGCATATTTGCGTATTTGCCTTTGGGAAGTTCGGCATAAAATAACTTTTCAATTTTGCCTCTGGCTTCTAATACCGCCGCACTACTGGTGACAATTAACCGTAAGGTTCCGAGAGATTCGCAGGCTTCTAAAAAATCTTTGAGGGTGGCCATAATAATTTTAAGGTAGATGTATGAGCAGAATTTTTACTTATCATGCCGTTCGTAGGCTGCAACAATTCGCTGAACCAACGGATTTCGCACCACATCAGCCTGAGAAAATTCACAAAATGCAATTCCCTCGACATTCTGCAAAATTTTCAGGGCGACACTTAAACCCGATGCTTGATGAGTGGGTAAATCGGTTTGAGTTGTGTCTCCAGTGACAATCATCCGAGACCGAAAACCCAAGCGCGTTAACACCATTTTCATCTGGGCGGGCGTGGTATTTTGCGCTTCATCTAAAATGACAAACGCATTATTTAAAGTTCGACCTCGCATATAGGCGAGTGGTGCAACTTCGATAATACCGCGTTCCATCAAATTCGCGGCTTTTTCGGGTTCAATCAGTTCGTAGAGGGCATCATACAGAGGACGCAGATAAGGATTGACCTTTTGTTGCAAGTCTCCGGGCAAAAATCCTAAGCGTTCTCCGGCTTCGACTGCCGGACGAGTTAAAATTAGGCGTTCGTATTCATCTGCGAGTAGTGCCTGAACCGCGATAATTGCCGCTAGATAGGTTTTTCCCGTTCCGGCTGGCCCGCTACAAAAAATCAAGTCATGGGTGCGGATAGCCTGAATATATTGGCGTTGACGAAAGGTTTTCGCACGAATTTCATGGCCCCGCCGAGTCGTCGCCAAAACATCTTGATGAATGGCGGTGAGTTCTTCTTGTCGGTTCGTGTTTAACGCATGACGGGCGGTGAGGATATCCACGCCTGTAATGGCTTTCCCTGTTTTCCAAAAGTCTTTGAGAGAATGGACCAGTTTCTGACAGAGTTCGATTTGATTTGCGGTTCCACTGATGAAGAGTTCTCGACCCCGCAAGACAACTTGGGCACCCGTTTGTTTGGAGAGGGTTTTGAGATTATCTTCTTGGTATCCTGAAAGCGCCATTGCACTTTCAACGCTTGGTAATTCAAGGGTGAAGCGTTCTGTCATTCGATCAATTCAATTGAGATATTACACGAGAAATCATGGGCAATTACGATTAACAACAACAGCATCAACTTCAATTTCGATCAACATTTGCGGATCGATTAAACGCTGAACTTCAACCATTGTGGTTGCGGGAGGATGATCTGCAAAATATTCGTGGTGTGCTTTCCCAAATTCTGCCCAACGATTAATATCCGTGACAAACATTCGAGTTCGCACAACACAGCTTAAATCTGCATCTAAGTCCTCTAGGGCTTGTTGAATGATCTCAAAACATCGTTTGGCTTGAGAATAGGCATCTCCTGGGGCAACAACACTGCCATCAGCAGCAACAGGGGCTGTACCTGTGATGAAAATTTGATTGCCAACTCGAATCCCTCGACAGTACCCGACAAGTGACTCCCAAGGTGCGCCGGAAAAGGTACGACGGACACCAGTTGAATCAACCATAGTTTTCTGACAAACCTCAGTGGAAACCTAGAATTCAGAAAATTTTATATTTACCTAGCTCCCGTTATACTCTAGGCAAACGGGAGGAGTGATTCACTTAGGTCAGCTAACAGCTTGAACGCATTCAGCCCAAGATTACTTCATACGATTAGACATTTTGGTCTTATGTATTGATCTAAGCTCAAAGCTGAAAGCTCCTAATCGCTGATAGCTGAACACTGCTTAATTTTCTATCGCTCCGGCTTTCTGGCTAATCGGCGAGAAGTTGATGGACGATGACGAGTTCGGGTTCGTCTCGGAGATGGACGACTCGGAGATACTCTAGGTCGTTCTCCATTAGATTGGCTTTCGTATATATCTAAATAAACAGATTCGCCAGCCGCCTGTGCGATCGCTGATAACACAGTCCGAATCGCCTGAATATTACGTCCTCCCCGTCCGTAGACTCGACCTTTATCTTCTGTATTAAAGGCTAATCGAATCCAGATTCTCTGTTGAGCGAGGGAGCGTTCACAATCGACTCGTAAGGACTCAGGAGTTTCTAGAAACGGTTCGATCAAGAATCGTACTAAGTTCGTGTAATCGGGTTTAGCTGACAGATTCGGGTTCTGACGAATTGGGTTCAGCGTCGGTTCTGGAGTTGAGTTGTTCAAATACATTGGCTTTTTGCAGGATGTTACGCACAGTTCGAGTCGGTTGCGCCCCTTGTTGTAGGCGCCGAACAATCGCAGGGACATCCAATCGAGTTTCGTCTGTTCTGGGGTTATAGAAGCCCAGTTCCTCTAAAGGACGACCTTCACGACGAGATAAACTATTCATCGCAACAATCCGGTAGCTTGCTTCCCGCATCTTACCGTATCTCTTTAATCGCAACTTGATCATGTTTACTTCACAATACTCCTTTATGATTGTAAGCTATTTTTTTTGACTGGGGCATAGGGATCGGGGCGTTGAGACTAGGCTGATCACAGATGAAACTTCAACGGTTAGGGGTGATATGCGATCGCCTATTTTTTTTGACGAGCGCCGCTATTGAGAACATTGGCTACCCCTATTATCGGTCTGTGGTCTGACGTTTTGGTCACAACTCCTTTAAAGTTGCCCAAATCCTTTTTTCTTTTTGGTTTTCTTCTTCTTCTTGCTGCCCCCTGCACCCGCCTGACCTCGCCAACCGGGTTGAGTTCCCATTCCAGGCATTCCGGGCATTCCGGGCATTCCACCCATTCCAGGCATTCCGCCCATTCCGGGGAATGTTCCTTGACCCATTTGCTTCATCATGCCCCGCATTTTCTGAAAGTCGCCGACCAGTCGCATCACATCTTTTTCACTGCGGCCCGATCCTTTGGCAATGCGACGACGTCGGGAAGGAGAACTAGAAAGAAGATCGGGATTTTTACGTTCTTCTGTGGTCATTGAATTGATCATGGCTTCTGATCGCTTCAATTGTTGTTCTCCTTGTTCAAGTTGTTCTTTAGAGATTTTATTCATCCCTGGAATCAACTTGGCAAGTCCTCCCAAAGACCCCATATTTTTCATCAACCGAGTTTGCTTCAAGAAGTCTGTGAAGTCAAATTTGGCTTCCAGAATCTTTTGCTGCATTTTCTCGGCATCCGCCAGGTCAAATTCTTCCTGTGCCTTCTCAACGAGTGTTAGAACATCACCCATTCCTAAAATGCGAGATGCCATCCGTTCTGGGTAAAACGGTTGCAGGGCTTCGACTTTCTCGCCCACCCCAACAAATTTAATCGGCGCACCCGAAATCCGCCGAATGGAGAGGGCGGCACCGCCTCGGCTGTCCCCATCCATTTTGGTCAGAATTGCACCCGTAATGCCAATTTCCTGATTAAAGGTTTGGGTCAAGGTGGCGGCTTCCTGACCTGTCATCGCATCAACGACCAAGAGGGTATCATCCGGTTTAATAACCTTCTTGATTTCGGCGAGTTCCGCCATCATGTCTTGGTCAATTTGCAGACGGCCTGCGGTGTCAATAATCACCGTATCGATGCCTTCTGCTTTGGCGTGTTCGACCCCAAGGCGTGCAATGTCAACTGGGTTAGCATCACTACCGAGTTCAAAGACGGGAACTTCGATCTGCTGACCGAGGGTTTTCAACTGATCGATTGCCGCCGGTCGATAGACGTCTGTTGCCACCATCAACGCTGTGCGGTTTTCCTTGCGAAGATGCAGGGCTAATTTTGCCGTTGCGGTGGTTTTACCCGTCCCTTGTAAGCCTGCCATGAGAACAATTGTGGGCGGAGAGTCGGCTTGAGCCAGGGGGACATTACTTTCTCCCATGATCTCCACCAGTTCATCATGGACAACTTTGACGAACTGTTCTCCCGGTCGTACACCTGATAGTACATCTTCGCCTTGCGCTTTTTCACCGACTTCCGCGACGAATTCCTTGACGACTTGGAGGTTAACATCGGCTTCGAGTAAGGCACGACGGACTTCTTTGAGGGCGTCTTGAATATTGGATTCGGTGATTTTATCTTGACCCCGAAGTTTTTTCCATGCGGAGTCTAAGCGTTCAGCAAGGGCGTCGAACATAATCTCTAATTTTTCGTGCAGGAGCTTGGCTATTGGTCACAGGGGTAGCCGTTGGGAACGGAGTCTTCTATGACTCAACTTCTACAATGATAATCCCTAATCTGGTTTGGCTGATCCCCAGGTCTATTTATTGTAACGGTTCATCCGGGTCAATGGCGATCCCGAGACTGCGATCGCAGACTTGGACAAGATGTAGATTAATCCCAAGTCTGCTTCAAATTTATCTGAATTGTATCTAAATATCCTAGTTAATACTCTAATTATTCTTCTTCAAAGAATCGTCTTCATCTGATAACAAAGTAAGTCCTTCATTAATCTGTTTTCTCAGCCTTTGAGCCGGAGGACGTTTCGGAATCTCTTCATGGGTATAAATCCACAGCAATACTACTTTTTTTGCTCAGAATCAACTAAATACATTAACCGACCCTCCCCAGAGCCGCCTCCTAATCTGGGTTGCATTTTAAATTCAAGCTTCCGAAATGCTAATCCGTCAGGTAAACTAATATTACTGGGTAGAGGCTCAGACCTTGACTTGGGAGGATAGGGATCAGAAGCTAGCCGTTTCAGAAGCTGATTACCTACAAACTGCTTGAAAATTTGCTTTGCTTTCCCTTTATAATGTTTACCTAACTCTTTTAGGCTGTCCTTATAATTCTTCGTCGGAAGTATCGAATAATTTGTCAAGCCAGTCATCAATTTCTTCTGCGGTGGTTAACACAGTACAGTTACCTGAATTTAGCTCTGCCAAGCCTTCTTCTAGTGCTTCTGCCATTTTACGATCATACTCCGGATGCGATCGCTCAATCATGTCTAATACCATGTCTAAAAAAGTTGTTCCCAACCGACGCTCAACTTCATCCCAACCCACAGTGGGTTCTTGAACCGTTAATTCTATTAATTCTATAGACTCAGATTCAGGAGACTTTAAACGTTCTCCTTCACTTGGCATTTCTTGTCGCGCCGTCTTGTATTCTTGTTCTAGAGGTTTGTAGTGTTTTGCTAAATTTCGCAGTTCCCAAATCGAATCCGGGAAGCGTTCAGCAATCTGATCAAGTTTAGACCGAATATCATCAGGCAGGGAGTTCTCTAGACGCAGAGCTGCCGTCATAAAAGCATTTAGTATTTTTGTATCTTCGTACTGCATCAAATCACCTTTCCTGAGATAATAAACGCTGCCCAATAATAAGGACTGCTATAGATTTTTGTATCTACTTCTATATTAACCCAATCTTCCGCATATAGACTATCCTCAATCAAAGTTTTTCGTCTTAAGTCTGGTGATTCTGGAAGGTTTGCTAGAAAATCTTCTCGCCACTGCTGTAAATCTTTTGCGGTTAAATTTCGTAGCCAATCAACGGCTGTGGCTAAAGCTTCTGTATTCAATTGTCCGAGGGAGCGTTGACGATAAAATTCAATCATCACTAATGCACTTGCGGCTGATTCAACTGTCCATAATGTACTCACCACTTGAGTCGCGCCACTCCGAAGAAATCCACTCACCAAACCCACATATTCAGAAGTCATCGTTTCATCATTTGTGAGAGCTGTTTCACAAGCTGATAATGTCACCAAGTTGCAATCTGAAAACATATTGTTATAGCCGAGAATATTATATTGATTCAGTTCAGATAATGTTAAATCCGGACGATTATTTTCATTAGGACCTGACGCCAAGAATGATCTCGATTTCGTTTGTTTTTAGGGGCTTGACGATAATTACGATACTCTTTATCCCAATCTTCTTTCCATTCTTCAAATTGACTTAAACGCTGAGAAGCTTCAGACTGTTCAGGTTTATTTCTTGGATAACTGATGATAATCGGAGTAGAACGACCCGATTTAATAATAAAGGTTGTCAGTGCAGCCGGACTCAAATACCAATAAACCGCAGCCGTTCTAGAATTCACAAAGGATTGAATTTGAGCATAGTCAGTTTCCGGAAATTCGCCAACTTGCAACAACCATCGTAAACAAGTATTTTTCCCTTCTTCTGCCAAAATTAAAGCGTCTTTGATCTGACCAGATTGAATAGCGAGAGCAACTGTTACCTGTTGAAAATCTGCAAATTCAAGCTTGAGTTTTCTTTTACTATATTCTGATCGTTTTAGCTCTGTTAACATTTTATTTAATAAATCGGTTCCGTCACGTTGTAACTTCTTGGCTTGGTTGTTTTCACCCAAATTAAGCAATACTTGAATTAAACTACTTAGAACTTCTAGATGCAATTCTTTAAATTCTGCTGGCTGGAGTATTGACAACGCCTTATGATAACTTTTTTCTGCTTCTCTCCATAAATCCTCAAACGACATTGACCCAGAACTCGCTTTCTTTCTTCCCTCTATATAATGTGCTTTCCCAGTCGCGTGATGTAACACCCCGCAAGCTTCTTTCCAATCTTCTGGATGAATATCTTCAATAGCTCTAAGTCCAGCATAATAGCTCGCTAATTCCCCTTCATAACCCCGTTTATTCAGTTCAGGATCGAGTTCTTGAGTCTGCAAAGAAGGTACATAGCCTTCTGATTTTCTAGCCGTAGTACCTCGATTAGCCCAAGCTTTATAATAGTCTCGTTTAAGTGCTAATGCTATATCGAAAGAATTAATAGCTTCCTCATATTTCTCTAAATAAATCAAGGCATAGCCCTTACTATTCCAAGATTGATAATAATCTGGCTTGATTTGCAATGCTTTATCATAAGATTCTACAGCTTCTTCATATTTTTCCAAATCGCAGATTGCATGACCTTTATTCCCCCAGACTTCATAATAATGTGGGTTAATTTCTAAGGCTTTATCATAGGATTCAAGAGCTTCTTCATATCGCTCTAGATTTCTCATTGCAACACCTCGGTTATTCCAAGCTATATCATTATCTGGATTAAGTTCTAATGCTTTATCGTAAGATTTGAGAGCGGCTTCTGGTTTTTCTAAACCACTTAATGCAACACCTTGGTTATTCCAAGCCATATCATTATTTGGGTTAAGTTTTAATGCTTTATCATGACAGAAAAGTGCTTCTTCATATCGTTTTAAATCATTTAAAGTTAGACCTTTATTATTCCAAGCTATATCATTATTTGAGTTAAGAGCTAATGCTTTATCATGACAGGCAAGTGCTTCATCGTATCGTTTTAAATCATTTAAAGTTAGACCTTTATTACTCCAAGATTGACAATTATTTAGGTTGATTGCTAATGCTTTATCATAAGATTCAAGAGCTTCGTTATATCGTTTTAAATCATTTAAAGTTAGACCTTTATTATTCCAAACTGTATCATTCTTTGGGTTAAGTTTTAATGCTTTATCATAGGATTCAAGAGCTTCATCGTATCGTTTTAAATGGCTTAAAGCAAGGCCCCTGTCATTCCAAGCATTAGAATCATCTACTTGAAGTTCTAACGCTTTATCAAAAGACGTGACAGCTTGTTCATACTGCTTTAGATTATCTAATGCAATACCTTTACCACTCCAAGCATCAAAATTATCTGAGTTAATTGCTAATGCTTTATCATAGGATTTTAGAGCTTCTTCATAATCCTCTAGATCTCGAAGTACATTACCTCTATTTCCCCAGACTTCATAATAATGTGGGTTAATTTCTAAGGCTTTATCATAGGATTCAAGAGCTTCTTCATATCGCTCTAGATTTCTCATTGCAACACCTCGGTTATTCCAAGCTATATCATTATCTGGATTAAGTTCTAATGCTTTATCGTAAGATTTGAGAGCGGCTTCTGGTTTTTCTAGACCACTTAATGCAACACCTTGGTTATTCCAAGCCATATCATTATTTGGGTTAAGTTTTAATGCTTTATCATGACAGAAAAGTGCTTCTTCATATCGTTTTAAATCATTTAAAGTTAGACCTTTATTATTCCAAGCTATATCATTATTTGAGTTAAGAGCTAATGCTTTATCATGACAGGCAAGTGCTTCATCGTATCGTTTTAAATCATTTAAAGTTAGACCTTTATTACTCCAAGATTGACAATTATTTAGGTTGATTGCTAATGCTTTATCATAAGATTCAAGAGCTTCGTTATATCGTTTTAAATCATTTAAAGTTAGACCTTTATTATTCCAAACTGTATCATTCTTTGGGTTAAGTTTTAATGCTTTATCATAGGATTCAAGAGCTTCATCGTATCGTTTTAAATGGCTTAAAGCAAGGCCCCTGTCATTCCAAGCATTAGAATCATCTACTTGAAGTTCTAACGCTTTATCAAAAGACGTGACAGCTTGTTCATACTGCTTTAGATTATCTAATGCAATACCTTTACCACTCCAAGCATCAAAATTATCTGAGTTAATTGCTAATGCTTTATCATAGGATTTTAGAGCTTCTTCATAATCCTCTAGATCTCGAAGTACATTACCTCTATTTCCCCAGACTTCATAATAATGTGGGTTAATTTCTAAGGCTTTATCATAGGATTCAAGAGCTTCTTCATATCGCTCTAG
>JBCBCI010000010.1:0-119391 GCA_038530755.1 Cyanobacteria bacterium J06592_8 | reverse complement strand
CACAACATCTTAATGCACCCCTTCCATATGTTGGGAGTAGCAGGCGTATTCGGTGGTTCCTTGTTCAGTGCAATGCACGGTTCATTGGTAACCAGCTCCTTAGTCCGTGAAACAACTGAAACCGAATCTCAAAACTACGGTTACAAGTTCGGACAACGAAAAGAAACATACAACATCGTAGCAGCACACGGCTACTTCGGTCGTTTAAAATTACAATACGCGAGTTTCAACAACTGTCGTTCTTTGCACTTCTTACTCGGTGCATGGCCAGTAGTTGGAATCTGGTTCACTGCTTTAGGTGTATCCACCATGGCATTCAACCTCAACGGTTTCAACTTCAACCAGTCCGTAATCGATTCTACAGGTAGCGTCATCAATACATGGGCTGACGTCATCAACCGCGCTAACTTAGGTATGGAAGTAATGCACGAGCGTAACGCTCACAACTTCCCCTTAGACTTAGCATCTGTTGAGTCCGCTCCCGCTATCAAAGGTTAATTCCTAATTGAATAGCCTAAAACGCTCTCCTTCGGGGGGGCGTTTTTTGTTTGTGATGTATAGCACTATCTGCAAGTCCCAGAGTTGCTTCCGGGCTGGGAATGATCGGTTGTTGAAATCTGGGCGCGGTGAATTTGACTAGAAACGGTTGATTGTTGAACACACAAGAAAACTGGATTAGATTACCCTATATAAAATGCGTCCCGACAGATTTATTAAAAACATGGTGAAACAGCTTACCTCGCCCTATACCGCGACTTGGACTAGCAATATAGCCGAAATTCCCCAGTCTGAGTGGGATGCCTTGGCAATACCTCTGAAAACCCCTTTTTTTGAGTGGGATTGGTTACACAACCTCGAATCCTCTGGAAGTGCAACTGGACGTGCAGGTTGGCTTCCCCATCATTTAACGATGTGGCGTGACGGTCAATTAGTGGCGATGGCGCCGTTGTATATTAAAAGTCACAGTCGCGGTGAATTTGTCTTCGATCATCAGTGGGCAGATGTAGCCTATCAACTGGGTGTAGAATATTATCCTAAAATGTTAGGAATGTCGCCTTTTACTCCCGCCGAAGGCTATCGATTTTTAATCGCCCCCAATGAAGACGAAGAAGAACTCACGGCTTTGATGGTGCATGAAATCGATCAGTTTTGTATTCGCAATAATATCTCGGGCTGTAATTTTCTCTATGTCGATCCTGAATGGAAATCTCTGATGGAACGACATGGATTTTTAGCTTGGTTGCATCACAGTTATATTTGGACAAATCAAGGCTTTGATTCTTTTGATGATTATTTGAAAGTCTTTAATGCTAATCAACGCCGGAATATTAAACGCGAACGCAAAGCTGTTACCAAAGCGGGATTAGAATTGAGAACCTTAACAGGTGATGAAATTCCCAAGTCTTTGTTTCCATTAATGTATCATTTCTATGCGGATACCTGTGATAAATTTGGGTGGTGGGGCAGCAAATATTTAACCCGAAAGTTTTTTGAACAACTCCATCATAACTATCGCCATCGGGTTTTATTTGTGGCAGCCTACAGCGAACAAGACGATCGTCAACCTGTAGGAATGTCTTTTTGTTTAACTAAAGGCGATCGCCTCTATGGTCGTTATTGGGGTAGTTATCAAGAAATCGACTGTTTACATTTTAATGCTTGCTATTATTCACCGATTGAATGGGCGATTAATAATGGGATTCAAAGCTTCGATCCCGGCGCAGGTGGACGACACAAAAAACGTCGAGGATTTCCGGCGATGGATAATCACAGTTTGCATCGATTTTATGATAGCCGCCTCAGCAAAATTTTGCACGGCTATATTGACAAAATCAACAATATGGAACAGCAAGAAATTGATTACGTGAATCAAGATTTACCCTTCCGTCAAGAGGAGGAAAATAACCCGTAATATCAAGAAAAAGTTGAAAGGCGATCGGGAGATCGGGTTAATTTTTTTGAGTTAAAGATATTCTCATCTAAAACAACCCTTTCTCCAAGATCTAATGCTAAGTTCTCCTAATTTAAGAGTCAATTCCTCAAAAAAAATCGTAATTGTGCTAAAGCCACGAAATTAAAAGAGTTGGGATACGCGCTAAAGCGCAACTACAGATCCTCGTTTTTTATCACGAATTATCTGAATATGATGTAATCAATTCACTCAAACTAACAATTTCAACTAACAATTTCAACATAGTCCTATCCGCGAGGACTTGAAATTTCAGGCAGAGATTTTAATCTCTGTTTCTGTAAAAAAGCTATCGGGGAAGAATATCATCTAGTTGAAGTTGTAAGTTTGGAAATAAAGGAGATGTAATCATCTGTCCTAATTTGTATTGTTGTTGTTGATATTCATCTCCATCCAATTGACAGACGGTGAATGTAGGTTGTTTCGGTTTACCAATAAAAGCCGTTCCACCGAGTCCTCGAAAGTCAACAATCCAATATTCCGGGATACCGAGAAGTGCGTACTCCTCAACTTTACGCGCATAATCTGTTTCCCAATTCGTACTAACCACTTCTACAACCAATTTAATAGAACGACCTAAAGTAATAACAGGTCTTTGCAGCCACAGGGGTTCATTTCCTAACACGGTTTCATCAAGAACAATAATGTCAGGGCGACGGGCGGTAGCAATATCAGCAACAGGTTGAATGAGGCAGTTTAGGGGAATAAACCAGGGGAGTTGAGCGTTTATAATTGTAATACCGATTTGAGTGGCTAGTTTACCCCCGACCGTTTCATGAGGACCTGTCGGTTCCATATCAATCAGTTCTCCATCGGCTAATTCATAACGAGGATTATCGCCATATTCAGCAACAAATTCCTCAAAGGTCATGTATTTTGTAGTCGTAGATATCATATTAATTAGCTAGACAGTTTAACGAATAATTGAATGAATTCAAATTAATAATTTAAACATAGTCCTCTGAAGAGGACTTGAAATTTCAGCCAGAGATTTTAATCTCTGCGAAAAAGAAAATTATTACTGGTAACTAGCTACTGCTGAGGAGAATCCGGCGGAGGGGATAATAAAAAGGGATTAGGCGGCGCGTCTGAACCTTCTGGTAACGCAGGAAGCAGAGGATTATCTTCACCAGAATCAGAGGGAACAGAAGCAGGTTCTTGATTAGTAGGAAGTTCAGCCGAACTGGGTAATGTGGCGAGGGCGACTCGTTCACCGCCAACCGCCCGTAATTTATCTAAAACTTGAACAACATCATTATACTTCGCATCTTTAGGCGCATATAATACCATTAATCCACTCGGATTCCAACGCTTAAATCGCTTTAATGCCCGTTCCAATTGTTTATCATTAACGACTTGTTGATCGATGTAGGTTTTTCCGCGATCGTCAATGCCAACAATCAGCATTTTTTGCATTTGGGTTTCGCCTGTTGTCGCCTTGGGTAAATCGACGTTAATGGCTTGCTGACGAGTTAATTGTAAAGCTGCCAAAATAAAGAACGTCAAAATACAGAAAACAACATCAATCAGCGGGAGAAGTTCAATCCGACCTTCATCGGGAACAGAATCAAAGTTAAATTTCATAGGTTTAATGGATTAATTTGTAGAGGAGTTTGCGTCTCAAAATAGGAGTGAGATGTCACCCAATTAAATATTAGTTTTCATCTCGTCGATCATCAATTTCTAAAGATTCTGAGGATTCAGAAGATTGGATTTCACCCTCTCGATGATTTAGAGAATGTTCGACTTCCGGTTCTTGCTTTTCGAGATCAACCGCAGAGTTGTTATTGTAACTAACAGCATTCTCAGCTTCTTCCTGATACTGGGCTTGGGCTTCCTGTTCTCGAATCCCTTGTAGTTGAGATTGTATATTTCGCCAGTCTTGACGATAGAGTAATTCTAACTCATTCCCCACCTTCCGAAATACTTTAATTTGACTGAAAGAGAGGGCTTGAAATAAACGATAAAACGTTAAACTGACAATTGCTACAATCAAACCTGTAGCGGTACTAATCAACGCTTCCCCAATTCCCAAAGTTACATCCGCCGCCGAAGAGGTACCAATATCTCCCAACCGAATAGAACCCAGGGAGTTAATCAAACCCAAAACCGTACCCAATAACCCCAACATCGGAGACAAGGCAATCACCGCTTCTAAGATTTTATCGCCCCGTCGCATCGCTGCTAGTTCATCATCGGCTGCGGCTTCTAACGCGAGTCGAAACAATTCAGGGTCAGGATTATTTAATCGTAACGGTGCATACAGAAAACGTCCAACCGGGCCGTTACTGGCTTGACGAGTCGCTTGATAAGCAACTCCCCACTGTCCCCGACGCGCCGCATCGACAACTCGGTTGACAATTTTTTGTTCGCGAGTCAAAAGATTAGCCCAGAACCACAACCGTTCAAAGATGGTACTCACCGACAGAATTGATAACACCGCCAACGGCCACATCGCCGGGCCACCTTTGGCAAAGATTTCTTGAATATCCATTTAACACTCCTCTACAACAGACTGAACCGCACTAAAATATTTAACTAAAGCACTCTCAATTTTAATCTCTCGACAGCAATTGACAAGTCTCAATTGGCAACCCGGATCTAAATCAGGCAAGATTGGAAATCTTACGCTAAACTTTAACAGCATATCAGCTTATTATTTATTACTACATTTACTATCTTGACGGGTATTAATCCTGATGGGTTCTTTGATCTGACCCCTGACCCTGATATTTTTCAGATACAGCCTGATTTGCTGACGAACCTTCCGGGTGGATTACGCGGTTTAGAAGGTGATGACCAGATTAACGGTTCGGAAGTTGCAGACATCATTAATGGTAATCAAAACAATGACACGATCGCAGGTAATCAAGGAAATGATACCGTATTTGGTGGCAGAGATTCTGATCTTTTAAATGGAAATGAAGGGATCGATCTCCTGATTGGTAATTTAGGTGACGATCAACTCAGGGGAGATGCGGGTAGCGATCGCCTTTGGGGTGGAAAACAAAATGATCTTCTCATCGGTGGTGATGGGAACGACTGGTTAAGTGGGGATTTGGGTGAAGATACTTTAATTGGGGGCGAGGGAGAGGATATTTTTGTCTTGCGTCAAGATCCCAACGATGAGATTGATACTGCTGATTTTATCGAAGATTTTGTCATTGCAGGCGATCGCATTGCGTTAACGGACGGTTTAACCGTTGCAGATTTAACGTTGGAGACAGTCACACAGTCAGAAGATATCGCCACATTAATTACAGTTTCCACGACAGGCGAAATATTAGCAACCGTTGCGGGTGTTTCTGCGGCTGAATTCTCAGATGAACAGTTTATCGTTCTCACCAATAACGACAATTTCATCACAACCGAACCTCTCAACCCCACACCTATTACGGTTAACCTCAATGAACTTCCGCCTCCCTTTGCGACAACCAGCGCGAGTCAACCGCCGCAAGTCGTTCCCATTCCAGAAAATCCGGTTTTACAGGTTCCGGAAGGCTTCACGGTTAATGTGTTTGCGGAAAATATCACGAACCCGCGTTGGTTAGCCTTGACTCCCAGTGGCGATGTATTAGTAACCGAAACGCGAGAAGATCGAATTCGACTATTGCGAGATGAAGATGGAGATGGTGATGCAGATACCTCTCAAACTTTTGCTGATGCTGAAAATGGATTAAATTTACCGTTGGGAATGGCGTTTAGCGAAGATGCGTTCTTCCTGGGAAATACCGATGCTGTTGTGAAGTTTCCCTACAGCGAGGGTCAGCAACAACTGCAAGGGACTGGAGAAAAAATCGCCGACTTACCCGGTCAAGGCTACAATCAACATTGGACGAGAAATGTGGTTCTCTCTCCCGACGAACAACAACTTTATGTTTCTGTGGGTTCCGCGACGAATGTGAGTCCTGAACCGTTACCTCGCGCCTCAGTTCAAGTTATGAATTTAGACGGTTCAAACGTTCAAACTTTTGCTTGGGGTTTGCGAAATCCCGTTGGATTAGATTTTCATCCTGTAACCAATCAACTGTTTACAACGGTTAACGAACGAGATGGAATCGGTGATGATTTAGTTCCAGACTATTTAGCTGGATTAGATTTTGGGGAGTTCTATGGCTGGCCCTATACCTATTTAACCTCTGATAATATTGATCCTCGTCGTCAAGGTGAAAATCCTAATTTAGTTCAAGAAACAACAACACCAGATGTTTTATTTCAGTCTCATTCAGCCCCGTTAGGAGTACAATTTTATGAGGGTGAAACCTTTCCTGAAAAATATCAAAATGGTGCGTTTGTTGCCTTTCGAGGGAGTTGGAATCGGAACGAAGGAACGGGTTATAAATTAGTATTTGTTCCCTTCGATGAAAATGGTCAAGCCACCGGAGAATACGAAGATTTTCTCACCGGGTTCTTGATTAATCCTTCTATTCCGACAACTTGGGGTCGTCCAGTCGGTTTATTAACAATGCCTGATGGGAGTTTACTGTTTACTGAAGAAAGTAATAATCGAATTTACCGAATTCAATATCAAGGCTAAAATCATATAAAATATCGCCCAACTTCTCTATGTCTACGGAAACTAAAACCTTGAATCAAAATACAGTTATTGTGGGTGGCGGGCCTGCGGGGTTTGCGACAGCGTTAATGTTAGCCAAGCGAGGCTGGAATCAGATTACGGTCTTAGAGAAACGCCCCTCGGCTGATTTCTATGAACCCGACAAATCTTTTCAGTATTTAATTGATGGTCGGGGTCAAAAGTTTACGGATTTATTGGGTTTAACGGAAAAACTCGCTAAAATTAGTGTGGCGAATACTGACTTCTATTTAACAGAAATCAAGGTAGATGGTCAATCTAAAACCTCAAAACTGCCAATTGTAGACCCGAAACGAAAAGAGGCGTACTGGTTACCTCGTCGAGAATTTTTACAGCTACTTTATCAAGAGATTGAGGAGAATTGGCAGCAGTCTATTCAGATTTTATTCAATACAAAATGTATTCAAATTAATTCTGAAAATCAAGACCAATCTTCTTTAAAAGTTACGGTTCAAGAAATCGATACTGAAAACATTTTTAAATTAGAGACACATCTTTTAGTCGGTTGTGATGGAATAAACTCTATTGTGCGACAAACTTTAGATGAGTGGGATAATTCTGGATCTGATAAATTTAAAATGCAGTTTTTCCCTTCTGAAAGTTCAGGTTTAAAATACAAGGTTTTAACCATACCGCCTAATTTTCCTCTCGATCATAATCACTCTGAACGCGCAGTTTGTACAATGGCTTACGCAGTTCGCGGAGAATCTTCCCTCTCTCTCGGTATTTTACCCTTTGCTGACCCCGATCAACCCAGAACTGCTAATATTATTAAACCGCCAGACCATGAAATTTGGACTATCAAAGAAGGCAAGAAATTGTCTAAGTTTCTAGAAAATGCTTTTCCTCAGTTTCCGATTAAAGATATTGTATCACCCGAAGAAAGCGATCGCTTTGCGAAAAGTGAGGGCGGATATTTTCCTGTTCCTCAATATTGTTCGGGGTTACATTGGCTAACATCAGATCAAGAAAATTCCAGTGGAATTGTGTTACTGGGCGATGCTGTACATTGTTTTCCACCGGATATCGGACAAGGCGTAAATTCAGCTTTAGAAGATGTATTTGTTCTCAATCAAGCCCTTTCTGAAACTAATAATAAAATCTCGAAAACTTTACCCTTGTACGAGTCTTGGCGTTCTCCAAATCTTAAGCCGTTAATTCGTTTAGCCCAAACTGCTTTTCCCTGGCAATATAATCAAGATATTGCTCGCAAACGGCTATGGATTATTAACTTTTTATTCCGGTTAATATTGAGCCGTCTCTTGCCTTTTATCTTTAATCCTGCGGCTTTTATTTTAATTCAAAATCATCAGTTAAGTTATCGAGAAATTTGGCAGAAAGCTGAAAAAACCACTCAAGTCATTTATCTACTATTAGGATTAATTTTAGTCGGGAGTTTACTAATTTTATCTTCTCAGTTTTTCCCTCCCGATCTAGACTTTAATTAATAGAGAGTGAATTGATTCGTTCAATAGTTCGTTGATTTTCTGCGGGTGTACCAACAGTAATCCGTAAACCGCCACCCGTATGACGAATTAAAGTTCCTTGAGATTTAAGGGTTTGCAGAATTTGATCGAGAACTTGATCGCCATTTTCTGCATTTAAAGTCTCAGGACGAACATAGACAAAATTAGCCTGACTCGGCCATACTTTTAACTGAGGATGTTGAGTAATTGCCTCAATTAACAGATGACGTTGATCGATAATTTCTGAAATAATCGCTAACAGTTGATCTTGATGATTGAGTGCAAATTCAGCCGCAAGTTGTGAGAAACTAGGAAGATTGTAGGGAAGGCGAACTTTCTCTAAAATGGTAATCAAATCTGGATGAGCGATCGCATATCCCACACGCAAGCCAGCTAACCGAAAGGCTTTAGAAAATGTTCGTAAAATTACCCAGTTCGGATGTTGAGGCAGTTGATCAACTAAAGTCATTTGACTAAACTCAAAGTAAGCCTCATCGATGACAACTAAAATTTCTGGTGGTAAACTTTCTAACCATTGAATCTCAGCAGAAGTTAACGCATTCGCAGTGGGAGAGTTGGGATGAACCACAAATACAACTCGCACAGGAGGGGTTTGAGTTTGAGCGATCGCCGTTTTAGCCGCAGTTAAATCAAGTTCAAAATTATCAGGATTTCGTCCGACTTTAACAACTGGAATTCCTAATGTTTCGGCTAAGATTCCATACATTGAAAAGGTCGGAGTTGCCACTAAAATTGAACCTTCACCGCCTAAGCAAGTGGCAATTAATAGAGAACGAATTAATTCATCCGAACCATTACCAACGCAGAGATTTTCTGAGATGACGGGAGTTTTATCGAGAGCAATTCCTCGGTCAACATAATCTGCGATCGCTTGTTTTAAGGGAGCATGAGAGCCATCCGGATAACGATTTGTTTCTATTTCAAGCTGATAAGCCCAAGCCAGCTTTTGTTTCAACTCGTCGGGCAGATCGTAGGGGCATTCATTGGTATCTAATCGATCTAAAATAAGATCGCTAGCCGCCGGACTCCCAGATTCTCCGCTGGGATGGGGAGTATAAGCTTGAAACTGAGCAAGATCGCTCCGGATGAAAGACATCATAAGCTAGAAACGGTGAGCCGTACACACTCACCAATGTACTGGTTCCTCAATTTTAAAGGATAATAGCCTCGATATTGGACAAACTTGCTGATTTCTATGACTTCTCTCAAACTTGATATTGGTTATATTCCCACACCGCCTGAAATGATCGCTGCCATGTTGGACTGGCTGAACTTGACTCCTAATGATATTTTGTACGATCTCGGTTGTGGTGATGGACGAATTGCGATCGCCGCCGCCCAACAGTATGGTATTAAAGCGGTTGGTATCGATCTTGACCCCGAACGAATTCGAGAGGCAAAGCAGAACGCTGAACGTGCAGGAGTTTTAGATCGAGTGGAATTTCGTTTAGAAAACGTATTTGAGTGTGAAATTAGGGAGGCAACAGTGGTTTATATTTATCTGTTACCTCACCTTAACTTGAAACTCAAACCCCAGTTTGAACAACTGCAACCCGGAACTCAAATTGTTTCGAGGGATTTTGAGATTGGAGACTGGAAACCCCAGCGACAGTTTCACATTCAAGGTGTGGAAGAAGAATCAACCTTTTACTATTGGGTGACTTGATCAAAGAGTTTCGCTAATTTTGTAGCTTCTATAGTAATATTGTGCTGTTCATTGACTCGTTTTGAACCGTATTCACCCATCTGTTCAATTTGTTCGTGAGGGGTGTGTAGAGCGTCTTTCATGGCTTGAGCGATTACTTCTGCGGAGCCAGAGGGAACCAGCCAACCGCTCTTATTCGGTTCAACGAGTTCTGGAACTCCAGCAATTGAGGTGGCAATAGCAGGGCGTCCCAGGGCAAGTGCTTCCATGAGAACAACAGGTAGTCCTTCTGCGAAACTCGGTAATACAAGAACTTGAGCGTCTAGTATATGTTGTCTGACCTGAGTATTGGTTGCCCATCCAGTGATCTCGATATAATCATCAAGATGAAGCTGACTCATTAAGGTTTCAATTCGATCACGGAGTTCTCCATCTCCAACGAAGATTAACTTAAATTTGACATCTTGAGCAGCCAATTGGCTAACAGCTTCGACGAGAAGTAAATGACCTTTCTGTTCGCTCAAACGTCCCACACAGACAAATCGGGGTTCTTCTGGAATGGGAACATGAGGCTGATTGAGGAATAGATGATCGACCCCACAATGAACGACATGAATTTTAGACCATTGTTTGTAGTCACACCAACGGTAAAGTTGACTTCTTCCAAAGGAACTGATGGCGACGACAAAGCGAGATCGATTAATTTTTTCAGTGATGCCAATAGCTTGGGGTTTATCAAATTCTTCTGGCCCGTGAACGGTAAAGCTGAAGCTCGGCCCTCCTAAAGCCTGACACAGCATAGCAACGGTAGCGGGGTTGGTTCCGAAGTGAACGTGAATATGATCAACTTTTGACTTTATCGCCCATCTCAACACCGTACAGGCTTCAACCAGATACATGATATGGTAGGGGATACCTCGTTCAGATTTGTATCCGACCTTGACAGCCAGTTTCAGAGCTGAAAAGAAACGCAGCGGACGAGTGATTTTGACTCTGACTACATTCAAGAATAATCTTAAAGCCCCAATTTTCAGAATATATCGAGTTTTGGCGTATTCTTCTTGGTCTGCTTCATCGACGACCTGATCTTCGAGGGAACGAACAGCAAATCGGAGAATTTCGATTCCGCTTGCTTCTAGAGCTAAAATTTCACGGCGAATAAAACTGTGGCTAACTTTCGGATATAGGTTTAGGAGATAGGCGATCTTCATCTTTTTCTTTTCATCTCGTTCAGTTCTCACCCATTCTTTCTCTCGTTTGAAGAGAAAACCAAAATACAGCGGAATTTTCCAGAGAATATAAAATGGAACACTCAGTAATGTCCACCCTGAAATGCGCTCTCGACCGTATCTAGCCCAAGCTGCTAATATTGATACGAATATCAGTCCACCTTCGATCGCGCCTAGGAACGCAGGTTGCCAAGATAGACCAAAAATTCCAGCAACTGTAGCCAAAATTGTCACAACCAGCCACAGCATCACCAGCAGAGACAGAGGAGGAACGAACAGGTCTAAAGCCATCACGAATAGATCCAGTCGTCTGTGTTGTAGAGACGCACTCAGCAGTCGTGGAACTTGAGTCAAGATGGTTTGGAGATGTCCGTGTTCCCAACGGGTTCTCTGTTTTGTGGCGGCTTGTTCTTGTTGAGGCAGAATACCTGTTACCTGTCCTTGGGGAGAATAGAGGGGAGGATAGCCTGCGATCGCGAGATCGACACCGAGCTGCATATCCTCAACAATATTACCACTGGCGAGGTTCACTTGTCCCAAGGCTGCCCAGGGAAATGCCATTCCAGTTCCGGTGAGAGAACAGGGAAAATTCAGGCGTTTGAGTCCTTGAGGACGAACTTGGTTTTTGACTAAAAAGGCTAAAGCTGAGATGGAATCTTTTGGCGTTGGCCGTTGGGGACTTTCCATCAAGTACAGTGCTTGTACAGGTCTTCGAGTTGTCGCGGCTTCTTGTGCAATCTTTTCTATTGTTCCGGGTTCAACCCGACAGTCCGCATCCACCATCACAACTACATCCGGCGGATCGGCTGCTATATACTTTAAACCAAAGTCTAGGGCATAGCCTTTACCGCGCTGCTCTGCATTTTGTCGTTCTAGAACCGTTACTCCAGTTTGACGAGCAATTTCAGCCGTTTTATCGCTGCAATTATCAGCAATGACCACGATTTGATCTTCTGATTTTAATTGAGGGAGCAGAGGTTCAATTGTTGCCAGGATACCTACTTCTTCGTTATGAGCTGGAATTAAAATTTTGACTCGTGGCTTCGATTGATCAGAGATTGACTGTATGGAGGAGTTTGGAAAAATCGCTAAAAAACATTCAAAAAATAGAACAAAAATTGGAATTGCTAATCCGAGCGTTATCCCCAGTAGGATCAAAGCAAAAAAACCACTCATCGTTGACCTCTAAATCCTCCTATCTATCTCAAATTTTATCAGCTCAAATGAGGGATGACAAGACAGATTTTCTTGAAATAATAGCAGGGACAATCTCTGTGGCTTTTTTTTATAGAATCCTAGGGACTGTTGTTTGGGTTGGAGAATTACGCCTGAATTTATAACTGTAATTGTCTTGAATCGCTGATTGATCAGGAATTGAGAGTATTGCTTTACAAAAGCTTTAATAAATTCGGCAAAGTTTTACAAAGTCTTTGTCAAAATGGTATCAAGACAAGATGGAATCGGATGATGAGCGAGATTGAATATTAGAGGAATTAATTCACCGAATCGTCTGAGAGTCCGTCATTGTCAACCGTCATTTTGTATCGATTAGGGCATGAAGAGCTGACGATCGCATCACAGAGAGATTATACTATTCGATAACAGTAGATCATCAAGTGAGGACAGCCTGATTTAATTTGTCTACAACAGAGATCAGAGCCGAATCAACGTCTGTTCTAAGTACATGGAGCAACTGAACGACTTCACAGGTGCATCAACGGATCAATGCCTAATTCAGCAACTTAGATCAAGTATAGGCTTCATATAAATTCTGGCAACAAACAACAATGCTAATCCAAACGATGGGGATATCCGCGACTAACTTAATGCTATTAACCATTCTCAGTCTGAATCTACAGTTACCTGTTCTGGCTCAGAATCAACCTCGCACTTCCCCACCGAATCCAACCCGCTCTTCAGAGGTACCCGAACTAGATCAATCTTATAACTTGGGTACGGGAGATCGACTACGGCTTGATGTATTCGGGGTGGATAAGTACAGTGGAGAGTATATCGTATTAACGGATGGGACTGTAAACTTACCCGGAATTGGTACGGTTCAAGTTGAAGGGCTAACCTTACCTCAAGCTCAAGCTAGAATCTCTAACCGATACAGTGCCTTGCTCAAACAACCGGTGATCACACTGAGTTTGATAGACTTTCGTCCCGTGCAGATTGCCATTTCTGGGGAAGTGCAGCGTCCAGGATCTTATCGGATGGCAAGCGTTCCAGATATTGCCGGGAGTGGTGATGGACAACTTCCCCGAGTCAGCCAAGCGATTCAGTTAGCTGGAGGATTAACTCAAGCTGCGGATTTAAGTCGTGTGCAGTTGAAACGAGTCAGCGCAAATGGTTCTGTTGTTACCCTAAATTTGATAGAGTTGCTCGAAGAAGGAAATTTAAGTCAAGATCCAATTTTACTCGATGGCGATAGTCTTTACATTCCAACTGCCGTTAGTATCGAGTCTTCACAAATTCGCCAAATTGTCTCATCAAGCTTAGTCGCATCGGAAAATGAACCCCTACAAGTTGTAGTCGTTGGGGAAGTCTTTCGTCCGGGTGTTTACACTGTGAGTGCAGAGAATGATAACTCAGATCCGCCGAGTGTAACGCGAGCCATTCAAATTGCTGGAGGAATTACGAACGCAGCTGATATTCGCAATATCGAAATTCGGCGAATTACCCGAACCGGTTTACAAACCACTGAAATTAACTTGTGGGAATTACTTCAGTCTGGTGATATTAGTCAAGACCCTTTTTTACAAGAAGGAGATACGATTATCATTCCAACAGCTTCAGAGATTAATACAGAGGAAATCGAAGCACTTGCCACCGCTAGTTTTGCACCAGAAACCATCAATGTCAATGTTGTTGGTGAAGTGGTTCAACCGGGGATTTTGCAAGTTCCCCCGAATACTCCTCTCAATCAGGCTATACTGGCAGCAGGAGGATTTGATAGCGTTCGTGCCCGTAAACAGGATGTGGAGCTGATTCGCTTAAATCCTGATGGGACCGTCTCTCGCGAGTTGATTGTGATTGACTTAGCTCAGGGAATTAATGAACAAGAAAACCCAATTTTACGGAACAATGATATCGTCGTGGTCAGCCGAGCGGGTTTAACTCGTTTTGCCGATGTCACGGAAGAGTTTTTTAGACCCATTACTGATATTATTTCTTTGACTGCATTAATCCGATTATTTGGGAATTAACCCAATTATTTAACGAAGAAGTTTTTGATGGAGAGATGCTGGTGATGGTGCGAAGCAAACCCTACATAATTTTCATGTATTTCGGGATTCTGTTGTTCTTAAATCGACCTCACAGCATCTTTGATACAAATACCCACTGATAAGATAGAGTAAGGCTATTTAAAATTTTAGGTAATTATGCAGCGTGATATTGTAGCACTCGATTCCGAGGATATCGGTCATTCACAATTTACCGAAGAGGTAGAAGATTCAAGTTCTTCTGCTCAAGGAGGCTTTAAATTAGGCCCGATCTTAAGGACAGTTAAGCGAAAAATTATTTTGATTGCGGGCGTAGCGGGTATTAGTACAATGGCAGCAAATCAGTTGATTGAAGATCCACCTCAAACCTACGTGGGAAATTTTCAAGTCCTAGTTGAACCTGTGACTTCAACTGATAAGTTAACAGATCCTCGAACCCTTACCCGAACTCAAGGAAATCCGAATGATAATCTGTTTAATGTTGATTATCCCACTCAGTTAGAGATTTTAAAAAGTTCAGAAATTTTAGATGAAGTTGTTGCTGAAGTTCAAACTCAATATCCAGAGTTCAATCTCAAAGATATTCAAAGTAAGCTGATAGTTGAACGTTTAATTGGTGAAAACCGCAGATTTGACCAAACAAAAATTCTAAATGTTCAATATGACGGTCTTGATCCCGATCTAATTCAGCTCGTTTTAGAACGGGTTGAAAACCGCTATTTAGAATATAGTGAAGAAGAACGTCGGACTGGAATTGATGAAGGGATTGAATATATTGACGCTCAACTTCCTGAATTGGAAAGACGGGTAAATAGCTATCAAGTTCAACTGCAACAATTACAACAAGATTATCAACTTTTTAATCCTCAAGCTCGCGGTGAAGAACTCTATGAACAAATTCGCCTGCTGGAAGCTCAACGCAATCAAACCCAAAGAGAACTTCGAGAAGCCCGAATTCAGTACAATAATTTACAAACCAAACTTGATTTAACACCCGAAGAAGCGATCGCAGCTACCAGCTTGAGTGAAGCTCCTAATCGTAGCCAGTTATTGGCAAGTCTAACCGAAATTGAAAATGAAATTGCCAAACAATCTGCGGTTTATAATAGCGATACCCCAGAGATGCAGCTCCTGTTTCAACAACGTGATAATATTCGGCGGTTACTCGACCAAGAAACCCAACGAGTTTTGGGTCAAAATTCCTCAAGTGTTTCTGCAAATTCTTCAGTTTTAGGATTTCAAAGTTCGATTCGTCGCCAACTCACCGGACAGCTTGTGGAGGTCAGCAACCAAATTCAAATGCTGGAAGTTCGTCTAACTGGACTCGCGGAAAGTCAGTCTCGCTTGGAACAACAAGCTCAAATTTTTCCGAGTATTTCCCGTCGATACGGAGAACTGCAACAACAGCTTGAACTCGCCAATGGAAACCTCAAACGATTATTAGAACAGCGTGAAAAACTCCGTCTAGACTCCGCTCAGGATAGTATTCCTTGGGAAATCATTTCTCAACCTCAAGTCAGAGAGGATGAAAGTGGTGGAGGGTCTAAGAAGTTGATTATGGGTTTAGGGGGCGGTTTAGGGCTCGGCTTAGGACTAGCCTTATTAATTGAAAAACTCCACAATATTTTCTACTCACCCATCGATCTTAAAGATGCCATCAATCAGCCGCTTTTAGGGGTAATTCCCCGTCAAAAACGACAATGGACGATGCTGAACTTATCGAGGAACTCTCAGATAAAATTCTCACAATTTATGGATGCTTTTGATAATCTCTATGCCAATATACGTTTCCTCTATGGTGATGCTCCTTTGAGGTCTTTAGCCGTCTGTTCTGCCGAGTCTGGGGATGGAAAATCAACGGTTGCTCTTCACCTGGCTCAAACCATTGCCAGTATGGGTCAGAAGGTGTTGATTGTCGATGCGAACCTACGTCGTCCTCAACTCCATCAAAGTTTAGGATTACCAAATCAGAAAGGATTAAGTAATCTTCTTGTTGATACTCGTATTGCACCGAGTGTTCTGATTCAACAATCCGCAATGGCTGATAATTTATTTGCTCTGACAGCCGGAACGCCAACACTAGCTGCGATTAAATTGATGGGTTCAGCTCAGATGCGACATATTGTTGATGAACTTCAAAAAACCTTTGATCTAGTTATTTACGACACATCTCAGCTTGGAGAATACACTGATGCAACCTTCCTCGCAGGACATCTTGATGGGTTGATCTTGGTTGTGGGAGTCGCCAAAACTCATCAAACAATGACTCACAAAGTGTTAAATCAACTTGACAAGTTTCACCTTCCTTGCTTGGGTGTGGTTGCTAACCGTTGTAAACGTTACACAGGTGGCGGTAGAGCGCCCTACTTAGCCCATCGAATTTCTATTCATAATAAAAAAGACGAGATTGAACAGTTGATCTAGATTGTATCTAAACTCTGTAGCCTAGACATCATATCCTGAAGTACCGATCACAAGGACATTTCTAACCCTGTTCTCTGTTCCCGTCATTGATCAAAAAAATAGGGGTATGATACCACACCCCTTTCAGTCTAATAAATAGTAGACCTTATTTCTGTTGTTGAGGAGATGAACTCGCGTTAACCGCCGCCATTTTTTGAGTTGGCACTATTGAGGCTTGTAACATTGGAGTCCGACTGACAGAATTATTAGCCAAGGTAAACAAAGGATTCGAGAGAATTCCGGCTAAAGATGTTGCGATCAATGATGCAACCAAACCCACTTGCAATAGCCGCATTCCGGGAAGATCCCAGCGAATTTGAGGATAGTTCTTCACCACATTTGACATTTCTTGCGGTTCTTTAACCACCATCATCTTCACAACCCGAATATAATAGTAAATCGAGATCACACTGGTGACTAATCCCAATAATACTAAACCATATAACCCCGCTTGCCAACCGGCCCAAAACAGGTAAATCTTCCCAAAAAATCCTGCTAATGGAGGAATTCCGCCCAAGGAAAGTAAACAAATACTCAATCCTAATGTCAGCAGTGGATCTTTTTGATATAAGCCACTGTATTCACTAATTTGATCGGTTCCTGTTCGGAGTGAGAATAGAATCACACAGGTAAAGCCGCCCAGGTTCATAAACAAGTACACCAACAGATAAAAAATCATACTGGAGTAGCCTGCATCGGTTCCGGCGATTAACCCAATCATCACAAACCCAGCTTGGGCGATAGAGGAGTAAGCTAACATCCGCTTCATGCTGGTTTGGGCGAGGGCGACAACATTTCCCAAAACAAGACTCAGAATCGCTAACGCCGTGAACACAAACCGCCACTGATCGCTGACAATGGGGAAAGCATTGATTAATAAGCGAATCGCTAAGGCAAATCCCGCCGCCTTTGAACCCACAGAGAGAAACGCGACAACTGGAGTCGGTGAACCTTCATAAACATCCGGTGTCCATTGGTGGAAGGGAACCGCAGAAATTTTGAAGGAAATACCTGCAATCACGAAAACCAAGGCAATAATCACACCGAGAGAGGTTCCGGTTTCGGATGTGGCGAGGACTTTGGCGATCTCCGTTAAATTCGTCTCACCGCCAGAGAGTCCGTATAATAGGGATAACCCGTAGAGGAATACCGCTGAACTCGCCGCCCCAATTAACAGGTATTTTAACGCCGCTTCGTTGGAACGCGGATCGCGTTTGGTGTAGCCTGTTAGCAGATAAGAGGAGATACTCAGCGTTTCTAGGGAGACGAAAATCATTACTAATTCTGTCGCCCCAGAGAGGAACATTCCCCCGAGACAGGCGGTAATCAAAATACCGATAAATTCAGCCAGGGAGGTTCCCGTTTGTTCAACGTAGCGAACCGACATCAAAATTGTGGTAATCGCAGATAGGGCGATAATGCCTCGAAACACTACACTGAGGGGATCGCTATTGAAACTGCCCAAAAATCCAATGGTATTGGTACTATTCCACTGATAGTATAAAGCAACGATTGCCCCAAAAAGACCCGCGATCGCAATGTAGGGCGTGACGCGAGAAGAAGCCGTTCGTCCGATAATCAAATCTGTAATTAAAACCGCAAGCAGGGTAATGATGACAATTCCCTCTGGCAGAATTGTTCCAGCGTTTAACTGGGCTGCAATACTCGAAAAATCCATAAGCTTCCACAGATTCGGATAGGTGACATGGAGTGATCTGAGCTTCAGTTGGACTCTGAAAACTGGATCATCTCCAGAGTGACCCTTTGTTCAAATCTATTTAAGGATACCACTCAAGCTCCGATGTAGGTTGAAGGTTGTTCTGAGTTTAAGTGTCATCAGAGTCGGACATCAATAAATTCCTCTGTCATAAACAGCTCTATATTACGAAGTGTAAGAGATAGATTATTGTCAGTTTGTTCAACCTGTTAATGATTTACAAAAATTTATAAAAAGATGAAAATTAATGCCCTAATACTGTTTAGATTTGTTGAATTTTTTACCAAGCTTAAGAACCAATAAAAAAAATTGTATTTCCGGATTTTGATGAAATATATTGAAGTCTGGGCTAGAGTTAATTGAATAAATTTACAATGATAATTGGTAAAATAAAGGCTTGTACTCGACCCTATTTAGTCGATCAGATCTCTTTGAAGGATTTAAAAATTGATTTAGATCCTTTATGGCCAGGAGAAAAAATCAATACTTCAGAAACCTTAAATATGCCCTTCTTTGAATTGGCTCAAAGTTTAAAAAAAGAAATTTATTTAACACCACCTATTGCTGCAAAAATATTGCCAAAAATTCTTTATGATCCTCAAAGCAATCTTTTGTTCACTCAATCTAAAAAGATTATTATTGATTCGAGCGGCACAGTCAGAGCCAAAGACAAGTTAAGTCAAAGAATCAACTTGAAAAATTTGTACTTTCAAAAGCCAGAAGTTGTTGAAGGGTTTTCTACTGTTTTTCGCTCTTTCGGGACTGAAGGAAGTCATTATCATATTTTGATTGATAACTTGCCAAGATTCTATCCACTTCATCATCAGAAATATCAAAAAATAAAAGAAATACAAATTCTCTATTCTCAAGAACTTAATCAAGTTGAAAATTTTTTCCTTGAGAAGCTTTTGCCAGATAATGCCAGAATGGTCAAAGTAGATAAAAAGAAATTTTACTTGACAGAAAAATTCATTTTTTCAGACTTCTTAACTCGTCGATTTTTCGGATTTTTGCCTTCAATTTACTTGGATTTTTTCGTAGATAAAGTCAAACCCAATCGCTCCAGAAATAAGCAAAATCGGATTTTTATTTCAAGGGTAACATCTGGGACTCGATCTGGAAGATGTATTGAGAATGAGGAATGTCTTTTCAATAGATTAGAAAAATATGGATTCAAAAAGTATATTCTTGAGTCTCTATCAATTGAAGACCAAATTAATATTTTTTATGATGCTGAGTTTGTTATTGGAACTCACGGAGCTGGGTTAACGAATATAATTTTCTCAGAAAAAATAAAAGTTCTGGAATTATTCCCAATGCCATTTATCAAGCCTAACTATTACTATTTGTCTAAGTCTCTGGGACATTCTTATTTGTATTGGTGTGGGGATCAACAGAGCTTGGTGAGCAATTTTTCTATCAACGTAACAGAAATAGAAGAAATCATCAAAAATAACCTTTGATTGTTAATCAAAGCAGAAATCTACTGTATCTTGAAATTTTGAAATTTCCAATGATCTCTATGCCAACGAGTTTCCTAATATGCAGTTGTAGGGGCTTGCCGGAGTTCCTTATAGAAGAATCGGTCTTGTTGGCATCGTTATGAACTTATAACTCAAGTTTACGGTATTACCAGCCTTGATGAATAATCATCAATCGCCCGATCATATACCCCATATTCGTTGTATAGTAACTGTACAGGTAGCAATACATTTAATCGAGAAATCTAATGATACAGCTATTTAACAAATTCTTAAATTGGAAGCAGCGGCTGATGCCGTTGATTTTACCGACTTTCCTGGCGATTCTCATTACTCTACTGTGGGCAACGCCAGCCCAAGCAACGGGAATTTATCAAATGCCGGATGTGAATGCAGGTGATGAGACTTGGGTTGTTGATGATGGTGATGTCCTTAGTTTTAGCACCGAACGCCAGATTAAACAAAAACTATCAGACCTAGCGGAAAAAACGGGATATGAGGTTCGCTTCGTAACTTTGCGTCGCTTTGACTATGGAGAAACCGCAGACAGTTTCACTGAGGCTTTGTTTGAACGCTGGTTTCCGACTCCTGAAGCCGCCAGCAATGAAACGTTACTTGTTCTCGATACCCTAACCAATAATAGTGCGATTCGCTCTGGAGAGGGCGTCAAGTCTCTGTTATCGGATGACATTGCAGAAAGTGTTGTCAAGGAGACCTTACAGACTCCACTCCGAGATGGTAATAAATATAATGAGGCTTTTAAAGCGGTTAGCGATCGCGTCGTTGCGGTGTTATCTGGAGACCCCGATCCTGGCCCTCCTAGCGAAAATGAACAGATCCAAGTTGAAGGTACGTTCAAATCTGCTGAAGAAACAGATGATAAAACCGCTACAATTATTGTGGTCGTTGTCTTGGTAGTCGCAACTATTGCACCCATGGCAACTTACTACTATTTGAATGGAGCTAGATAATTCTCGTTCAGTCGAGATATCAGCTTTTTAGGGAAGGCAGAGGAGATTCTTACTCTCAAATCTCGATTATCACTCCTCTCATGCAATTTATAGATCAAGTTGAAGTTCTGGTAGAAGCGGGTCAAGGTGGCGATGGAATCGTCGCCTTTCGTCGTGAAAAATATGTTCCCGCCGGAGGGCCTTCTGGTGGAAATGGAGGTCATGGCGGTTCCGTGATTTTGGTCGCAGTTGAACACCTACAAACCTTGCTGGACTTTAAGTATAATCATCGGTTTCGGGCTGAAAATGGCCGACGCGGAGGTCCGAAAAATATGACAGGTGCCAGCGGAAGTGACCTTGTGATCGAGGTGCCTTGTGGAACGGCTGTTTATGATGTGGAAACGGAAGAACTTTTGGTGGATTTGGTTCATCCTCATCAAGAGTTTTGTGTCGCAAAAGGCGGCAAAGGAGGTCTCGGAAATCGTCATTTCCTCAGTAACCAAAATCGCGCCCCTGACTACGCTTTACCCGGACTTGAGGGTGAACAACGTCAGTTGCGACTGGAATTAAAACTGTTAGCAGAAGTGGGGATTATTGGTTTACCCAATGCGGGAAAATCAACATTAATTTCATCTTTATCTGCGGCCAAACCCAAGATTGCAGATTATCCTTTTACCACTTTAATTCCTAATTTGGGTGTGGTTCGTAAACCAACAGGTGATGGTACGGTTTTTGCCGATATTCCCGGTTTAATTGAGGGAGCGCATCAAGGGTTAGGACTAGGGCATGAATTTTTACGCCATATTGAACGGACTCGACTCTTACTGCATTTAATTGATATTACCGACCCGACTCCTCTGGAGAATTATCACACGATTAACCAAGAATTACAATCCTATGGTCGAGGTTTAATGGAGCGTCGGCAAATTGTAGCTTTAAATAAGGTAGATGCGGTCGATCTAGAGAGTGAAGAGATTCAAGAGATCATTACTCAAGTTCAACAAATCACCGAATCTCAAGTGTTTTTAATTTCGGCGGTGGCGGGAATTGGACTTGAGACTTTAATGCAAGAAATTTGGCGATCGCTTGATGAATTATCGCTTTCCGACAATTCTATGTCAACCTCATAATTGCAAGTTGGGTGAGTATTTCTCACCCCGTTTAAAATATTAATTTTTAATTCCAGTCGTAGCAATCCCCCGAATAAATTGTCGCTGACCGAGTAGAAAAAGAACCAGAACAGGCAGAGTAGAAATCACAACAGCAGCCATCATTAAAGACCAGTTGTTCGTAAATTGCTCTTGAAATTCAGCCAAAGCTAACTGTACAGTTCTCAGTTCAGGTCGAGTTGTAAAAACTAGGGGTTTAAACAGATCGTTCCACTCTCCAATAAAAGTAAACAAAAATAGCGTTACCAATGCCGGTCGAGCGCAGGGAATAATAACTTGCCATAAAATTTGCCAACGATTTGCCCCATCAAGAGCGGCGGCTTCTTCTAATTCAACCGGAATCGTCAGGAAATATTGACGCAATAGAAAAATACCAAACCCGTTGACAGCGGTCGGTAAAATTAAAGCACCATAAGTATTAATCAAATGTCCCCACTTCAAAACTAGAAAAATGGGAATCACTAACAACTGAAAAGGGATAATCAAAGAGGTGAGTACAATCAATAAAACCGCCTGTCGTCCCCGAAACTGCAAACGAGCTAAAGCATAACCCGCCAAAGCCGAAGTAAGAATCTGAAATCCCGTTACCGCTAGTGCCACCAGAGTAGAATTGGCAAAAGCTAACAGAAAGCTACCTCTGGCCCAAGCCTGTTGATAGTTAGCTAAAGTCAAGCTCTGGCTACTCTCAACCGTACCGATCTCAGAAAACGAAGTCAACAAAACAATAACCAACGGTAGGAGAACAAGCACAGATCCTACCAATAGTAAAGCCAAACTCAGTCCTTTGAGAAATTTCGAGGATTGCATCAGTCTTCTCATAAGTCTTATGTCCAGTGTATCCGTCAATAAATTAAGTGAAACTTATATAAGCGATAACTTTAAGCAATCAATTCATCAATCCTCCTTAATATGAATAAAATTCGGTAAATCTTCGCGTCAAAATACGAGAGAATTTTTACCCCTTTCCAGAGGTAGAGCTAGAGAAAACCCGAAAATTCTGTAACCTATTAGTGTTATACTCAAAAAAAAATTTAGAAAATACGGCACTGCAAAAAGCGACAACTATGGCTTAAGTGCATCCGTAGGATTTTTGCCGGGTAACACAGGAAACTGTGGAAATGCAAGGCAAAAGCCGTTCAATCCAGACTGGAAACAGTCTCGATTAGCCGACTCCCCTGTAAGTAGACAGCTAACAGTTTACAGCTCATTCCTGATTGCTGAAGGCTAAAGGTTACAAGGCATCGGCGAGTCCACAGAACGCAGAACCAACCGATCAGGTTGAGTGAGTTACATAGGTTACATCACTGTATGTTTAGGATTCAAGGCTAGTAAACGTTGAGTGTTGTTTCAATCAACCCCATAGAGGGTTACACAGAGCAACAATCTGATCAACGTTAACATCCAATTGGATCTACAAACCCTGAAACCTCGACAGCATAGAAAAATACCTATGTTTTTCCGAGGCGATCGCTCAATATTTATTGAGTCAGATCTGTTTAATTTACTAACAATAGGGCGACCTCAAATCTTTGAGATCTCGCACGATATCAACATCACTTGTAAACTCATTGAACTCCACCAGAGATGAGGAGCTAATAAACCTATGCCACAGCTTGAAGCCATTGCAGAAATCGACTTTAATACCAATACTTACAAAGATGCCTACAGCCGAATTAATGCGATTGTAATCGAGGGAGAACAAGAAGCTCACGATAACTACATCAAGCTGGGAGAAATGTTACCCGACGAAAAAGACGAGCTAGTGCGCCTGTCTAAGATGGAAAAACGCCACATGAAGGGATTCCAAGCCTGTGGTCGGAATCTAGAGGTGACTGCGGATATGGACTATGCTCGCCAGTTTTTTGGCCAATTGCATCAGAATTTCCAAGACGCAGCAGCAAACGGTAAAGTCGTCACCTGCTTAGTGATTCAATCTTTAATTATCGAAAGCTTTGCGATCGCGGCTTACAATATCTACATTCCCGTTGCTGACCCCTTTGCGCGTAAAATCACAGAGGGAGTCGTTCAAGATGAATATATGCACCTCAACTTCGGTGAGGAATGGCTCAAGGCTCATTTTGAGGAGTCCAAAGCCGAACTCCAAGAAGCTAACCGCCAAAACTTACCCATCGTTTGGAAAATGCTAAACGCAGTTGAGCAAGATGCAAAGACTCTGGGAATGGAAAAAGATGCTCTGGTGGAAGACTTTATGATTGCTTACGGTGAAGCCCTGAGCAACATCGGGTTCACCACTCGTGAGATTATGCGGATGTCTGCTTACGGTTTAATAGGAGCCTAGATCCAAATCTCAACAGGACTCTCTAGCAGTGAGCAGTGGAAAAGATCCATACTGTTCACTGTTAATTGTTGAGTGCTCACCGACATCCATCCCCAGGTAACGTTAAAATCTAAAGTCTACATAAAGCGTATTGATTGACTATGTTTGGTTTAATTGGTCATTTGACAAGTTTGGAACACGCTCAGTTGGTTGCTCACGACTTGGGCTATCCAGAATATGCCGATCAGGGGTTGGATTTTTGGTGCAGTGCGCCGCCTCAAATTGTGGATGAGATTAAGGTGACAAGCGTTACAGGCCAAGTGATTGAAGGCCGTTATGTTGAATCTTGTTTTCTGCCTGAAATGTTAGCCAGTCGTCGTATTAAAGCCGCGACACGCAAGATTGTTAATGCGATGGCTCACGCGCAAAAACACGGAATTAATATCACGGCTTTGGGTGGATTCTCCTCAATCATTTTTGAGAATTTTAAGTTAGAGAAGATTAAGCAGGTTCGCAATATCAAGCTAGAGTTTGAGCGGTTTACCACTGGAAACACTCACACCGCTTATATTATTTGCCGTCAGGTCGAGGAAATGGCTCCGAAGCTAGGAATTGACCTCTCTAATGCAACGGTTGCAGTTTGTGGGGCGACAGGTGATATTGGGAGTGGAGTCTGTCGGTGGCTGGATCGGCGGACTCAAGTCGGTGAACTGTTGCTGATTGCTCGCGATCGCGAACGGTTACAAAACTTACAAGCGGAACTCGGACGGGGCAAAATCTTAGGACTCGAAGAGGCTCTTCCGCAAGCTGATGTTGTGGTTTGGGTGGCGAGTATGGCAAAAGGGGTTGAAATCGATCCTGAACGCTTACAGCATCCTTGTCTACTCATTGATGGCGGTTATCCCAAGAATATGGCAACCCAAATTCAGCATCCCGATGTTCATATCCTCGAAGGCGGTATCGTTGAACATTCTCTAGATATTGACTGGAAAATTATGAAAATTGTCAATATGCAAGTTCCAGCTCGTCAACTGTTCGCCTGTTTTGCTGAATCCATGTTGTTAGAATTTGAGAAAATTTACACTAACTTTTCTTGGGGACGGAATCACATTACCGTTGACAAAATGGATTTAATTGGCCAAGTCTCCGTTAAGCATGGATTTAAACCTTTGCTGCTTTCTCTCTAGAAGGCATTAGAAAAATCATAGGGACGGGTCAGTTAGATGCCCGTTTCGCGACAATGACTTGCATCAATCCGTCCCTCCGTCCCTTGATGTTCAGAATCTGTACTCGTGTTCAAACTCAGCCTAATTTAACTCTTGGCGGCTAAACCCTCAGACTCTTGATAGGTGGGAAAATCAATATAACCCTCTTTGCCAAAAGAATACCAATCTTTCACTTCAGCCGGAGGATTGAGGGGCCAGTTATTAGCAAAACGTTCGACTAAATCTGGATTGCTAATATAAGGTCGTCCAAAGGCAACAAAATCAGCAAAACCTTCTTTAATTGCGGTTTCAGCCGCTTCTTGAGTATAGCCACAGTTACCCATCAATGGACTCTTAAACACTTGGCGAAATTCGGATAGGGTCATCGCTTCTCCTAATTCATGGAAGCCAAACGCTAAACCATCCAACAAATGTAAATAGGCTAGCCCATACTGATTAAGCTGTTCGGCTACATACAAAAAGGTTTCGCGATAATCTGGCGAACCCATATCATTAAAAGCACCATTCGGAGAGAGTCGAACCCCAACCCGATTCGCGGGCCAAACGGTGAGAATAGATTCGGTAATTTCTTTGAGAAAACGATAGCGGTTTTCCAGACTTCCACCATATTGATCGCTGCGATGATTGGTTTTAGACTGAAGAAACTCATCAATTAAATAACCATTAGCAGCATGAATTTCTACCCCATCAAAGCCTGCTGCTTTCGCTCGTTCGGCGGCGCGGCGATAATCTTCCACAACACTCGGAATTTCCTCGGTTTCTAATGCTCGTGGTGTTTCGTAGGGTTGTTTACCATTGGGAGTATGAATATAGTCTCCATTCAGAATAATGGCAGAAGGCGCAACCGGGAGTTGATTGTTTTCATGGAAACTGCTGTGAGACGCGCGTCCACAATGCCAAAGTTGCAGAATAATAGGTGTTCCGTGACTATGAACTGCTTCAACAACTTGCTTCCAGGCGGTCATCTGTTCATCGGTGTAAATTCCGGGAGTTTGTTCCCAACCGTTCGCCTGGTCTGAAATGACGGTCGCTTCTGTAATAATCAAACCTGCGGATGCTCGTTGACTGTAGTATTGCGCCATTAACGCATTGGGGAGGCGCTCGGTGCCAGCTCTTGCACGAGTCATCGGAGCCATTACCACTCGATTTTTTAAGCTTAAACCCTGTAAGTTAAAAGAGCTAAGGAGCAACGGAGAGGAGGTTTGGGTCGCCATTTGTATCTAAACCTGTATTGATAACAGTGACTCGATTATTGTAGATGATGATGTTGCAGCACCACAAAAATAGGTGAGAACATTGTCCAGTCCCTTGTGTCCAGGGATTAAAATCCCTGTCTAATACTTAAAGTTCTCTAAAGAGGACTAAATTAACTGCTCACTGTTCACTGTTTACGACTGCTCGTGGTGATTGCGTGAATCGATAATCGCTTGCTAAACTCAGACGCAGAGTGCATAGGCTAAAGTTGTCTAGATATAGGTATCAGTGGAGGAGGAAAAATCCTTCAATGACATATATCCCGCACACTAGGAGGTTTGATCAATTAAACCGTGAAGTCGAAGTCTGTTCTGTGCTAACCCCATCGCCAACTCAAACTCGAACATCAATGGCTACTGCGTCAAGATACTGGAAACTCGTCAAACTCACAAGTTCAGGACAACGGAAAATTTCCGAAATCCCGTCAGCTCAGGCATTTTTTCAGTTAGCATTTTCAGAGTGGGTAACGAATACAGAGGTTTCTGATACTGAAATTCAGCAAAAATTGACTCAATGGTATCGGAAACTCGAAGCACTTCCTCATCCGAGTTTAAAAGCAACAGATGCTCAACTCTGTCTTTTGTGTTTTATTAGCTGGGAAATTGAGCAAGCTTGCATCTATCTGGAAAACAAATTTGGGGAAGAACATGGTTTTAGTCGCGAAGAGCTGTTTCCACTGGTTCTTGATGAACCCGGAGAAATTAATCCTCAAGGATCATCTTATCAGTCTTTGGCTCGACAAATCCTCGAAAATTTTGACCCTGAACAAAGCAGTTTAGCCACTTGGACAAATCGCCGAGTTAAATTTCATCCCGAACTGAATACATTTTTATTGGAACGGGGAGTTTATATGGTCAGTAATTGGGCAATTTTGAACGATACTCGACCCAAACAACTTGAGCGAATTTTGTTTGAAGTTTATCAACTAACACCTCTCGAAGTTCAACACAGTCGTAAAATTTTGTCGAGCTACCATAGCGTTTATCGCTGTCAAAGACTTCAGCAACGTCAAAGTGGATTTATGCGGCGGTGTAGTGCTCCTACTCCTGAACAATACGAACAGATGGCTCACCTTTTAACAACTGAATTTGATCTCTCGATTTCAGCCAAAATGGTGGCTCAAAATCTGCAAGAAATTGCCACTCAATTAAGAGATTATCGGATTTATGTTCGAGGCGGTCAGTTTCCGACTCAATCTTTAGACAGCGCTCAGTCTGAAGGATTAGATAAGTTACAGGCACCTGAACCCTCTGAAGATCATTCTCAAGCTGAGTTTTTAGAGCAATATCATCAACAGTTTCTATCTTGTTTAGATGAGAGTTTAGTACAGATCATCGATCAAAGATTGAATAAACTCAGACGGCGTAAGCAAGATAAATCAGAGCAGTTTGTGAAGGCGTTGAGTCTATTTCATTGTCAGGGAGAATCAATGGGAGTCATTGCCAAACAGCTTGGATTAAAGGCTCAATATCAAGTGACTCGGTTATTGAATTTGAAGGAATTTCGAGCTGATGTCCGACAAACCTTGTTGATGCAGTTGCGCGATCGCATTGTCGAGTTTGCTAAAAAATATACCGATGCTCAACAATTGCGAAATCTTGATCAAAATCTTGATCACAAATTAGATGAAGCATTAGGTGAACAAATTGATCGCGTCATTCAAGAAGCTGAATCTGAGTCTCATAATGCTCAGGAAAGCTCCAGCAAAAGTTTATTTTCTAAACGGCTTTGTGAACAACTAGATTGTGAAATTTAGTGCTAAACTCAAAGAGAAAATAGATTTATACCTTGCCATTATGTTATCTGATTGTATTATAATTGAACCGTGCTTCACATTTTATTTGACTTGAATTAAACTGAACAGGAGACCCAAAAATGAATCGCTCATCCATGCTCTCAGAACTGCCAATCGACTTTGAATCCCTCTCTCTCTCATCTATCTCTTTATCGGATGAGCAAATCAATCAAGCGATCGCACTTAGCAATCCTCTTCAAAATGAAGCTAGACAATGGGAAACTTATCTAAATGCTCTGGCATTATTCGGCTTTGAAAGCTGGTTAGAAGAACGGGGAGAAAACTTTACCGTTAACCGTGAAAACTGTTCGATTTTTCATCCGGAAGTTGCCAATACCATCGAAGCGGTTGCCAACTTAGAAGTTAATCAATTTAAAGTCTGTTTGATTACCGTTGGGAGCTTCTTAGATGAGGTGATTACCGTTCCTCAAGCCGTTTTAGACTTGCCCGAATATGCCGCTCAATTTTATGTCTTAGTCGAAGTTCAAGAAGAACTCGATACTGTTGTTGTTTCCGGCTTTATTTCCTATCAAACTCTAATGGCGGCAAAAACAAATGCCAATTTAGAACCCGATTTTGACTGGACCTATGAAATTCCGCTCGGATGGTTTGAAGAAGAAACTGACCAACTTCTCCTCTATTTACGGTGCTTAGATTCTTCAGCAATTCCATTACCAGAAACTCCCGCTCGTCAGGACTTACTTTCTGCTCAACAAGCACAACTCAAAGCCGTATTACCTCAACTCCAAACTCAAACTCAAACTTCCAAACCTCAATTGTGGAACCTTTTAAATTGGGAGCAAGGAATCTCAATTCTGACTCATTCTCAACTGTTGCGATGGGTTTATGATGCTCAGAATTCCACATCTGTAAGTTCAGAAGTCAGTTCCTCTGAATTCATTCAAAATCAAACGAATTATCTCAGTGATTTACTGAATCTTCTCAGTACACCCGCGATGAATTTAGGGCGTTGGTTGCGAGATGAACTTGATAGCGTCGCCTCTGAACTCTCCTGGGTTTTACTTCCTCAACTGTCAGTCGCAACGGGAATGAGAAGCTTGCGATTTACCTCAGAAGAATTTGATATCATTCTACAGGGACTGAGAAACCAGGGAGAAGACATTCCCACAGAAGCCAAAGGCGGTTATCGAGATATAAAACTCGGAGAAACCACTTTACGGTTATATGCTCTCACCTGGGAATTAGACTCAGAATTAGACTCGGAATTAGACTCAGAATTAGACTCAGATACCGTTCGAGAATGGAAACTCCTGCTGATTTTGGGAACAGCTTCCCCAATTCCGCTACCGACTGAAGTTCAGTTACGAGTCAGTGATGCGACTGGAATTTTAGTTGAAGAAGGATTAAATTCTAGTGAGGGTGGCTCCTATATCTTCACGAAAGTGATTGGAAGTTTAGATGAACAATTTGTTGTTACCCTCAGCTTAGGGTCTGACATTCAAGAGACTTTACCTCCTTTTGGGTTCAATCCTCAATAAACTATTCAGCTTGTAGACGAGCCAACACGTTTAACTTTGCATAAGGGGTTACACCAGAGAAATATATATCAGCAGAACACTCCCACGTTTCATAAATTCAAGGTTTGAGACTGAGTGTTTGGTTAATGTTCCTCTAGGTGTGCATCATGGATATCTGTGTATCTCAATCCGATACTCCTCATACATTCAACTCAAAACAACAGAAGTCAGGACGTCAAGACCCTAGCACTTCTCATCCGGTTCATCAGCTTTTGAAGACGAAAAACGGTAGAAATAGTCATCTTCAAAACCAGAACCTACAACAAGCTGAACTGACCAAAGCGAATCTAGCTGGGGCTAATTTAGAAGAAGCCAATCTTCAAAGCGCAAACCTCACCAATGCGAATCTCACAAATGCAAATCTGAAGAAAGCCAACCTCCAAAACGCGAACTTAAGAGGTAGTGATTTGCGAGGCGCTGACTTGAGCGGTGCTATCCTCAACGGAAGTAACTTGACAGGGGCGAACTTAGAAAATGCGGACTTAAAATCTGCAAATCTGGGGTGCTTTTCTTCTCAACCCACTCAACTCAATCACGCCAATCTTAAAAATGCAAACCTGACTAGAGCAAATTTGCAGGGAATTTCTCTACACGCTGCAAATCTGACTGGAGCTAATCTCAAAGAAGTTGACTTGAGTCCTCATCTCGATGAAACTAACCCTACAACTATCACCATTGTCAGTCATTTAATCGGTGCAAATTTAAGCAACACGAATCTGAGAAGAGCTAACCTTACTTCTGCAAAATTAGAGGGTGCAAACTGTGAAAATGCCAACTTCAAACAAGCTCAACTCCAGCATACTGTTCTCCAAAACGCTCATTTAATGAATGCTGAATTGAGTGAAGTCAGTCTCAAGTTTGCTAATCTCAATCAGGCGAATCTTCGCGGAGCAAATTTAAGAATGAGTAACCTGGAAAACAGCAGTTTAGTTGCAGCTAATCTAATGAATGCCAAGTTAGAATTTGCTCGCTTGGTTAATCTTGATCTCAGTAGTGCAAACTTAAAAGGTGCAAACTGGAGTCAAGCCGAACTGTATGATAATATTATGCAAAATGTGATCTTACCCGATGGAACAATCTATCAATCGACTGATCTAATGCCTTAGATTTGTAGTTGCGCTTCAGCGCAGGAGCATAGTAAGTTTTTTAAGGACATGATCATTGAGAAGAAAAAGACTTTTCGTTGTTAATTTTAAGTAAATCGCGTTCTAAGGCGATCGCCTCTGAATTTTCCAGGGTTTCAGACAGAGGAGCGAGGGTTTTAGCGAGTTTGGTTTGTTGTTCTAACTGGTCAGTATAAGCCAGAATATTTCCTAAACCATTAATAATATCTCGGAGGTTTTCTCGAACTTGCGGATCGCCAATCAAATCATCAACATCAGAGGTGACTTTTTCAACATTTTGTAATGCAGTTCGAGCCGAATCAAGGGTTTGTTGGAGTAGCAGAATTGTTTCAGGATCGTTCACGGTTCTTGATAAATCCAAGAGATTTTCGGAGGCTTCGGCTGCATTTGCAGATAGAGTTTCTAAGTTATTAAATAATTGCCCTTGTTCAATTTGATTGAGTAAAGGATTAATCGTCGCTACCGTCTCATTCAGCTCTCCAGTCACTTGTTGAATATTATCGAGAGTAGCAGATAAATTCGTGCGATTACTCGCAATTAACATCTGAATTTCATTCGTAATGGTGCGAGCTTCATTGGCGGCACGTTGAACTGAATTTGCTGACTCAATGGTTGCACGAGAGACTTCATTACTTGAATTTTGTAGCGTTGCGGAAACTGCACTCAATTCTGTTGTAAACGAAGCAATACCTTGATCGACAGAGCCACTTAAATTCCCTAATTCTGTTCGAGAGATTTCAACCAATTCCGTCATTTTTGTACTCAGTTTTGAGACTTCATCGGCGGCTAATGCTGTTCGTTGAGCTGCTTGATTGAGATTATTAAATAGTTCGGGGCTAGTATAGAGTTCACTAAAAGCGAGCATCGAAGTCATCAATCTTTCTAAGCTGACTCCACTTTCTCCTGACAACGTCACGCGATCGCAAATTACAGTTTCCGGACAATCAAAACTATTTGGATCTGCATCCTTCATCTCTCTAGATAAAGCGTCTTGAGGAAGAATATCAATGAAGTTTTCACTGAGTAACCCACTTTGACTAGAACGAATAATCGCATTGCGAGGAATAATTAACGTTGAGGACGCAATTTCTAATTCCACTTCCACAACATTAGAACTCGGTTGCACATCAATCACTTTACCGACTTGTACGCCTCGATATCGTACAGGAGTTCCGGTGAGAATTCCGCCTGCATCGGGAAATTCAACCGTAAATTGATACCCATCAGAATCTAGCCGCCAACCCTGTACCCAGAAGGCAAAAGCTCCAAATAAACCTAATCCTAATAGCGTTAATAAACCGACTGACCCTTCTCGAATTGCTCGCGATCGCATAATATTTTTCCTTTTTGTGAGTATTTTAACAGTTTAAAAATTTCGATTTGTTCTCTATGGCTTCTTTCATGTTACCTATTTTGAGGAAAAACCGGGAGATCAAAGAACATCTCCCACTCTTCTCAAGAATTTTTTTAGAATTTTTTGATAATTTCTTTAGAAAATTTTCTCCTCAAACCGTGCAATTAGTTACAGTAATCGTTAAGAAACACTTAATGCAAAATTTTAATCGGTCCGTTGATACTGCCACTAAAAAACTGTCGAACAATTTCATTCTCTGTTTTGTAAGCATCCTCAACATCTCCCGACCATTGAATTTTACCTTGATATAGAAAAATTACTTCATCGGCGGTTCGACGAATCGTGCTTTCCTGGTGAGTGACCATCACATAGGTATTGCTTCCGCCGCCATTATTCTGAAGATCGCGGATTAAATCTTCGATCACGGTTGAAGCAATCGGATCTAAACCCGCAGTCGGTTCATCGTAGAGAATCACTTCCGGATTATGGGCGGGGTTTTCCGGGTTCGGTAAAATAGCTCTAGCAAAACTCACCCGTTTTCGCATTCCCCCAGAAAGTTCAGCCGGATAGCGATCGCCAATTCCAGGTAATCCGACGACTTCTAGCTTTTCATCCACTAATTTTTGAATCGTTTGATGCGATAACTTCGTATGCTGATAAAGTGAAAAGCCGACATTTTCCCGAACGGTTAACGAGTCAAATAAAGCCGCATTTTGAAAAACCATCCCAATCCCAATCGGATCGCGAATATCATCCACCCAACCTTTGCGCTTGCGACCGTTAATATAAACCTCACCTGCATCGGGAGTCAATAAACCTGCAATAATTCGCAGAATCGTCGATTTACCTGTTCCCGAAGGGCCGATAATAGCAAGAGCGTGTCCTTTATAAATATTCAAATCAACATTATTGAGAATGACATTATTACCAAAGGACTTGCTAATTCCTTTTAACTCGATTAACGTTTCATCCGAATTGGGCATGATATTCTACACAAAGAACGACCTATCGACGTATTGATGATCTATTGTACTGAGTTTTGATTGTCCTCAATGGGTCTGAGACGACCAAAGCTAGTCATTCTTGGTCAAATCCGCAGATTCCTCAGAGGAGGAGAGAATGGCGATCGCTTTTAGGAAATGGGTGAAGTTTCTCCATAATAACTCGCTTGACGGCTAAACATTTGATAATATTGTTGACCCCGTTTCATTAATTCATCGTGAGTTCCCGTTTCGATAATTTTACCTTGTTCCAAGACAACAATCACATCCGCAATTCTAGCTAATGCGAGTCGATGGGTAACAACAATTGCAGTTTTCTCCTTAGAAATTTCGGCAAATAAGTTATAAATTTCATGTTCACTTTTGGGGTCAAGAGCGGCTGTGGGTTCATCAAAAATCAGGAGTTCGGCTTGAGGTTGACGGATCAAAGAACGTGCGATCGCGATCCGTTGCCATTGTCCACCGGAGAGATCAACTCCACCTTCGAGTTGCTTTCCGAGCGGTGTATCTAGCTGCTGAGGAAGACTGTTAATTTTGTCTAGAATTCCGGCTTTTTTAATCACCTTGAGAACAGAGCGATCGCAGTTGAACTGTTCTAAATCACCGAAAGCAATATTTTCTCGAACGGTTAGGGGAAAACGAGCATAATCTTGTAAAACAACAGCAATTTTTTGGCGCAAATTATTAAGTTCAAAGGCGCGTAAATCTTCTCCATTCCAAATAATTTTACCACAATCTGGATCGTACAACCGACAGACTAATTTAGTCAATGTTGTTTTCCCGGCTCCATTTTCACCCACTAAAGCCACAGTTTGACCTGGATCAATTGTCAAATTAATATTGTTTAAGCTAGGATGATTGCTATTTGGATAGGTAAACGAGATATTCTTCAGTTGAATCTTTGCGGATTTTTTCGAGGAGGCTAAAGTTAGAGGAGATGAAGCTTTGATTTTATCTAATTGGAGTTGAGATTTTAGTTCTAATAATTGAAAAATAGGAACAGTTCCCAAAGCCACATCATAGAGTTCAGAAAAATTCCCCATTAAAATCTGTAAACTTTGACGCAACCGCATGACTAAACCCGCATACAAAGCTAAATCTCCAATCGTATAGGTTCCATCTAAAGTTGCGAGAACAACGTAAATATAGGGCAAACCAACACCAATTCCCCCAAAAAATGACCAGAATAGAACTAAGCGTGTTCCCTTAATTTGCATTTTCTCCATTTGCTTAAAGGTGTGATCGAATAAATCATTCCATCGACCAAGCATTAAGTCTTGCAAGTTAAATAAACGTAATTCTTTAGAATACTCAGGAGCTGTTAATATTCTTTGATAAAGCTGCATTTCTCTAGCTTCAGTTGCTTGAGTTTTTTCAATATCCCAAGCTTTACGAACATAGCGAATCCTGAAAAAAATTGCAGGTGCAGAAGCCAATAGCACAATTAGAGGTATCCACCAAGCAATCGTTAGAGAAACACCCACTGCTGGAATTAACATGAAAACACCAACCAAGCTAACCCCTAAGCGCATGGCTAGAGACTGTAAGCGTTCAATGGCTTTTTCTGCGAGTTGAACAATGTTGAGCAGTTCTGGATTTTCAAATAGAGAGATATCAGCAAACGTCGCGACCTTTTGTAAAAATTTATGCTGAAAATAGCCTTCAACTTTTTGTCTTAGGCTTGAAAACATGACATTGATAATGGTGTTAATTGCCTGAAGAGACAAGTTCAAAAAAATGATGCCGATAATACTCCAAAAAAGTAAAGAGTTTGAGAGTAATACAGTTAATGCGGTATCGCGTGTTATCGTTCCGGTTTGGATTAAACGAATAATTTCATTGATGATGATTTTATCCAGAAATAAAACAAGTGTAGGACCGCTACCTTCAAGTAAAGTTAAGAGGATAAAGTAAAAAATTCGTTTAGGCGCGGCTTTGACAATAAACCAACTACTGCGTAGGAGTGCCTGCAATGGTGAAAGTTGAAGCGTTTGCATGATGTCTCCCTGCTTGAAAAGTACATCCATAGATACTTTAACGAGCTGTTATGGGTTTGAACAGTCGCATATTTGAGTGACAACTCAAGCTTTCACAAAGCGCGATCGCCTGACGGCACGCTCCGCGAACGCATCATTGTATTGAAATTCCGTTGAAGTGCTAATAATTCCTCTTTGCGAATATGAGTTGATGCACATCTTGGACATTTCATGGCGATCGCTTAAATTCATACTTCCATTATGCAACGCCCAAAATCACTATACACAACCCGTTTATGTCGCCGTGTTCAATTTACAGCAAAATTGGGGAATTCAGGAAGTTAGTCAGAGTCTATAGTATTAATGCTTGATATATAATAAATGTAGGCTTTTCCGAAAAAGAGTGTCCTGAAATTTTAAACTTATGCGCGAATATTTCAAGGATTTTAAACTTATGCACGAAAAATTTTAAGCTTATGTGCGAAAAAAATTCATATAATTGCGTGTTTTCGTTGATAAAATTTAAGCTTATGTGCGAACCGACAAGACTAGGATGAAAAAAGCCTGGTCTCTTTATACTGTAGTTTAATAGGAGGAAGCATACTGATGTCTATTACCACACAAAAACTGACCTTTGAGGAATACTTAACATACAATGACGGAACTGACACCCGCTATGAACTCGTTGATGGAGAACTAATACCAATGAGCTTAGGAACAGGTAAACATGGATCGATTATTCGCTTTCTATTACTTCAGTTTGAAAATATCTTATCTACATCAGAACAATCTTGGGTTACACTTCCAGGTTTAGTGGGAATTCGTTCGCCACGTGGACGACGTTGGGACACATCTCGCATTCCTGATATTACAATTATGTCTCAGGCGCAATGGGAGGAAATGGCGGATCGAGAAGCGGTTATTGATTTTAATGAATCCCCGCCTTTTTTAGTGGTTGAAGTCGTAAGTCCCTCAACAAAAACTGATGATTATCGTTCCAAGCGTTCTGAGTATGGACTGTTAGAAATTCCGGAGTATTGGATTGTAGATCCTTTGGAGGAAAAAGTTACACTGGGTATATTAGACCATAGTTTCTATGACCTGATGGAATTTCAGGGAAACGATCCAATTCAATCCCCAACTTTTCCAACCCTGAATTTAACGACTGCTCAAATTATTGCTGCAAAATAGACAGTCTAAATTTTTAGTTGTGCTTAAGTAGACAAAATATATCATCTATTCTTGAGAATTTAAACTTTTCATTCGATCATAAACGAGGCGAGAAATGAGAGGAAAAATATCTTCACTCTCTGCATAATCTCGATCTTCTCCGAATACCGTTAAAATATAGGCAATATTATCAGATTTGGACTGAATGAATGCAACTTCAAAACGATTTTGAGAAGTCCAGCCAACTTTAGAGAAAAAGCGAATATCAAACTCAGTTAAAGATTCTCCTAAAAATCCTGCAATCGAGTTCCGGTCTTCTTGCGTCCAAATCTGCGGATCGAGATTTTGTTCGAGAAGCTTCATCATCTCAGAACTCGCCACTGGAGATACTGCGGTTTGAGTGACAATTTCATACATTAACCGACCCGTTTGTTCGGCTGTAATTCGATTTCTAATCGGTTTCTGAGGGTTTCCTCGCATTTTTAGATCCCAATCTTGAGGTTCTTCCATATTGATTTCAGGAACCGGGAAGTTTTTTTGACTAATATTAATATTTCTATAGCCTGCTTTTTGAAAAAAATGATTCACTGAGTAACGCTTTTTCAACCAATTTTCATAATTTTTGTCGGGTTGATTGGGTTGAGATGAGGTTTGAGTGAGTTGATCGAGAATTCGACTTGCTGCTCCGTTATCGGATTTTTGAATCAGTGTACAAATATCGGTTTGACATTCAGAGGTATATTGAATCTTTTCTGTCGGTTGAAGTCCAGCTTCTACCTGAGAAAATAAAGCCACCATCCAAAATAGTTTCGCAATACTGGCTGGAAATCGAGGAGTTTGACTGCGGTATTCAGCGAAGGTTTGAGTCTGAACGTCAATTAAATGAAGTGACAGAGAAGATGTTGAGAGTTGTTGTTCAGAAACTTGACGAACAACTTGATCGACAATGGTTTGCAGTTCTAAATTATAGTCAAGTAATGGTTCTTCTGTAACGTTATAGACTAACTCAGAAACTGAAGAGGTTTGGGTTGAGGATGCGGAGGTTGAACTCGCTTGAGTGGAAACTAGAGACAGGGGTGAGGATGTCGCTGCTGTTACACGCAACGGAATTAATTTTATCCATTCTGGAAAAAGGTGAGGAAAGAAAAACTTCGCGATCGCCCCTAAGCCACCAATCACAAGAGCCAATGAAGCAACAGAGATTAAGGCTAAAACCGAAGGTTGACTTCGAGAACGATAGCGACGTTGAGAAGAGAATTGAGGATATTCTGGCGGAAGGCGAACCGTTGAGGATGTCAGGAGTTCTTGCTGGCTATCGAGTTCAGCAACGCGGGTTCGCAGTTTTTTAATGGTTTTGTAGGCTCGCTTTAACTTAACTTCGAGTTCGACAACTTTTGGATTCGACTCAGAAGATACAGGTTGTTGAGGACTCACGGGTTCGGTTGTTTTATTCAGCTTCGCTCAAGATCTTAGTTTAGATCTCAAGTTTAGAAAAGAATTTAAGGAAATTATCTCAAAGTTGCTAAGTTTTTTTGTTGCGTTTACAACCAATCCAGATTGATTCCGAGTTCTGAAGCTGAAAATTAACCCACAAGTAAAAATTTCGGACAAGGAGTTGAGCTCAAATTAATTTGCTGATACCTTTGGGCTGTTCTGATAGACAATTTAGAGTGTCTCCTCCAGTACCATTAAGTAAGGGAAACGACAAAAACCTTACAAACAGAAATACTCCCTGACCGACATCATGCTATATTAAGAGTTGGGCTGTTAGAGTTAGTTTAACGACTTGATCCCTGAACATCGTTTTCGTTCTGGGGGCAATTCACAAGATGAACAGCAAGATACTTGCTATCGTCGAGCTATCCCTGAGATCAGAAAGATCTTTAGGGGTGGCTTACTTTTAACTTTAACTGAAAAGTTGAGAAAAAAGTAATTTTCTTTACAAAATTTAGACTTTAGTATTGATAGTTTAAATTGAATAGAAGTTCAAGATCTGAGTGATTAACTAAACTGAACAATACCATCAGAAATTCGGCAATGTGAGCGATAAATCTTGAGTCTGAGGATAGGGTGACAGGGAAACGGGGAAACTCAGCAGGGCTATTTCATCACTACAAAACAGCATCTTGCTCTAACAATGCTTCTAAATCCAAATGAGCTAACTTTTCATAAGCTTGCTCTATGATTCGTTTCCCTCGTAATGCACCTGTATTCGCACCAGGACAGAGAAGTTGCAGAGTTTGAGGAGAAAATCGCTCCACTAACACTTTAATACTCTGAATTTGCCGCAGCCAGTGAAATGTTTTCGCTGTCCGTAACGGTACAGGTTGGCCCTGAAGATTGGGTAAGAGATGACGACCGCTAAACAAGATGCCTCGATTCAAGCTAGAGTATAAACAAGATGAACCGGGAGAATGACCGGGAGTCCAGATCATTTGGCTGTGGGGACTCAGGATAAATTCGTGTTGAAAGGAAGTCACACTTACATCAGGTAGTAAATAGGCTTCTTGTTCTTGGATGAGGAGATGACAGTCAGTGGCTTGTTGAATCTCTCTAGCTCTACCCATACTGCCACGATGAGTAATCACTAGCCAGTCTAGTTTCCCCTGTTGCTCAATAAATTTCCGGTTAACCTCATCCCAAGCAGGAGTATCGATTAAAATATTTATCTTATTTTCAACGAGCAAGTAGGCTGTACCCCCCAGTGTCTCTCGGTTGGGAGAAAAAGCCCAAAGCTTGGACAATATGGGCTGTGGAGGCTTAGAAATGGGTCGGGGTTGCGCCATAAATTTCTCGGCAAGGTTAACTCAAAATTATGGATGAACAATTTAGGAGATAATAACATAGTAGAGAATTCAGTCTCTAGTCTCCTACAGCTAACAACTTGGCGCGATTTGTTCATTCTACTTATTTTAATTATTAGTATTAGACCACGAAAATTAGTCACAGTACAATTAAATTATGCTTCTTTGGTTGTGGTTATTCTTATTAGGGTTGATAACGTACTGGATTTTGCGAAAAGGTGTCGCGAATATTACCCGTACACCAATATGGATTTTGTGGTTGGTGATGATGACACCTGCGCTAATTTGGAGTACATGGCAACTGATCTATGGTGAACAGCAGCCTCCACCTACCGAACTGATCGTCATCCCTTTTATTGTTTGTCCTTGCGTTTACTGGTTGCTGGTGCAACTCGGACGCCGAAATCCACCTCAAACTGATTCATCTACGACATCTACTGCAACAATGACTTCCGAACCGACACCAAGACAGCCCCCGCCCAAGGTGATTACATTAGAGGAGGAAAGCCAACTCCGTGAGTGTTTTCCCTGGTCGGTTTTTCCTTTGCAAAAGTTAGAATATCGTCCTCAAGCGGTTATCTGTCGCGGTCAAATTCGTTCTAACCCAGAAGTTGTCTACCAAACGATTCGAGATAAAATTGAGGCGAAGTTTGGCGATCGCTTTATTATTGTCTTTCAAACCGATTTGAACGATAAGCCCTTCTTTGCCTTAGTTCCGAATCCCTATCTGGAAAAATCGAGGACGATTACTCGCAACGATCCCTTAACTCGACCGCTTCTAGCCTTGGCGTTGTTGGTCATCACATTGTTTACAACAACTTTAGCGGGTGTCGGAATGATGGATCTCGCTCCGGAAGTTTGGCAGGCTAATCCAGAAGTATTGCTGCAAGGACTACCCTATGCCTTAGCACTGATGGGAATTTTGGGCATCCACGAATCGGCTCATTATCTGGCGGCTCGATATTACGAGATTCGCACCACTTTACCTTATTTCATGCCTATCCCCTTTTTTCTCGGCACCTTTGGGGCTTTTATTCAGATGCGATCGCCAATCCCCAACCGTAAAGCTTTATTTGATGTCAGTATTGCTGGGCCTTGGGCTGGATTTCTCGTTACTTTACCGATCTTAATTTGGGGGTTGCAGCATTCAACGGTAGTTCCAATCTCACCTGATGGTGTCAGTATTCTAGATTTTAATGCTATTGATCCGAGTTTTTCGTTTCTGCTCACTCTATTGAGTAAGTATACTTTGGGAGCTGAGTTAACCCCAGCTCATGCAATCGATCTTCATCCTGTTGCGATCGCGGGTTATCTGGGTTTGATTGTCACTGCCTTTAATCTCCTCCCCATTGGTCAACTCGATGGAGGTCACATGGTTCATGCCATGATGGGTCAACGCACCAGTATGGCGATTGGTCAAGTGGCTCGTTTCTTAATTTTGATTCTCGCTTTCACTCGCCGTGAGTTCCTCATTTTGGCGATTTTACTGTTTTTCTTACCGCTTAATGATGAACCTGCCTTAAATGATGTCAGCGAATTGAACAATATTCGAGACTTTCTGGGTTTGCTAACGCTGTGCTTGTTACTGATTATTCTTTTACCTGTTCCTCAAATGGTTGCTCAGTGGTTAAATTACTAGAGGAACATTAACCCAAACGCCCAATTTTAGTTAATTTCAGCAGCTCTTCAACAAAATTTACGATCATATCTGAATATATGTTCAGATATTTAGCTAATATTAAAGATAGAAGCTCACCAGGAGAAAAAACACCATGACTACAGTGACTCAAATGAAATGCGCCTGTGAATCTTGCCTGTGCATTGTGTCCTTAGAAAGCGCAATCAAAAAAGATGGCAAACCCTACTGTTCAGAAGCCTGCGCGAATGGTCATCCTAGCGGTCCAGGTTGTGGTCATACAGGTTGTACTTGCAGTAAATAGTGCTTCAATGTGCTTATATCAATCTGAAGAACTATTAATTTAAAACAACAAGTAATGAGGGGCTGAGAAAGTGATTAGCCCCTCATTGTATTTTAGGGAAGCTGGCCCTGCTGAAAATGTTTGAGCGTAACTTTTGGAGTATTGAGACTCCATAAAGAAAGTAAACTCGGATCAATTATGGGGACTGATCGCTGATTTCTACAGAGACTGTGACTGCGGCGACTGCAATTAACATCTCATCATTTTTATCTTCAAGTTCTGCGATCGCTCGTCCTTGAACAACCATACCACCTGGCTCTAGTTTGAGACTTTTTTGACCAAAGGGTAACACAGCCAAGACTTCATCCGATCGCACTTGTTCGGGATAGGGAACCGCCACCTGTACTTCTACAATCATCTCATTGGGATGACTTAAACCTGCGACTTCCCAAACACCAGGTAAAGCATTATGTGCGATCGCATTGCGAACCGCCCGTGCGGCGGCAACTGTCGGGTCTTGTCCATGTTGATCAATTCCCATGGCCATTTCAATAATTAACCGTTTGCGAGCCATAATTTAGTTTATAATCTTTAGCTTCACGATATTAAACTAAATCCGCTTATCACTGAACCGATTGCGACATTTCCATCACCTAGATGAAAGTCAGGTGTTGCACAAGCATGAGTCACATGACCTGCAATTGGATGACGAATATTAGCTAAGTTGGCTAACTGTTTGAATGCTTTACCTTCTATTGGTAGGCTTTCTGGAAGCAAAATTTCTGAATTCGGTGCATCAGAAGCATCAGCAAGGCGAATAGAGTAAATACCATTACCGTAATTGACGCTCAAGCCTTGACGAGATAAAGCTTTGAAAAGCCGTTTCTGTTTTTTTGTGTGCTGCATGAACTATCCAACAGTTTAATTAAAAAACTGCCTCAAAGGTTGAAGATATTAAGATTCGGATAGGGATTCAGCAGCCACGCTTTTCTGCTGTCTGGGTTAGAGATTTGAGAATACTCTTATCTTTTGCCTGATGAAAGCGCAATCATCAATTTCAGAGCCTCAAATCGGGAAGTTGAACCTACAGAAAGCTTTGTTTTCCCCATACATTTTATTCTAACATAAGATATCAGAGCTGATTGTCAAGAAAATCCAAAGTCAACTCAAAGGCGAGTTGAGTTAGCTGTAATCTAGATGAGATGAATTGAAACTCATTCTAGAGGTGGATTTTTTGGGCGATCGCAGTTTGTAAATGCTGTTGCAGTTCCGGTAAAGTCAGAGAACCCATGTCCCCAGCTTTTCGGGTTCTTACGCTCAACGTTTGTTGTTCAACTTCTCGTTTTCCGACGACAGCAACGACCGGAATTTTCTCAAGTTCGGCTTGACGAATTTGTTTCCCCAAGCGCTCGCCACTGCCATCGACTTCAACTCGAAAACCTGCTTTTTTCAGAGAATGAGCCATCTCTTCTGCCGAGTCTCGTTGTTTATCGCTGACGGGTAATAAACGTAATTGAACTGGAGCCAACCACAAGGGAAAATCCCCTGCATAGTTTTCAATTAAAATCCCAAAAAAACGTTCCAAAGACCCAAAAATTGCCCGATGAATCATAATCGGTTGTTGTCGGCTACCATCAGGAGCAATATATTCCAAATCAAACCGTTCGGGCAAATTAAAATCAACTTGAATGGTTGAACATTGCCACAAGCGACCAATCGCATCTCGAATTTTTATATCAATTTTCGGCCCGTAAAAAGCCCCACCGCCCACATCTTCTATAAACTCCCAATTTTTAGTATTCAACGCCTTAATTAACGCCTCTGTTGCTAATTCCCATCCCTGATCGGTTCCGACAGATTTGGGCGGACGAGTAGACAAATTCACCTCATAGTTAGTGAAGCCAAAATCTGATAATATTTTTTCAGTTAAATTCAAAACCCCTAAAATTTCATCGGCAATTTGTTCGGGCAAACAAAAAATATGAGCATCATCCTGAGTAAAGCCCCGCACTCGCATTAACCCATGTAATACCCCCGAACGTTCGTAGCGATAAACTGTTCCTAACTCCGCCCATCGCAGGGGAAATTCTCGATAAGAATGAAGATCATATTTATAAGTCAAAACATGAAACGGACAGTTCATCGGTTTCAGTTGATACGCTTGATTTTCAACAGTCATTGAATCAAACATATTCTCCCGATAAAAATCAAAATGCCCCGATGTTTTCCACAGTTCCAAGTTTGCTACATGAGGCGTATACAGCAGTTGATAACCCGCTTCTAAATGAGAATTTCGCCAATAATCTTCGATCACATAACGCATCATTGACCCTTTGGGATGCCAAAAAACCAATCCGCCCCCCGCATCTTCTTCAATACTAAAAAGCTGTAATTCCCGTCCAATTTTACGATGATCTCGGCGTTGGGCTTCTTCTTTTTGTTGAAAATAAATTTGTAATTGTTCGGGCGTTTCCCAAGCTGTCCCATAAATTCGTTGCAGCATGGGTTGAGTTTCATCCCCTCGCCAATAAGCCCCCGCAACGCTTTCTAAAGCAAAAGCATCGGGGTGAATTTCTCCAGTTACATTCAGATGAGGTCCCGCACACAAATCCCACCAACATTCTCCCGATGGAGTTGTAACGGGATCGATTAAAGAGGGTTCGGGTGGAGGTATTTGATCTGTCCATCTGCCCCCATCGGGTGTTCCAATAAAATAACGAGTAATGGTTTCTTCGGAGGGAATTTTAGCTAAAATTTCGAGTTTATAGGATTCGTCTAATTGTTCAATCTCGGCTTTGATTTCTTTCCGCTCAACCACTTCACAAATAATGGGTAAATTGGCTTGAATAATTTGCCGCATTTCCGTTTTGATGGTGTTCAAGTCCTCCGGGGTAAATGGTTCTTTGCGATCAAAATCATAGTAAAATCCTGTTTCTGTCACCGGGCCAATGGTTACTTTAGTTTCAGGAAATAGCTTTTGTACTGCCATTGCCAAAATATGGGCGCAGGTGTGACGAATGCGTTCGAGTTGTTTGAGATCGTTCGGTTTGAGAACAAGATTTGATTGAGATTGCATCGAGGAAATCACCATAATTATTTGTAAAAAGGTATTTTCGGACTAAAAAAATTCGTGCATCATTCCAGCCAATCGGGTTTATTTTTGAGCGGTAAACGGCGTATAATTTCCGCCTAAGCCTTCAACAATTGTGCGCGTATTTGATTTGAGCATTTGTTGATAGGTCTCTGCACCGCTTCCAGTTCCTCCCAAACTATCGGTATATAATTCTTGCTCGGAAACTTTAATTTTTGCTTCTTTGGCAACTGTTTCGAGGAGTTGAGGATTGATCGTTGATTCTGGGAAAATCGTCGGTACATTTGCCGCTTGAATCTCCCGCACCAGTTCCCCGACTCGCGCCGCAGTTGGGTCTTCATCTGAACTAAATCCCTGCAACAACGTCCCTTCGTAGGAAAGACCGTAAGCATTTACATAGTAACCCATCACATTATGCGTGGTGACAAGCTTTTGTTGATTGGCGGGAATGGTGGAAATTTTAGACTGAATCCAACCATCAATTTCTGCAAGTTCAGCGGTGATTTGTTCGGCATTTTGTTGATAAAGTTCTGCCTTTTCTGGCTGTAAATTTGCCAAAGATTCGGCAATAGCTTCGACCATTTGAATACCATTTTCGGGATCGTGCCAAACATGAGGATCGGGGGCTAATTCTTCGCCGTCGTCGTGATCATGGTCGTGATCGTCGTCGTGATCGTCGTCGTGATGATCATTCTCATGACCGTGATCGTGGGCTTCTCCCATCAATGGTTGCGGGACGGCAACTTCGAGGACGGCAATTTTGGGGACGGGGTTGCTTGTGGCGTTCACCAATCGAATTAAACTCGGATCGAAGTCATATCCCGCATATAATATTAAATTGGCGGTATCGATCGCTTTGCGGTCATCGGGTTTAGGCTGATAAACGTGGGGATCTTCCCCTGCTTTCATCAAACAGTTGAGGTTCACCGTTTCTTGGGCGACCTGCCGAGTTAAGTCACAAATAATACTTGTCGTAGCGACAACAGAGGGAAGGGTAACAGCATTTTCTATGGCTGCTGGGGCCGTTTCGCTCAGGTTTTCCGCGCTTTGAGGTGAGGAATTACACCCAACTGAAGCCCAAAGTAAAGTTAACCCCACCAGGGGCTTGAGGTTCACATTTCTTAACATAGCTGACTTCTGTTACGATAATGATTATCATTATTTTACACTAAGATGAACAATGTTAGAAGTTCTGCATCTGGCGGTCAACTACCGAGGGGTTTGTGCGGTTGAGGATGTCAGCTTTAGTCTGGAAGCAGGTCAACTCGTAGGAATTATCGGGCCGAATGGTGCGGGTAAAAGTACGATGCTGAAGGCGATGTTGGGGTTAATTCCGGCATCTGAAGGGGTGATCCGTTATCGTCAACGGTCTCTGAGAGATCAACTTTCCCAAGTGGCTTATATTCCGCAGCGATCGCAAATTGATTGGGATTATCCGATCGCAGTTAAAAATGTAGTCATGATGGCGCGTATTCGTCACACGGGATGGTTTCGATCGCCTTCTCGCTACTCTCAAGAAATGGTAAAATCGGCGTTAATGAGAGTCGGAATGTGGGAGTTTAAAGACCGACAAATTGGCGAACTTTCTGGCGGTCAACAGCAGCGAGTTTTTTTAGCCCAAGCTTTAGCACAAGAGGCGGAATTATTCTTGTTTGATGAACCGTTTGTGGGTGTGGATCAAAAGACGGAAGCGGTGATTTTTGAGATCTTTGATGAATTAAAAAACCAGGGAAAAATTTTGTTGGTTGTGGGTCACGACTTGGGGGAAATTTCCCGACAGTACGATCGGTTTTTACTGATTAATAAACAAATGATTGCGAATGGGTCTCGGTCTGAGGTGATGACGGCGGAAAATTTGCAAAAAGCCTATGGGGATAATGTGATATTACTCAATCGTTAAATTTTGATGATTAAAAATGAATTTACTCCTTGATCCGTTAAGTTTTGAATTTATGCGCCATGCTATATTGGTGGCGGTTTTAATGGGGATTTTGTGTCCTGTCGTGGGTAGTTATTTAATTGTGCAGCGCATGGGATTATTGGGAGATGTGATTGCCCATGCGGTTTTACCTGGACTGGCAATTGCTTTTTATTTGGGGATTGATATTTTTCTGGGGGCGTTTATTTCGGGAACACTCAGCGCACTAATTATTGCTTGGATTAAATCCCAATCTCGAATCAAAATAGATGTGGTTATGGCTTTAGTCTTTTCGGGGTTTTTGGCTTTGGGAATTTTGCTGATTACGATTCTTGAAAGCAAACTAGATTTGCACAGTTTTCTGTTTGGGGATATTTTGAGCGTTACCACTCGTGATGTGGTCAGAACGTTAATCATTACTCTCTTTATTTTACTCTGTGTTCGGCTTTTTTACAAGGAACTTTTGTTTTATACGTTTAATCCTTTGGGAGCGCAGGCGATAGGATTGCCCGTGAATTTAATTAATATTAGTCTGGTTTCTGCGATTACCTTAACAATTATTGCCAGTATGCAAGCCGTGGGAGTTGTGTTGGTGGTTTCGCTATTAACTGGCCCGGCAATTACGGCTTATTTGTTGGTTAAAGAATTGCATCAAATGATGGGATTAGGGGCAATTTTTGGCATTTTGAGTAGCGTGGCGGGGATGTATATTAGCTACTATCTGAATGTTCCTTCGGGGGCAGCGATTGTGTTGACGGTTTCCGGGTTATTTATTCTGGCTTTGTTGTTCAGTCCTTCTCAGGGGATTTTAACCCGTCCGGAAGTAAACAGTCCCCGATCTCTTCTTTAAAAGTTCATCAAACAAATTAACACCCATAAAATTTACCCAATTACAGAGAATAAAAAGCCTCCTTAAATTCAATAAAATCGCTCCCCGGATGATATAAAGTATAGGTTGCTTTTCCCGGTTCTCGACCTACATTTCCCACCCCAATCACTTGTTTTTTAGAAGGGGTAAAAGTTTGAGTGGGTTGTTGTTCATTAAGAGTTAAAACGGAACTGAAAATTGAACCTGTTTCTAACTCATACTGAAAAGTCAAACCGGAACGACCACAAAATAAACGGTTTGCTTCGACCCGTTGAAGCCGATCTAATAATTTCCAAGGAGGTGTTTGTGGGGTTAATTCATCGTCAACACTAACACTACTTCCGTGAATCAATAAACAATCGAATTCAAAGAAGCCAAAATGTTGTTGTTTGAGCCATTGAACCGTTTCTCTCGAAACACAGTCCCACAACAATTCTACCCCATCTGCACCATATTTTTCTCTTAATTCTGTTGCCTCTATATTGCTGCCTAAACCGTACAAATTAAAACATTGTTCTTCCCACCAACCGATACAAACTTGCGGAGTTAATTCTCCAGTCTGGGGTTCTCTCACCCGTTCAACAACCGCTTCAGCCTGGGGATTCAGTCCGACTAAATCTCCTATAATATACAATTCTTCTATCGGGAAATTCTGTTGTTTAAAATCATTAAGAACCGCCTCGTAAGCCTTGAGATTCCCCTCAATTCCACTTAAAATTGCCCACATTTTGACTTTTTTTACTTGGTTAATTTAATAAAATAGAGATGGAAATCCATCCCACCTCTATCAATAGCACGCTAAAAATTGGAGAATAAAAACTAACTCCAATTGGGAGTATGACGGATCAAACTCATAAATTCTTGGCGAGTTTTTGCATCTTCAGCAAATACACCCCGAACTGCACTCGTAGAAGTCCAAGAACCGACTTTCTGAACGCCCCGCATCACCATACACATATGACTGGCTTCGACAACAACAGCCACACCTTTAGGCTTTAATAAACCTTGTAAAGCATCTGCAATTTGAGCGGTTAATCGTTCTTGAACTTGTAACCGTCTGGCGTACATTTCACAGATGCGAGCGACTTTAGATAATCCGATCACTTTTCCATCGGGAATGTAAGCCACATGAGCGCGACCCAAAATCGGCAAAATATGATGTTCGCAAGAACTAAAAATGTCGATATCTCGCACCAACACCATTTCATCAGTTTGTTCGTGAAAAACTGCTCCATTAAGCAATTCATCCAGAGATTGATGATAACCCGAAGTCAGAAATTTTAAGGCTTTAACAACCCGTTTAGGGGTATCTTTTAAACCTTCGCGATCCGGATTTTCTCCGAGTCCCAGTAGCAATGTCCGCACCGCTTGACGCATTTCTTCTTCGGAAACTGGGGGTTCAGATTGAGTTTTTAAATTCGGTAAGTTCCCGTTTTTATTTCCCTTCGGCGTGGAGTTTGCTAAGGTCATAGGTTTAGAGTTTTGTTCCTAAAGTAAACGACAATTTTCTACTGTTAAATTAGACAAAAAGCCGGATTTAAAATGATTTTAAACCCATAGCTTGTGCTAATTTAGTCGGCTGTAAGAGCAAACAGCTATTCAACTGTTGGCGGATTTTATTGGCATCTAAATGACGACCAATAAACACAATCTGGTTCAGGGGGGAACTCAACCATTCTTCGAGTTGGATATCGTATCGAGGCCCGCTGAGTTGGAAAATGTGGCGCATTTCGCTATTATTGAACCAGAGAATTCCTTTCGCCCGAAATACTTCTTGGGGCATTTCTTCGGTTAAAAATTTCTCAAATTTGTTAATATCAAAAGGCAAATAACTTTTGAAGGGAACAGAGACAAAACCATCGGTTTGTAAGTGAGGGGAATAGTAATGTTCTTCTGCCGTTTGATACTGTTGAGCCGGGGTGAGATTAACATCTAAAATTAGAGGAAGCGGAATTTTAGCCTTTTGGGTGGGTAGAATTCTCGCACTCGGTTTAACCGTTTTGATATAATCTTCTAATTCTTTCACTTTTGCTGGGGAAGCCAAGTCGGTTTTATTTAAAATTACCACATCCCCGTAAGTAATTTGTTTGAAGGCGGCTTCACTCTCAAAATGTTCGGGTGTAAAGGCTTCTGCATCGACAAGGGTAATAATAGAATCCAGGCGAGTTAAGTCTCGGAGTTCTGTTCCCAAAAAGGTTAAAATAATGGGTAACGGGTCTGCCACTCCGGTGGTTTCAATGACCATATAATCCATTTTTTCTTCTCGTTCGAGAATCCGATAAACCGCATCGACCAAACCTTCATTAATTGTACAGCAAATACAACCGTTACTCAACTCGACCATATCTTCTTCTGTAGAGATTAACAGTTGAGCATCAATATTAATATCGCCAAATTCATTCACCAAAACTGCTACTTTTAAATCCTGTTTGTTGGCGAGGATTTCATTCAACAAGGTGGTTTTTCCGCTTCCTAAAAAACCCGTAATTATAGTCACGGGCATTCCTCGTTTGGGAATATCTAGAGTGGAGGAGGGGAAAGTTTCCATAGATATCGTTAAGGCGGAAGATTTGCTAAAATGATAACAGTTCTCAAAATTTAAAGCAAGTTTTTACCGTTGACAGACGTGAGTGGGGTCATCTGCTTTTTCTGCGTATTCCAAACCTTGGGCTAAACGCCATGCAAAAATAGGCGGTAAACCTTTCTCGATGATAGCGGCACAGGTTTTTTGATAATCATATTCAACCTCTCGCAACGTTGCCCCTTGAGTCTCGGTATCATAAATAACATAGGTGGCATTGGGGCGACCATGACGGGGTTCTCCGACGGAACCGGCGTTAATAATTTGTTTTAAGGGTGTCGTAAAACTCAGGTTTTGTTCATCGTTTAAATGGGGTTGATTAATTTTGACTTGAAGTTGACCCCCCTCTAACGTGCGAAGATAAGGGATATGAGTATGACCACAAAATAACACATCGGCTTCAGCGGACAAGACTCGTTCTAGGGCAGTAAATGCGTTTATATTCGGCATTAAATATTCGTGGTTGCTGTGGGGCGAACCGTGAACAAAACAGAGATTTTCTATTTTTAAAGTTAGAGGAAGTTGGGCTAAAAATTCGCGAGTTTCGGGATAAATATTGTTGTGCGTCCACTCATGGGCAAAATGTCCCCGACGTTCAGCTAACAGCGACGGATAACTGCATTCACAAGCATTTAATCCTTCTACAATATCTTCATCCCAACAGCCTTGAACGGTGGGAATATCGAGGGAACGAATTTGTTCGACGACGGCATGAGGAAAGGGACCATAACCGACTAAATCTCCCAAACAGTAGATTTTTTCGGCTTTTTGTTTGTCGATATCTAATAATACAGCATTTAAAGCTTCATAGTTTCCGTGAATGCAAGACATGACTGCTATTTTCATGGGGTGACTTCCTCCTCGGTTTCTAATGAGGTTTGAATTTGTTGTTGATAATAATCAATTTGAGATTCGGGAATGAAGCAATCTTTCAGGGTTTGGGAGATTTCTTTGAGTTGTAAATTAAATCCGACAATTTCCAAACCGCTAAACCGTTGGGGTCTTCCGGCTAACCATAGGGGAACCTCCAAAGCTAAAAATTCTTGATTGATTGTTCCTGCAACAAAATCCCCGTAAATGGATTCTCCGCTAACAATATCAAAAATTCCTTTCGCCCGAATGACTTCCCCGTAAGCCCCTTGAATCAGTTCAAACCAAAACACGCTTAAACTCGTCCAGTCGAGAATTTCTCCGGTGAGTAGGTTGCGATGAATTTGTACGGAATAATTATGAATTTTACTGACAGGTTCGGCAATGTTTTTATTCCCTAAAATCGCAGAATCTGCCCAGTTTTCCCATTCGGTATTTTGAGAGGATGAGGGGATGATCGCGATGCGTTTTGAGTTGAATTGGGTGAGTAAAGGTTCTACGGAAGATAGGTCTAAATGCCAGGGAATCTCGATATAAGTGCCTGATACTAACTCAGGATTAAATCGTTGTAATTCCTCGCCCAAGGTAAAAATTTGCACCTGGGGAAATTCGCTAGCCAGACAAGTCCCATCAATAATAACAGAATCTTCTCCAGGGTTGAAATAGCCAACGGGTTCTGTGGTTTTGTTAATTTGTTCTCGTATCCAGTGGGTTTTACCCGCACCCGGCGGGCCAGTAACCGCAGTAATCATTGCCGCTTCCTTTTGGGAACAATCATCATTATTATAAACATAGTAGAGAATGATAACCATTATCAAATTACTGAGCCGGATTTATGTCTGATTTGGTTTCCGTTGCGATTATCGGTGCTGGCCCCCAAGCTTTGACCTTGGCTACCCACCTGCTGCAAAAAAAGCCAATATACCGGAAAATTACGGTTTTTGACTCCAGTGGGACTTGGTTGAGTCGGTGGCATCATCAGTTTGCAGCCCAGGAAATTCCCCATTTGCGATCGCCTGTGGTTCATCACCCCGACCCTAATCCTTTTGCCCTGCGAAAATTTGCTGAAAACCGTTTTCACGAGCTATTTCCTCCCTACGACCTCCCCGGAACTAAGCTATTTGAGGATTTTTGTGAGGATGTGATCCAACGTTGGCAACTGGGGGCGAGGGTTGATGCAGCGGAGGTAGTCAATCTTTTACCGTTGCGGGGGTTGAGGCGACCTCAGTTTGAGTTGCTTTTGGCAGACGGGCGGACAGTTCAGGCGAGACGGGTGGTCTTGGCAACCGGAGGAGGTCAGGTTCAACTTCCCGATTGGGTGAGCAAGATTCCTTCGCCTTTTCCTTCGGAACGGTTGGTTCACAGCCAACAGGTTGATTTGCGATTGCTTTCTCCTGCGGGTGAACGGGTTCTCCTTGTTGGGGGCGGGTTAACGAGTGCTCACTTAGCACTGGGGATGATCAGGCGGGGGGCAACAGTGACGTTAATGGTGCGCCGACAGTTGCGGGAGAAGCTGTTTGACACCGAACCCGGTTGGTTGGGGCCAAAGTATCTCAAACCGTTTGAAGCCGAATCCTGTTGGAAGCTGCGATCGCAGATCATTCAACAGGCACGAGATGGGGGTTCTATCACTCCCAGCTTGATGATACAGCTTAGACGAGCAATCCGTCAAGGACAATTAATTTTGTGGGAAAACTGTCAGGTCAAAGCGGCAATTTGGGAGAACAATTGGCGGGTCAATTGCGATCGCGCAGAGGTTAAGTTTGACCGGATTGTGTTAGCAACGGGAACTAAATTTGATGCGACTCAGCACCCGTTACTCCAGAATATTTTGCCCGTTTATCCTACCGAAATTATAGACGGTTTGCCTGTTTTAGATCGACATTTGCGCCTTCCCGGTTGCGAATTATTTATGATGGGAGGATTGGCGGCTTTGCAACTGGGGCCTGTTGCTCGCAATTTAGCTGGGGCTAGGATGGCTTCCGGGCGAATTGTTCCGGCTATTGTTAAACCTAGTTTAGCATTAACTGCCTAAAAAATTCAGCAAATAATACTTTGTTGATCAATTCCCATTGCCATTTCCATCATTAACCGTTTGCGAGCCATAATTGAGTTGATATTCTTTAGCTTCACGATATTAAACCCAATCATATTCTTGAAGCTATTCCTTACCTTTCATTATTGATGAATTTCTCCATTGGGCATAATTGCCCCATGTAATTCTATACCAATAGTTGTGGCACTACTCAACTCAATTCGCGTTAAATAGGCATAACTCAAATTGGCATTGCGAAGATTTGTTCGCGCGACTGACGCATCGGTAAGATCGGCTTGAGTGAGGTTAGCCTGGCTTAAATCTGCACGGGTCAGATCGGCTCTGACTAGATTAGTTCGGCTCAAATCTGCGCCTGAAAGGTTGGCATTACTGAGTTTAACATCTGGTAAAATCGCATCACACAAAGCCACATGAGGAAGTTGAGCTTCTGTTAGGATAGCTCGTTCTAATTTTACCTTTTTCAAATTTGCACCGACTAGTTGAGCTTTGGATAAATCGGCTTCCGTTAAAAATGCAGATTGTAAATTCGCCTGGGTGAGATTTGCTTGCTTTAAAATCGCCCCTCTGAGAACCGTTTCACCGAGATTGGCGCCTTGAAGATTGGCGCGGCTTAAGTCAGCCCCTGTGAGATTAACCGCCTGTAAGTCAGTTCCCCGTAAGTCAGCCCCTCGCAAGTTAACTCCCTCATAAATTCGATGCTCATATCGCAGGTTCGCCCCTCGTAAACAAGCCCCACGTAAATCCGCCCCTTGTAGGTTCACACCCCGTAAATCAGCTTGAATCAGGTTTGCATCCAGTAATATAGCCAAAGAGAGATTCGCTTTGCGGAAATCAACGCCTTGTAGAATAGCCCCGTGAAAATCCGCATCATTGAGGTTGGCACCACTAAAGTTGGCTTTATTGAGGCTAGCCCCGCATAGTTTAGCGCCTGCTAAATTGGCTCTGGTGAAGTTCGCACCATTGAGATAAGCCAGAATAAATTCGCTTCCCGCTAAGTCAGCATGGCTGAAATTAATATCAATTAAATCTGCTGAGTTGAGATTGGCATTTCGCAGATGCAGTTCTCGGAAATCTCGCATCCCTGTTTGATATTGCTTTTGCAGTTCAGTAACATTCATTAAATTTAACCTTTGAGTTGACTGTAACTATATTTTTGAGTCCAAGCAATTGATGTTTTCCCAGTTTGTCGTCCGTAAATTTTGAGGCTTCGTATGGATTTAATTTTGAGGAAGATTAATTTTTTGTGAATGAAAGCGGCAATAGATTCAGGATTCGGAACTTGTTCTGCGGTGAGAACAACGTGCAAACATCCATTGTGAATTTTGACTTGAGCGTGAATCCCTCTCTGCTGTACAGATTGGTTAATTAGGGTGGCGATGGCTTTCGAGTTTCCCTGTTGAGCCAGTTCTAATATGTTGGGCCGAGACGGTTTAGAGGCTTGAGGAGTTTGAGAGGGCTGTGATTGCCGAGCTTCGGGTTGATTTAATGAGCCTTGCAATTCATTTACTCTAATCGTTAGAGCATTAATTAATTCTCGTAAGGCTTGTTTTTTTAACTCACTACTTTCTTCGGGCTGGAGATTTTTAAAGCATAAGTCTAAGAGGTTTTGAAGTTCATCCCAGGTTTGATTAATTGGATAAATTATTTTTTTTATACTCTGAATGACAATCCGTTTAACTTGAGATTCAAGTTGATTATTTAGATTAGTAAGTTCTTCTGTTTTGAGGCTGGTTGAGAGCAAGCTTGATTGTGTTCGGGCAAGTTTTTCACTCAGAATACTATCAAGATGAGAATAACTTCGAGAAGAATTTAACGTTGATTTGACTGAAGATAAGTTCGAGTGTCTTGCCTCTGGGCTTAAGTGAGACTGAGTTGAGATTTGACTTAGTGTTTTGACCTCGGTTGAGTTCGGATTAATCTGTTCTGAGAATTGACTTTGTGTTTTTTCTTGATTTTTTACATAAATCGGTTTTAAAGCTTCAATAATGACATCTACAGTTTGAATATTTTCATCGGAGTTATCAAGATAATTTGCCATTTTCATCAGATGGGCTTGTAAATCTGATAAATTCGTGAAGTTTCGCAAAAGCTGTAGGAGTAAATGATCTAGACTGTTTAATTTGAGTTGAGACCAATCTGGCTTACTCAAATCGAATTCTTGCTCTAAACTAGAAAACAGTAAAACTTTTACCCTTAAAGGGTTAGTATACTGCATGATTCTCCATCGTACCTCAAAGAGGTTTGGTCGTTCAAACTGATTTTTTTGTAGGACTTGAGGTGCTGTTGGTAAATCAGTAGAAGCATTATTTTGAGGAACCAATATGCCTGATAAATTTGATGGGTTTTCTAGATAAAGTTTGGCAAGTTGATTGAGAATCGTGTTAATAATGAGAGTATATTCTGATTTTTTATTGATTTTAGATAAAATTCGATCTAAGACCTTATATAAATTTTCCAGGGTTTGAGTCTTCCAATATAACTCCTGTACGAGAGTTTTTGTTGCAAAATTATTTAGATTATTCTGATTGTTTTCCCATTTTCCTCGACAGGCACAAATCATCACCTTTTTGATCCGGATCAGATTAATATCTTGTTCTAAGTTTTTAACAACCTCATCTAATTTTGATAGATTAGACACCTTTTCCTCCTCGATCAATAAGTATGAACCCAGAATAATAAAATAACTTTTATTGATACTTTGTTAGATTTTGCAATTCAGGAAAGAATACAAAAGTTTGATCTCAAAACTCATGTTAAAGTCAATAGAAAGTTAAAACCTTTGCCAGAGTCTCTTTTTAGGAGTGTACCCTTGAGAGTAACTTACTGAATATTGACTCGCGATCGGGGTTTAGGAAAATCAGAGATAGGGAGAGTGACATATCACTTTTCCCGAACAAGGACTTCAGGTTCACTGAGGCCTATCACAATCAATATAAATAAATTGAGGAGTTGAGTCCATAGGGAAAAATAACGGGTTTAAATCATCGCTCTGTTATGAACTTTGAGTTTGAACATTCCTGCTTCTATTGTAGCCAGAAATCTTCTCAATCTTGTTGGTCTCAGATGATTAAACATTCAACAATATAGTAACAGAGTGTAGCTAACTCGTCGCACTGAGATCAAAAGCTTATGGGATCAAATTTAAAATCATTTGAACGTCCTCAAATTTGTCAATACACGACTTGCTAACTGCTATAGTTTTGGCTTTTCATCGGGGGTACAGCTTTGACACTCTACCCCATTTTCACTCCTCTCACCGCAGCAAAGTTGAACAGCAATTCAATAAGCCTTCACACGTTTGCCATCACACCCTGGTAAACTCGTTGTGCGACTTCGGCTAAACGTTGCATACCGACTTCTATCTCTTCATCACTCGCCGCCAATGAAATGCGAATACATTCCTGTTTGTGTTGCCAATTTTCCGATAAACCCGGGAAAAATGAACTTCCCGGTACGCAAACGACACCCGCCTGTTTTAACTCCTGATAAAATTCCCAATCTGAAATGGGGAGATTCTCAAACCAAATCCAACCAAAAATTGCCCCTTCTCCTCGATGCAAATACCAAGGTAAATCTTTGGGCATTGAACGATCCAAAGTGTTCTCTAAAACGGTAAACTTATTTTGGTAGTAAGGTCGAATCACTTCAACGGAAATATCTGCTAACATTCCTGAACCAATTGCCCTCGCTGCGATCGCCTGTCCATAGCGAGAAGAATGAATACAGATATTCGTTTGAAAGGCTTGTAAAACTTGAATAATTTCCTCGTTTCCAATCGCAACTCCGAGGCGTTCTCCCGGAAGTCCGGCTTTTGATAAACTGATACAATGCACAATATTCTCCCCAAAAACAGGTTCCATCTCTGTAAAGTTCAAAGCGGGGAATGGAGGTGCATAGGCTGAGTCAATGAAAACAGGTATATTATATGGTGCAGCCAGTGCCGCAATTTGTTCAACTTCCTCCTTACTGAGAACATTTCCTGCTGGGTTACAAGGACGAGAAAAAATAATTGCCCCCACCGTTTCATCAACAACCAAGCGATTAAAATCAGGATGGTATTTAAACTGATGGGCTTGTGAATTAATGTCTAATGTCGGTTGATAAGCAATGACGGCTTCTGGAGCTAAACTCACACTGTCATATCCGGTATAATCAGGACTAAGCGGTAAAACAATTTTTTTCAGGGTTCCCTCGTCGGTATAGCCCCCAAAAGCATTAGCCGCAAAGAAGTAAATCGACTGACTTCCCGGTGTGATTAAGATATTGCGATCGCTCAAATTTAAACCGTATCGAGAGTTAAAATCTTCTACAATCACATCGATAAACGGTTGATAGCCTTGACTCGAACCGTAGCGACAGATTACCTCTCCATATTCGGGACAAGAAAGAAGCTGTTCAGTGCAATCTCGCCATAGCTGTTCAACTTCCGGTAAAATGACAGGATTACCGGCACTTAAATTAATCAGATCTTTTCCTTGACCCGCTCTGAGAGTTTCAATAATATCCTTCATAATAGCGCGTACCCCACTCAGGCGGGACATACGATTGCCAAATTTAGATAAAGCCAGATCCATAGAGCTGCAAACATACATAATTGACATTGAACATATCTTAACCATAGTCAGACTAGATGGGGGACTTCAGCACATAAAATATATATTTTTCAAAAATACAGAGATTGATTACCGCTTCGATCTCAATCAAAACCCGAATTATCTGTCAAGTTTTTAATTTTATAAACTCTTAATTTTATGCGTATTTGGCAAGCTGACTTTTATCGCCGTCCCCTCCAAGACCCTGATAGACAACCCCTCTGGGAATTGTTAATCTGCGATCTCAGTCGTCATCTAGAATATTGTGCCTTTTGTCCTCAGTCTCAAGCCAATTCCGCTTGGTTGACTCAACAGTTGCAGCAACTCACCCAAACCGAGAAACCCGATGTGATTTGGGTCTTTCGTCCTCAATCTCTCAGTCTCATTGAAACCGCCGCCCAAGCGTTAGGAATTCGAGTTGAACCGCAGCGTCGAACTGCAACTCTCAAACAATGGTTACAAGAACGAACCCAAGACTATCCTCAGCTTTCAGGATATACCGCAGAACCCTACAAACCCACAGATCTCGATAAACCGCCGCCTGTTCCGATATCGGAGAATTTATGGGGAGATGTCTGGCGGTTCGCAACATTATCCGCAGGCGATATTGTGAATGGGTTTTCTAATCTTCCCATTCCCATTTTAGAAATGCCCGATTTTTTACATCCGATTAATTTAAGAATTCCATCAACGGTTGCTATTCCCGGTATTGTCATTGATGGTGGGCGTCAGTCCATGCAACTCGCCCGTTGGTTACAAAAGAATAATCCCGTTTCTTTACATTATATTCCCGGTTCGCCTGATGGATTGATTTTAGAATCTGGGTTAGTTGATCGTTGGGTATTAGCAACTTTTGAAGATGAAGAAGTAGCAGAAGCTGCCAAAATGTTCACCGAACGAAAACAGTTAACAAAAGGATTACATTTTCTATTAGTTCAGCCCGATGATTCAGGAATGACCTATACAGGTTTCTGGTTATTGCAGCCAGAGTAAGAATGATCATTTGACTACAAACTTTTATTTCAGCTATTTGATTATATAGATGTAATGACGCGATCGCATAGGATAGCCTGAATTATTAATCCTTATTCTTTATTCAAGGATGTACAATAATATCAAATGCGATCGCATTAACTTCAAGTCCCTCGCCTTTGAGGAGAGGGATTTAGGGAGAGGTTCTTAAAACTCCCTCGCCTTTGAGGAGAGGAATTTAGCCAGAGGTTCTTAAAAGTCCTTCGCCTTTGAGGAGAGGAATTTAGCCAGAGGTTCTTAACTCTCAGAAGAGAGATTTAGATGATAGATAACTGAAATCACTGTGTACTGTCAAACTGCTGACTAAAAAAAATCCCCCATTCTCTCGAACAGGGGAAATATGGAGCTAAAATGTAACGATTGATTCAACCGAATGTTTGATTAACTGCGGTCTGTTGAAACCACAGGCTCAAAACTCGGAATCACGATATCATCGTTTTGTTTAGTTAACTGATTGTATAAGCGTTCGGTGTTGGGGAAGTTCGCCGCAGGTAATGTGGGGAAGCGACGGTAGGGAACCGTATCCTCTCCAAAGACCTGAACATATTCCATGCTACTAACCATCGCCCCGATAAACGCCTTCAATCCTTGAGAAGCCAAGATTTGATTATACTTGCGAATTTCAGCTTGGTTTTGAGGGGCGCGACCTAAGAAATGCTTAGTTCCTAACTCAATCACCTTAGTGTTGGGATAGGGCGTGTAGAACTCACGCAGATACAGAGATGTACAACCTAAACCTTCAATAAACTCTTTAACCGTAATTTCTCGGTTTCCAAGCTTACTTTCAAGAGAGGTAAACTCATTTTTAACCACGTAGGGGTCAATATCCCGTTCAAAGATTTGACGATAAGCCGCCTGAATCAAAACTTTCAATGCTGCTTTATCTTCAGTATTTGTTAACTTGAAGATCTTAGTTTGTTGACGTCGCTGACTCACCCCTTGAGTGACGCGATTATCGAGTTCCAGTGTACCCTTCATCATGTCGGGTGTACCCAGTTCCACAAACCGAGGTGTAGTATCTTCTTGAACCGTAATCTGAGGCATTTTCTCAGGCAAAGTTCCAGCCCGCATCGTCCGCAGGGAAACACCACCCGGAGTTAGATAACGTTCGTAGGGAACTGTATCTTCCCCAAAGGCATCATTGTACTCCTTGGAGTCGATAATGGCATCAACAAGCGCATAGAACCCTTTCTTAGCACAAATATCAAAGTAAGAATTGATTTCTGCACGCCCATAGGTGGGTCGTCCGAGTAAGCGACGGTGAATATATTCAATCGCTTTACAGATGTAAAGAGAAGTCCAATACATCTTACGGAACGTATCAGATTTCGCTAAAGCCCGGATGAACTCTCGAACGGTAATATTTCCGTTTTCGAGTTGGTTCTCTGGGACTGAGAGGCGTTGACTGGCATAAACTTCGCGACCAAACACTTGCAGGTAAGCCGCTTTAATCACCTTCTGAGTCGAACTTTCGGAGAACTTAACGCTCTTGCCGTTACTCCCTCCAGAAATTTTAAATCCACTGCTAACATAACCGCCGGGAAGTTGATCGAGTTTGAACACCTTCGGCCCTAATGAACCCGGATTTTTGGGACGGGCGGCGGGGTTGCTGAGTTGGTTATCAATTCCAGCCCCATTGCGAATTAAAATTCGACGAGTATCCTTGCTAAAGGGTGCAGGGCTATTTTTCGGGTTACGGGTTTCTTTCGGGAAAATCGCCCCAAACTGAATTTCTAAGGGGTCATTTCCTTGACCGTAAACGTGTTGATCCGGTAAGGGTTGGTTGTAAGCCGCAAACAGCGTCACAAACTGAGGTATCTTACGGAAAGGCGCACTGTAGTTAAACAGATCTCTTTGAGGTCCCCAGTTGCGGCATTCTTGGGCTTCTTGACCGAGTCCACGCAGATAGGGAACAGTTTCTTCACCGAAGTAATCTGCATACTCCTGAGAATCAACCATCGCATCAACCAGTTTGGCTAAACCGCCCGTGGAGATAATCGAGAAGTATTTGCTAAATTCTTCTGGAGAGGATAGACCCCGACCCAAGAAGTGACGGGCGGCGAGTTCAACCACACGGCTATTGACAAACGGTTCATAGAACTGCTTGCGGTACAGCGGAGATTTACCCAAACGACGAATAAACTCTTTCGTGGAGATTTCGCCGTTCTTGACCTTGGACTCCAGATCTGAAATACTTTGGCTGTAGGCGCGAGTAATATCCCGCTCAAACACCTGCCGATAGGCCGCTTTAATTACGTCTTGTTTCTCAGAGATAGATAAACCCGGCTTCATCGCAAACTTCTGGCGACGTTCTGCCGCGTTGAAGTAAATTTGGGGTAATTTTAAGCCTTGTTGATCGCTGCTGGGGCGTTGACGTAGTTTAGTCGAAGGTGTTGCCCCCTGAAACTCAGAAATGACAACTTCAAAATATTGCTTGACAATCTCTTGCGCTTCTGCATTGTCTTTAAAGTAGTTGACAGAAGCTCGGCGCATTTCCTGCAACGCCACCAGAGTTGCTGCACTTGAACAGGCATTTTCGATAATTTCTCGCAGTCCTCGCACATTAACCGCGATAATATTTGGATCGCCTGCCACAATTGAATAGGTTAAATACCGCAGGAACCAGCTTAAATCTCTGAGAGATTTAGTCATGTTCGAGGGGCCATAGCGAGATACGTTAATGGGTTGGAAACCGGGTGGAATAAAGACGCTGACGCCGCCTCCGCCACCACCGCCAACATTCGCTAACAGTGATTGTATGCCGGAGAGTAAACCTCCACCACTTTTGCCTTCAACGTAGGAGATTGTTCCGAGTTTCATCCCTTCGGTGACATCTGTAGTCCCAGTCGTAGCCCCAGCCATTGCCATTTGGGGTTCTTCTGGGGGCTTTTCTAGGAAGGCTAGAGGAGAACCTCCGGTAAAAATTCGGTTCGCGGCACGAGATACAATCAATTCTGAGTTCTGAGTCAGAACTTGGGCAATTTCTAGGCGCAGCGCACCAGAGCTAAAGAAAGTTGCCAGTTCACTGAGTTCACCACGACCTAAGAAGCGGTCTTGTTGCTCGGCTTGAGAAATGGTTGAGATCGGTAGAGTTTGATAGAGTTGCGGACGCGCAACAGAGCCACCACCACTTGCTTTAACACTCATCTGAATCTAATCTGCTCCCTACATATAGAATCGCGACAGTTTTCAATGTGACGTACTCTCGACAGTGATGCCAGAACATCCTGCGAGCTTCTCTCACCTGCTGCATCTTACAAGACCTCCGTGACCAGAGTGCAGGATTTGAGCCTTTTCCAGTGAGGATTACGCCGATGCCCCACTCTTGAAATTAAATTTTTGACTTCGGATAGAAAGCATTTTTAGCCTTTTCTCCTCCGTCTCGTTATTTCAGATTAAAATGTTTTCGGTTGATTACCAGGCATTTGTTAAAAAGCGTATCGAAACTTATTGTTATAGATTTAGGGGAGTTTATCTGAGAAAAAAGGATAAGTTTTATTACGGCGATCGCCAACTCTGTAAACATAAAAGGCTCAATTCTTGTCTAGAAGCGGGAAAGCAGGTTTTTCCTGTCTGAGTTGGTATCGGTCTATTTGGTTGCTACAGTGTCTCAGTGATTATCAAATTTCCTGAGAGCGACCTGACTCCACCCAATTAACGTTAGTAAATTATACTTGCACAGAATGGAAGAAATTAGCGCAGCAGTTCAACAGCTTTACAATACTTACCCCTTTCCGCCCGATCCGTTACTCGATGAACCGCCACCGGGCTATAACTGGCGCTGGTGTTGGCGAACGGCTTATAATTTCTGCACAGGTCATACACCCTCAACGGAACAGATTCGGATTCTGGATGCGGGCTGTGGAACGGGTTCGAGTACGGAATATCTAATTCACCTCAACCCTCAAGCCTCTGTAATTGGTATCGATCTTAGTCAAGGCGCGATCCGAGTCGCCCAGGAACGGACTCAACGCTCTGGAATCTCGACTCCTGGAACTCCAGTACCAGATTTTCGGAATCTGAGTTTGTACGATGTCGATCAACTTCAGGATCAATTCGATTTGATCAACTGTGTTGGCGTTTTGCATCATTTACCCGATCCGGTGCGGGGACTCCAAACTTTAGCCTTGAAGTTGGCTCCGGGTGGCTTGATGCACATTTTTGTCTATGCTGAGTTGGGACGCTGGGAAATTCGTTTAATGCAGCAAGCGATCGCGATTATGCAAGGTCAACAGCGCAATAATTATCAAGATGGGGTGCAAGTTGGTCGTCAGATTTTTGAAACTCTCCCTCAAGATAACCGTTTAGTCCAGTATGAAACCCAACGTTGGGCTTTAGAAAATCAGCGGGATGAATGCTTTGCAGATATGTATGTTCATCCTCAAGAAATCGATTACAATATTGAGACACTCTTTGAATTAATTGACGCTTCCGGGTTAGAATTTGTCGGATTCTCCAATCGAGGTTACTGGGAAATTGAACGTTTATTGGGAAAATCACCGGAATTAATGGAACGAGTTGTTGGACTAAGTGATCGCGAGCGTTATCGCTTAATTGAATTACTCGATCCCCAGATTACTCATTACGAGTTTTTCCTGAGTCGTCCTCCACTCCCTCACTCAAATTGGTCAGACGATAAAAGTTTATTAGCCGCATTACCAGAACTGAGTCCTTGTCTGAATGGCTGGCCGCAACAAACCCTGTTTGACTATGATTACCAGTTAGTACAGTTGTCCGAAGAAGAGTTTGAATTTATGCAGGCTTGTGAGGCGAATACTAAGATTATGCAGTCCGAATTATCTGACCCCTCAAAATCTCCTCAAAAGACAGTAAAGGAGATATTATCCGAAGTTAAACTGGATTTGGCAGGAGTCCGTTCACTGCAAGAACGACAACTGATTCTTTTAACTCTCAATCCTTCTGAATAACTCGTTCATAGACCGCGCCCTTTAGAGGACGTTGCGATTCGTTGGTCAGAAACCAGTCCTACTCAGGAGTAGGGGGATTGACCGGATGATAGAAATATCATCACAACTAAACAACTATGTAGGTGCAAGTAATCCTAATAGAGAGATTACCCAATCCTACGCCACAGGTGCAGTGGTAAAAGCATCATCCCTACGGTAGCGAATAGCCATCAATCCGTAAAGCGGGATGAAAAAGAGGAAAACTAACAGCCTAAGTCGGTTGTACTCTGAGCAAAGTACCTATGAGTAAGGATATCTAAAGATGTGTATAAAGCGTCGTGATAAGGAATCAGTGAAATAAGGCTGAAAACACTGAAGTCAAAAGACAAAAGGATAGGGAGTAAGTGAGTGCGTCTGTCATTTATAAGCACTTCCCGTAACCTCGGCGTACAGCATCGCTCTAAAGGTACATAGATATGGTTGTTTGGAACGAAGTAACCGACCGTATGCTCTCATCAAGGTCGATTGATGTAGTAGGTGCTAACCGTATGCTGCTGGTAGGAAGGATTGAGAAAGAAGCGAAAGCTAAGGGTAACTCCTTAGATATGCAGACGTTCTCACGATGATTTGGAAGATAAGGACACAAGTAGAAGTATATATGTCTAAAACGAGTTTCAAGACTACGGAGGAATGGTGCGATATCAACTGGCGTAAGCTAGAACGAGTATCGTACAAGCTTCAAACGCGGATTTATCGAGCCAAAGCGCGTGGTGATGAGAAAGCAGTTCGCAAACTCCAAAAGACGCTGATGAGGTCTTGGTCAGCAAGAGCTTTATCGGTTCGTAAGGTCACTCAGGATAACCAGGGGCGCAAAACAGCAGGAGTGGATGGTGTCAAAGCACTGACCCCAAATTGTCGTCTAATGGTTGGGCAGAACTGGGCGATTTCAGAACTCTCTAAATTAGCGAAAGTGGTAGTTAGAGAAGGTTGGCAAAAAGACGGCAACGGAACTTCTCAAATTCGTAAGTATTTAGGCTTGGAAAAAGACAAAAAGAACAAAGGGGAAGCTAAACCCGAAACTCATGCAATAGATGGAGTTGCTCTAGCTTGTTCAATGTTCGTCAAATATCGTCCATTCCAGACTGCAAATACTCATGGACATTACTGGGTTGGATTCGTTAATGTGACCCACTCCGATTTCAAAGTTATTACTCGTTTCGGTGCAGTAAAGCGTGGGAAACAGTATGGATTCTTTCGCCGCCAGCTTCATTTTGAAATTCCCGATCAAACTGGAACCCGCAAGCGAAAAGGTGGAACTATAACGCCTTTTGGTTTTCGTATTGGAGACTTGGCTAAAGGCTTCAAAGGTAATCAAGAATTTCTGGGTTATGTTGGTGGGTTTACGCCAACCGCTAAGTCGAAAAGCATTTCTCTGTATTCTTGGGACTGGAAAAGAATCGGTCAGTTTTCTCCTAAAAAAGTAGAACTTATTCGGAGGTAAAATGGACTCGCAATTAGGTAATTATTGTTCGCTTCGCTCACGTGAATTCCCTCTCCGCCTCATAGGAAAAGGAGATTCCCGCACTTCAGTTGAAAAAAATGTCGGAATTGCCTGAATGATTGACTGTAGATCAGTGTATGGAAGTTGCCCGCAGGCTCGACAAAATAACATTAGAATTGATATCAGAAAAATTCAATGAAAGATTCACAGCCAGTTCGTACTAAACCCGTTGGTATTGTTGCAGCAGTTGCCGCCTTATTAATTGCAGTGGGAGGTGGAGTGACTTGGTGGACGTTAAGTTCTCGTCGCAGTGGAGAACCAGAGGTGATTGCGCCGATCCCTTCTGAACGTTCCCGTCAAACCCCAGAACCGATACCCGTACCACTACCTGAAGCCGAACAACCTCAAACAATACCTGTCCCCACACCCGAAGCGGAACAACCCACAACAGCACCTGTACCCACTCCTGAAGCGGAACAACCGGGAACAATTGCAGAACCCGTTGAAACAACAGTAGAGATTTATCAACTCGAAGAACAAAATGGTCAAATCGCCTGGGTACCGCAGCCTATACAGCTTGAGGAGAATAATTCTAGTGCAGTTCTAGAAGTAGCGTTTGAGCAGTTACTCGCTCAACAAAGCACTGAAAAGCGTTTTAGCGAGATTCCACCCAATACCCAAATCTTAAGCGTTCAAGCCGAGTCTGATCAGGTCTACATCGATCTTTCACCAGACTTTACTCAAGGCGGTGGAAGTGCTTCAATGATTGGACGGTTAGGACAGGTCATTTATACTGCAACCAGTCTCAACCCGGATGCGAAAGTCTGGATCTCAGTGGGAGGTCAACCCTTAGAAATCCTTGGGGGCGAAGGCTTAGAAGTTCCTCAACCTGCAACTCGTAAAAACTTTGAAGAAGAATTTCTGGGGAGTTGGTAATCGTTAAATTGTGCAGTGATGAAAATTAAGATCGTTTTGGTGCGTCACGACGCACCCTACTTACTGTTCAGGATTAATCCGCATTAAAGCTTGACCGTATTCAACGGGGGCGCCATTTTCAACTAAAATCTCAACAATTTGACCCGAAACTTCTGACTCAATCTCATTCATTAGTTTCATGGCTTCAATAATACAAACCACCTGTCCTACCGTTACCCGGTCATTTGTTTCGACAAAAGGAGGTTCATCAGGAGCAGGGGAGCTATAAAACGTTCCCACCATTGGAGAGTTAACTTCCACCCATTTGGGATCTGATGCAGGCGGCGCACTAACTGATGGAGTGGTTGGGGTACTAGAAGAAGTGGCTTTTTCAGAGAGGTCACTACCTGATGGTACAACAACAGGAGAAGATACCAACTCTGAACGAGGAACTCCACCAGTTAACACGGAACTCATCGGTGACAAAGCGCGATCGCTCAAGGGAAGTTCCTTGCGAACAGTCAGTTCAAAATCGTCACTTTTGAGGGTGAGCTCAGAGATATTGGTTTTATCAATATCAGCCAATAGTTCACGAAGCTGGTTGAGATCGAGTTGCACAGTTGGTATGTCTCCCTTCTATTGAAATTGTGGATATAAGGTCTAAGTTGAATGAACGTAGGATGACCACAGCACCGAAAAGATTGGCGATTTACTCCCGGCCTAGATAGCTATCATTGCGAGTATCGACTTTGATACGCTCTCCAATGGAAATAAATAATGGGACCATTACCGTTGCTCCAGTTTCCACAGTGGCAGGTTTTGTCCCTCCAGTCGCGGTATCCCCTTTAACACCCGGATCGGTATCCGTCACTTCGAGAATAACAGAGTTGGGAAGTTCTACTTCTAACACTTGCTCATTCCAGCGAACTACGCTCACTTCCATACCTTCTTTGAGGTATTTCACCCCATCCCCAATTTGCTCAGGGTTGAGAGGCGCTTGTTCGTAAGTCTCCATATCCATGAAAACAAACTGTTCGCCTTCCTTGTAGGTATACTGCATAACGCTCTTTTCCAAGTTAGCTTGAGGAACGGTTTCCCCAGCTCGGAATGTTCGTTCGAGTTTGTTACCTGTTTGTACGTTTTTGAGTGTTGTGCGAACAAATGCAGAACCTTTTCCGGGTTTGACGTGCAGGAAGTCTACGACTCGCCAAACTCCCCCGTCTAATTCAATAGTGACACCTGTGCGAAAATCATTACTGGAAATCATGGAGTTTCTTTGGGTGCAGAAACAATCGGCTATTTATTTTACCCCTCAACGGGTACTCTTCTGTAGTCTTACGATTCAGTTCTTAACATTCCCACCCGAAATCGAGCTTTGGGGTAACAGTTGACCCGTAATATGAGAAAGTAATTACGTCGGAGACTTATGCTGCATTGGCTTGATTCTATGATGGAGACTTGCAAACGTTGGCTGAAAACAGGAGTGATCCTGTTGCTATTATGTGTACTCTCAACGGGCTTGAGTGGAGCTTGGTGGGATTTTGGTGGAAGTAGCGAACCCAAACGTGAGAGTGTGCTACCCCAAGGAAATGCGATTACAGATGGCAAAGCGTTACTGCGTTATGCTTTACCCATTGACAATGAACCTGTACGGAAAATCCAACGCAGCTTAGAAGACATTGCGACAAGAATTCGGGGTAAGCGTTGGAGTCCCATTAATGGCGATATTGCGATCGCGTCTAGAGTTCTATCGACACAGAAATCTGAACTACTCGCGAGCATCCCTGAAGACAAACAAGTCGAAGCTGAAGCAATTATTGCTGAACTCAACACCGGAATAGAGACGTTACGAGGCGCGTTAGAAATCAAGGATGGAGAAACGTTACTCGAAACCAGAGCTGAACTCCTCAAACAGGTTGGTGAACTTGAGGAATTGATGGTTGAGGGTTTCCCATTTGAAGTTCCGGCTGAATATGCCAATTTACCTCAGCTTAAAGGACGAGCTACTGTTAAAATTACAACCAATCGAGGAGACCTCACAGTAGTGGCTGATGGCTACAGCGCACCCTTAACGGCTGGAAATTTTGTGGATTTGGTGGAACGGGGATTTTATGATGGCTTAAAATTCGTTCGTGCTAATGAGTCCTATTATGTAGGAGTTGGAGATCCACCTGGCGAGGATGTCGGGTTTATCGATCCGAAAACAGGTGTTGAGCGTAATATTCCTCTAGAGATTTTAGTTCAAAGTGAAACTGAACCGCTTTACGAGTTCACCTTAGAAGAAATTGGTCGTTATCGCGATCAACCGGTTCTACCCTTTTCGGCTTATGGAACGGTGGCGTTAGCACGTCCTGAACCGTTACCCAATGGAGGATCTTCTCAAATTTTCTTCTTCTTATTTGAACCTGAACTGACTCCGGCTGGATTAAATTTACTCGATGGTCGTTTTGCTGCGTTTGGTTACGTGGTTGAAGGGAAAGAGGTTTTACGAGATCTTCAGCAGGGAGATCAGATTGAGTCGGCTAAAGTCATTCAAGGAGCTGACAATTTAGTCGAACCTCAAGTCGCATCTACAATGTAGACCGACCCAATTTTCAAAAATCATCAATCTCTTTTCCATAATTGTAGGTTGGGTTGCAGCGATGAAACCTAACAGTTGTTCTGAAAATGTTGAAATGTTGGGTCAAACAAACTGGACACCAACCTACAAGAATGCTCAGACGAATATGAGAGCCAGGTCGATTGATCACCTGGATGAAAAATGAGGCACGGAATTTATGACCTAGTATCCTGCCTCTTCGTGTAGGATACGCTATCATACTAGAATGAGTAAACTCACCTTGACAGTGAAGTTACCGTTTTATCGACTCAACGCTTGTAAGGCGGCTGAGTTTGAGCGTTTAACCTTGATTAACACCGAAGTCGCCAACAGCTTAATAACAGTTGAGAAGACTGAGCGACGCAAGTATACAAGCAAGGATTTTCAGCACATTGAAATTGGCTCGATGTGGATTAATCAAACAATTCGGAATACTTGCGCTCAAACTAAGGTTAAAAAGTTTAAGCGTTTACCTTTGGAAGTTAATAATCAGGGTTATCGCGTTAGTCGCCAAGGTGATTTATTTACAGTTTCTTTCAGCCTGTACAGAGGGACTAAAAAACGAATCCCCCTATCGGTTCATTCAGCCTCACAGCAAAGCACTCTGGAAAAAATCATCAACTCTGAAGCCAAATTAGGCTCTTTGAAAATCTCAAAATCCAGAAAAGGCATTTGGTATGCGCTCATATCAGTATCGATGGATGTTCCCGATGCTGATCAGCCTCACGGCTGGATTGGAGTTGATCGAGGTCAAAATAATATAGCCGTAGCCGCACTGCCTAAAAGTTTTGGAAAGTTCTGGAGTGGTAAACAGGTTAAAGCTTTGCGAAGGCATTATCAAAAGCTCAGAAAATCACTCCAAAAAGCTAAGAAACTTAGAAAAATTAAAGACATTGAAAGACGTGAGCGAAGAATAATGACTCACATCAATCATGTGATTTCTAAGCAGTTAGTGCAACTAGCCTCTGATTATGGAATGGGGCTGCGATTTGAGGATTTGTCAGGGATTCGACAAACTTCAAAACAACGGAAGAAAACCAAGTCTGATGCCAGTAAAAACCGAGATTTTTGGGCATTCTATCAGTTAGAGCAGTTGACTCGATACAAAGCCATTCGTGCGGGTGTACCTGTAGAGTCTGTGCCTGCACCCTATACCAGTAAGTCAGACCATCGTAATGGTGTAATTGGCAAACGGGTCAAACATACATTTACTGGAATTGATGGTTATCGGTGTAATGCCGATTGGAATGCCAGTCAAAATATTGGTCAATGGCTAGGTTTTTCATGTCCCCTCGACTCAGCTACGACTTACGTCACGCTGCGCGAACAGGGTAAGCCTTTGAATCTTCAGAACTCTGTATCTGTAATGGATACAGATGATTTGAAGGACGGGGTCAATGACAGTCCCTTAACTGACGTGAAGTCTAAACAGGCGGATTTATCCCCTGTTTAGGCAACCTTCAGAATCCACGTGGTTTTAACCCGTGGAGTGTCAAAAAACCTCTTTTTCTCAAGTCAATTGGGCTTTGTCCGTTAAATCTAAAAGAATTATCGATATTTAAGGTGGGTCTATTCACCTATGCTTGTGACTAAAAAAGGTTTTTTATACTCTTAAAACTATGGCTTTGATCGAATTTTTAGGTGTTGCTGGATTAGGTGTTTTAATCGGTTTGCTGATTGTTCAACTTGGCGGAAATCGAGAGCAAAAACGCAAGCTAGATAACGCATTTTATCAGCTAATCGAAGCACAGGAAGGTCGCATTTCTCTGATTCAACTCGCCGCCACTGCTCAAGTCAGTGCAGAAGTTGCTCAGGCGTATTTAGAACGACAAGCTCAGGTGTTTTCAGCTTTACCCGATCTCGATGAAGATAGCAATACATTTTATCAGTTTCCTCGCTTAAATTTACCGAAACAGCTCAATCAACAAAACTGGTAAATTTAATTCATTCATTCATTCTTAAATTTTATGATCAATTTAAGGGTTGATCAGTATGTCTTCTCATCGCTTCTAATAACTCAGCATTTTGTAAAATAATACCGACTTGATTATTAAAAATCTGCATATATTTTTGATCGCTTTGGGAAAAGCTCGCTTGAAAATAATCCGGAACGGAAGTATGATTATGGAAATCTATATTCATAGCCTCTCCTAATTTATTTTTATTAACTAATTGTGTGATCCCAATTAGATCACCATCCGGATTAAAAACAGGCATACATAACAAACTACAAGTCCGATATCCTGTTTTTTCATCCGTTTTCTTCGCTGTTTCTGAGTCTGGATAATCATACAAATCAAACGGAATATTCAACGGAATTCCCATTTGAGCAACTTTTCCAGCATAGCCTTGTCCAACTTTAATCCGCAGTTCTCGTTCCGAACCATCATCAAACGTTACTTTTGTCCACAATTCATCCGGTTGATCTTGATCAATTAACCACAATGTACTGCGATCAGCATTCATTAAATTTTTGGCAGCATCCATGACCCGTTTAATAATCTCATCCTTCTCTAAACTACTACTTTGAATTGAACGAGTAGCAGCCATGAGTGCAGCAGCAACTCGTCGTCCTTGAGCGGTTTTATGGAAAGAACAGAAGCTTTCTAAAATCATCCGAATTAAAGCAGCATTTGCTGTAAATTGTTGTTCATCTTCATCCGTAAAACCCTGAATATCAATCTTTTCAAAAAGGCTGTCTGTTTTTTGATGATCTGGCTTTAACTTATTAATTGACTGCACAACAGCGACTAAATCTCCAAATTCATTAACCAGAGGAAGTGCTAACATTGAATACGTGCGATAGCCATTCTTTTTATCTTGATCTTTGGCGGTTTTTGAACGAGGATCATCATAAAAATCATAGGGAATATTAATTACTGTTTTAGTCGCTGCCACTTCACCCACAATTCCTTTATTTGCAGGTACTCGAATTTGTAAGGATCGATTTTCCTCACTTTCTGCCACAATTGACCAAAATTCATTTTGCTCTTCATCTAACAAAAAGATGGTTGTTCGATCGGCATTTAAAGATTTACCCGTTTTCAGCGTAATTGACCGCAAAGTTGCATCTAAAATTTCATCAAACCCCTGACCATCCATAACTTGATTTAGCATTGCTAGCGTTTGACTCACAATACTTTGAGGACTATTTTCCGCCTGCTCTTTCATTTCTTGAAATTGACGAGCATTTTCTAACGCCACTCCGACCTGAGAGTTAAAAATTTTCATGTATTTTTGACTATTTCTATCAAAACTCGCTTCAAAACATTCTGGAGCTTCTGGCCAGGTGTTGGGATTATATTCTGGGTATTGACCCGGTTTGTGGCGATTAATCAGTTGAGTTACACCTAATAATTCTCCCTGGGGACTGTGAACAGGCATACACAGTAAACTACAGGTGCGATATCCAGTTTTCTGATCTGTTTTTTTAGCAGTTTCCGAGTCAGGATGATCGTAAAGATCAAAGGGAATATTTAATGTTTTTCCAGTTTGGGCAACTTGTCCAGCAAAACCTTGTCCGACTTGAATTCGCAGTTCTTTGACTGAACCATCTTCAAAGGGGATTTTTGTCCAAAGTTCATTCGTTTCAGAATCGAATAACCAGAGCGTACTGCGGTCAGCATTCATCAGTTTTTTCGCCGCATCCATAACCCGCTGAATGATTTCTTCTGTATCTAAGCTACTATATGAAACTGAACGAGTTGCTTCTGACAGTGCTTCCGAGACTTTAAATTTTTGAGCAAGTTTATAACTATCACAACAGCGTTCTAAGAGGCGTTGGAGATCGGGGATACAGTTAAAAAATTGATGATCTTTTTCTAAGGTGTTAAATCCTTGCGAATCGATCTGATCCGGAAAGGGTAACGCGGGATTATTGGGCTGTTTTAATTTATTATTCAATTGTACAAATGCACAAATATTTTTGGGTTCTTTTGATAAGGGTGTTGTCAGTTGATTGTAAATTTTATAACTTGTCCATTGATTTTGCTGTTGAGCAATGACAGAATACCAATCTTCAGAACGTTCTAAATGTAAATAGAGAGGCTGTCTAAAAATTGTGACTCGTCCGGCAATCTTATTTTCTGAAAAACTATTATCAAAGATTTGGATTTTTGTGGCTTGACCACCTGTGGTTTTAGCGTTGATAATCCAAATTTCATTCTTTTCACAATCAATTAAATAGACTGCCACTCGATCAACACTCATAATTGTAATCAGTTTGAGTACAATCGGACTCAGAATTTCATTAAGAATATCATCAAACCCTTTTTCACTCATAGTTTGCAATAAAACAAGTAACTTATTTTCTTGTTCGGCAATCACTTTCTTAAGATCGGGTGGCTGTGGGATAACTTTGTTCAGCCATTCTAAGTTAAATACAGCTCCATATATGGCATTATAAACTTGTAGAGAGTTATTTTTTTTAACCACTAATCCAGAGAGTCGTAAATCCATTTGTTGTGGGCTATAATCTGATAGAATTGTTTTTTGTTGCAAAATATTTTTATACAGATCTAAGCGCCGATTCATTTTTCCATCGGGTCGCAGTAAACGATCGCGAATAGTTTTAAGGTGCGGCGGTTCGTCTAAAGCCTCCCAGTTATTAATCAGTTTTGTTTGCACAAGATCACGAATCCAATCTTCAATTTTTATAGCTTTTATCTCAATTTTTTGTGAATGTTCTTGAAACTGGTTATGGATAAAATTACAGAGCTTTTGTGTCAGAAAAGGTTGTCCGCCCGTCCAGTTTAGAATAGCTTGCATCACTAATTCCGGATCACTAACTTTATCAATTAATCCTTGAATTAAAGGTTGAACCTCACTATACTGAAATCCATGTAATTCTATGGCTCGACCGACATCAAATGGAGTACAGGTTTTTTCTTGAATTAAATCTGAAGGGGTAGCCACTCCTAGTAAAGCAAATGCCATGGAGTGATAGCCTTCAAAGTTCCGAATAAAAGCAAAAAAATCATCAGCACAAAAGTTTAAACTGAGAATACTGTCAATTTCATCAACAAAAATGATAATCGGCTGATGAACAGATTCAAGTAAAATATCTTCAATAAACTCACTTAAACGATTTAAGGGTGGAAGATAGTTGCGATCAGCTAACCAAGGTTGCAGACGAATGGATAGTTTAAAACTGCGAACAAGCTGTCGCATAATTCCGGCATACCATTGATCCGGCGTAATATCCAAAGATCCAATTTTAGTGAGATCAATTGCGGCACAGGCAAATCCTTCTGCTTGTAAACGGTGCATTGTCCGAACTCTGAGACTGGTTTTTCCCATCTGTCGAGCATTAAGAACATAGCAAAATTCTCTGGCTTTCAAGGCTTCATAAAGTTCTCGATCAGCTTGTCGAACAACATAACTGGGAGCATTAAAATGTAAATGTCCCCCAACTTTGTAGCTATAGCTTGGGTTGATTTTGGAGCTAAGAGTAGATGACATAAAAAATAAGATGGTAGGAGATTAGTTGCAAAGCAAGAAAGGCTGAAAAAGTCTTTTTATTAGGAATTTTAACTATTGAAATTCTAAAGGTTCTAGTGTAAATCGACGGGTAAAATAGTGGCGATATAAATCACATCTCGGCGTGACATAATCTCCTTGTAAGTTAACTAATCCCATACTATGTAATTTGAAGGCAAGCACTGACTTTAATTCTACAGGTCCTTTCTGAGTTACGACTTGATTAAATGCGTTTAAAAGCTCTGGATATTTTTGTAGGTTCCATAAATGTCGGCGTAAATGATCGCCGTAAATTCCGGCTTCAGTTGCAGCATTTTTAACAAGATTTTCTAGGGTCAAATTTCCTTGAACGATATGATACATAGAGACTCTTACTAAATAGGGATGACCTCCAACAATTTTCATTAATTTTTGGATTTGTTCTTCTTGCCAATTCAATCCATGTCGATGGGCTAAATCTGCAACTTGTTTTGGTGTGAATTCAGTGAGTTCGATAGGTAATCCAACGTTAAATGGAGATTGGTTAATATCTAAAGGAATATAAACTTCTGTGGAATGAACAATCACTAAACGGAGTTTTTCCCAGAGATTACTATCTTCACTCCCATAACTGGCTTCTTCATACCAAGCTCTGAGCAAACTAAAAAAGTCATCAGCAATATTTGGATGCTGAAAAACACGATCAACTTCATCTAAACCTAATACCAAGGGCGTTTCTATTTCCGGTAGGATACAATCTTCAAAAAAAGCGGTACAGTTATCTTTACTGCCAAACATATCCGCCCAATAATCATCAACTTTATAGGGTAAACGTAATTTACGAGAAATCCGTAGACAAAACCAGCGTAACAGTTGCTCTAAGTTCGTGAAGACACCTTGATCTGCGTGCTGAAAACTTAATGGAACAGTATCAAAACCTTGTTCTTTTGCCTGATAAAGTATGCGAGCCATCAAAGAGGTTTTACCCATTTGTCGAGGAGCTTTAATCCGAATTAATGCACCCGGAGAGGCAATTTCTCTATAGCATTGTTCTTCAAAAGGATCGCGTTTAATATAAAAGGCGGAAGCTAAACGCACCTGACCTTGAGGCAGTTCGGGTTCAGCGACGGGTAGAGGATATAAATCTATGTTTTGATTTGAAGCTAAACTAATTTCTCGCTCCCATTCCTCTATTCCTACGGTTTTCCATGCTTCCCAACTGGGAATCAAATTATTGTGGTTTTCCCAATCAATATTTTCCGCTAAAAATCTCTTGATTTCCTCAATAATGACAATGGTATCGGTGTCAGATTTCCATTCTCGTTGACAGGTTCCAAGTAAATAGCTTCGCAAGTCATGGTTGAAGGGTAAATAAGCCGGACAGTTGACTCGAATTGGTAAAATAATCGGTTTTTGACTGTTGCGAAGATTTTGTATATCTTTGGTTTGTTTGAGTTTTTCTAGAACAATTTCACTGACTGTTGCTTGAGGAGAAAGTAAAATTATAAAATAGTCACACCGCTGCAATTGACTATCAATTTTAGACAGCCAATCTGTGTTTTTTTTCACAAAAGTAGGTTGATGAATCCCGACAGGTGTTAAAAAAACTTGGTGTCCATGAGACAGCATTGAGTTTTCAATTTGAGTGGCTAAAGTTGCATCAGGATCTTGATCTTGGTAACTGATTAAAATAGTTTGAAAAGTCTGATTTTTGAGAGATCTTTCTAAAACTCCTTTAAAATTTTTTTTTGTGACTTTTTCGTTTACAACTGTAGAAATTTTCTGCCACAGTTGATAACCAACCGTTCTTTCAATATAATCTGAACTATAGGGATGAATCTCCTTATAGGTTTTACCTTGCCACGATCCAATAAAAACTTCTCGTTCTAAATCATTCAAAGGTTTGCCAAATTTTGCAACCATTAAATCATCGATATGGTTGAGTGATGCTTGAGCGTCCATGATTCTTAGAAATGGGTTGAAGGGAATTTAAGGGGAAATCATACTGAGTTCTCTTAGAGAAATGATTGATATCTATTTTTGTTAATCATTCTAGATGAAATTCTCTTATGAATTGTGATCAAAATCACAAACTAGAAAATTCTGAGTATTTATGAGGATTTATGAGGTTGAAAATAAACTTGAAGAGGATCAGTGATTTCAGAGATTATCCTGAGTAAAAATATGGATAAAAAGTTCTGAGTTTTTCTGGTTTTCAAAGCAATTCACATTTTATAAACTGTAAATAGAGCACAGAAACATTAATCAATTAACCCCAATCATTAATTGATTTTATAGTCGAGTTGATCAGGAGAATTACCCATGCCTCATCTTTGCACACCAACCCTTATCAAAACCTGCATCCAACAGCTTCAAAACAGTTATATTGACTTTTATGGCAACTTAAAATTAGAGTTAATGAATAACATTAGCTCCATTACTTATGATGTGTTGTCAGCAATCGCCCAAACTGATGCACCCTATCACGATCTCGAACATACGGTTTTAGTTACCCTGACGGGACTCGAAATCCTTCGAGGCAAACATTTCAACGAAGGTCATGTTTCTCATCAAGATTGGTGTAACACTATCCTATCTTTATTATGTCACGATATCGGCTACCTGAAGGGGATTTGCCGAGCGGATCGCCTTGAAGACGAATACTTTGCGATCGGTATTAATCGGGAAACTCTCCATTTATCTCCAGAAACGACTGATGCTAGCCTAACTCCCTATCACGTCGATCGCGGTAAATTATTTGTTGCGGAAACCTTGAGTAATATTACCAACATTGATCTGGATATACCAATAATTCAGCACAATATTGAATTCACTCGTTTTCCAATACCTTCTAGAAAAGAATATCAAGATACTTTAAGTTTCGCAGGTTTGGTGCGAGCCGCAGATTTAATTGGTCAGTTGGCTGATCCTAATTACTTAACTAAAATGGGAAGGTTATTTCGTGAATTTGAAGAAACGGGTACTCATCAACGTCTAGGGTATCGCAATCCCCAAGATTTACGAGGAGGATACCCTGATTTTTTCCACAACATTGTGCTTCCTTATATTCGAGACGCTCTTAATTATTTGAGAGGAACTGCAAAGGGACGGGAAATTGTTAGAGAGCTGTATCGTAATGTAGAAATTGTAGAACAGGAGTTAGCCACTAAATTACAGCCTCAATTCCGCATCTTGAACAAAGTTGCACATTCTTAGCTACAATTTCCTTCCTATTTATTGTTAAAATTAAAAATAGGATTTCCAGGCATCAAGGAATAACTATGAAACTCCCACCAACTTGGGCTGTTCCTGATCAGATTCGTCATCGATTTGGCCAAAAGAGTGCCGGAAAGCAACGAGCGATGGTGGCTGATGGTCATTTACTTTTAGTTTTGCATAAGGCACCTCAACTGGGTAGCCGTCAACGAGAAGCGGCTTTTTTTTGGCGGCGACCTGATGGACGTTGGGAAGCCAGTCAAGGTGGGGTTGGGTTTCAGCTATTATTGAAACATATTAAAGCCTATAGTTTAGCTGAAGAAGATTTAACTCAACAATACTTTCAAGCCAAAACTTCTAAAGATTATTTTGAGATCTTAGAAAACATAGCCCCTTTACAGTTAGCGACTCAAAACTTACATCGAACTTTACAAGCAGCGCGAGAAGCCATTCCTACAGATCGAGATTTAATTGACTTACGAGATGCTGCCTATGAGACAGAAAGAACCTTAGATTTACTGTATCAAAATACAAAAAATGCTCTAGAATTTGCGATCGCCAAACAGTCTGAAGAACAAGCTAAACTCAACCTAGAATCTGTGCGAACAGCCCATCGACTTAATCTATTGGCGGCAATTTTCTTTCCATTAACCGCTATTTCTTGTGTATTTGGGATGAACTTACCGTCGGGACTCGAAACTGGATCGCCCGCTTTATTTTGGATTGTCTTTTTCTTCGGCACTTTTCTGGGATTTATGGTCAGAAAGTGGGTTTTGACAGGAACTTTATCGAGTTCAGAAATTAACAAAAAATAGCTGTAAGGTTTCGCAAGTCTTGGACAGGCTATGGAGAACTCCAAAAGCGATTAGCTGATCAATTGTTAACCGAGCTTGAATGAATCAAAATGAATTTAAGCTCAAAACTTCGCTCGAATTGTAAACGAATAATCTCCGCCCGGTTCGAGTTTATAATCCCATTTTTCGAGAAAACGACCTAGAGGTTCGTGAATTAAAGCACGACCCTGAGAGGGCTGAATAATGAGGGTTTTATTGCATCTGAACCGCCATTGAAACCGCCACTCAAACTCTCCTGCACTGACTTCTCCTTCTAAGATGCCTTGGGGCCAAGACTGGCGTGTCACCCGAAGGTAGGCTGTTGTCTCTGGTAAACCTCTAGAACTCACGCTATTTATTCGGCAATACTGCGACTATTGTAGAGACTCATAGCTTTTTCAACCCCTTGCTTGAGACTGAATTCTACGGCCTCTACCACCAGTTTAAGCACTTTCTCTACAACCTGAGTTTCTGTCGGGGAAAATTTTCCCAGGACATGAGAGATGGTTTCTCCAGTTTGACTGGATGTTGAACCTTTGGGCTTCCCAATACCAATTCGCAAACGAGGAAAGTTTTGAGTCCCTAAATGGGAAATAGTTGATTTCATCCCATTATGGCCCCCCGCAGAACCGGAAAGTCGCAATCGCAACCGCCCCATCGGTAAATCCATGTCATCATAAATCACTAAGACGGATTCGGGTGGAAGTTTGTACCAATTGACAACAGCTTGAATTGCAACTCCAGAACGGTTCATGTAGGTGGTGGGTTTGAGGAGTCGTTGCTTATCACTTCCTCTCCAGATTCCTTCTCCAAATTGTCCTTTGAATTTGCGATTTTCGGAAAGGGGAATTCGCCAAGTTTCTGATAACATATCGATCGCAGCAAAACCAATATTGTGTCGAGTGCGATCATATTTAGGTTCGGGATTTCCTAACCCTACAATGAGTTGGGGGATAATTAAAGGTTGAGAAGCAGCCTCCGTCATGGTTGATGAATGAGTTAATGTATTAGTTTAGGGTAATGGATAATAATTTTGGGGATGGAATAGGTAATGTTTGATGGGTCACTCATTAAAATAGGGAGAAACTTATTCTGCTCTCCCTTAAATTTGGTTGCATTGATTTTTAATATTAATCTCAAGACCTTGACTCACGCATCTGTTCCTTCCTCTGTAGAAGTAGCAGTTGCAAGCTTTTCCGGTTTAACCTTACTTGCTTTTTCCGCTTCCTCTAACTGTCGTGCTTCTCGTTTAAACTCATCTTCAAATTCCCGTGAAGCTTCTTGAAATCCACGAATGGCTTTTCCGAGACTTCGACCCACTTCCGGTAATTTTTTCGGCCCGAAAACCAATAAAGCAATCACAAGAATTACTGCCATTTCTGGCAAACCGATTCCAAATATATTCACAATACCCTCTTTGATCGCACTTTAACCAATTATTATATAGCACTCAGCCAATCTGTTAGGACAGAGGAATTTACGATTTCTGATTGCTCATTTCCAATTCCCTTAGAGACATCGGCAGATCCGAATCAGAATCCTGAACAGTCTACCTTGACAATAATTTCGGAAAAATCATCGGAAAAATCATTCGTTAGGCATAGGCGAGGGAATCTCAGTCTCAAAACCGTTAATTATGAGAACTGTGTTAACTTGCATGAACACAGCGATTGAGCCGCTCTCCCCAAAACTCCTACGCCCAACATTAACCTTAACGAGTCAGGCTTGCCCAGTCTACATCAATGTTCTCCAGGATCAATGAGGAGTTGTAAATTTGTAAGATGATTAACAGAAATACAAAAAACAACCCAATGAAAACAGCCATCAGAGGGGTTGTACCCCAACCCGGAGCTACTTTTCCGTATTCCGCATTTAAAGGGCGTAAGATATCGCCTAACCAAGTTCGTTGTGCCATAAGTTACCTGTTGATCTAAATCGACTACATATTTTAATGTTTCGTAATATTATAGAAGGATGAGTGTCAGATTAAAATAATCCTATGGAACCTGCAATAGCTCTTAACATTTCAATTGGTGCAATCTTTGTTGCGATCACAGCTTATGCTGTCTACACGGCTTTTGGGCCTCCTGCCAAGGAATTGGGCGATCCGTTTGAAGATCACGAAGATTAAAATGGGCTTGAGGGTATCACCGAAAGATGAGGAGTCAGTCTCCTTTGATGCTTCGCTGATACCCCAGACTCAAAACTCACGCACCAGCACTACAAGTTTTTGGTCAAAACACCAAGGTTTGCTAGGATCATTAAGGGGAACAGTTGTCTCAACCATCATCTATTAATCATGGGGAATAGCTTCGGGCATTTATTTCGGATCACGACCTTTGGTGAATCTCATGGAGGCGGAGTCGGTGTTGTTATTGATGGGTGTCCACCGAAATTAGCGATCGACACTGCTGAAATTCAAACCGAACTAGACCGCCGTCGTCCCGGACAAAGTAAAATCACAACACCTCGCAAAGAAACCGATACCTGTGAAATTATCAGTGGAGTCTTTCAGGGAAAAACCCTCGGAACACCCATCACTGTCTTAGTGCGAAATAAAGATACTCGCCCTCAAGACTACAGTGAAATGGAGGCATCCTATCGCCCTTCTCATGCCGATGCCACCTACGATGCTAAATATGGAATTCGCAATTGGCAAGGAGGAGGACGTTCATCCGCCAGAGAAACCATTGGCCGTGTCGCCGCAGGCGCGATCGCAAAAAAAGTTTTAAAACAAGTTGCAGGCGTAGAAATTATTGGCTACGTGAAGCGCATTAAAGATTTAGAGGGAGTGGTTGATTCCCAGACTGTTAGTTTAGAGGAAGTTGAGAGCAATATTGTCCGTTGTCCCGACAGTGAATGCGCCCAAAAGATGATAGAACTGATTGAAAAGGTCAGGGATCAAGGAGATTCGATTGGAGGCGTTGTTGAATGTGTGGCAAGAAATGTGCCGAAAGGGTTGGGTTCTCCTGTATTTGATAAACTAGAGGCAGATATCGCCAAAGGCGTAATGTCTCTACCTGCAACCAAAGGATTTGAAATCGGTTCGGGTTTTGCAGGCACTGTTTTAACCGGGAGTGAACATAATGATGAATTTTACACCGATGAACAGGGAACGATTCGTACAGTCAGTAATCGTTCGGGAGGAATTCAAGGGGGCATCTCTAACGGAGAGAATATTATCCTACGGGTTGCATTTAAGCCAACGGCGACAATTCGCAAAGAACAGCGCACTGTGACTCGTGAGGGAGAAGAAACAATATTGGCAGCGAAGGGAAGACATGATCCCTGTGTTCTGCCGAGAGCGGTCCCGATGGTAGAAGCAATGGTTGCACTTATATTATGTGATCATTTGTTACGTCATCAAGGACAATGTGGAACTTTAAAGCCTGAAGACTGATAACATGGAAACCAATCCAGTGCTTGCTATGGTAACTTCTTTAGATAGCCCAAATCCTTCCATCTCTTCTTTAAACCTCGACGATTTTGTGGTTCAGTTTTGGGGAGTGCGAGGTAGTATTCCGACACCAGGAGAAAGTACGATTCGGTATGGGGGAAATACCTCCTGTTTAGAGATGCGAGTAGCAGGTAAACGGCTCATCTTTGACGGAGGTACAGGCTTGCGAATGTTGGGTGATGCCATGATGGCAGAGATGCCGATTGAAGCCTATATGTTCTTTACTCACTACCATTGGGATCATATTCAAGGCTTTCCTCTATTTACTCCTGCGTTTTTGTCTGGTAACTGTTTTCATATCTATGGGGCTATCCCTCCAGAGGGAGAGTCGATGAAACAGCATTTCATTGATCGAGTTCTCCACCCCAATACTCCAGTCCCCTTAAAAGGATTACAAGCCGATTTGAGATTTTATGAGATCAAAGCCGGGGACTCGATGATGCTGGATGATATTAAGATTGAAACTGGATCGCTAAATCACCCGAACACTGCAATGGGGTATCGAATCACCTGGAATGGCAGAAGTGTGGTTTACTGTTCTGATACTGAACATTTACCCGATGGCATCGATGAAAATGTCTTGAACCTTTCCAAAGATGCAGATGTTTTGATCTACGATGCCATGTATACTGACGAAGAATATCACAACCCTAAATCTCCCAAGATAGGTTGGGGACATTCGACTTGGCAAGAAGCTGTAAAAATGGCAAAAGCCGCTGGGGTGAAGCGAGTCGTGATTTTTCACCACGATCCTACCCACAGCGATGATTATTTAGATCAGATCGAACAAGAGGTACAAGCGGTTTTCCCAAAAGCAATTATGGCGCGAGAAGGCTTAATCTTACCGATTGGAGTTTAACAGTTAACAGTTAAGTCGGTTGGGTTGAGGGGAGGAAACCCAACATGATCAGTTTTTGATCTACTACCTATGATTGAGGGAAGCAATTAAGCTTTGGCTTCTATCCAAACTTGCATTCCCTCAACACGTAGTCCCCTCGCACGGGTTCCACAAAATTCTCCATTAGAACAGACTGGAACATCCCCTACATTTTGAACATGAGCGGTGTAGAAGATCTCATAGTTTGAGGCTTGTGGCCCGGTTAACTCGATCGCAAACCCTTCAATTTGTCGATTTTTACCCGGTTCTCCAATTTGCTGTCCTTCAGAGAACGTTGTTGTATCTCCGACTTCCGAGATATGGGCTTGGTAACGTAAACTTAAGCCGGGAACAGGAGGAATAAGGCTAATTTGAAAGGCTTCTAGGGGAAGACCTTGACCCCGTGTTCCAGCATACTCCTTTGGTCCATATTCGCGATCGCCCAGTCTACGAATCGTTACACCAACCTGTAACCCAATACTCCCGATATCCGATGAAACTGGAGTTGATTTTCCCGCAAGCGGAGCATTTCCAAAAATAATATTCGTCCCATCAATGGTTGGAGGGGTTTTAGGAATTTCCACGCTGGGAACAATGATCACATCTTGAGGTGCTGTTGAAGTCGGTGTACCTAAAATAACAATATCTGGATTTGTTGCAGGTGTTGGAGTCGAACTAGACTCCGTCGATACTCCAGATAACTCAATTTTTCCACGAGAAATCGCCACAGCCAAGGATTTACCAAAGGTTGCAGACACTTTTTCTTCCAGAATTACCCACTGTTGATCATCTAAACCTTCTGGCGTTTCAACCAAAGTCATGACCGCAGATAACGGATGAACTCCCGAAATTAGGGCTTCTGCTTCTGTAGATAACTCCATTGTGGAATTATTGAGCTGAGAGCGCAGTTGAGTGGCTGTTTGTTTGAGGCTGTCTAGCGGTTCAAATATTGCGATATCTTTATGAGTCAGACTCAAAACACGCTCTAGTAGGCTAAGGGCTTTCTGAAGCTGGTTTTTAGAATTAGGAGGTTGCATCCGATCTCTGAGTTGCTTCTCCAAATCTAACAGTGAAATATGTGCTTGAGAAAGGGATTCTCCTTCAGTCATAACCTCTTTGTGTAAGTGATTAAAATCTCGATGATATTTAACCAAGTCCTCTAATAATGTTTCGGGAACAGGGATACCCGTTTGTTGGAGTTCTTGAGCGGCTTCCACAAGACGAGATCCTAAGTTTTCGTGACGTTTCGATAGAGAAGCAAGTTGTTGTTGTAAGGTTTGGTGTGTAGATTCCATAAGTTATGTACTTCAATTCTATTCAAGCTTGAGGGTGTGATCATAATCACAAAATTTGGTCCAATAAGCAAGGAATCATACTTGCATTGATACACAAAGTTGAGCCATTTCCAAGTGTGATCATAATCACAAAATTTTCCCCAATAAATTAGGAGTCATACCTGCATTGATACACAAAGTTGAGCCATTTCCGGGTGTGATCATAATCACAAAATTTTCCCCAATAAATTAGGAGTCAAACTTGCATAAACACCCAAAGTCGATCCTATTGACATCATAGAGCCGATGTTTTCCTCTAACAGACCTATAGAGTGAAAGATTCGGACAAGACTAATCCAGAGATTGTGCATGAGGAGACTCTTACGATGGGCATTCACGAAGTTGTTAACCAAGCTTTAACCACAGGGTATTTGAGCATTGAAGCCGAAAATAGACTACGACAATTACTGCAAACAACTCACTATGGAGTTGATGAGATGAACGCTTTTGTTGACTTGCAGCTTGCGGCTATGGCAGGTAACATTAGGCAAGAGTCACGGGAAAAACTCCAAAAAAAGCGTGACTCTGAATGTGCTTTATCCTGCTCTGTTCGCTGAGTGTTTCGCTGCCAATCTACTGGCTTTGGAGACTAGAGACAACACTTAGGGTCATCTTAAACACAAAATTTATCTCTCAGTGTCTCAATTGCTCGGTAACTTGGATGTGAAAATCTCATTTTTAAGAGAGGCTTGAATACTCAAGTTTGAATCCTCAAAATTTGTGAGCTAATCCATAAAAAAACAACAAATCAATTAAATTTATACTAAATAAATTCAACACGACTTCATTCTCAATCTGTCCCAAATACTTCCTCTTCAATCCCAACCCACCATTCTCCCAAGTTCATCAAGTCTTGGTAAATCTCTGTCAACTCCTGTTGATAAGCTTCAGAGTCAAGCTGCGAACGACGTTCTTGAAGTTTCTGTAAACGAAGTTGGACAAGTAACCAAGGTTTAGAAATCCCTTCAGTTGCTTCTATATATTTCGCTAAATTTTCACTATTCATAGATTTAATTTAATCATCAGAAAACTACAAGCCCCAAGAATCAACAACACTCTGTAAAGATTCTCCCGCTTTTTGCCAATTTTCAGCTAAATCTGTACTGCGGTCTTTTTTCAGAAATTCAGCTTCCTTCTGACAATGAGAAGCTAATCCTTGAAGCACCGATTTAATACCATGCTCTTCAATCAGTTGATTCAGAGAACGGGTTAATTTTTCGTCTTTGGGTTCAACCATAATTACATAAAATTCTAGACGCTAAAGATACCAACATACCAATCATGCTTTTATTGATTTGACTCGCCTTATTCTACCAGAAAATATACATTCACCTGATTTTAGACAAAAATTAAGCACTTTCCCATTGAAAATAGAGGAAAAACCTGCTTTCTCCGCTTGCATCGTCCATTTAATGATTTTTACGGAGATTATAACTAATTTTAAGTATTGAGCAACACATCACAAACTCCGGAAAATACGGTTCTCATTTCCCCCTTTCCAGATGACAATATTCTACAGGTGGCTCTCCTCAGCAGCAATCACCCACAGAAAATTGACTAAAATCACCCCAATTGGAGGTTGTGTTATGAATCAGGTTATACCGCAATGTCAACACCTACAAGAACAGGTGGACAGTCTACTTCAACTCCAACACAGTGAACCCACACTCCGACAACAGGATGTCAGTGAAGTTCGCGCCGCCCTCGATAAAGTCATTTCTCCGACCTTTGAAATTGTCTTTGCGGGGGCTTTCAGTGCAGGGAAGTCCATGTTAATTAACGCTTTGTTGGGACGAAAACTCCTTTATAGCGCCCAAGGACACGCCACCGGAACAGAATGTTATATTCGGTATGCAGAAGCCGATCAAGAACGAGTTGTTTTAACCTTTTTGAGTGAAGCTGAAATTCGAGAACAGGTTCAAGCCCTGTGTGAACTCTTAGTTTTACCTTTAGTTGGAAATATTAATAAAGCCGATACTGTTCAGCATTTGCAAAAGCAAACCCAAGCTATTTTAGAACAAGAAGGCGGCGAAGCTCGTTCAGAACGTGCAAAACAAGCGAAAGCATTAAACTTATTATTAGAAGGATTTGAAGCCAACCGCGATCGCATTCAGACCTTAAACAATGCGACCTATTCAATGGAGCATTTTAATGCTTCTAATATTGATGAAGCTGCTCAATATGCTCGTCGTAGCAAAAATAGTGCAGTTCTCAAGCGGATTGAATATTTCTGTCATCATTCCTTACTCAAAGATGGTAACGTTATTATCGACACGCCAGGGATTGATGCACCTGTTAAAAAAGATGCTCAAATTGCTTATGATAAAATCGCAAACCCTGATACTTCTGCGGTTGTTTTTGTTCTGCGAACTGCTTCAACAGGAGAACTCGCGACCGAAGAAACTGAACTTTTAGAGAAAATTCAAGGCAGTTCAGCCATTCGCGATCGCGTCTTTTATGTCTTTAACTACATCGACTCGACTTGGTTTGACGATCAGTTGCGTTCCCAGTTAGAGTATCACATCAAAACTCAATTTCGAGATACAACTCGCATTTACAAAACTAGCGGATTACTTGGATTTTATAGCAATTTAGTTCAGCAGCATACTTATCAATCAGATCGTTGGGGATTAGATTCGATTTTTGTTGAGAGTGTTCACAGTGAAAATGGGTTTGAAAATACGCCTCAATTTGTTAATGAATTTAACCGTTACTGTTTAATTTCAGGTCGTTTACCGTCAAGTAAATTCCAGATTCCGACAGAAGTTCTAAGTGCAGATCGCCCCAATGCTAAATATACTGCTATTCTCAATGCTTTAGGAAATTCGGTTCTCGAACATTTAATTAAAGATAGCGGCGTTGAGGAATTTCGGGAGGCGATGACTCGCTATTTAGTTGAAGAAAAACGCCCTCAACTGTTCTCAGTTCTCGCTAACGATTTACAACCTGTTTGTATTAGCTTACGGGAATCTTATCTAAAAAAATGGCGCGAATTAGACAGCCAACCTCGTGAAGTTGATGCACTCAAAGAACACAAGTTACGCCAACTGAATACCGATCTCAAACAAATCGGAGATGAGTTTTGTCAACATATCGAAAAAGAGTTAAATCTTGTTGTTGCGAGTGATGAAAACTTAGCCTTTGAGGAAGATTTCAAAAAGCTACAGCGACGCATGATTAATCGCTTAGACGTGTTAATTACAACCTTCTCTGTCGGGGAAACTCATAAACGCGCCCAAGCCAGCCATAAACGCAATGCTGTTGTTCCTATTATGGGGATTTTAGCCGAGGCTTTCTATTCCCTCGCCAATGAATTAGAAGAGGTTTTGGTTGAAGCGTCTCAAGAGTTGATTGATAACTTCTTTTATCAACTTTTAGAACGAGTTCGTCAAGAAAAATATTACAGCAAATTGTACCGTTTACTCGGAAATGATAACGGAATTGAACAGAATCTAGAACGGTGGTGTGAATTAGCGAAACAAGCATTAACTAATGAGTCGAAAACAGAATGCGATCGCTATATTCGAGAACGTCCAGAATTTTATTCAGAAGGAACCGTTTCTGTCTTTCAATTGCGTCAAGTTTTGCAAGAAGCCTGTCGGGGTTATGACTACGAAAGTATGGTACAAGCCGAACCTGCAATTCGTCAACTTTTGAAGATTGATTTTGACCCGAAAATTGGCGAAACGATTCTCCGAACTTTCCGCCCAACGGTGAATAAAACGCTGATTCATCACTTATTAGAACCGTCTCAAACCTTAGCAACTCATATTCTGCAACAGCATGACAAAGCCTGCGAACATCTCGCGAAAACGTTGGATAAAGAAGCGGCTGAACAATTGACTGCTAACGAGAAACAAAAAATTGAGTTGAAGCAAAAAATTGAGACATACAACGAGTCGGTGAATGGTATTAACCAGTGTTTGGAAATGATGCGACTAGATCGTCAAAAATTACCTGCAATTACAGAAACAGATTTGTTTGCTTTTCCGGTTGTGGTTGAGGTGAGTCCCCGTGAAAGTTTAGAGGAAAAGTTTGCAGAGATTTCTGAAGCAAAATCCGAACTTGTTCTCAATTAAAATGAGTTGAATTTGAATTAAATGGCTTTGTAAATCTCTTTTTTCCTAAATTTATGGCTCCCTTGTCTCTTAGATAGCTAGGGGGCTTTCAAAGTTATGTGTAGTTAAGGAAAGTCGAAATCACGAAGAATAATACTGTTGATCGATCCAGGTTCGGACCTCTTGTTCCGAGATAAAATCTTCAGTTTTTCCAGTCTTGGGGTTGTAAATATGCCATAAATATTCTCCGTCTTGCGTTTGAGTCTGCCAAATTTTGGGTTCAGAACCTGTTGTGAGAAACTGAATCATTTGATAAGATAAATGTACTAACTTTTCTGCCAACCCTTCCTCGAACTCAAGGCGACCTGAAACCCAAGCATCTGAGTGTAAAGAGACAGAGTTTTGATTAATTTTCATCGCAATTACCCCGCAGCTAGTCTGAAGTCTACATCCGATTAATTTTTCCGATCAATTTTTCTAATAAAACTTGAGGCTTGAACTCATTTCCTTGATTCTTTTATTGTTTCAAACTCCACAGAAACAGAACAGAGGCAGTTATAAGAATTTGTAACCATAACAGTTTAAACTTGAAATAACTGTTATGCTAGAGAACAGTTATAACTGTATTGATCCGCATCTTCAGACTCGCACTCTTCATGGTTATGAACCTCAAACCCCTGGAAAAATCAGATCGTACCAACCTGTACGAACAGGTGGCTGATCGCGTCCAGTCCTTGATCGAAAAAGGAACCCTGCAACCCGGCGATCGCATTCCCTCAGTGAGACGAATGCACAAACAGATGAACGTCAGTATTTCTACCGTCTTGGAAGCCTATCGCCTTCTTGAAGATCGGGGCTTCATTGGGGCGCGTCCCCAGTCGGGCTATTTTGTCAAGCAAACGTCGTTGTTATCCTATCGGGATGAACCGAACCCGTCCAAACCTCCCCGTCACATTTATCAGGTGGATGCGTCTATCGCCCTTCACATCAATGTTGCGCTGGGAAATCCCCATATTATCCGTCTGGGGGCTGCGGTTGCTGACCCGCAACTGTTTCCGATCAAGGCCCTCAACCGTTTGATGGGACAGGTGATCCGTCAATATCCGGAAGTTTGTCATACCTATCATCCCCTTCCCGGTTGTGAGTCTCTCCGCCATGAAGTCGCCCGTCGCCTGATGGATGCGGGGTGTTCTCTCACGCCTGAACAGGTTTTAATCACGAATGGCACCACAGAAGCACTGCATTTATCGCTGCGAGCTGTGACCCAACCCGGAGACACGGTGGCGATCGAGTCACCCTGTTATTATGGTTTATTAGAAATCTTAGAATCGCTACATTTACGAGCTTTAGAACTGCCCACTCATCCGCGAGAAGGATTAATTTTAGAAGAGCTAGAAACGGCATTAGAACAGGGGAATATTGCGGCTATTGCTGTTGTTTCTAACTTTAGTAATCCTTTGGGAAGTTGTATGAGTGATGAGAAGAAAAAGCAGTTAGTCGAAATTTTAGAAAAATATGAGATTCCGTTAATCGAAGATGATATTTATGGAGATTTAGGATTTGAAGGCGATCGGCCAAAAGCAATTAAAACCTATGATCGCCAAGGTTTAGTGTTATATTGTGCCTCTTGTAGTAAAACTCTTTCTCCCGGTTTGCGCGTAGGCTGGGCGGTTCCGGGTCGTTATCAAACCGAAGTTGAAAAGTTAAAATTGATCACAAATTTTTCCACAGCCACGGCAAATCAACTCACGATTGCTGCGTTTTTAGCCAATGGAGGTTATGATCGTCATTTGAGACAATTGCGGCGTGCTTATCAAGAACAAATTAGACGAACAACCCAGGCGATTTATGAATATTTTCCCAATGAAACCAAAGTCACTCGGCCCACAGGCGGCCATGTTTTATGGGTAGAATTACCTTTAAAATTTGACTCCATGCTTCTCTATCATCAAGCCCTACAACATCAAATTAGTATTGCGCCCGGAAAGATGTTTTCAGTATCTGGAAGTTATCAAAATTGTTTCCGTCTCAATTGTGGAATTCCCTGGTCAGAAGAACTCGAACAAGCCATGCAAATCTTAGGTCGTTTAATTCATCAGCAGTTGTATCGTTAAGTTAAACTTAAATCATCAAATAGAGAGGGAAAAATCGGGTCAAGATAGATGCAGGAAAAACAAACTGACAAATATATAGACACATTGGAATACACCTTAGAACAGCCCGAAGATGCCTATTATCATCTACGGCTATATGTGGCTAGAACGTTACCATCTTCTATTGCGCTTGCGAATATCAAAAAAATTTGTGATGAATATTTGTCAGGGCAACATCACCTGGAAATCATCGATATTTATGAACAACCTGAACGATTACATGAGGAAAATATTGTCGCAATTCCCACATTGATTAAGATTTCACCAGAACCCTATCTGCGTTTAATTGGAAATCTATCAGACAAAACAAAAGTAATTATGCGTTTAGGTTTAGTTTAAACGTTAGTCGTTGCGCTTCAACATAAGTTAGTCGTTGCGCTTTAGCGCAGAAAAAATAGTATGATATTGAGGGCTGAAGCCCAACTACAAGCATTTAAGTTCGTAGTTGCGCTTTAGCGCAGAAAAAATAGTATGATATTGAGGGCTGAAGCCCAACTACGAGCATTTAAGTTAATGAGATTTTGAATAAAGTTCTTGAAAGGCTTTATACATCTGTTGGGCTAAGGCTTTCGGGTTCCATAATGGAGCTAAATTTTCAGGTTGTTTAGAGCGAATTAAATGTTCTCGAATTTGAGTTCTTAAGTTAACATCTGTTCCTAATTTTATCCCCAATTCGGTGTATTCTTCCCAACTCCAAGCGACTCCAGTCTCTAAGTTAACGGCTTGTAAAAACGCATAACCCATGCGAGAGAGATACTGTTCACCTGCTCTAGTTAAAATCGGTAAATTTGACCACAATGCCTCTAAATTATGAGTTCCGCCGTTGTAAGGATAGGAGTCAAGTAAAACATCAACCACTTGATAAATCGCTCGGTGTTCTTCCTCCGTTTTTGTTAATCCAATAAACAGGATTCGCTGAAAATCTACGCCTTGTTCTTCACAGGCTTGGCGGTACATTTCTCGAATAATTAAATGATCGCCTTGACCTTTGCGAATCATTAAACTCTCAGGTACAGCTTTTAAGATTTTAACTTGGGCTTGAACCATTTCCATATTGGTTTTTCGACCAGGTGCCACACATAAATAAACTAATTTATCAGGCTCAATTTTTAACTGTTGTCTGATAGTATTCCGATCAACTTGATGACTAGGTAAGCCCGAAATAGCGACAGAGGTTTCGGGTAAACGAATTAATTTTTCTCGATAATGTTGTTCTCGTCCTTTGGGATGGGTATTCCAGTCACAGAGAAAATAATGTTTATCTGTCATATAAGGCGCATCAAAACCAAGCCAAGTCACACAAACAGGCGCGGGTGAATAGTTCAATATTTGTACATTTGCGGGAACGGTTACAGAGTCTAAATCAATTAAAATATCAATTTGATCTTGTAATATTTCCCCTGCGAGTTCCTCCGCAGAAGCAAAGCCATTTGGATAGGATTTTGGCCAGTAAAATTTATCAGCAATTTGTTCAAATTTTTGAGTGACTTCATCAGTTTGTAGTTGTCCAGTTACATAGAGATGAATATGAGGCGTAATTGCAGACAATTCTTGAATTAATGCTTGACTACACCACCCGACAGAATGACGGCGAAAATGTTTGGAAAGGAAGCCAATTTTTAGTTGATTTTGAGATATATTTGTTGATAAACTTGTAGACCGTTCAACAGTATTCAAGGGCTGAAGCACTCGTCTTTGATAATATTCAGCCGCAACGGTTTTATAGAAATTTGCATTATCGACTAATGAATCTCGAACATGGGAAACAATAAATAATAAAATCTCATACAAGAGATTCACTTCAAAGAGAGTCAGATTTTTAATATTATGATGACAAATGTTTTCGAGTTCGACAAGTTTACTTAAGGCTTTTTGAGCATCACCCGATTGAGTATAAGCAAAAATATAGGCAATCGCAGATAAAACAGGAGCTTTTTCACCACATTTTTGACAATAGTAATCAGCCGCTTTTCGCGCTTTTGTCAAGTTAGTAGAATGACTGAGAAGATCGCAGAGTTGTTGATGGGCTTCAATATATTCAGGATTCAGTTCTATTGCTTTTTCTAGGTTTTTAATCGCATCTTGAGGATATCTTTGCTTTTGAATATGGGCTAACCGACCGTAAATTTCAGACCAGTCTGGTTTGATTTTAATCGCTTGTTCATAATTTTCAACTGCTTCTTTAGCTTGACCTGAATTGGCATAAATATTTCCTAAACTTGCATAAGCTTCTGAGGTATTGGGTTGAATTTTTAGCAATTCTTGATAACAATTAATAGCCTCTTCATTGCGATCTAACTTCACTAACGCGAATCCCATATTCAGGTATAAATCTTGATGATCAGGTTGCTTATCTATTCCTGCTTTAAAGCTTTTAATTGCTGCTTCATATTGTTTTTGTTCCAAGTAAAGAGTTCCCAAACCCAGATAGGCTTCGACTTGATTGGGTTGGAGTTCTAAGGCTTTTTGATAAGATGAAATTGCTTCTGTATACTCTTTCTGACAGGAGAGAAGATTTCCGAGTTCAATATGCGATCTTGCACCATTTAAGTTGGGTTGAAGGTCTAACGCTTTTTTCCAGCTTTTAATTGTTTCCTCGAATTGTCCTTGTTGTTGAAATATTTTTCCTAAATTCCAATGTACAACTGCAAAATCAGGTTGAAGTTCTAAGGCTTTTTGATAATCGGCGATCGCTTGTTCAATCTGCTCAAGTTTAGCATACATTGTTCCTCTGCTTCCGTAAACTCCCGCGAAATTTGGATGAAGGTTTAAGGCTTGAGAATAGGCGCGAATTGCAGCTTCAAGTTTTCCTTGAAAGTAAAGGGCATTGCCGAGTGTTACATAAGCGTGATAAAATTTAGGTTGGATTTTTAAAGCTTGCTGACAAAGTGCGATCGCTTGTTCAAAGTTCCCTTGATTGATGTAGGATTTCGCCTGGAATTGATAGGGTTTGAGTTGAGTAAATTCTTGTTCGAGTTGACTGATTTCTTCTCTACTTTCAACGAATATCTCTTCAGTTTTTTGCGGGTTTGTTGGATAGGGATGCTGAGTTTCTGTTGCGTCTATTGAAGGACTTGCTAGATCGACACCGCCTTCTTCAAAGCGATCGTGATCCGCAACAAAGGTTAAACGGGTTAAACCGGAAATTTCAGTTAATTGATGCAGTGCATTAACAGCTTCTTGACAATTGGGTTGTAACTTGAGAACCTTTTCATAATAAGAAACCGCTTGTATTTCTTGACCCTGTTCTGCTAAAATAGTCGCCAGCTTTAAATAGGATTTAACATGATTGGGTTGGAGTTCGATTGATTTTTGATAACAGGCAATCGCTTGTTCAAATTGTTCGATTTTATCAAATGCGTTACCAAGCATCCAATAAATAACCGCAACGTTCGGATTAAAACCAAGAGCTTTTTGATAACATTGAATGGCTTCCTCAAACCGTTCTAGATGATAATATATACTACCCAAATTTGCCTGAGCTTCTGTATAATCGGGTTGGAGATCTAGAGCTTGTGTATAAGCCCAAATTGCCAATTCAATTTGATTTTGTTGTTGCAGAATATTTCCGATAATCAGATAAGCTTCCGCGAAATCAGGGGAAAGATTAATTGCGGTTTGAAGTGCTTTAATTCCCGCTTCAAGTTGACCATTTAAAACAAAGGTAACTGCAAGTTTTTGATGAATTTCTGGTTGATCGGGTAGAATTTGAATGGCTTGCTGATATGAAGCGATCGCCTGTTCAAAGTTTCCCGATTCCTGAAACTGAACTGCATTTTTTAAATAAGTTTCAACTGATTTAATATTCACATTGTACTCCTTAAATTCGGCACTATTTTCTTAAATTCAATCATTGTGGTACAATACAGATAATATTGTTGAAAAAATTGTCAAAGAAATAGATTTTACAAATTTCCCAAAGCTTGGTAAGATCGCAAACGATTTATAGATTTAATGGTAACACCTTAAGATTTCACCTTCAAACTGCCAATTTAAACTGATCTACTATTCTAGAATGCACCGAACGCGATACAGTAAACAGAGGTAATTAAAATTTTAATTGCCAATCGTCCCAAAGTAACCAAAAATTGAGGAGTAATAAACATGAGTACCGAACAAGATCCCGTTAAGTTAATGAAACAGCAGGTCGGTAAAGCCGCAGCCGATCGCGTCCAGTCTGGTTCCATTGTCGGTTTGGGTACAGGGTCAACCACAGCCTACACGGTTCAGTATTTGGGAGAACGGCTTCAAAGCGGAGAAATCAAAGATATAAAAGGCGTTCCGACTTCATTTCAAGCCTCTGTACTCGCCAAACAATATGGAATTCCATTAACAACTTTAGATGAAATTGATCACATGGATATTGCTATTGATGGTGCCGATGAAGTTGATCCAAATAAGAACTTAATTAAAGGAGGTGGTGCCGCCCATACTCGTGAAAAATTAGTCGATACTTTAGCCGATCAATTTATTGTTGTTGTCGATAGTTCTAAATTGGTTGATAAGTTGGGTTCAACATTTTTACTTCCGGTTGAAGTTATGCCTCTAGCGATTACCCCCGTGATGCAAAAAATAGAAAAATTAGGGGGAAAACCCACACTGCGAATGGGAGTTAAAAAAGCCGGGCCAGTGATTACCGATCAAGGCAATATGGTGATTGATGTTAAATTTGACTCCATTGATAATCCCGCCGAATTAGAAAAAACGTTGAATAATATTCCCGGTGTTTTAGAAAATGGTTTATTTGTCGGAGTCGCTGACATTATCTTAGTCGGAGAAATCAAAGACGGAGAACCCCTCGTTCGCGAAATTTCCTAAACTCCCAAATTGAATCAGGAGGCGTTCGGTTTGAACGTCTCTGTGATCATCTTAATGTTGTAATCTGAATAAATTTTAATTAAAATATAATATAGATAAACTGGGAAACCGAGTTGAGAATCTTTTCATTTTTATGATGTATTACAGACGATTTGGACGAACAGAGTTACCGATGCCTGTATTCTCCTGCGGGGGAATGCGATATCAACATAAATGGAAAGATATTCCAGACAATGAAATTCCCATTGAAAATCAAAAAAATCTCGAAGCAACCATTCACCGTTCTCTAGAATGTGGGATTAATCATATCGAAACGGCGAGAGGATATGGAACTTCAGAAATGCAGTTAGGGAAAGTTTTACCGAAACTTCCCCGTGAACAACTGATTGTTCAAACAAAAGTTTCTCCGACTGAAAACCCCCAAGACTTTATCAACAGATTTCATAAATCTTTAGGGTTTTTACAATTAGATTATATCGATTTATTAGGGATTCACGGCATTAATACCCTAGAAAGATTAGAGTGGACAATGAAGCCGGGCGGTTGTCTAGATCAAGCCCGAAAATATCAGGAACAAGGTAAAGTTAGATTCATTGGTTTCTCTACACACGGGCCAACAGATGTGATTGTAAAAACCATCGAAACAAATCAATTTGATTATGTGAATCTGCATTGGTACTATATCAATCAGATCAATTGGCCTGCCATTGAAGCCGCAACTCGCCATGATATGGGCGTTTTTATTATTAGTCCATCTGATAAAGGCGGAAAACTTTATGATCCTCCGAAAAAATTAGTTGAACTCTGTTCTCCTCTCAGTCCAATGGTGTTTAATGACTTATTTTGTTTGAGTCATCCCGAAGTTCATACTTTGAGTTTGGGGGCATCTAAACCGAGTGATTTTGACGAACATTTAAAAGCCCTCGAACTCTATTATCGCTATGATGAAGTCTTGCCTGCAATTATAGAACGCTTAGAAAAAGAGATGATTAATACTGTTGGGAAAGAGTGGTACACCTCCTGGAATAGGGGTTTGCCTCCCTTAGAAGATACCCCAAATAATATTAATATTCCGGTGATTTTATGGTTACGAAACTTAGCGATCGCCTATGACATGACTGAGTATGGAAAAATGCGTTATAACCTACTCGGAAATGGCGGTCATTGGTTTCCGGGAAATAATGCAGCGGATCTAGATCAAGTTGATCTGAGTCAATGCCTAGTAAATAGCCCTTATGCAGACAAAATACCGACTCTTTTAGCAGAAGCCCATCAGATGTTAGGAGGAACAGAGGTAAAGCGCTTATCTCAAAGTTAAAGCTTGCAATTCTCAATCGTTAGATTCTCAATAGTTTGGAGGTGCGTTAGAATGCAAATAAAACCCCAGCAAATTCTATCTGGATTTTTAATCCTAATTCTCCTATTAACGCTAAACCTGAGTGATTGTCAGTCAGCTCAAGCAGTTAGGGTAGGGTGTGTCAGTGTCAGTGACGCACCTAGATGATTTTTGGAGTTAGGGTAGGGTGTGTCAGTGACGCACCTAGATGATTGTTGGAGTTAGGGTAGGGTGTGTTAGTGACGCACCTAGATGATTGTTGGAGTTGTTTGACAACTTCAAGTCGGTTTTCGATATCTGCATCAATTTCTGCTTTATGATCCCAGTAATAGGCTAAAGCAGAGTGAATTTGGCTCATTAGGCTTCATCGCTTTAACCCCAGAAAAAAATAAGGTGCGTCAAGTCACGCACCCTACAATGTTATTTGAACTCAGTTATTTGAACTTAATTTTTGCCATTAGAGGCGGCTTTAGAATTCGCTTGAGTTTTGGCTTCTAAACTTTCTAAGCGACTTCTCAACTCTTGGTTATCTTTTTTAACCTTATCGAGTTCTTCTCGCAGTTGTTTGAGTGCTTTATCAGATCCTACATTTTTCTGCACTTTCTGAACCGCTTCTTCGGCTTTTCTCCTGACTCGTCCATCTAGAGTTTGGTCGGCTAAATCATTTAAAACTGCAATAGCCTTTGGCGTTTCCATCTGTTCTAAAGCCCCAACAGACGCAACTTGAGTCAAGAACAAATCTTCTCTAGCGATTTCTTGCAATCGTTGTAAAATGCGTTCTAGATTGATGTTGTTTTGACCTGTAGAAATACTTCCTAACGCCCGAATTGCAGCCAAACGTAAAGCTTGAGGAATCGTGGGCTCAGTATACTTCAAAATGACATTTAAAGCAGATTCTGAGGTTTTCATCCGACTTAAACCGGAAATCGCTGCTGAACGCAAAACCTCATTCCAACTCTTCCGTTCTTGCAAAACAACCTCTAATAGCTTAATTCCCTCCGCTTCGGTGATAGCCTCGTGAGGATTTCCAGCAACCATTTCACCAATTCCGCGAATGGCTGCGGCTTCAACAGAGTAAGTCTCATCGCCCTTTTCTAGAATAGATTTAAGGGCTTCAAAGCTTTCAGGGATTTTAATTTTTGCTAATACGTTCACAACTGCTTGACGCACCCGAGCTTCAGGATCTTCTAACCCAACAATTAACCCTGAAAATGCTTGATCGAGTTTAATTTTATTCAGTTGCTTGGCGACTTCAACTCGGACTCCCCAAAAATGTTCTTCTTTTAGGGCTTTAGAAAGGGTTTTAACGGATTCGAGTCCACCTTTTTTGGCTAAAGCTTCGGCTGCAAAAATTCGAGAAATCGGATCAGAATCCAATTGCAGTTGAGCTTTTAGTTCGGCAACTGGATATTCCAAACTAACAGTTTTTAGGGTATTGTTTCCGATATCAAAGCTAATAAACTTTGGTTTCTTTGACAAGGGGAAATAGAAGCTTTGCTCGGCTTCATGGACCCGAACGGTGAAGGTTTGAAACTCAACGGAGGATTGATCGGTGTCTGATGTCGAAACATAGCCAAAAGCGATGGGAATTTTTAAGTCAAATAAATTCCGCTCACTGGCTTTTTCACTATTTTTTGCTTGCTTTTGTTTAACCGTAATTTTAGCCAGCTTATTTTCGCCATCCCAATTGTAAGAAACCTTATAATCTGGATGACCACCCCGATATACATATTGATCAAATAAAAACAGTAGATTGCGCCCAGTGGCTTGTTGAATTGCCCGCAGTAGATCGACAGTTTCAACAGTTTTATGAGCATTATTTTGAACGAAAGTATGAATCGCTTTGGTAAACAATTCATCTCCCAGTTCTGTACGAATCATGTGATAAACACAAGCCCCTTTCTCGTACAAATGACGGTCATAGAGTTCAATGGCTTCTCGATAAATATGGGTGACAATGGGGCGACGATATCGAGACCGATCTTCAGATAAATAATTGCGGGTTTCTCTAAGTCGATAATAGGCGGCTTCCTCTTTTCCATATTCATTATCGGTCCACAATACTTCGGAATAAGTCGCCATTCCTTCTTTGATCCAAGCATGAGACCAATGTTCAATCACAACTAGATCGCCAAACCATTGATGTGCGAGTTCGTGAGCGACTAAACTTTCGGTATTGCGGTTATCAACTGCGGCTTTTTCATCCAGCAAACAGCGATCTGTAAGTAGAGTGGTAGAGGTATTTTCCATTCCCCCAAAGATGAAATCTGCCACACAAACTTGAGCATATTTCGGATAGGGATAATCATACCCAAATGTTTTTGAGAAATATTCAATCATTTGGGGCGTTTTTCCCATGCTGCGGTGAGCATCTGCTTCTCGACTTTTCTCTACATAATAGAGAACCGGAGTATTATTCCATTCAGCTTTAATTTCTGCAAAGTCTCCCACCGCTAACGTCATCAAATAAGTGGGATGAACTTGTTTTTGTAACCAATGATACGTTATCTTGTCACCCTGAGTTTCAGTGCTGAGGAGTTCGCCGTTAGAAATAGCAGTAAAAGGCTGAGGAACTTGCACCCGAATTTCTGATGTAGCGAGTTGTCCGGGATAGTCGAAGCAAGGAAACCAAAAACGAGAGTCTTCATCTTCACCCTGTGTCCAAACTTGAGTCGGTTTATCGGGATAATGATCGTTTGGAGTGATGAAGTAGAGACCGCGTTGGGGTTCCTCAACATGATAGGCGATCGCCACCTTGATTAACTTGTCAGCAACGGTTGGCTGACTCAGATAAATTTCCAGTTGTTCACCATCATAGTCGAAGGATTGCTCAACTTGATCAATTTTAACCGCCTCAATTTCTAAGTTGACCGCATCAAGTCTCAGTGTTTCAATTCCACTTTGCACGGGTTTTATACTAATGGTACAGTTGCCCTGAAAGCTTTTATTGGGAATGTCTAACACTAAGTCAAGAAAGATATGTTCAACTTGTCCGGGGCGATCGGGGTTGTAGTGGGGGCGAGCACCAGGTAACTCAAAGGATTTCTGGTTATCAGTCTCGGTATCAAAATAAGAGTACAACATCTAGTAACTCTGAAGCTACAGTAAAAAGAACAAACCAAACACCTGTGTTTGTTGCTCTATTATAGATGAAACATTGGTGTAATGGCTCTGATCTCAGGTTTTCTCTGTTTTCCTTGTATAGATGACATTGAGAGGCTTGGGTTTTCTAAAATTTTTGAGATTAATGTATTTAAAGTTAAATCAATTTTTTGATGATATTTTTTAGGATTGAATGAGTAAAAATTTGAGCCTTTTTATCTCTTGAAAATGCCCAAAATCTGCTTGTGAAATCTCGTGAAATCCGGAATTCACCGCCTCAAAATCGATTCATCTTCAGATCTAAACTTTAAACGCTTGACAAAAACGTTTTTTTGTAGTAGGAATAATGTCAACAATATTTGATAAAGAGGTTGCAACTTCGCTCCTCCCCGCTTAAAATTGAAACTTTAACAAGCTCAAAAAGGTTCACCAAGGATGAAGCTGGCAGCAAGAGTCGAGCAGGTTACACCGTCCCTGACGTTAGCGATTTCAGCCAAAGCTAAAGCAATGAAGGCTGAGGGCATTGATGTCCTTAATTTTAGCGTAGGAGAACCTGACTTCGACACCCCGAAGCATATTGTCACAGCCGCGAAGCAGGCACTCGATGAAGGCAAGACCCGTTATGGGCCAGCCGCAGGGGAACAAAAACTGAGACAGTTGATTGCTCAGTCCATGAGCCAACAGACGAATTTATCCTACCAAGCCGAGAATATTATTGTTACCAATGGCGGTAAGCAGTCGCTCTACAACCTAATGATGGCAATAATTGAACCGGGAGATGAGGTGATTATTCCAGTGCCTTACTGGGTGAGTTATCCAGAAATGGTGAAACTGGCTGAGGGAACTCCTGTTATCGTTCCGACTTCTGGGGAAACCCAATACAAAATTACCCCAGAGCTTTTGCGTCAGTCCATCACTGCGAAGACCAAACTCTTTGTTCTGAATTCTCCTTCAAATCCAACGGGAATGGTCTATTCTCCTGATGAAATTCGAGCTTTAGCTGAAGTGATTGTAGAAGCTGGAATTTATGTGGTTGCAGATGAAATTTATTGTAAGATTATCTACGATAATACTAAACATTTAAGTATTGCTGCCGCTCATCCAGATAGCTACAAATACACTTTTATTAGCAGTGGTTTTGCGAAAGCTTATGCAATGACGGGGTGGCGATTAGGGTATTTAGTCGGTGATGCGGAAGTGATCAAAAGCTTAATCCGTATTCAAGGTCACAGCACTTCTAATGTTTGTACATTCGCTCAATATGGGGCAATGGCTGCTTTAGAACAGTCTCAAGATTGTGTCGAAGAAATGCGGCTCGCCTTTGCTAAACGACGAGAAGTCATCTACGAAATGCTCAGTCAAATTCCTGGAATTCGCTGTATTAAGCCGGATGGGGCATTTTATATGTATGCCGATATCGGGAAATTAGGAATGAAGTCGGTTGATTTTTGTAATGCCTTACTCGATGAAAAACAGATGGCAGCCGTTCCTGGAATTGCCTTTGGAGATGACGATCATATTCGCTTATCCTATGCGACAGATTTAGGAACAATAGAAGCGGGAATGAAACGTTTAGAAGAATTTGTGCGATCGCATTGCTAAGTCTTGCTAAGTCTTGCTAAGTCTTGCTAAGTCTTGTTCAATTGTTCCTTGAAAAAATCGGGTGGTTCTTGACCACCCCTTTCAATTTTAAGGGTTAGAAGCCGGATTAGAAGTCGGTGAACTTTCTGAACCTTCTGTGGGTACTGATGCCGCAGAACGAGGAGAACGAGTTGCAGGTTGGTAAAATAAAGCTTGAAAATTAGATTTTCGCTCTTGTATCGGTTCAGGCGCCTCCTCCCAAAGACTTTCAAAGAAAAAGAAAGACATTCCTAAACCCTGTTGACGAGCTGCTTGTACCTTGGCTTGAATATTTTGGATGGGAATCGGTCGATTTCGCAAACCCGTGAGAATCCCAATACCTGTAGGTATTTTTTTGCGAACATTTTGAATTTCAGGTCGCACAATTTCCGAGACAAAACTCTTGATATCCGGACGATAAACCTGCACAATCAATTCATCCACTAAGTTTTGTTGAATCCAACTCACCCAATCTTGTAAATAGGTATCGTAGGCTAAATGATAAGGATTTGGAGAAACTGAAAAAATCGCATTCGCCTGCTTTTCTTTAATCGCTCGATTCAGTTTTTTCACATAAGCTGTAATTTTATTCGCTCGCCAACGCATCCAGGTCGGATTTTCCGGGTTCGCAGGCGGACTCCCACCCATTTCTCGTCTGTAGAGGGAAATAGTATAGGGATCGTAGCCAAATTCATTCGGTAAACTGAGGTGGTCATCAAACTGAATCCCGTCAATATCGTATTGAGTCACAACCTCTAAAACTAAATCTGTAATCAACTTCTGAACTTCCGGATGAAAAGGATTCATCCACACCACCTCACCCGCAGCACTGAGCCAAGTTTTCGTTCCATCTCGCTTTTGAGTCAGCCAGTTCGGATGGTTCAACGCCAATTCTGAGAAGGGAGGCGCCATGAACCCAAACTCAAACCAGGGAATCACCAATATATTGTGTTGATGAGCAATGGCGGTTAATTCAGCTAGCACATCTTGTCCTTGTAAACCCCGATGGATAAAGGGTTGAATCCCGGCTTCCTGGGCGACAAGACTGGGATACATCGCATAACCGGAATTCCAAACGACGGGATAGATAGTGTTGAAGTTCAGTCGCCCCAGTTGACTCACCGCTTCTTGAACTTTCGGACGATCGCGCACAATATCGCTATCGTTACTCGTCATCCAAACGCCCCGAATTTCTTGGAAGGGTTGAGGTGTGATCGCCGCTTGAGTAAGATGACTGACCCAAACGCTCATTCCCCAGGCGAATAGAGCCAAGAGCAAATATTTGAGCAATCCTATCGCCCGTTTAAGCTGAACGGAGTACCAACTTTGAAGTGTGAAACGCAATTTCATGGAGGTTTATGGTGAGTGAGCTTCCCAAGTCCATCAAGAATCAGCCTTGATGATTGATAATTGTCAGCAAATGCTTTAACTGACTCAAGAGAACCATAAATTAGTTTACCTGAGAAGATGTATTTTCGCTCAGAAAATTGCGATTAATTTGTTTTAAATCAAAGATTAAACCGACTTCAACCCCTCTTTATTCTATTGTAATTGAGGGCAATATCGTATGGGATCGCGGCGATTGCATAAGTTTAAAAAAATAAAAGTTAAGGAGATTTTGACGAACTCAACGGGGTGAATTTCACTCTCAAATTCATCATTTCTAATTTCTAGAGATACTTCTGTAGCATCTTTTCTAACTGTTTGGCGTTGATTCGTGGAGAGGGACGAGGTAAGGGTTTTTCTGTAGAATTCTCCGGCTGTTGGCATAAAACCGGAACTTCATACTCATACGCTTTAAACCACTCCTCCTGGGTCGTAATATCTCGAATCTCAAGATCAAATTTACACTCACTTTCCGGGTCGGCAAGAATTTGTTCTAATTTTTCTTGTAATCCTTCACAGAGATGACAACCGGGTTTACTATAGAGAATTAGGATCATTTTACACTCGGGGATTTTGTTTGAAGGTATTGGCCTGGAAGTTCGCTATCATTTTAACAGAAACCAGAACAGTAATTTCTATTTTCATATAGGAAGGTTTATGCGCTCTCACAAAGTTTTTATTTTCTTAACGGTTTTAACGGGGATACTGCTAGCCAGTTCAGTTGCTTTCAACTTGATTTTATTTAATCAAGCTAAAAAATACTATTTAGAACTCAACCAAACCCGTTTAGATCCCCTCGGTTGGAACAAATATCCTGCCGATTTAAACCCGAAAAGAAAGGAGAGTTCTACAGTGCGTGTGGTCTTTTTTGGTGACTCTAGAGCCGCAGAATGGCAATCGCCCACTCTGGAGGGATATGAATTTATAAATCGCGGAATTGGTTCACAGACTACGATCCAAACTTTACAGCGATTTGAACAACATATTACACCACTTCAACCTGATATTATCATCATTCAAGTCGGAGTCAATGATTTAAAAACAATTCCGTTATTCCCGAAAGCAAAAGATGCGATAATCGCGGATTCTAAAGAAAATATTCAGCGCATTGTAGAGCGCTCAAAAGCAAAAGATGCGATTGTAATTTTAACACCGATTTTCCCCATTGGAAGCATTCCTTTAGAACGTCAACCCTTCTGGTCTGAAGATGTAGACTTAGCAGTGGATGAAGTTAATACTTATCTTCAGAGTTTAGCGAGTCAAACAGTGATTGTGTTTGAAACTTCTTCTTTATTAGCCGATCAAAAGGGGAAGTTGAAACCTGAATATTCAAAAGACGAATTACACCTAACTCCAGAAGGATACCGAGTGTTGAATCAAGAGTTAGTACCGGTATTAAACTCTCTTGAAGCCATCACAGTTAAGCGTTAACATGAAAAAGTAACAAATCCTTTGTATCAGACCCTGAACCTTGAGAACAACGAAAGATGATGAATGAAATGTATCGTGTTGATTGTCAGGCTTGGATAGACCAAACTGTTCAGCTCTTACAAGATCGTCAGTGGCATGAAATAGATATAGAGTATCTGATTAAAGAAGTTGAAGACTTGGGAAAAAGGGAAAAAGGGGGTAGTCGTCAACTCATGTACCTATTATTGCATTTATTGCAATCCCAGTGTCAATCTTCAGAACAACAAGTTCAACATCGAATCCTACAACTACAAAACCAGGCAAAATGCGATTGCCTTTTAGCCACAATTGCAGATAAAATCCGGCGTTCTCTCAATTTAGAGGAGATTCTAAATACAACCGTCACAGAAATTAAAAATTTATTACAGGCAGATCGGGCGATCATTTATCGCTTCAATCCAGACTGGAGTGGAATTATAGTTGCAGAATCAGTTTGCCCTGAATGGAAGTCATTACTAGGAGAAGTGATTTACGATCCCTGTTTTGCTCCGAATTGGGTTAATCCCTACCGAAACGGACGCATTCAAGCCATTTCAGATGTTTATAAAATTGACATTGCCCCTTGTCATTTAGAGTTATTAGAACAGCTACAAATTCGAGCGAAAATTTTAGTTCCCATTGTGCTACATCCGACAATTGAAAAAGGGAAAAACTCAGAACAAAAGCTGTGGGGTCTTCTCTGCGCGAATCAATGCAATCATGCGCGACAGTGGCAGGAATTTGAAATAAAACTGCTCAAAAAACTAGCTGTTCAAATTGCGATCGCCATTCAGCAATCTGAGCTTTACCACAGTCTAGAACAGCGAGTCGAAGAGCGCACACTGATGCTGAAACAAGCCAATCAACAGCTCAGAGAAGAAGTTATAGAACGCCAAGAAGCAGAAGAGAAATTACGCCGATCATTAAAAAAACTTTCAGATTTTAAATATGCTTTAGATCAATCTGATATTATTGCTCTTACAGATGATCAAGGCGCGATTCAGGAAGTCAATGATAAATTTTGCAAAATCTCTAAATATCATCGAGATGAATTGATTGGCAAAACCCATCGCATTGTCAATTCGGGTTATCATCCGCCTGAATTTTTTAAAGAAATGTGGAAAACAATTCGTCAGGGTAAAATTTGGCAAGGAGAAATCAAAAATAAAGCAAAAGATGGAACATTTTATTGGGTTAGCACTTTTATTGTTCCCTTTTTAGATTTAAAAGGAAAGCCCATTCAATATTTGGCAATTCGGACTGATATCACCAATCACAAAAATACCGAAGAAGAACTTAGACTCCAAAATTTAAAATCTCGTCTGTTTACAGAAATTACCTTAAAAATTCGTCAATCTCTAGAACTCACAGAAATTTTGAAAACGACAGTTGATGAAATTCAAAATATATTGCAGTCTCAACGGGTTTTAATTTATCGTGTTTTTCCTGATGGTCGAGGTTGTGTGGTGACAGAAAAGGTCAAATCAGAATGGAAATCAATTCTCAATCAAGAATTCTCCGAAGCTGTTTTTCCCTTGGAGTATCAACAGCAATACTTAGTGGGAAAGGCAAAAGCAATCCATAACATTGAAACGACGTATACAGAAATTGCGCCTTGTTTAATTGATTTTTTAGCTAAGTTACAAGTGAGAGCAAAATTAATTGTTCCGATTTTACAGGAAAAGAATTTATGGGGATTTATGATTGCTCATCAATGTGATGCACCCCGACAATGGACAAGCTTTGAAATTGAATTACTCGAACAAATTGCTGTGCAAGTTGGAATTGCACTTTCTCAAGCCGAACTCTTAGAAAAAGAGAAAGAATTGAGTGAATTAAAATCACGCTTCATCACGATGGCATCCCATGAATTTAGAACACCTTTGTCTTTGATTTCTTCATCAGCAGGTATTTTAGAAGATTATGGAGATCGCATTACCTCCGAGAAAAAACAAAAACATTTACACCGAATCTCTGCGGCTGTCGATCATATTACTGAACTTTTAGATGATGTTCTCACGATTAATCGAGCTGAATCCGAACAGTTTAAATTACAATTAAGTTTAGTCGAGATTGTCAGTTTTTGCTCTAATCTGATAGATCAGGTTCAAAGCCTCACTGAAAACCATCAAATTATATTAACAGCTATTGATGAAGAAACAGACACTCCATTCTCAACACTGACGGCTCAAATTGACAAAAGTTTACTTCATAAGATTTTGAACAATTTACTCTCGAATGCGATTAAATATTCACCTGATGGAGGAATGATTAATGTTAGACTCATTCATCAAGATCGAGCGCTTTTCTTAGAGGTACAAGATCAAGGCTTAGGAATTCCATTATCTGATCAAGCTCGTATTTTTGAATCTTTTCATCGAGCTGAAAATGTGGGAACAATTCCAGGTACAGGTTTAGGTTTAGCCATTGTTAAGCAATGTGTAGAGTTGCACAAAGGTTCAATCGCAATGCACAGTGAAGTCAGAAAAGGAACAAAATTTACAGTAAAATTAAAACTATATGAATAAGGAGGTTTTCCAATGAACAAAATATTAGTAATTGAAGACGAGCCTGACATTAGAGAGAATATCCAAGATATTCTAGAGATGGAAGACTTTGAGTTAGTATCTGCTGAAAATGGTCTCATCGGTATAGAACAGGCTAAAAAGCATCTTCCGGATTTAATTATCTGCGACATAATGATGCCAAAAATGAACGGTTTTGAAGTATTACAAGAGCTGAAAAAAGAAAATAAAACAGCTTCCATACCTTTAATATTTTTGACAGCAAAAGCAGATAGAACTGATTTCCGTCAAGGAATGGAATTAGGAGCCGATGACTATTTAACGAAACCGTTTACCCCTAAAGAACTCTTACAGGCGATTAGGGTTCGTTTAGAAAAGAAAGCTCAAGTTGAGCAGAAATATGAGACAAAAATTCAACAAATTTCTGAGCAGTTTAGTCAGCAACTCTATCAAGATCAAGTTACAGGTTTACCCAATCGCCTTTCTTTGCGAGACCAGTTCAGTCAAATCCAGGAACTCTATCAGAAAAAAGCTGAACACAAACAACTGATTGCAATTCTTTGTCTCAGTATCAATCGGTTTAGCGAAATTCAAAGCAATCTCGGCTATGAAAAAACAGATTTACTCCTAAAAAAGGTTGGTGAGCAGTTAAAATCTCAGCTCAAATCTCCGGCTCAAATTATCTACTTAGGTTCAGAAGAATTTGCAATATTACTTCCTCCTGTTTCTAGTAAACAGACAATAATTGAGATCGTTCATAGGTTACAAGCTCAAGTTAACCGAGCTTATCAGCTTGATAATCAAGAAGTTTTCTTGTCATCTAATGTTGGGATTTCATGCTACCAGCAGGATGGAACTGAAATTGATATTCTATTAAATAATGCGAAGAAAGCCCTACAGCAAAGTCAAAGTTCTGGAACGAATAATTATGAATTTTACCGAGTGATTTTTGAAGTAGGAAAAGCTCGAAAAATTACTTTGGAAAATGAATTGCGTTTCGCTATTGAGCGGAATGAATTAGAGCTATACTATCAGCCACAGATTAGCCTCAAAACCAATACAATAATTTCCGCTGAGGCACTCTTGCGCTGGAATCATCCAATTCGGAGTATCATTCCGCCTAATATTTTTATTCCGATTGCTGAAGAAATTGGCTTAATTAACGAGATCGGAGAATGGGTTTTTAATCAAGCTTGTTATCAGCTCAAAAAATGGCAAGAACAGGAAATAGCCGACTTTAGAATTTCTATCAATATTTCAGCGATTCAATTTAATCGAGCTAACTTTAGACAAGAGTTAATTAATTCATTGGGTCGTTATTCTATTCTTCCCAGTCAGATTGAACTAGAATTAACAGAAACCCAACTCATCCAAGATGTCGGTTTGGCTCAACAGCGGCTAAAATCCTTGAAGTCACTTGGTTTTTCTGTTGCGATTGATGACTTTGGGAAAGGCTATTCTTCATTGAAATACTTACAACAGCTTGCCTTTGACACCTTGAAAATAGACCGATTTTTTGTGCAGAATATTGATAGTCATTCTAGTAATGCTGCCATTGTGATCGCAACAATTAATATGGCTCATGCTCTGAATCTAAAAGTTGTTGCTGAAGGCGTGGAAACTCAACAAGAGCTAAATGTGTTAAACCAGTATCAATGTGATGCAATTCAGGGGTATCTCTTCAGCCGACCTTTACCTGTCAGTAAATTTGAAAGCTTTCTTGAGAGTTGGAAACGAAAGCATTGATAAGATTCTATTTTTACCGTTGAGTTTCGGCTTGAAGTTCCTGCAACTGTGGAATGAAAGTTTATAATAAGAATAGCTTTCAAGGTGAAGAATGACAGTGACAATTTCTTCTCAAAATGTTTCAGCCCAAGATGCGATCGCAACTCCGCCTCTGCGTCAATGGCATCAAGCCAGTTGGGAAGAGTATACCAGATTGCGGGATGCGGAAATTCAAGAGCGAGTCAAATTAGCATTTAATCAGGGATGGCTTTGGATTGATATGGGTGGAGAAGGAATTAATCATTCTAGCGTTAGTGATTTGTTTACGATGATGTTTGGTTTCTGGGCGATTCAACATCCAGAACAAGTGTTTACCTCCTTGGGAAGATGTTTGCTGGAAAAACCAGAAACCCAAGCTTGTGCGCCCGATTTGGTTTTATATGTTGGCGAAGATTATCCTCAATGGAAACCGGGAGAACCCCGTCGAGTTAATTTATCCCAATGGCGAGTTCCGAACTTAGTTGGAGAAATATCCGATACCACCTTAGCTGATGATTTGGATCGACAAAAACATCTCTATGAAGCATTAGGAATTCCGGAATATTGGGTGATAGATGTTCGAGGAGAACGAGTATTTGCTTTTGAGTTACAAGCCGGAAAATATCAACTCTGTACGGAATCTTTAGCTTTGCCAGGATTATCAATTCAGGTATTAGAAGAAACCTTAAAAAAACTCAGTGAAGGCAGTAATACCAGTGCCGCCGCCTGGTTTACCCAACAAATTATCAAATAAATTTCTTGAGAATCAACTGTTTTGTGTAATAAAAATAGCTTTCAAGGTGAAGAATGACAGTGACAATTTCTTCTCAAAATGTTTCAGCCCAAGATGCGATCGCAACTCCGCCTCTGCGTCAATGGCATCAAGCCAGTTGGGAAGAGTATACCAGATTGCGGGATGCGGAAATTCAAGAGCGAGTCAAATTAGCATTTAATCAGGGATGGCTTTGGATTGATATGGGTGGAGAAGGGATTAATCATTCTAGCGTTAGTGATTTGTTTACGATGATGTTTGGTTTCTGGGCGATTCAACATCCAGAACAAGTGTTTACCTCCTTGGGAAGATGTTTGCTGGAAAAACCAGAAACCCAAGCTTGTGCGCCCGATTTGGTTTTATATGTTGGCGAAGATTATCCTCAATGGAAACCGGGAGAACCCCGTCGAGTTAATTTATCCCAATGGCGAGTTCCGAACTTAGTTGGAGAAATATCCGATACCACCTTAGCTGATGATTTGGATCGACAAAAACATCTCTATGAAGCATTAGGAATTCCGGAATATTGGGTGATAGATGTTCGAGGAGAACGAGTATTTGCTTTTGAGTTACAAGCCGGAAAATATCAACTCTGTACGGAATCTTTAGTTTTGCCAGGATTATCAATTCAGGTATTAGAAGAAACCTTAAAAAAACTCAGTGAAGGCAGTAATACCAGTGCCGCCGCCTGGTTTACCCAACAAATTAACAGTTAAGTATCGATTTACTTTGTGGTCATGGTATGTACTCCATCCCAATCGTCGGGAGGCTGATTCTCTAAATATTCTCGCGATCGCTTCATATAGATCTTGACAACATGATCAGTTTGACGAAGATCGTGGGCGGTTTCAAAATATTGGATTGCCTGCTTAAAATCTCGACTGAGAAAAGCTTCTCGACCTCGGTTATAATGTTCTAAAAAATGTTCTCTTTCTGCACTTAAAGGCTGAGAACGGGCATCAATAAGTTCATAAATATTGACAGCTTTCATTTTCCCTTTGACCCGAACTCTATCTAACTCTCTGACCCAAATTTTATCCCCACACAGCTCATAGGTCATCTCACTCAAAATAATATCACAACCGTAGGTTTTAGTAAGCTGTTCTAAACGAGAACTTAAGTTCACCCCATCACCAATCACGGTATAATCCATACGTTTTTGGGAACCAATATTTCCGGAAACAACTTCACCCGAACTCATTCCAATTCCAATCCGAATTTGAGGTTCATTTGGACGAGAACGATTAAACTCTTTCAAACGCCGACGCATATCTAAAGCTGATTTTACTCCCATCCAAGCATGATTTTGTCGCAAGGGAAGTGGTGCGCCAAAGACTGCCATTAACGCATCTCCAATAAATTTATCGAGTGTACCTTCATGGAAAAATACCGCCTCAACCATTGTTTCAAAATATTGATTGAGTAAGGTGACTACATCTGACGCATCTAGATCTTCTGTTAATGTTGTATAGCCGCGAATATCCGAAAATAAAATGGTGACTTCTTTGCGTTCCCCCTTCATTAACCCATCCTCTCCCAATGCCATCACTCGTTCAGCAACGCCGGGTGTCATGTAACGATACATTGTCGTTTTCATGCGTTTTTCGCGGCTAATATCTTCAAGAACAACTAAGCCCCCTCGCACTCCTCCTTCCGGGTTTGTTAAGGGATTAACGGTTAAATTTGTTTCTCGTTCAATCAGTCGAATTTGATCTTGATTTGCGGTTAGCGTCTGTTCGGGTTCGCCCCAGATTGAATAGATCTCTGATTTTTTATGTTTAGGGATCACTAATACTGGAATTTCTTCATCATTTTTCCAGTCTTTTTCTGAACGTTTAATCAAGCCTACGGTTAAGTTTTGTTCGGGAACAAAGTGGCGGGAACCATGATTTAAACTACTTTCCAACCAAAATTTTAAATTATCAATCGGAACAACCTCCCAAACGAATCGATCTTTGAGTTTGTTTTCCCAGAACTCTCGAATTTCTCGATTCGTTGCTTTACGTCTCGGACAGCCTAAAAGTTCTAACGCTGCGTCATTAATTGTTACAATTCTTCCCTGCATATCGGTAGAAATCACGACATCAGAAAGACTTTGTAGAATATCCTTCTGATATTGTTTTTCGACGAGAACATTTTCAAAGAGTTGAGCATTTTGTAAAGCAATTCCCGCTTGAGCATTAAAAGCGCGTAAAAACTCCTCATCTGAGTTGGTAAAACTTCCCTTGTGTTTATTAATCAGTTGGGTTACACCAATCAATTCTCCCTCAGAATTGTAAACAGGCATACAAAGAATATTACGGGTTCGATACCCAGTTTTTTGATCGACGGATGGATCGAAACGAGGGTCTGTATAGGCATCTGTAATATTCAGAATTTGACCAGTAGAAGCGACAAAGCCTGCAATTCCTCGATTAGCGGGAATGCGAAGTTCCATCATGGTTTTGCCATCAGCTTTAGCAATTTTTGTCCACAGTTCATTCTTGTCTTTATTATATAAAAAAATGGTACTCCGATCCGCGTGCATCAGGCGGCGAGCTTGTTCCATCACTAAGAGTAAGGTATATTCTAAATCTAAACTTTGACCTAATGTATTGGTTGCTTCTAATAATGCAGTGACTCCCCGTTGATTTCGAGCTGCAACATAAAAGGATTGACAACTTTCTAGAATAATCCCAATGGAATCAGCAAAGGCGCGAAATTGCTCTTCATCTTCCGGGCTAAATGCGGCTTCTGATTTATTTAATAACCGAACGACAGCCACAATTTCCTTGGAGTTTTGAGAGCTGAAAATTGGCATACAGAGAATATTTTTAACGGAGTAGTTCGGCGGTTGATCGACTTCTGGATCAAACATTGAATTCTGATGAACATCCGCTACATTAACTGTTTCTCCGGTATTGGCCACATGACCAATAATCCCGGCATTGATCGGGAAGCGAACTTCTTGGGTTTCACCTGTTTCCTCTTGAACGGTTTTATACCACAATTGTTGTTTGCTACGATTAATTAAAAAAATTGTGGTGCGATCGGCTTGAATAATTTGACCAATTTTGAGAGTAAACGCATCTAAAAGTTGTTCGAGGAGAGTTTCGAGCATTTCGTTATTGATCAGATCGAAGGCTCGAAGAAACTGTTGAAACTCAGCCGTGATAAAATCTAGGATGCAGATAAATTCCCCAAGCGGCATATTCTGGACACGATCTGCCAACAAACCCATGCGGTTCACTTGAGTTAGTGTAGCGAGAATACTACCAGCTTTAGGAAGGGTCATGGGAGCGATGTTGATTTAACGAAGAGAGCAGGTCACAGTTCAGCTTTGGGTCAAACAATCAACTTGTTCTCAAAAAATAGAGAACTCCAAAAATAGTTTAACAAAGACTTTTGAAAACCTCCTCACAATTGGGGAGTTCTAGAGCAAGGAAACAAGAGAGTGCTCTTATCTGGGAAGATCCTCTCCTTGTCTGCTGAATCAATTACCCTATCTCTCCCACTGACAACTCTTACTTTTTCTGTCTTTAGTTTAAGTGTCCAGACCCAACTTAAGCAACTGATGGCAGATGATAACGGTTTAAAATGGCTTGATAATAGCATCGCAACTGCTGAGTCGCTGCGGCCCATCCCCAACGTTCTGCTTCTTGACGCGCATTCTGGCGCAAGGTTTCCCGTTCAAGCTGTTGAGACAGAAGTCGCTGAGTCGCAAAAATTGACCCGTTTTCATCGCTGGGATCAAAGAGATACCCATTGACTCCATCCGTGACAATATCGGGAATTCCTCCAGAACGAGCAGCAACGACGGGTGTTCCGGCGGCCATTGCTTCCAACAACACCAGACCTAGTGTTTCAGTTCGTGAGGGGAAGATAAACGCATCAGCGCAAGCATAAGCATCTGCCAGTGCCTCTCCCCGCAAGTATCCAACAAAATGAGTGGGAGTGCCCGCAAAATATTCCTCTAGAGTTTGACGATTGGGACCGTCGCCCACCAACGCCAGACGGGCATTGGGAATCGCTTCTAAAACGGGTTTGATGCGATCAATCTCTTTTTCTGCACCCAAACGTCCTACATATAATAGTAACGTACAATCTGGGTGGCCTTGGCTGAGGCGATCGCGCATCTCAGGGGTAGCTTTATGGGGTTGAAAGAGTTCTGTATCTACGCCACGTTGCCAGAGATCGACTCGTTCAATACCATGATTTCGGAGTTCTTCAACCATGGCAGTAGAGGTACAGAGGTTTAAATCGGCTTGGTTATGCCCAGAACGCAGTAACCCCCAGAGAACCTCCTCTAACATTCCCAAACCATAATGATGCAAGTATTGAGGCAAATGGGTATGGTAGGACGCAACCAAGGGGAGATTTAACTTTTTCGCGTAAAATAGCCCACCTAACCCCAAAACTGCTGGGTTGGCAACATGGACGATATCGGGTTGAAATGCCTCTAGTTTGCTGCCAATACCGGGATGGGGAATGGCAATTTTTAACTCTGGATACATCGGTAAGGGAAATCCCTCTACCCCAAAAATTTCACATCCCTTGTAGTCTTTGAGTCCCCCTTCTGGAGAAATAATCAAAACTTGGTCTCCCGCCCGCTGCAATTGGTCAACGGTGTGACAGAGCCGAGTCACAATGCCATCAATCTTCGGTAAAAAAGTTTCAGTAAAAAGAGCGATTCGCATAGAAAGTAGCTTCGGAAATTGAGAACCAATCATCTTAGCCCTATCATCATCTCAGAATTTGGAACCGGATACACATCCTCCACACATCCGCCTGCGATCGCACTGTTTGCTCTCAGTTCTACCCTAAGCTTAATGATAATAAGTCTTAAGAAAATCCGGATAAATGAGAATAAATTGCATTTAGCTGGAAGAATAAACTTATGCAGAAACACTGCGTAGATCACAACAAAGGAGGCCCGTTAACGATGCAAAGTTACGGAAAATCTGAAATTCAATACGGTTGGTGGGCAGGAAACGCTCGCTTTGCTAACCAATCTGGCTTGTTTATCGCGGCCCATGCTGGCCAAGCTGCTCTGATCACCTTTTGGGCCGGCGCATTCACCCTATTTGAAATTTCCCGCTTCTCTCCTGATATTCCCATGGGCGAACAGGGACTGATTCTCTTGCCCCATTTAGCCACTCTCGGATTTGGCGTCGGTGATGGAGGTGTCGTTGTCGATACCTATCCCTACTTTGTTATCGGCGTTGTTCACCTCATTTCTTCGGCGGTTTTAGGTGCAGGAGCGTTGTTCCATACCTTCAAAGCCCCAGAAAACCTCAAAAATGCTTCAGGTCCGGCTCAAAATTTCGATTTTGACTGGAACGACCCCAAGCAACTGGGAATCATCTTAGGACATCACCTGCTGTTCTTAGGCTTTGGAGCCTTATTACTCGCAGGCAAAGCGATGTTCTGGGGTGGACTCTACGATGCGACTACTCAAACCGTTCGCCTCGTAACCAATCCAACTCTCGATCCGTTTGTGATTTACGGCTACCAAACTCATTTTGCCTCACTCAATAGCCTGGAAGATTTAGTTGGGGGTCATATTTATGTCGGTTTCCTCTTAATTGGAGGCGGAATTTGGCATATCGTCAAAGAACCCTTACCTTGGGCAAAACGAGTGTTAACCTTTTCTGGAGAAGCGATTCTCTCCTATTCCCTCGGTGGTATCGCTTTAGCAGGCTTTGTCGCTGCCTATTTCTCTGCCGTTAATACTCTGGCCTATCCTATCGAATTTTACGGCCCGGTACTCGACATCAAACTGGGAATCTCTCCTTACTTCGCTGATACAGTAGAATTACCGCTCAATACTCACACCGCCCGTTGCTGGCTGGCTAATGCTCACTTCTTCCTAGCGTTTTTCTTCTTGCAAGGTCATCTGTGGCACGCTTTACGAGCAATTGGTTTCGACTTCAAACGGGTTGAACAAGCCTTTGATGCTGCGGGAACTCCTCCGGCTACAGTCGTTTCAACGACATCTACCATTGATGAGTAGTTCAGGTTAGGCTTTCAGGTTTTGTAGCAATCTCTGAAACCAGGATGGGCAATGCCCATCCTACAAGATCTCATCATCAACATCTCACAATTTCTCAAAAAACAATTGCAAAAGACTTGCAATAACTAGGAAAGTCTGGTAATTTAGAATCATGGAGAATTCCAAAAGTGATTCAGCTCTGAGACGATTCTAAGTAATTGTACAGAGTAATTGAGAATTTATCCTATTAAACAACAATCAACTTACGTTCAAAAACAGAACCCTTTACGCTGTTTAAGCTTGAACACTGAAGATTATTTTGGAGTTTACATTACTCCAGGGAGAAATCATGTCAAAAATTGCTTTATTTTTTGGAACAACAACCGGAAAAACCGAAAGTGCAGCAGAAATGATTCAAGCCGAATTTGGTGGAGATGAAGTTCTGGAAATGTACGATATTGCTGAGGCTGAACTCGACAAATTACAAAACTATGATTGTTTGATTATTGGCTGTCCAACCTGGAATGTCGGTGAACTTCAAAGTGATTGGGATGGCTATTTTGATGAACTCGATAACCTCAATTTTCAAGGGAAGAAAGTTGCATATTTTGGAACCGGAGATCAAATCGGTTATGCAGATAACTTCCAAGATGCAATGGGAATGTTAGAGGAAAAAATTTCCGAGTTAGGCGGAACAACTGTTGGTCATTGGTCTACCGAAGGCTACGAACATGAAGCCTCAAAAGCCATTAAAAATGGCAAGTTCATCGGTTTAGCCTTAGATGAGGATAATCAATCAGAAAAGACCGAAGAACGGGTTAAAGCTTGGGTTCAGCAACTCAAAACCGAATTCGGAATTTAAGAATGAGATAGCGTCAGAGATTTCACTTCAAATCCTCAACTGATCTCTGACCTTCTCCCCAATTTTAAATGATTTAATAATTTATTAGTTTTAATTGTATTATTTTTAATTTTATCTCAATCTGTCTCTACAGAAACTCTGCTCAAAAGCAGTTTACGGTTTCATCTGTCAACCTATCTCAAATGGAGTCAATCTCATGTCTAACTTTGCTGATGTTCTTTGGTTAAATACCAGTCCGAGTTTCCGACATTTTGACCAAAAATTAGCAGATCAACTCTCTCAAAGCCTGCGATTAGCCTATTGGGAATACCGCCAAAGTTTAGATGAACCGAGTTGTCTAGAGACCGCTGTCACCTTAGTCCATGATTATCTCAAATCCAATGATAAACCGATTCACCTCATTGGTCATAGTACAGGTGGATTACTGGCTTTAATGTATGCAAACAAACATCCCGAACGAGTCAAATCTTTAACCCTATTATCTGTCGGAATTCACCCAACAGTAGACTGGAAAGCTCATTATTATGTGCAGTTACAACTACTTCCTTGTAATCGACAAATGCTGTTAGAACATACGGTGGAAACTCTATTTGGCTATCAAAAACCCACCACTCGTTTACGACTGATTTCAATGCTAGATCGAGACTTGAAAGAATCTCTCTCGGTTCATTCATTACTGAAGCGCATGAGTTTGTCTCCCATTCCCGTTTCAACACCTTTAATGGTTTGTGGAAGCGAAGATGATGTGATAGTTGACGATCAAGAATTACAAGGATGGAGAAGTTTACTGAAAACAGGCGATCGCGTCGTTCAAGTCCCTCAAGGCGGTCACTTCTTCCATCACTTTTACCCGCAACTGGTTTACGATAAAATTCTTGATTTTTGGTCAGAAATGGAATGGTTTTCTGGTCAAGGAGAAATTCAAACTCCACTCCTGTCGATGAGACGTTAAATTGCTTCCTAAATCCCGATGAACTGTTCAGTGTGAGGCTAAAGTTCCGATGATTCAAGTGGTTCTATTCAGTGTAATTCTACATCCAGTCCGCATCTTTTATTCTCTAATTGCTTTGGGATTAATTGCTGGGTTTGCTTGGAGTCTACAGCTTGCTTTTCGAGAAGGAATTGTTAATCTCAAACGTTTACATAGTATTCCTTGTAGTAGCTGTGCCTATTTTACTGGAGATTATCGGCTTAAATGTACAGTTCATCCTAAAGCAGCCCTGACAGAAGATGCACTCGAATGTGGAGATTTTGAGTCGGGTGGAAAGGAAAGATTACGCTTACAAGAAGCTTATTCTTCCCACTGTGGCGCAGTTAATGTGGTGCGTAATTTCCAACGTCCTTGCGGATGAATGAGTTCTAGAACTCCACTCGATAATTCTTGCTGGAGATAGGGACTTTCTAATACCGCCCAGTCTTCTAATACTCGTTCTTGATTATTGACAGTTCCGCGTCCGATACCGCTATTCGGTTCATACGTTAATTCTAAGCGATCGCCTGTGATGGATTTGTAGGAAAGTTGACCTAAATTCGTCCAGAGGCGATCGTTAATTTCTGTTTGATCTAAACGGCGAGTCAAAGTCTCAAAATCCGCCGCTTCTTGGAGAGAAACAACTTCCGTAACCCAAGCTGTATTATTTCCTGTTGCTGCGAGAACTTGATAGTCTGAGTTTTTGTTTTTTTCTGAAACTTTTGCTTCCCAGGCGATCGCATCTCCCCAAACTCTCGCACAGAACCAAGTATTTTCAATCCGCCATATATACCAATTATTGTATTGTTGAGGTTCGCCATAACGAGTTGGAAGCACTAAATGAGAACGTGGAGGAACCTTCGCTGCAATGTCACGTTCATTCAGTCTTAATTGATAGAGAACTGTTCCCTTGGATTGCAAAAATTGATCGCCTGGAGAATTCCCGAACGCCATGGGTGAGTGATAGGTTCCGCCCAAACCAACAACTGCATTATTAATACCTTCAGGATCGCGAATGACCAGTTTATAGGTTGTATATTGAGCATTAATCGTGCCTTGAACCTGATAAGATCGAAACGGAATTAATAACGTGGCTAAACTATAATCTTCAGTGACGTAGAAGGTTTCCCAAAATCGATTATCCTGATGATAGCTGTAATAATTTGGGTGACTGGCTTTCAATAAAAACGGTAGCTGCACTTCTTTTCTCGCTAAAGCCGTCATCTCAGCAGGCGGACGGTAGGAACTCAACGCCGCAGTTATCGCAATTCTGGCATAATTCTGCGGAAAACGAGAAGCCGTTTGCGGATCTGAACCCCACCACACCCAAGCCATTGTACTCGAATGGTTTCCATCCCAAGTCCCGCGATCAAACCCTCGACTTTCTCCACCACCTGCGGTTCCCCAACTCAGACGAACAGCCATATTTGCAGCATACCAGTCTAAGGTGGCTTTGGCGAGTTGTCGTAACTCTGGAGTTTTAGCAAAATCGTAGAGATTGAGTAAACCCGCGATCGCAAACCCGTAGTATGTTGAAGAATGAAACTCCCCTTGACCGATGGTGAGGTACTTATTCAGTTCACTGCGTAACCAAGCTTCATTCGTCGCCGCGACTGCTGGGGCTGCATTAGGCCAACCACTACCATTCATTAAAGCCAACCCAGAAGCCCGCTGCATATACATATGATTTTCGGTGCCTTGTTCCATCCATTGCAGAACTTCGGGACTCTCAAGCATCTGACGGTAGACGTTTTCTAGATCGGTTGGTAGTTGATCGCGAAATAGAAAGAACAGGCGAATATCGTGGACGGATCGAAAATGGTAGAGATCGGGGCGATCTTGGTCTAAACTGCGTAAAAATGGCCAGACCGTATCAGGGTTGTATTGTTCGGGTAGACTCAAACGGCTGAGAATTACCGGAAGTAAGTATTTGTGAGGATCGCCGAGTTTAATTCTACGCCACCATTTGTCTTGGCGATCTAAATCATCGGAAGCCACTCTCTGACGGATCGCGAGGCTACGCTGTTGAAAGGCTTGTTCAGCTTCATTTTCCCAGACACGAGGAGAAATTTCAGTTCGTTCAGAGTTTGAGGCGGTTTCAGAAGTTTGACGCGAACAACTGAGGGTACAAGTCAGAGTCAAACAAAGTATTGCGATCGCCAAGGGTCTGAGTTTCATGGGGAGTCAGGCTAAGAACAAGTGATTCTTGATTTCAATGTATCTTATTTTCAAAATTATTATTGTGATTTTTCTGTATTTTCACGCAAATTAGGTTTTAGACCTGAAAACAAATCCGTATTTTGCACATTGTCGCTCCTAGAGATTTCTTGATATTCTATTTATAGATGCATAGAGAAACACCCCAGATTGACCTCGTTCGATGTGAACGGGGTTTTATTTATGCCACTAAACTTTTCGTCATTGAATGATCCGTGCAGTTTTTGGGGCTACGTTGTCAAATCTCAATGAATCTTTACTTCACCTATCAGCCAGATTCTTGAATAAGATCACTTCTCAGTATTTTCACGTAAATCGAGTTTTACACTGAACAAAAAATCCGTATTTTGCACATTGTCACTCCTAGAGATTCCTTGATATTCTATTTATAGATGCATAGAGAAACACCCCAGATTGACCTCGTTCCTCCGAACGGGGTCTTATTTATCTTACAACAGGACAAGGGTAAACAAATGTTATAGTTCCTGCTGCTTTATCGGAGCGGGGGAAGAGCATAAAGGGGTTGAACCACTACGGCTAATAACATCTCACTGTCAGGAATTCACATAGAAGATCGGCTTCAAGGTAAGGTTCCCAGCAATATTTTCACCTCCGATCTCGAACTGACCTAACAAAATCATACGTTTTCAAACATTTCTACAACCCCTCGAAAATATGAGACAATTCTTATAAAAAAGAAAATATTATTCAAAAAAATTAGAGGAAATTTATAATCCTCTAGCATAAGTTGGATAACGTTTCAATAGTTAGAAGATTAATCGAGTTATTTTCAGGAATTTCTCAGATTTCTTTCAGCCTATCTTTAGGAAATATTCAATAAAAACTCATTAAATTTTAGGCGTAAATTCAGCTTAAGATATAACGATAATATCAATACTTTTTCAAACATTTTT
>JBCBCI010000009.1:49660-121845 GCA_038530755.1 Cyanobacteria bacterium J06592_8 | reverse complement strand
CTGCATGAGTGTCTTCTTGTTTGCGTCCAGAGAGTTTACCGTATTCTGGAAATTTTTCAACGCTATAAAAAACATCGCCTTTGCTGGCGTAGGCGCACCCTTTTCCAATGAGTTCTTGAATGAGTTTATAAATTTCTGAAATGCTGTCTGTAGCGCGAGGGTAAGCATCAGCATCTCGAACATTTAAACGCCGTAAATCTTCGTAATAGGCTTCAATATATTGTTCAGAGATTGCTTCCATTGAGGAGTTTTCTTGTTGGGCGCGATTAAGGATTTTATCGTCAATATCGGTAAAGTTCTGCACGTATTGAACGGAATATCCCGACCATTCTAAATACCGACGCACAATATCCCAGACAATATAAGAACGAGCATGACCTAAATGGCAATAATCATAAACGGTAACTCCACAGCAATACATTTTCACTTTTTGGGGTTCGACAGGAGTGAACGTTTCTTTGGTGCGAGTTTGAGTATTATATATTTTCAGAACCATTTTTTTCAGTTAACAGTTTTTTCAGTAAATGATGAACTTTCTTAATTTAGTCCTCGCGTATAGGACTTTAGATTTCAGACAGGAATTTTAATCCCTGAACACAGTTAACACTTATTTGAGTGAGATTAGGAGATAAGATTAAGATGTGATTCGGGTACTTTGGCGGAGAGGAACGGAATTAAAGAAACAGCTTCTAACTCCGGTATGACAGGCAATATTTCCGACTTGATCGATTTTAATTAACAACACATCTGCATCACAATCATAGTAGAGTTCTTTAACAATTTGAGTATGTCCGGATGTTGCGCCTTTATGCCAGAGTTCAGCGCGAGAACGACTCCAATAATGTACTTCTCCTGTTAAGAGTGTTTTTTTTAGGGCTTCACGATTCATCCATGCCATCATTAAGACGGTATTATCTTGATAGTCTTGAGCGATCGCGGGAATTAATCCTTGGTCGTTAAATTTTAGGGTTTCGATCCATAAATCATCTTGATTGATCATTTTTTACCTCACTCTTTTATCATTCATCACTTAGAATTCTATTGAGTGGCGATCGCTTTTTGCTGCATGGTTTTAAAGATATTAAAAAATCCATTAGCGCGTGAGGGTGTTAAACTCGCTTGTAAGCCTGTTTCTTGGAGAAAGTCAGGGGCAATTTTTTCAATCTCGGTGCTGGTGAGTCCATTTAAACCGCGAATTAACATTGCGACTAACCCTTTTGTGAGTTGAGAATCTGAGTCTCCTTGAAATTGAACTTTCCCGTTTTCATCTAAGTCTGCAATCACGTAAACTTGTGACACACAACCCGGAACTTTATTTTCGGATATTTTTGCATCTGCGGGAAATTCGGGTAACTTTTGAGCGAGGGCGATCAGTTGTTCGTAGCGCAGTTTATTAGAAGAGGCGCGTTTGAACCGTTGTACAATGCGATCAAGCGATGCGGGTAAGGGTGTAGCTGTTGATGACATGATTCGTAAGAATTAAACCTCATCTCTATTAGTTTAACGGAAAGTGAGGATTAAAAAAGAAAGATAAGCCAAAGAAAATTACAATCTCTGGCTCACTTGTTATTTAATTTTAAGTTTTGCAAAGGTCTGAGCCTACAAATTAGTGAAAATCTATTGCAGAATTAATGCCACTTCTTTGGCAAAATACGTTAAGATTACGTCTGCGCCTGCTCGTTTCATGCTGGTGAGGGTTTCTAACATCACTTTTTTCTCATCGATCCAGCCTTTTTCTCCGGCGGCTTTAATCATGGCATATTCTCCACTGACGTTGTAAGCTGCAACAGGAAGATTGGTTGCCGATCGCACTAAATGGATAATATCTAAGTAGGCGAGTGCAGGTTTGACCATCACCATATCTGCGCCTTCTGCTTCATCTAATTCTACTTCTGTGATGGCTTCACGGGCGTTGGCGGGGTTCATTTGATAGGTTTTTTTATCGCCAAATTTGGGGGCGGAGTCGAGAGCATCGCGGAACGGGCCATAATAGGCGGAGGCGTATTTGGCTGAATAGGCGAGAATACTAACGTTTGTGTAGCCGGCTTCATCTAAGCCTTGACGAATTGCGCCAATTCGACCATCCATCATATCAGAGGGCGCGACAATATCAGCCCCAGCTTCGGCTTGAGAAACGGCTTGTTTAACGAGAACTTCTACAGTTTCATCATTCAGAATTTCGCCTTCATCACTAACGATGCCATCATGTCCTTTACTGGAAAAAGGATCGAGAGCAACATCAGTCACAATCATAATATCAGGAAGTTCTTGTTTGATGGCGCGAACGGTGCGTTGAACCAGTCCATCGGGGTTGTAGCTTTCAGTTCCGGCGTTATCTTTTTTCTCTTCTGCGACGAGGGGAAATAATGCGATCGCAGGAATGCCTAAAGCGTGAGCCTCAGTCACTTCTTTGAGCAACATATCTAAAGTATAACGGTAGCTACCGGGCATGGAAGACACTTCAACTTTTTGATTCTCCCCTTCCATCACAAACAGAGGATAAATTAAATCATTAACGGTGAGTTGAGTTTCACAAGTCATGCGTCGCAAAGCTTCAGTACGACGAATGCGGCGCGGGCGTTGAATTAGGTTTAAGCGAGAGGAGTTACTCATAAGATCTCAAAAGATGTGTTAAAAGTGTGAATTCTGACGTTAAAAAACTGTAGCTCTACTGTTCAGTTGCCCAAATATCAGACCCCTGATCAAGTTCACTATTATTGCACCTGTCGAATCCCTTAAAATTCAACCGATACAAATCAATACAATTGTGTAAATAACTTTGAATATTGCTTGACAGCCGCGACAAATTAGATAAATAATCTCTTATCGAATAACTTCTACGTTCACAGACAGATTGAGAGTCGCCCAGGCATGATCACTGGTTAGAACGGAAACCCCTAATCTCAATCCCAAACTCAGACAAGCTCGATCTCCCAAAGACAATCCGGCTTGACGGATTTGCTCCCACAATCGTCCCGCCATTTCACCATCTTCAGAGGTAAACGGCTCAATTCTCAATCCCAAAACTTGCAAATCCTTGAGTATACCATCCACTTCTATACCTGCGGCAATCGATTTTTGCACCACCTCTGCCCAGTTAACGCTAGACATAACCGATTCCGCCAACACACCATCTACCAAATCACTTCCAGGTTCATCTTTCAAATAAGCCAGCAACGCCGAAGCATCCAAAACGACTGTCATTCAGCGTTCTCCCTTCTTGCCTCCTCACGACGTTCTGCGATTAATTCCGAGGCTAAACTCCGATCTTTTGGCAATTTTGCAAAGCGAGCCTTCAACCGCTGCTTAATGGTTTCCCGCTTTTCTAACACCAATCGCCCTTCTTCCTCATGGGCAATCAACAGATCTCCCGGCTCGAATCCCAACGACTGCCGCAGTACCGCCGGAATGACCAACTGTCCCTCGCGATCTAGGTGTACTTGTACCAATTTCCGCAACTTATCCATTTTTTCTGCTTTCTACCACTTTCTTTATTCTGACTTCCGCGTAACGGCACTACCAGCGATACACTTTACCATTGGGTAAAATTGCACCTGTGAGATCGACATCTCGTAAGTTCGCCCCTTTAATACTGGCGCCTTTGAGGTTTGCTCCTCGTAAATTTGCCCCTTGTAGATAAGCTTTTCGGAGATTTGCCCCTTGGAGGTTAACGCCTCGCAGATCGGCTCCTTTGAGGTTTGCTTCTCTAAGGTTTGCGTCTTTGAGATAGGCACCGACAAGGTTTGCCCCTTCTAAATTGGCGCCAACGAGTCTAGCATCTTCGAGTCGGGCATCTTCGAGGATAATCCCTTCCATGTTGGCATCTTCGAGATTGGCATCCTCTAAATTCGCGCCTTTGAGTTTAGCAAATCCCATTTTAGCTTTGACGAGGATTGCGTTTTTGAGGTTAGCATCTTCGAGTTTGGCAACCCAGAGTCTGGCTTCAGTTAAGTTAGCCCCTTTTAAGTTAGCCTCAAGCAATTGAGAGTCACCGAGTGCAGCTTTTTCTAGGTTAGCCCCACTGAGATCGGCGCGAGTCAGTTGGGTTTTAGCGAGTTTGGCTTGTTTCAAGTTCGATCCACTCAGGTTGGCTTCTTCTAAGTTCGCACCGAGTAATATTGCCCCTTCTAGATTTGCTTCGTTGAGTTGAGCCGATCGCAAGTTGGCTTTTTGCAGTTTAGCGCCTCGTAGATCTGCCTCTGCTAAATTCGCATCTTCTAAATTTGCTTCTCTGAGATTGGCTTGCCACAAATTAGCACTGCTAAGATCGGTATTTTCCAGTTTTGCATTAACGAAGTTCGCATAACCTAAGTTCGCGTTTTTGAGCATGGCATAACCTAAGTCTGCTCCTTCGAGTTTAACGCCCCGCATATCTGCGCTTTCGAGATAAGCATCGGAGAGATCGGCATTAGAAAGATCTGCTTTCCAAAGATAGGCTTCTCGCAGATCCGCATCTCGGAAATTTGCAGCCCTCAGATCGCATTCAGGACATTGACGAGTCTCTAGAGTTCTTTGCCGTAGTTGGCGTTTTTTCTCGAGTTCTGAAGGTTCTTGGTGACGGGAGACTTCAGCTTGGAGGCGATCGCTGAGTCGATGATTTTCCATCCAAACACTAATAGCAATCAAGGTACTCAATACTGCAAAACTCGCGAGAAGGGTAATTCCGACTAGGGTTACTGTTTTTTGGTGTTGAGGCGGAATTGACTGAGACTTGTCCAACGGAGACGGTAGGCTAGGACGAGCTAGCCATTGAAATGCTTTCGTAACGAGAGGAGCTTTCTCTGTGGGACGCTTTGACTGGGGTTCTACCATATCTAGTTTTAAGCCGATCGCGATTCGCAACTGTATCGTACAGCAGACAGTGTTACCCGATGCCACTTCTAGCCCAGAGTCACTATCCTTCCTAGAGTATCAGGATCGTTCGCATCCATCAACAATTGTTTTACCCCACAATCAGCAAGATGGCGGTGAGTGCTGTAAAAAAGAGGATCATCCCATCAAAATACTGCTGTGAAAGAACTCTGAAAAGCCTAATTCCCACGAATGCCCCGACTCCAACGAAGATAGCAAGCCATAGCGCTGTTTGGAACGTCTCTATTCGGATCACATCTAGGGAAATATAGATCGGCATTTTGGTCAAATTGACAATAAAAAAGAACCACGCCGTTATCCCCATAAATTCATGCTTGGGTAGACGCAGCATCATCAAATACATCGCTAAAATTGGCCCGGCTACGTTACCAATCGTTGAACAAAAGCCTGCTAATAGCCCCGTCAAACCCGCCAAAATCGGATGATCGCAAAAACGCTCTAAATTAGAACGGCGACGAATCATCTCAATTCCAAGCAGGATAGAAACCAGAATTCCCAAGACTGGGCGAATACTTTCATTATCAAGACGTGCCAGCAATAGCGCCCCCAACATAATCCCCATTGCGGCACAAGGGAGTAGCCTTTTTAAGAGTTTGAAGTTAGCGTGATGGCGATAATAGGCGATCGCAAAAATATCACCGACAATCATCAACATCATCATAAGTCCGATAGAGTCCCGGCCGGGAACAGAAAACGCCATCAGTGGAGGCAGTGTAATTCCTAAACCGGGCATTCCTGCCTTAGTAATACCTGCGAACAGGGCGGTGATCATCGCCAGCAGGATCGAGACAGGGTTAGTTAGCATAAAAAATGGAGGGGCAGATTCGGTAGAATGTCCCGATCAGTGACGCTGAATACTCTAATATTTTTGGTCAGCCCATTAGAAAGGAACAGCCGTTGGGGAATTAAATTCCTCGTAGGTGGGTTGAGTCAAAATCGAGGTATTGTAGGGGTTGGGCAGATCAATCACCCGAATCACCGGATCGCTAGAATATTGCTTGAGGAAAGCCTCACGATACAACAGAATCAAACCGCGTGTATCTCGTGCTAAAGCTTGTTCAGGATAAGATCCAATCGAACCCGATGCCCAGGGGAAACTGATCCCAAAGATGAATTGCAGTTGTCCTGAAATTGATTGCGCTCTAAAAATATCACCAGAACTATTAGAAGCGGCTTTGTTAAAATCATCAGCAACGGGGTTATAAGTCGTGTTTGGCGGAACTGGAACTTCGACTTGAGCGATCGCCGGAGTGACCAAAACTGCGGAAACTGCCGACATAACCATCACACCACTGAGGAACTTTGATGTCAAACCCATTATGCTTCTCCTCGATAATCTTGCTTAAATATTAACTTGATTTACGATTAGGATAGAGATTAGCTCATCATTTTTCAAGACTCTCTGGTGAGTCTTGCTACAAAAAATCCTATATCCTCGAAAAATCTTAAATATTCTAGCAATTATGGATCAACCTCAAGTCCAATTTCTCTCTGATAATCTGATCGCGGCTTCCCTCGATGTTGTGCGAGATGCGTTATTGAATTTGTTTTGTCAGTTGGCTTACAAGGAAGGAGATTTCGTGCTTTCATCGGGACAGCGCAGTTCCTACTATATTAATGGTAAGCAGGTGACGCTGCATCCTCAAGGAGCTTTGGCGATCGCTCGATTAATTTGTGCAATTTTACCGCCTGATACGGATGCTGTCGCTGGATTAACTTTGGGGGCTGACCCCATTGTCTCGGCGGTGAGTGTGGTTTCGGTTTACGAGAATCAGCCTGTTTATGGCTTGATTATTCGCAAGGAAGCCAAAGGACATGGCACAATGGCCTATGTTGAGGGGCCACAACTCCCGAATGAGGCAAATGTTGTGGTATTGGAAGATGTGGTGACAACGGGACAATCTGCCCTTAAAGCCGTAACTCGCCTCCAAGACGCAGGATATCACGTCGAACGGGTGATTTCGTTAGTTGATCGTCAGCAGGGCGGTGCTGAACTTTACGCCGAAAAGGGATTAAAATTCCAAGCATTATTTACGATTGAAGACTTAAAAGCTCGTACCTCTCAATTAAAGACTGGGAGTTAGACAATAGGTAATAAAAGTTCGTTAGAATCTTATTTTTACGAACAACTGCCATTGCTTTAAATGTTAGTATCTATGACTCTCGATTAATCCGATATCGGCTGTTCTAAAAACATGGATGAGACAGCGGAAAGTTGAGCCAGTCCGGTCTTGGGGTTTCCCCAAGTGGAGGAACTGGCGTGGTGGTGTCGGTTTCCGGAGTCCGTGTCGCCTGGGGTCTCCTCATGCGTTTATACCGGACGTTCCCGCCAAACTTTTCAAGAAGCGATTAAAGGAATTCAAAACAGTCAGAGAATGGGTGGATGGTGCATTCAAAAATTGTCCTAACGTATGTGCGTAGCACTATAAAAGACCAAAAAAGTGGAATTTTATTATACGACGAGTTTTTAGTGTGATAATAGCTAGTTTTCAGCGAATTATACGTCCAGTTCCTGTCAAACTGTGCGTATGAATTGACTTATACGTGCGGCTTTTTTTTCTGTCCATTTGCTCTCGCAACGCCTAAATGTGCTTTTATTTGGGGGTTAGATGATATAAATTAATATCCATTGTAAGGGATAGATTAAGTACCAAAAAATTTTCGGAATTTTAATAATAAATCCATCAATTAAACGATTCTTAAATTCACTTTTAATCAGCAACAAACTCAATAAACTAAATAATTGAATCACTGAAAAATATCCGATAACCACTGCAAAAATATTAACTAAGACTAAACTTAATCCTAGAATTCTACCCTTTAAAAAACCAAAGATAAAGCACATTAATATTCCATAAAAGCCAGATTCAAGATTGAGAATTTCTGCACAAATACAATAGAAAATAATCCAATACCACCCTAACTTTTGACAAGACTCTAACATGACTAGAGCAACTGCCATCGACAATAATATATTAACTGCATGCTCGATATTGAGAAAAAACAATACAGCTTGTGATATAAACCCCCAAAAAACCAACCTGAAAAAATACTTTTTTACGTTTCGTGATCGCTTCCAACCTTTCACTAATAAATAAAAAAATATCGGGGCGGCTAATCTGCCAATAATTCTCAGAATAAAATAATTAATATTCGGCTCTAAATTCAAATAGGCATGATGATCTAAGAGCATCGCCCAAAAAGCAATCACTCTTAAATACTCATCATTAAGATTAGTTTTTCGAGCGACTTTGGACGGAATACAAGCTATCATAATGTGCCTTTGATATCGAATCAGAAAGTGATTTTTCTAGAGGTTTGTACCGGGGCTTTATTGATTTCTTCTTCTTCAATGGATTGATGGCTTTCTTAATTTTGATAAAAGCTGATTCTAGTTTGGAAATGTCGGATTTTGTAGGGTGCTATTGGTTTACTGATTCCGGCAGCTTTAGCAGTGTCGCGGACTAGCCGATAAATATGCTCGTCTGAAAGGCGATCACATCCTTTACTCTATTTACAGAATAGGCTGACCTCGTTCGTTGTGGTGGTCAGGTTTTTCTATGAGAAGGGACTTGCGGCTTAATACCATACCGATTGTTTGGCTACTTCTTTATGAGATTAATTTTACAGTCGGTATTTTATTTCCAAGTAAGTCCCGAATAATAGCCGGTACATTTTTATATAAATTTATAGTTCAAAAAATTAAGGAGAGGTGTTAGTTTCCTCTCCTCTTGATTGGTTGCTCAATCTGATGAAAAGTTACGATTAATTTTCCTGAGAACGCTTACGGGTTTTAGCAATAAATGTGGCTAAACCAATAAAACCAATTATAGTAGCTGGTTCAGGAACTTGCTGAGGCTCTGGTGGTATATTTAATTCTTCTGGTAGTATATTTAATTCTTCAGTAAAACCAAGAGGTGCTTGTGCGCCCAATTCATTCTCAAATGCCGCTTTGGCTTCTTTAGCAGTCAGCAATGTTATTCCTAAAACAAAACAAGAAGTTAATAAACCAAGTTTCTTCAGAGATGGATTCATCGTTTTACCTAAGTTAATTCAATTTAGTCTTTGCTAATTAGGTAGGATACTACTAAATCCCTATCATCGGGATAATTTATTGTAAAGATTTGGTGAAGTGGGATTTAGATCGCTTTAAGAATCCCCTAGAAATGTAAAATCTTCTTCTCCAAAGAGAAAAGGGGTTGCGGATTCTAAAAATAGTTGTTAATTTTGTTTCCCAAAGTTTTGTTTGTCGGTCTGGAGAGTGAGTCTGATTACTTTGGGCATTACATCTAGTGATTTTGAGAATCACAGAAGGTTAAGTCTTGGGTATAGCGCATACAATACGAAAACCAACGCTATTGAGGAAGTAGTCGTGCGGACTAAGGTTGCTGCGAACAGGATATCGTAGCCGGCTTGTTTACAGCCTAGAGAACATCCTCCAGCTCCACAAAACAGGCTAATTACTGTTAAACTCATCTAATAGTTTCTGACTCTTGTTTTTTTGTAAAGCTCTTATCCTAGCATACATTTAACTATTGCTGTATGGATAACTGCTTAAAATTATTTTTTTGATCTTCTTTATTTGAAATCTCCGTAACGAAGATCAAAGTAGTTAAAGTAGTTAAAATTATCAGGGTTGTTGTTTAATAAACTCAATTATCGAATATCTTGATAAAATTTTTGTAGATAATCTGCGGAAACTCCTATTCCCCAAAGTATGCCAACATAAAGATAAATGGCGGTTGCTTTCCATGAACCCCAACGGGCGACACGGCGATCGCTACTTTGAACTATTCTATTGACTAAACGAATGCGTCCAGTTTGAACTAATTTTCGACACAGATCCGCATCTTCGAGAAGGGGTAAATTATCCTCAAACCCGTTACACTCCCAAAAGGCTTGACGACGACAAAATATCACCTGATCTCCAAACAGTAACCGCAACCCTCGAAAAAATAAATGGGGACGAAACAGTAACGGCGCGTAATAGGTTTTCAGATAATTATGGAGGGAAATACCCCAACGAGTGGTTTGAGAACCCGTCATCAGTGAAATAAACCCGCCCGCCACAATCTTCGGATCGTCAAAGGTTTGTGCAATAATAGTCACGAGGTCATCTGGTACTAATGTATCTGCGTGTAGAAAACAGAGAACTTCTCCGGTTGCCATTTTCGCACCTAAGTTCATCTGAGTTGAACGCCTGCGTTTGGGAGAAGAAATCACTATTACTCCCGCAGACTCAGCGATAGATACCGTTTCATCCTCACTTTCACCGTCTACAACGATAATGTCCTCGACTGGTGGACTGAGTGTGCGTAAACGGTTGAGGGTGCGGTTTAGGTAACTCGCCTCATTCAACGTCGGGATAATAATGGAAACACGCAACATTAAATTAAATTCTAACGGGTGCAAGATCTGCCTAGAAACAAATTATCTCTATTTTCGTCTTTTTCTGCGAGTTAAATTCCCTACATTATGAAACGTCTGAATACCTGGAAACGCTTCGGAGTTTTAGCCCTGGTTGGTTTACTCTTGAGTTGGGTGGTGAGTTGTGCGACGGTTACGCCCAATGCTGAGAATGACGATCGCCAAGAAATTGAATTTTGGACGATGCAGCTTCAGCCTCAGTTTAATGATTATTTTAACAAATTAATTGCTAATTTTGAAGCGGAAAATCCTGATTTAAAAGTTCGCTGGGTGGATGTACCTTGGTCAGCGATGGAGAGTAAAATTTTAGCGGCGGTTTCGGCGAAAACTGCACCCGATGTTGTGAATTTAAACCCCGATTTTGCGGCGTTGTTGGCGGGGCGGAATGCTTGGCTTGATTTAGATGAACAGGTTTCAGATGAAGCGCGATCGCAATTTTTAGAAAATATTTGGAAAGCTAGCCGCATTCAAACTTGTGATGGCGAAAATTGTAGTCTCAAAACCTTTGGTTTGCCTTGGTATTTGACTACGCAAATCACGATTTATAATACAGATTTATTTGAAAAGGCTGAACTGAAAAAATCTCCTCAAACTTATACAGAACTAGCTGAAGTTGCTCAACAAGTTAGAGAGAAAACGGGAAAATATGCCTTTTTTGTTTCCTTTGTTCCCGAAGATTCTTCCCAAATTTTACAGTCTTTTGTACAAATGGGTGTGCAGTTAGTCGATGAAAAAGGTCAAGCTGCATTTAATACACCCGAAGGACAAGCCGCCTTTCAATATTGGGTTGATTTGTATCAGCAAGGCTTACTTCCCCAAGAAGTTTTAACTCAAGGACATCGGCGGGCTATAGAATTATATCAAGCTGGAGAAACTGCGATTTTAACATCAGGGCCACAGTTTTTTAAAGCAATTGCAGAAAATGCACCAACAATTGCTAAAGTTTCGACTCCAGCCCCTCAAATTACTGGAGAAACTGGGAAGAAAAGTGTGGCGGTAATGAATTTAGTGATTCCCAGAGAAACGCCCGATCCTGAAAGTGCGCTGAAGTTTGCTTTATTTGTGACAAATTCAACCAATCAACTCGCTTTTGCAAAAGCGGCGAATGTTTTACCGTCAACAGTTACAGCTTTAGAGAATGGTTATTTTCGACCCGTTCAAGGACGAGAATCTCAAGAAGATCAAGCCAGAATTATTAGTGCAAAACAAATGGATGAAACAGATATTCTACTTCCGCCATTAGAGGATATTAAACAATTACAGAAGATTATTTATGAGAATTTACAAGCTGCAATGTTGAATCTAAAAACGGTTGAACAAGCAATTTTGGATGCAGAAGATGCTTGGAATCAGCGTTCATAAGTTTTTGATTGATTAATTAAATTAAATTGATGAAAAACAGTGCGATCGCGAACCTCACTTAAGTGTATAAAAAGTAGAGTTATAGCAACGAGCGCTCGTGTGTTTACAGATCTAAGTGACCAATAATCGCGAAAACTATAGATGTAACAGGGTTTTTTAGTCCCTAACACCTAACACCTAACACCTGCGCGCAGCGCTATAGGTTTGTCTTCTCACTTAAACCCGAAACTTTGATATAATGAGAGTGAGACTAATGGCCATTAGAAAGCATTCAGCAATTAATGGTCTATTTTGATGTTCAATTTAGACCCACTTACTCAAAATATGAATTAATCAAATCTTTTAAAGATGGTAGTTAATCAATTTCTGAAAATTCTAATTCTGAAAATTCTAACTGTTGTTGGACTTTCAACTCTAATTCCTAGTGCGACATTCGCTCAAATTACGCCTGCGAATGATGGAACCGGAACCCAAGTTACACCCTCTCAAAATCGTTTTGATATTCAAGGAGGAAGTCGTTCTCAGGATGGGTCTAATTTATTTCATAGTTTTGAACAATTTAATCTCGATACTGGAGAAACCGCCAATTTTATTGCGAGTCCTGAAACCCGTAATATTTTAACTCGAATTGTCGGTGGAAATCTTTCTATAATTGACGGACAAATTCAAGTCACAGGAAGTAATGCGAATTTATTTTTAATGAATCCGGCTGGAATTATTTTCGGGTCGAATGCGAGTTTAAATGTACCTGCTTCTTTTTTTGCAACAACATCAACCGCAATTGGATTTGGAGAGATGGGGAATGGTGTTCCTCAGAGTTGGTTTGAAGCCTTTCAAGCCAATGATTACTCTCAACTCAATGGTTCTCCCCGTGCATTTTTTGTGTCAAATGCTGAGTCAGGGGTGATTATTAACGCTGGAAATTTAACCGTTGAACCCGGAAATACAATCGGACTTGTCAGTTCTATTGCTTTAAATCGAGGAACAATTTCCGCCCCAGAAGGAAATATTTCACTTGAATCTGTTCCGAATGGGGGTTTAGTTCGGATTACGCAAGCCGGAAGTTTATTAAGTTTAGAAGTACAATCTCAACGCCTTGAACCTTTTGGAACGCCAATCACCTCTTTACCTAAAATTCTCACAGGTGGAACTCAAGACCATGCAACTAATGTGATTGTGAATGAGGATAATACGATTACATTAACCAATAGAAATCAGCGTTCTTTGCGGGAACGGAGATCCCGATCAAATTTGAATCGTTTTCAGAACTTTTCTCCGTCTGAAATCATAGCTTTTAGTTCAGAATTATCAGTAGAAACGGTTATTCCCTTAGACGAAGTTCCTATACCTGTTCCCGCTTTAGCACTTGAAAATACTGTAAATCCTATCCCTCAAAGATTCTTCGGTTCAATTCAGAATTTTGATATAAGTAAAGTTGAGAATTTGAATAATTTGAATGGGAATGAAATCCATAATATTGAAGTAATGGTTCCTTCTATGTTCTTGGGAAGAAATCAGGTCATCGAAATTGAGCCTTTTTCCGTATCTCCCTCTGTTCCAGTTTTAGGAAATAGCATTAATTTAGAAGATTATCCAAATTCCCAATCCTTTCCCACTCCTATTCCCGCTCAACTTTCTTCTAAAAATAGTGATTTTATCTTCTCAGAACCGAGATTAACAGCGGTGAACCCTGAAGAGATTGTTAGTAGAATCCAAGCAGAAAATTTAATCCATTTAGATTCAGAACAGAGTCATTATTCGATTATTGATCGTCCCGTTTTAGAAAATACGATATCCAGTTCTCTTAATCCTGAAAATAGTCAGGCTCTAGCTTCAGCACCAGTTTTAACAGAAACAAATATTAAAGAAGTTCTTGGAGAAATTGAAGCAAAAACAACTCAAAAACCTGCCGTTATCTATATTACAGCTCATCCCAATAACCTCGTTGAACAGGTTGAAGGCTTAGAACTTCAGACTCAAGATGGACTGAATTTAATGTTAGTTTTACCGAATGGAAAAACGATTGTCAAAAGTATTCCCGACATCAATTTACGACAATTAAATCGCTTGGCGCGAGAGTTTTACGGAGAAATCAATGATCCTCAAACAACGGCTTGGCCTGCGGCTCGTAAACTTTATGACTTGTTTATTTCGCCCTTGGAATTAGATTTAAAAGAAGCAGGAATTGATACGCTACTATTTTGTTTAGATGAAGAATTGCGATCGCTTCCTCTGGCTGCTTTACATGATGGTAAACAATTTTTAATTGAGAAATACAATTTTAGTTTAATTCCGAGTCTCAACCTCACCAATGTTAGTTATCAAGGCTTACAAGATGCAGAAGTATTAGCGATGGGAATGTCTGAATTTGAAGATCAACCCGCTCTCCCTGGCGTTCCCACTGAGGTGAAAACAATTACCCAAGAAATATGGCAAGGAGAAGCTTTACTCAACCAAGACTTTACCTTAGAAAATCTTCAGAAAAAACGCAACCAAAAATCTTTTGAAATTATTCATCTGGCGACTCACGCGAATTTCAACTCCCAACAAGACTCCTACATTCAATTTTGGGATGATAAACTTTCCCTAGATCAGCTTCGAGAGTTACAATGGTATAAACAACCTCAAGTCGAATTATTAGTTTTGAGTGCGTGTAGAACGGCTCTCGGAAATAATCAAGAAGCTGAAACAGAAATGGGGTTTGCAGGGTTAGCTTATCGAGCAGGTGTTAAGTCGGCTTTAGCGAGTTTGTGGCGAGTTAGCGACTTAGGAACATTAGGACTCATGGTTGAATTTTACGAACAGTTGAAATCAAGTCCAATCAAAGCAGAAGCCCTCAGAAAAGCTCAACTTGCTTTACTTCGAGGAGAAGTTAGAATGGAGGGAGATTCACTTCAGCAAACCCTTCGCAGCACTTCTTTACCGACTCCGTTAACTTTAACTCAATCAACATCAACTCAGGATTTTTCTCACCCCTACTATTGGGCGGGTTTTACAATGATTGGAAGTCCTTGGTAAAGTTCAGAATTCAGCAGAAATAATCGCTTCAACCGGAATCTCAAGATCGGGAAATGCTAGAGTTGAAATATATCCGTCTCTCAATGTCATTTTAGACCCATACTCTCGTCCACTCGGTTGACGATTGACAATTAATTCCCTCGTTTGTAGATTCACTAACCAATATTCTGGAATTCCCGCCTCTGCATAAATACGATATTTTACAGTTGAATCTTTCTCTAAACTGCTATTTGCATATTCAATAATCCAAAATATATTCTCAGGATAGGGATGGTGAGTGAGATATTCTCGCCCCAGAGGTTCAACAATCGCAATATCGGGTTCGGGTTCCGACTGGTTTGGAAGGGTAATTGGTTTATCAGGACTGACGAGGGCGCGATCGCCAAGCAAGCGCGTAAGATACTGAATTGCGGTTCGACTAAAAAACGCATGAGGTTCACCTTCTGGGGACATTTCAACGATTTCTCCGGCTAACAACTCCACAGGGCGATCGTCTAGTAACCCCGTTTTAATCATGTGGTGGTAGTCTTCTAAACTCCACTTCATTGTTGATAGTGTCATCTCACTCGCTCCATCAACTTTTTCTTTAGTTTATCATTGATGGTGCTAATTGTTAGAAAGTGCGATCGCGTCAACTCAAACTGTTTAAGAGACAAGCCTGATGCTATTACAAACGACTTCGTAAAACTTTCAATAAAGTATTCATTTCTTCGGGTAAAGGCGCAACAGCTTCGATTTCTTCTCCGGTAACTGGATGCTGAAGTTTGAGTTTCCACGCATGGAGGGCTTGACCTGATAAATTTACCCCAATAGATCGCCCGCGACTGTATTCTAAATCTCCGACAATCGGATGTCCGATATAGCTGGAATGCACTCGAATTTGATGGGTTCTTCCAGTTTCTAGAGTAAATAAAATTAAGCTATGATTTCCCAAACGTTCTTGCATTTCCCAGTGAGTGACTGCGTTTCGTCCGCCTTTCTCAACCGAAACAATTGCCATTTTTTTACGGTCATTTGGATGTCGCCCGATAGGTTGGTCGATGGTTCCGAATTCGGTTTTGGGCGACCCATAAACCACACCTAAATATTGACGTCGGGCGGTTTTGGCTTTAATTTGCTGTTGGAGATGTTGTAAGGAAAAATCCGTTTTTGCAACCACAATTGCTCCTGTGGTATCCTTATCTAAACGATGCACAATTCCCGGACGTTCAACGCCTCCAATTCCGGCGAGGCGATCGCAGTGGGCGAGTAACCCATTAACTAGAGTATCATTAATATGTCCCGCAGAAGGATGAACCACTAAGCCGGCGGATTTATTGATGATAATTAGATGTTCATCTTCGTATAAAATATCGAGGGGAATCTCAACCGCTTCCAGTTCGAGGGGTTGGTTTGGAGGAATTTGAACAATGACAGAATCTCCGGTTTTGAGAACGAATTTTTTGGAGGTACAGACGACTTGGTTAACGCTGACTTGACCTTGAGAAATCAAGTTTTGGATGCGCGATCGCGAAAAATATTCTAACTGTTCAGACAACCACCGATCTAGACGTTGATTTTGTGGATTTAGGTCACTCTTTTCACCGACACTCAAGGTAATAATTTCTTCAGTCTTCATCCGTCTCCATTTCTACATTATCAATCTCTACATTTCGTTCCAAGGTAATATCCCAACTTTCTAAGGTGGTTCCGACGACTTGATTTAATTGTGTAATCGAGTTTAGATACTCTATTTTAGCATTAAGTTCATCATTTCTGGCTTCGACTAAGTCTTCTTGAAATCTTACTAAGTCATTGATTGAACTATTTCCCGCACCCAGTCTAATTTTTTCTTCTTCATTCCGAAACTGTTCTTCGGCGAGTTGAGTCGCCCGTTCAGCGAGTTGAACTCGTTTGAAGTTGTTATTCACGTCTCGAATTCTATTTTTGAGTTCGATTTCGAGTTGCTGAAATTCTTCATCGAGATCATTTTTTGCTTGTTCTAAATCTACTTGACGACGCTTAAAGTCTCGTTCAATTGTGCGATCGCCTAATCTTTTTGTTAGTTCAATTCCGGCTCTTACTTCTGTTCTCTCCTCAACAATATCAGGAGCGAGTTCACGACGGGCTTCTGTATTAATATCAATATTCCAACGTCGCTCATTTTCTGCAATTTGTAATTGAAACTGCGATTGTTCGACTTCGAGTTTCGCTCTTAAATAATCCGGTCTATTTTCTAGGGTAATCTGTTTAATCGTCTCAAAGTTTAAAGAACTCGGCTCAACTGATTCGACTCTCTCTACCGCAATAATATTAAAGTTTTGCTCTAAATCAAGGATTTCTAGCAATGCTAACTGCTGTTCTTGTAAATTTCCTTCTGCGTTTAAAACACTAATCTCTTGATTGGCTACTCGATTTCTGACTGGAACTAAGTCTACTCGAGCTTGACGACCTGCATCGATTAAAACTTGAGTGTTTTCAACTTGTTTTTGAGCAATTTCTAAAGAGTTTTGTTCGATTTTTAGCCGTTCTTGAGCTTGGAGTAAACGACGATAAGCTAAAATTGCGTCAGTAATTTCATCAATCAAGGTTAATTTTAAATCAAGTAAGTTAATTGTCTCCTGAATCCGAGCAATTTTAATCGAGGCTCTATTGAGTTCGATTCCGGCTCCTCTCAAGAGAGGTTGTCTAAAAGAAAGCTCTAAATTCTGTCTAAAAATATTGCGATCTTCACCACTTAAACCCTCTCCACTACGGTTTTCTGGCCGACCTTCCCAACCTAAATCAAATTCTCCACCCGTGGGAATCGTCATCTCTAATCGAGCGGATAACAGTGCGCCACTGGTCGTATTTGAGGTTCCGCCTTGTTCGATATTATCCCAGTCTAAGGCAATTCTGGGTGTAAAATCTGGAACAAATTTATCTTCTGAAACTGCTAAATTCTGGCGTTGAACAATGCGCTCTAAATATTGATTTTTAATAGTGCGATTGTTTTCTAAAGCCAGAAAAATTGTATCTTTTAAACCGAGTTCTATTCCGGAAGGGGGTTGTGGAGGTTCATCAGGTTCGGGTTCGCTTTCCGGTTCAGATTGGATTTTAACAGTTTCAAGTTTTTCTTCAAATTTTTCGGTCTGAATTTTAGCTCGTAGATTGAGAGGAGAAACGGTTTCAGTTGAGGGAATAATCTTATAGGTCTTATTTTCAGGAATAGACGATCTCTCCTGGGAAGTCTCAATAAGATCTTGAACTGTATTTGTTGAAATTTCTGGCGGTTCAGGTTCAGGAATAGCTGTGAATTGTTGGGAATTTTCAGGAAGACTACTCGATTGAGGGCGAATATTTCCCATCACGGCTTGAGGTTGAACGGGTTCAGGAACTTTAAAGCTAGGAGTCGGAGAAAGTGAGGGTTGAATTAAGGGCGTTTCTGTTAAAAGTTTATCTATTAAATCTTCATCTATTAAATCTTCAGGTACAGTTTCACTAGAAACGGAAGCAGGCGAGCGCACAGCATCTGCGTTAGAAAATCGCCATCCGACAGCGAAAATTAGGGTTAAACTTGCAATTCCACCAATCATTAAACCCAGTCTCATTTTTCCAGACTGCGAAGATTGAGAAGTCAAATTTTCCGATGAATGATGTGGAGAAGACATAGAGTAAGTGAGTAGTTGCGTTTGAGCGTAGTCAGCTTACGAAAACTAATCAGCTTAAGCTTATGCTATTGTCCCTTTAAAGCTTTAACGGGATCGAGTTGACTAGCTCGTAACGCTGGGAAAAATCCGGCTCCGATACCGACTAACACCGCTGATGATAGAGCGATCGCTGCACTGCGACTCTCAAACCTGTAGGGGAACTCAAAGCGTTGGGCGACAAGCACTGTTAACCCATGAACACTGACGACTGCGAGACTTCCCCCAACCAAGCTTAGGATAGCCGCTTCGAGGATAAACTGCAACATGACATCATTTTGGGTGGCTCCTATCGCCCGTCGCAAGCCAATTTCCGGCGTTCGTTCAATTACAGAGGCGATCGTTACGTTTGCAATTCCTACCCCTCCAACCAAAAGCGAAATCGCTCCCACGACTAACAAGGCGGTTGAGACTGATTCTAAGGTTTTTTTCTGTTCTAAAATATCTTTGACTGTATTCCTTGACCAGCGAACTCGATAACCTGGATAGCGTTGTTCTAAAAGTTGTTTTGCTTGTTCTTCTAAAACTTCCACATCTTCTAAACGATAGGGGCGCAACTGTAGCCGACGAATTATCCGTTTTCCACTGATTGTACTTTGAAATGCAGTCGTCATCCAGACTTCACCTTCTGGCTCTTTATTTGCTGGAATTGTTGGTAAAATTCCGACAATAATATAAGGTCTTAACTCAATATAAATACTTTTACCCAGGGGGTTTTGCTTCTGGAATAATTGCTCTGCAAGATATTCATCAATAATCACCACAGGTCGAAAGCTTTGGTAATCTGTAGAACTAAAAGCTCGTCCAGCTACAAGTTTCTGACCAATCGTTTCCAGATAATTCGGAGCGATCGCAATCATTTCAGGGCTAGCTTCTTTTCCCTGAAAAACGACGGGATTAGACGACCAAATCCAATTCGCTCCACTGATAGATTTAACTTGCTTTAAACGTCTTTTCAAAAATTGTATATCTTCTAAAGTAAACGGTTGTCCTTGACGAGTTACTGAATTATACATGAAGAAAAGGTGAACTTGTGGTGCATTCTGTTCTGAGAGTTGTTGAGTGATCACAGCACGACTAATATTGCGAACTTGCAAAGTCGCACTTACCGCTGCTACACCCATAAATACACCAACGATTGTCAGGCTAGAACGTAAGGGATTTCCGATCAGAGATTGACAACTTAAACCAATTAAATTAAACGGGGATAGGCTCATATTCTAACGGATGAGATTATCAGTTGGCTACGCTTTAGTCTTTCACCTAGCCATGGGCAGCAGAGGACTGTGGATTGGGCAATCAGTCGCGATCGCCGTTGTCGCAGTGCTGTTTGTCTGGCGACTGCTTAATCTCAATTCTGACAAAATTATCCACTATATATCAAGAAGGGGTAGCAACTTATCCAGTCTCGCTAGAATTCCTCCCAAGAGGCGATCGCGTCTGTTGAATTGTTTGCTCAGAGGTTGAATTGAATAAGAACACTGGCATCACAGACCACAGGATTAATATAGCAAAATAAACCGACTCAGAAAAAAGCTGAAACCAGTTAGCAGCAAACAGTCCAGCAAACATGACTAGATGTGCAACAACCGCCCAAATGATACTGACTTGCACTTGTACTTTGGAAACTGGGGTCGTTCTAATTACACGAGTGTAGAAAGCAATCCCCAGAGGCAGCAAAACGACTATTGCTGTTAGCAAGCCCGGATTGTATGACCCTTGAGCCATGCCCGCGATGATATGGCTGACAGCATTGACAACAACAATGCCAGACATGGCTAATGCTGGGAACAAATGCCCAGGACTGCGCCAGATAGCAATGATACCAACTAACCACACCAGAGAAGTATTAATCACAAAAATTGCTGCTGGGGTTAACAAGGTTATTTCCTGATTCTGGGCATTCAGTAAATCTGAGATCAAGGTGTTGACATAGCTGTAAAATGCGTACCGCTCACCTAAAACATCAATCCAATGCTCCTCATACTGATGAATAATATATGCGATCAGCATGAATACAGACATCAATTTGACATCTGAAAAAATTGAATCTGTTTGTTCTGTTCTCGACGAGAAAAACATGAATAGAAGGAACGGAGCCACATAGGTGCCAATCTTCATCCAATTCTCTAAGAGAAAATCGTATTGTCCCAGTGGTGTCCAGAGCATGGAGAATAAAAGGCAGATGCTGAGAAAAGAAATTCTGGAATTAATCATTTCTTCTATATCACCTAAAAGAGTTGCTATCTCAACCTGAGTGTCTGCCAGTTTTTCAGCAACAATCTCCTCAATAATAACTTGAAGTAGAGGTTTAGGTTCCTGTGTCCCCTCGAAAACTGTTTCACGATCTTAACAATTGCAGCACTCTCACCATCCCGATAGTAGATGATTTAAAACGGTACCTGGAAATATACAAGCGACCCAAACATGAGTATTTATTTCCAGCCCGTCAAAATAATAAGACAGTTGGACATATTAAGACAACCAGTGCCAGAGCTATAAATCGATTTGCTGGAAATGAGGGAACTACTTTCAAAAAGTAGACCCTCGTGGCACTAGCCAAACTTGCTCTGAGTGTGCTGCAAGAGTACAGAAACCTCTCAAAGAATGAGAGCATTTTTGTCCTGATTAATCGAATTTGATACCAGTACGTTCTAGAATCAAAAAATAGAACTAATCGAATGTTTAGCTACTTCCAGTAAAGATCACTTCTGGAAACTTCGCCTGAGCTTCTGCAAAGGGACGACCTTTGCCTTCTTCTTGCCAATAATTGATCACTTCAGTCGCTTTATTGAGTAACTCGACTCGCTCAATATCTGAAATCCAACGTTTAGATTCCATTTCGGCTTTGAGCTGCTCCCAGGCATCATTTCTCGGCCAGAAGAAGTAAGGGGTTAAAGGACTAGAACCTTTGCCAACAACTTGGTCTACTGCTAGTGCTACGTTCTCGTCGAGCCATAGAACCTTTAACACGAATCTCGCCAACAATGCCTCCATTTCCATGGGCAATTTTCAAAAATATTACAACCTGTTATCCTATCACAATATTCCCCTTTTGTGGTATTGAGTTGAAAGGAGATATCTTCAGGTCAGATTCCATGAAAGCCATTGCAATTTTTGATATCGACGGGGTAATTCGTAATGTTGGGAGTTCCTATCGACGGGCGATCGCAGATACTGTTGAACAGTTTACGAGTCAATCCTATCGCCCGACCCTTGAAGACATCGACAAACTTAAGTCTGAGGGCATCTGGAATAATGATTGGGAAGCCTCACGAGAGCTAATTTATCGCTATTTTGAACATCACCCTCAGCCCTTACCCTCTTCTGACTCCCCAACTCCGACAAGGAGTGTTGGTTTTTCTCGTAACCCAATTAATCTCAACTATGAGGATATGATTGCCTTTTTCCAATCTCGCTATCGCGGTTCAGACCCCGACAACTGGAGAGGTTACATTTCCACTGAACCGATGCTTTGTCAACGCAGCTATTTTGAAGAACTCACACAAGCTGATATGGCTTGGGGATTTTTTAGTGGGGCGATGCGAGATGAGGCGTTGTATGCGCTGACCGGAAAGTTAGGCTTGACTTCACCTGCATTGGTGGCGATGGAGGATGCACCGGGAAAACCCGATCCGACTGGACTCTTTCAGGTGGTCGAACAGCTTCATCCAGAGAAGTCTACAAAGGTTGTTTATAGTGGGGATACCGTCGGGGATATGTACACCGTTCAACGCGCCTCAGAACAGCAACCAGAGCGGTCTTGGTTCGGCGTGGGAGTCTTACCGCCTCATGTTCAAGAGAATGCCGAACGCGCCTCAGCTTATCGAGAAACTCTAAAAAACGCAGGTGCTGTCATCGTTCTCGATAATATTGAAGAACTCACGCCGACAGTAATTGAGCAAATTATTCGGTAAGGATTCGGAAACGCTTGATACTCTGTAGTTTTTTAATGTCAATGGCATCTGGTATTTGATTCCGTTTAAAGCGTTTCCTTGCTCATCTGAAACTGTGATCGATGTTCTTTGGGGCAGAACTTTTATGCAGCGAAGAAACGGCAGTGCAATAAAAAGGAAATTAAATTCATTTAAAGTCAACTTTAATGTGCCTGCAACTGAAGTTAGTTAGCTCTCTAAAGAGGTAGGTATGATGCCTCGTTCTTTAAAGCGGGGTTCTGATTAACAACCGGATGCCACAACTGTTCAAGCCGATGAGCCGGAATCGTTAAGTAGAGAATATCACCGGGATTGAGAATAAAATTTAATAACTCCCAACTATGAATTGTTTGACAATTTGTTTCAATATAAAGCGGAACAAAATCAACACTTCTGGCAATATCTTGCACTCTTTTTTCACAGAATGGATGATTAGCTGTAATATCAACAGATAAAGCAACCCAAAGGCGATCAGCCGTGATTCCATTCCCCAAAATTCGCCCACCAATTGCCGCCGCCGCGAAAGCCGGAGCCGCAATTTCAATGGGATTGAGAACGGTTTCAAAGTTAAACACCTGTTGTTCCATTAAAGCAAATTGAGGATCTTGACTGCGAACAACAACCCGAATTTTTGGGGCTAATCCTTTAGCACTGAGGGCAATTTCTAAGTTTGCCATATCCTCATGGGCAACGGCAAGCAAAGCCTCAGCGTGCTGAATATTTGCACTTTCTAAAGTTGTTGAAAGACTAGCATCTCCTTTAACAATTGGAATTTTCAAGGCTTCAACACTACTAAAAAGCCGACAATGTTCATTCCGTTCAATGATGACAACTTCGTAACCCTGTGTTTTGAGTTGTTGGGCGATTTGTAAGCCGGTTCCACCTAAACCACAAATAATATAGTGATGTTTTTCAGGAATCCGAGTGGCGTTGAGATATTCTGTTAATCGAGTTCCTAAGATAAAGTCATTGAGCAGAGCATAACAAATTCCGATAACGCCGGCACCGACTAACATCATAATGGCGGTAAAAATTTTGATGCTTTCGGGGGCATTTTCTGCAACTTTTTCATTTCCACCTGCACCTGTGATCATCCCGACTGAAAAATAGAGAGAATCTACAACCGAGTTATTGAGATTGATACTCACATAAGTCACTGTTGCCATGAAAATTGTAATCAGTAAAGAGAGAATCACAACGAGAACAGAGCGGCTATGTTGTTGAAACTTATGAAGACTATTTTTAGCTTTTTGTAGTGTTTGCAGCAGAGAAAATTTAGTACGGCGAATATTCGGTTTATTGGCAATAATTAAGCGATCGCCTGTTTGCAAATGTTTGCCTTCGAGAACGGCGGAGACTAAATCAAGCTGAGTATTAATCGGCAGATAATAAATCAGCATTCGCGATCGATCTTCCCACAATTCCGCCAAAGTTCGACCTTTCCAGGGGTGTTGATCGTGAATCCATTCTTCTTGAATTGGCCAATAGGTTTGAAACAGTTCTAGTTGACCAATGGCGCGATTTCCCAACGCCGCAAAGGTAAATACAGGCGCCGCTAAAGCCGAAACGCTCATACTGGTATGATTGGGGAGGGTTTGATCGAGGCGATCGCCTAAATTTGTATTAAACAGGCGATTAATGATGCGAATTTTAGGATTGAGAATTTGCGCCTGCATCAAAATTGCCAAGTTGGTTGAGTCGTCACTCCCGGCTAAAACTAGAGTATGTGCTTTTTGAATTCCCGCAGCCAGTAAGGTAGACGCCGATCGCAAGTCACCAATCACCAAGTTAGACCCTTCTCCTTTAATCGGAGTTTCGTGAACGCCCACCACAAAAGTCCCCTGTTGTCGCAACAGGCGAAATATCTTGTATCCAGTGTCACCCAAGCCGCAGACGATTATCCGAGGTTTCATGGTTCGTGAACTCGCTTCAATCTCTTAAGATAGCAGGGAACCGAGTGCTAATATTCTTTATATTCTTTATAAAATAGAAAAAAAACTGTATCCAATCACACTAGACTGTTCCAGTTAGACGAACCCATGAGGGTTATCTTGATTTCTGATTGCTTTTGAGAGGATAGATTCAGGGTAATCTAGAGGATAGATATTGCGTGGCGAATCTCAGATGAAGCAGTTTCAGATGTACCAGTGCCTTAACCCGGATTGTCTCCACAAAAATCCTGCCTATGGGGATCCGAAATTTTGTCTACGTTGTGGGTCGAAGTTACTTTTAGCTGAACGTTATATTGCGGTTGAAATTATTGGTCAGGGTGGATTTGGTCGAACGTTTAAAGCAATTGATCGCTATCAGTTTGATGAATTTTGTGTGATTAAACAGTTTCTTCCTTTAACAAAGGTTTTCATCGGGGATTTTTCGGCGGATAAACTATGCGATCGGATCTATTATTCTAGTCACCTTCTCCAATGGTAAAATCGATGTAATCATTGAGAGTGCTATTGTTATTATAGATTTTTTCGACTCGGATAGTTCGAGATTTTTCCTCTGTAAAAGTGTGTTCTAAATCCCAGTTCCCCTCTTGATCTGGAACAATGATAGACGGTTTTCGGCAGTTATCTTTATCTACTCTTTTATTCCTGTTTAGATAAAATTCATTTTCTTCATTTTCGACTAGGAGAACACAAATTTTGTCGGGTTGTCGTTCGCTTTTATTAATTCCTTGAATTTTCAACACAGGCGAATTGTCTTGATTTGAGACTTCCCATGATAACTCCTCATCTGGAGTAACAATCGTCTGAATATTTTGGGTGACTCTTGTTTCGAGTTGAGCTATCTTAACTTGTGCTTTATATAAGCTGTAACCTAAAAATAGAGAAACCCCAGTCATTACGAATCCAAATCCTATCAATCCTTTTTTTTTTCATTAAGTTCATCATCATTATGTTCGTTAATTGGATCGGAATTCCAGTTATGGGGATTACTGGGGTCATTTTTCATCCTATCCAAGCTATTAATCCCCCATTTTATGAACGGTTTAGCGATTTTTTTAAGTCGATCTGATGTCGCCGTGTCATCAGTTTTCGATAAATCTATAGGTTCTATTTGTTTTGGCTTTGACCTGTAATGTTCCTTCGCTAATAATACTCCTAGATGCTCATTTTCTCCTAACAAACGACTGAGAGATTTAGGAGTGGCTATATTAAGAAGTAATGCTTTACCCTGAGTTTCTCCTTTCAAAAGCTTTTCTACCAGTTTTATCCATCTATGGCGGCTGTCATCGTTATCAATACCTCCCCACCAATATTTGTTGTCAGTTTGTTGTGCTTGTTGTTGTGCTTGTTGTTGTCCTTGTTCAGCCGGGAGAATTTCTAAAATTAAATCTTCCAGCTTTTTATCCAGTTTATTCTTTTGGTCTGGTGTCCAGTTGCGTTCTAGGGTTAGCTTTAATAGTTCTTCTATATACTCTTCTGGAAAAGTTGCATCTAAACGCTGACCTAACTCACTTTCTGTTACCGCAGGGAATCTGACTCGCTTACTTGACTTTCCCTCTTCTTGGGTTTCTTGTAATGCCTTCCTAACATCATTTAACCACATCCAGATTAAGTTAATCAATCCGTTGATATTTTCTGTGTTCCTATCATTATCGCCATCATCAACCCAATTTTCTGACTTCATCGTAACCACTAAATCGTAACGAAGGGGAGTTCCTTGATGATCTTTTCGCTGGGAAGGAATACCAGAAAGAAACAGATATAATTTACCTTGTTCAAGCCGTTCTAAAATACAAGTAGGCTTCTCAAAGTCACTTCTACTTTTATAGTCACTCAAGTCTTTTCGTTCTGGTTGTTGAGGGAGGAATGAGTAATCAATTCTTGAACCTCGGGTTCTAATATACATTCCCATAGCTAATTAACCTCATTGTTGTGCAATATCGCTATTATCGATTTGTTTAAATCGAGAACTTGGTTGTTGTTGAGCCAGTCTAGAAATGGCATTACCCAGTAATTTGTTCTTACCTGATGACCAATCCCAAAGCCTCTGGAAAATCCCACTATTTTGACGATTTTCTACAATTTGCTTACACATAGAGCCAAGTAATCCTATATTACCTAATCGCTTAACTTTTGGGAAAGAACCTCCAGCATTACGAACTAAGTATTGACAGACTAATTTTTCTCGACCCGATGTTTGATCCGGTTCCCAGTGAGCATTTGCTAGTTCTATACATCCAATCGTATCAACCGGATGATATTCAATCGTATAAGTTGGATTTTTTGGGTTGATCGTATCATTAATATCTCTAAATTGATCGCCAATCCTTTGCCACAATCCTCTATCCTCATTAGTTTGTGAAACTGGCTTTTGCTTCTCTGACATTTCTTGCTGTACGGCTTCAATTGCGCCCCGATAAAACTTGCAAATGCGCTCATAGAGTTGTTGACCTTGATCTTTGTTACCTCCATTATCATCAAAATAGGTTTCGCATTTAACAGGTACAAATAACAGCAACCCTGATTCTTGCTTTTTGTATCTACCCCTAGCCCAATCTCTAAGCAATTCTTCGACTTCTAAGACCTCTAGCCATTCTCGTGATGCTTTACTTTTTTGTGAACTATTTGCTTCCATGATCAGATTCGCATCAATTGGTATGATGATTACCGAACTATCTTGAATCCATTTTTGACAATTTTCCCAATCACTCTGACGACCTGGAGAAACCTGATTGCTAAACCAGCCGCCGGGATAGTCTAAAATAGCAAAACGCAGTTGAGCCTTATTTTTTTCCTTCTTTTGATCGGCAATTGTCATCACTAAATCAAAAATAAACGGGTCTGCTGTCCCCATTCCTGTGGGTTGAAATTCCCCAAAATCTAGTCCGGATTCGATGTCTAGAATAGTATTTTTGATCCTTTCTTTGGTCGCACTAATACCGTCTTCATCCTCATAGGCGTTAATCGAGACACCTGTTTGAGCCAATGCCGCTTTTGCTTCTTCTAATAAAGCCGCTACAATTGAAGTCTTGCCGACTCTAGAAGGGCCGATTAAACCAATTTTATAGAAGAATCTTTGTTGACTCTCATCATTGACGTAGGCATCAAAATTGAGTTCATTTGTTTTGTCCATTATTTTATGCTTGTAAAGATTTGCTGAGTATTTGTTTGAGGTTGGTAATTGCTTGTTCTGTTCGTTTTACCATCGCATGATTATTTTGAATGGACTGAAACTCACTCGCCCAAATTTCATTTTTATATAACGAGGCAAAATCAAAAAATTGTTCGTCTACATCTTTAGATCTTACCAAACTATCTTCAAATTTGACAGCAGCAGAATAGAGAATATTCGAGATGAAAGGACTGACTCTCAAAGTTTTTTGAACCTCAAAAGAGGTTTGAATGATTCGGAGTGAAACTATTTTTAGCACTCTCTCAGGTGCTAGATCATCTTGGTAAGAGAGACCTGAGAAATTCAAGGTTTCTGGCTCTAATTTTTCGGTCTGTTCAACCAACTTGGGGAGTAAGTGACTTTGGAAAATTGCATTTTCTGTTCCACATTTCAACAGATATTCTGTCGCTTCTCGTAATGAGGGGAAAGGATCGCCAATTCCTTTTCCTTCTAGAAGTCGGAGAAATTTTTCGAGCATTTCTTGACCAACTGGAGTCTCTTCGAGTAAACTGCCTGTACAAGCCAATATTCTCTGACTAATTTTCCTCCATAATTCCTCTATTTTACCGTCAAAGTAAATGTCGAGTTGACTATAAGTATCAGTCACATAAGTCCGGGCGCGGTTAATCTCTTCGGTTGCAAAAGGCTTGACGTCTTTATACTCTGCAAATTTACCTTTAGCTTTCTTGTACCATTCTTCTTTCCCTTCTCCGAGTCCATTTTCAACCCAAGTTTGAATGTGCTGATGTTTTTCTGCGATCGCTTCTATCAGATCTTGATCGATAATTGAGCCTTCATCTTTTTCGGCTTGAACTTCTTTTCTTAACTCTAGAATTTCTTCTCCTAATTCTACTGCTAACTTAGCTCTTAATTCTTTAGCCTTTTGAAAAACCTTGCCTTCTCGACTTCCTTGAGCGGGAAATGTTCGCAGGGATATCGCTAATTCATCTATGGCGATGCTAATTTTTTCTAATGTTGCTTGCCATTGAGTCAGACTTGAATCTATAATCTCCTTATCCATAATAGGCAGGCGATTAATCAGATGATTCAAAACAGGGACTAAAGCTTCTTCTCTGACACTATTAGGATCTTTAGCATTACAAGTCAGCAGTTGATAGCGACTATTCGGTTGGTTTTCGTTGAGTTTTTGGTGAACATCATTGATGAGAATTTTATAAAGGTCTGGATCGTCATCATCTCCGTGATTAACAACGATAATTAAAAAATCTCCGAGTTTAGAAACTCCTTCTACAGCTTGACTAATTAAATTGAGAGCTTTTTGATCTTTATCTCTCCAAAAAGATGATTCTTTACTGGGACGCAAAATCAACAAAACGAGATCGACTTCGTTTCTAAGTCCTTGTACATGATGTGCTTCCGCATCTACATTGACTTCTCCCAGTCCAGGTAAATCTACCAGCATTAACTGTTCTACATCTAACAGAAAAGAACATTGAATCTCAATATCTTTTACGGCTAAATACAGGCGAGAACAATTAAGATTAATTTCTTCTTCTTGTTTTGGGTATGCTACCCAAGGACGCAATTGGGTTAAGTCTTCTATGATTTTAGTTCGACCTGTTAGGTGTTTTTCGTAGGATGAAAGTGCCGCCTGCATCTGTTTCAGACGACCTAACAATGCTACCGTTTGATCTGTGGCAAGATCGCTACTATAGTCAAAGTTTCTAAAGTCTTCAAAAGAATTAATAACAGGTAAATCTAATTCTCGATGAAATGGTTTAATCAGTTCGTCTAGAAATGTTTTTTTGTCTCGTAAACTGAGAATCGCTTTAGACTCGGAACTGTGACGCAACCGACTCCGTACAGCGGTGACTGGAATCCCTTTTCCTGTCGGTATTGCTTGTTCTGGTAGATTACCAATTGTTTGCAGTAGAGTGCTTTTACCGACTCTAGCTTGTCCGCTACACCCGATGGTGACAGCTTGACGAGAAAAACGACTTTTCGCATTTTCCAATCGAGCAATTGCTGAAGTTATTTCCTCTGTCCAAGAACTAGATACACTTCCAAATTCTTGCAAACGTGACTTGAGTTGTTCTGTAACCTGTGGATGTTGTAAAAGATCATCTAAGGCATCTCTTAACTCTTGAGTTGCTGCATCTATTTGATTAATATTTTCAATCTGCTGTTCAATGACCTGAACCTGTTTTCCTCGCTCTTGAATAATATTATTGAGTAGCGGGCTGATTGTCTGACTCGTAGGCATTCTTAATTCCTTTAATCAGCTTAATTGAGTAGATTTAGCCTATTTTTAAAATCGACTCGCTTTTTTAGAATATCATAAACAAAATTAAGGTGTAAAATCCGGGATCTTTCCCCCAACGCCTGGCGCGTCCCCAACTGATAGAAGTCGCCTTATTTTAAGAGGGGTAAAAATCCACTTTTAAAACCTTCTGCCATCGGCCTCGTGCTATCTGCCTTCATTTTAAGTTAAAATTAACTACGATAACCCTACACATTGTTGGGGAAGGATAGCGAATGATAGGATCAGACCCTGAGCTAGAACAGCATTCTCATCAAGGTAAACAGACTCACAACAACCACAAACATCAGGGACATTCTCATGTTCATAATGAAGACTCTCTACGACGGATTGTGAACCGCCTCTCTCGGATTGAAGGGCATATCCGAGGAGTGAAGAGAATGGTCTCTGAAAGTGAACCCTGTCCAGACGTTCTCGTGCAAATCGCAGCCATTCGAGGGGCGTTGGATCGAGTCGCACGGATTATTCTCGACGAACACTTGAGCGAATGTGTGGCAAGGGCAGCAAAAGAAGGTAACATCGAGGATGAGATCGAGCAGTTGAAATCTGCCTTAGATCGATTTATCCCCTGAGTCTTTTGGTGTGATTTTATGTTGAGGAAGATCGTCTTCGGATGTTTGTGGATTGGATTTGGGGTTTACGCTTTTACCTTCGCCCCTCCCGATCAACCCGATACCTTAAATTTAATTAAAGATTTATCAACGGGCAACTGGCAAGAGATTAATCCTCTGATTGTTGCTCTTTTTAATATTATGGGAATTTGGCCGTTAATCTACAGCAGTATACTGTTTGTTGATGGTCAGGGTCAAAAAATCCCCGCTTGGCCGTTTGCGATCGCCTCGTTTGCAGTCGGAGCCTTTGCAATTTTACCCTATCTGACTTTCCGTCAACCTAATCCGCACTCTTGCGGGTCTACAAATATCTTTCTAAAACTCTTAGGTTCTCGAATCACAGGTCTTCTACTGACACTCGGCACATTAACGCTAATCGGCTACGGTTTAAACGGCGGAGATTGGTCAGATTTTGTGCAGCAATGGCAGACCAGTCGCTTCATTCACGTAATGAGTTTAGATTTTTGTTGCTTGTGTCTATTGTTTCCGGCACTACTGTCCGATGATATGGCAAGACGTGGTATGAAAAATCCTATCCTGTTTTGGACAGTCGCGTTAATCCCATTGCTAGGGCCGCTATTATACTTATGTGTGCGTTCAAGTTTAACAGACGCCGATCAAGCCCAGCCCCTACAGCAACAACCTCAAACCTAAGCTACTGAAACTGCTCTGATCCAGACTCAAATTGATTATACTTTGGTGTATGAGTGGTGTATAAGTCGATGTTTCGAGTGTTCTAGAAACTAGAGAACGTCTTGAATCAATGAACCGTGACTCTCGTGGTGTGGTTAGAATTGCGAAGAATTTTAACTTTTACAACAGAACTAAACCCGACAGTTCATTTACCATTTAAGTGATCGAGATTGTATGGTCAGTGCAACTTAATTTGGGTTGACAGGTAAATTGAATATATCTTCAAGCAAAAATCCTCAATTGTAAAAAAGTCAGCAAATGGATAGCAAAACACACTGGAATCAATCATTACCGTTGTTACTGGGGACTCTGCTACTGAGTTCTTGTGGCAGTGAACCTCAAGCTGCCGCGCCACCCCCTGTAGCCGTCGAAATTAGTCGAGTGGAGTCAACCCAGGTTAAAGATAGCACTGAGTTTAACGCTAGAGTAGAAGGAGTTGAGAACTCTCAGATTCAGCCCAGGGTAAGTGGTCAGATTCAAGAAGTCTTTGTCAGACTGGGCGATCGCGTCACCACTGGAGATCGATTAATTTTGATTGATTCCTCAGAACAACGAGCCAACCGCGATAGCCAATTGGCTTTAGTGGAGTCCAGACGCGCTCAACTCCAGAGTGCAAAAGCCAATTTAGACTCTCAACGATCTGAACTCAGAAGACTCCAAGCTGAATTAAATTTTCAATCTCAAGAAGCTGACTTACAAGATACCGAACAAGCTCTGGAAGCAGAAAAGGAAGAAAAGCAGCGTTTAGAGTATGAACGAGAATTTATCTCTGAAGAAGAAGACTTGAAAGATGCACAAGAACAATTAGAAGCCGATCGCAAAGAACGAGATCGTCGCACCGCAGTTAAAGATGAACGAGATAAAGCCTTTGAACGATATAAAGCCCTTTGGGAAGAAGGGGTTGTTTCCACTGAGGAATACGATCAACGTCTGCGTGATGTTCAAGAAGCAGAAGCAAATCTAGCGGAACAAGACGATGTGGTCAGAGCCTCACAAGCCCAGGTTAGAAGTGCTAACCAGGATCTAGAACGACGGAAAAGTACCTTAGAGGCTCAAATCAAAACTCAAGAGAGACGAATAGACTCAGCATTCGCGAGAGTCGCCAGTGCTGGACAAGCCTTTGAACGTCAAGTCGCCACCCTCGAAGCTCAAATTGTCAGTCAACAAAAGGTGATCGATGCTCAAGAAGCCGATGTCAACCGTTTGGCGCGAGATGTAGACCAAGCTAGAGCTGATGCGGCTGCACAACAAGCCGTTTTGGAATACTATCAGATCGAAGCTCCGATTTCGGGAATTGTGGGTAACGTTCCTGTCAAAGTTGGAGACTTTGTTGATAGTCAGACCGTTTTAACCACTGTTCGACAAAACGATCAACTCGAAGTTAATATCGATATTCCGATTGAGCGTTTATCTCAAATTCGAGTCGGAACTCCCGTTGAACTTCTCTCTCAAGAAACAGGTAGCCTCATTGGTACTAGCCGAATTTCTTTTATCTCTCCCGATACTGGAACGGGAACTCAAACCATATTAGTTAAAGCCATTTATAACAACCAAGATAATAAACTCCGCACCGATCAAATTGTTCGCGCTAGAGTAATCTGGGAACAACAGGCAGGTATCACAGTTCCGACAACTGCTATTAACCGGATCGGCGCTCAAAGCTTCGTGTTTGTGGTCGAAGAAGAAAATCAAAATGGCCAGCAAATGCAGATCGCCAAACAAAAACCTGTAGAGTTGGGGAGTATTCAAGGTCAAGGCTATGAAGTCATCTCCGGACTGAAAGCAGGCGATCGCGTTGTCACTGAAGGGGTCGTGAAATTGCGTGATGGGATACCTGTTGTCGATCAAGATGAACAACAGCAAACCGATCCGGCTTCCGAATAATTATTGCCGTTCTCTAGGGTGGGCAAAGCTCACCCAATTCCAAAAAAATCCTTAACTTCTCTGGCATGATCAAAGCTGTATCTATCTGTTTGTTTGAGATAAATAAGCGGTTTGGGCAAAACTAAATCAATAAAACAATTGATTGCACGCAACCCTCGAAAGTGGGTGAGTCTGATACACTGATAGGCAATTATTGTCTTACCATTCTTTTGATTGGAAAAAAAAATTTAATTTTTGAGCTGAACTCTGACCCCAGAGATAAGCACGTTTAAGGCAAACACCCTCAACAGACAACCTAGAACCGGAGTCCGACTCTCGCTAACAATCGGTACTCCTCCTCCCAATACACCTATCTACTTAATCCTGTTTTTATGCTGTTATTCGTTAGCACCTTCATCAAAAGACCCGTTCTAACAACGGTTTGCACGATCATTATTATCTTGGTGGGGACAGTCTGTATTCCGCTGCTACCCATTACACAGTTACCCCAACTGGCAAACACCCAGATTAACGTAACAGCAGTTAATACAGGATCGGATGCTCAAACCACTGAAACCACCGTTACCACAATCTTAGAGCGGGAAATTAACGGGGTTGAGGATATGAAATATATTTCCTCAAATACAGGAAACAACGGTGCTTCTAATATTTCTGTGGTTTTCCCCGTTGATGTTGATAAAGATATTGCTCAGGTTAACGTTCAAAACAAAGTCGGTCAAGCTGAACCTGTTCTACCTGAAACGGTAAAACAGACCGGAATTTCCGTGCAAGCCTCTAGCCCCAGTATTTTACTCGTCATCGCCTTTTACTCGGATACCGACGATAACGGTGGATATCTCTATGATGATATCTTTATGAGTAACTACCTGGACCTAAATGTATTAGACCAGCTCAAACGGGTGCCTGGGGTCGGTCAAGCCACAATTTTCGGGGAACGGAAATATGCAATGCGAATTTGGCTCGATCCTCAACGGATGGCAGCACGGGAATTAACCACTCAGGATGTTGTGAGCGCACTTCAAGAACAAAACATCCAAGTCGGTGCAGGTAAATTGGGTCAGAGTCCAGCACCCGAAGATCAGCGCTTTGAAATTCCACTGCAAGCCACCAGCCGTTTACAGGGTGTAGATGAATTTGAAGAACTTGTGCTGAAAGTCGCCGATAATGGCGTTTTGGTAAAATTACGGGATGTGGGTCGAGCGGAATTGGGGGCGCAAAATTATGAAATGGTCGCAACCTACAGAGGTCAGCCTACTGTCGGAATCGGGATTTATCAACTCCCAGGAAGTAACGCCCTAGAAGTCGCGAACCAGGTAAAAGCGACTATGGCGGAGTTGAGAAAAAGTTTTCCCCCTGGACTGCAATATGAGATTCCCTACGATACCACTCTATTTATTTCTGCTTCGTTAGAAGAGGTGGTTGTTACCCTCGCTCAAGCGATTGGTTTGGTAATCTTAATTATCTTTATTTTCCTACAAGATTGGCGGACAACCTTAATTCCGGCTGTTGCTATCCCGGTGGCGTTAATTGGGGCGATGGCTGGGTTGCAAATTATGGGCTTTGAACTCAATACACTCACCCTATTTGCTTGTACTCTGGCAACAGGTTTGGTGGTGGATGATGCGATCGTAATTGTAGAAGCGATTTCGCTGAAAATTGAGCAGGGTATGAAACCCCGTCAAGCCGCCTTGGATGCCATGCAAGAACTAACGGGGGCGACTATTGCCACCTCTTTGGTATTGATGGCGGTGTTTATTCCCGTATCATTCTTTCCCGGTACCACGGGCATTATCTTTAAACAATTTGCCTTAACGATTGCTTTTGCGGTTGCTTGTTCGACCTTTAACGCGCTCTCGTTTTCACCGAGTATGTCAGCCGTTCTGCTGCGTCCAAAAGAGGAAGCCAAAGGGCCGCTAGGATGGCTGTTTAGAAAGTTTAATCAGGGATTTGGCTGGGTGCAAGCCCAATATGCCAAACTGGTTAATTTTTTGGTGAACATCAATACTCTGGTCATGGGGGTTTTTGTTGCGGGTTTAGTCTTGACGGTGTTGATGTATCAGTGGGTTCCTTCTGGATTTGTACCGGAAGAAGATCAAGGCTATTTTATTATTATTTATCAAGCTCCTGATGGCGTTTCCCTCAACTACACCGCAGAAGCTACAGAAAAAATTACCGATAAAGTTCTCGAAATTCCAGAAGTTTTGGGTACCTTTGGAATTGCGGGATTTAGTTTTAATGGCACCAACCCCAGTCAAGGGATTATGTTTGTTCCGCTGAAACCTTGGTCAGAACGTCCTAACCCCAATCAATCGGTTTACGGAATTTTACGCAGAATTAATGGCTCTTTGCAAGATATTACCGAAGTGCGAGCGTTCGCGGTGAATGCGCCACCTGTACAGGGCTTGAGTAGTACCGGAGGTTTTGAATTACAACTGCAAGATCGTAGTGGAAACTTACCGATTTCAGCGTTACTGGAAAACGGACAGCGCTTAATTGGAGCCGTGAATTCAGACAAATATCCGGCTGTAACAGGAGCATTTAGTCAGTTTAGTGCAGGTAAAGCCCAGAAAAAAATAGAAGTGCTTCGCGATCGCGCTAAGGCTTTGAATGTTGACATTAACCAGATTTTTAATACCCTACAAGTTAATTTAGGGTCATCCTATATTAATGACTTTGTTCTCGGACAGCGACAATATCGGGTTTATGTGCAAGCAGAAGCCGAGTATCGTTCCTCCCCAGAAGATATCTACAGGCTGTATGTGCGATCGCGTAGTGGTGAGATGATTCCGATCAGCAGCTTGATTAAGGTGACTGATTTTGTTGGCCCGGAAACGATTACTCACTTTAATATTTTCCGCTCGATGCTGCTCCAAGGAAATCCGGCTCCCGGTTATAGTACCGGACAAGCGATCGCAGCCATGGAAGAAGCCGCCGCTGAGGTGCTAGACCCGGGTTTTGGGATTGCGTGGCAAGGAAGTGCCTTAGAAGAAAAAGCCTCGGGTGGTGCGGCTCCGATTATCTTTGGGTTAGGGTTTGTGATGGTATTCTTAGTCCTCTCTGCCCAGTATGAAAGCTACATCGACCCAACTATCATTATGTTAGCGGTGCCGTTGGCGGTATTAGGAGCGTTGTCGGCGGTCTGGTTCCGCTCTAATATGCTAATGGCAGGTAGCATTTGGCCTGTGGTTACGAATGACGTTTACTGTCAGGTGGCGTTAGTGATGTTGATTGGTTTGGCCTCCAAGAACTCGATTTTGATTGTGGAGTTCGCCAACCAACTGCGCGACAAAGGCTTAGACATCAAAAAAGCCGCAGCACAAGCGGCTGAACAACGATTCCGACCCATTCAAATGACGGCAATTTCCTCTCTAATTGGGTTCTGGCCGTTGGTAGTGGCATCGGGAGCGGGTGCTTCTAGTCGTTGGTCATTGGGAACGGCAATTTTTGGCGGAATGTTAGTCGGTACGCTGTTGAGTTTGCTGATTACGCCGAATCTTTATATTGCGGTGAAAAGTCTAGAAGCTCGTGCATTAAAGGGAGACAAACCCGATAAAACCGATGGTGACGATGACTTACACGATGGCAATGGCTCTAATGGTCATGGCTCAAATGGTCATCGAGGTTTACTCAAGAAAAGATTCCGCAAGAATGGAAAAGTCGCTAGCGATCATCCCGAAGTAAACGAAGATGTTTCTAACCCCGATGAAGCCTTACGCATCGATCAGCAACCACCCGATCCCTATGGCGAAGGAATTTAGAAAAAGATGGATCCTGAACAACAAGCTCAACCTCAAACCCCAACTAATCCTGTTGAAAACTCTGAACCAACACTCGCCAGCTTATCGCAACGGGTGAATCAGTTAGAACAACAGTTAAATAATGCGTTATTATTGTTGAGCGATCTCTACCGTTATGATAAATTGCGGGATTTGTTAGCCGCACAAAAGTGGCAAGAAGCCGATCTCGAAACCACAAAGGTAATGTTAGAAATCGCCGGACAAAGCGAGCATGATAATTTAGTTCCAGATGATGTGATCAAGTTTCCTTGTAGTAGTTTACGCTTGATCGATCAACTCTGGTGTCGGTATAGTCAAAATCAGTTTGGGTTTAGCCGACAACAACAAATCTATGTGGATGCAGGCGGAACTGATGATATTTCTAATATTGATTTAAAGATATTAGAAGCTGTTGGCGATCGCGTTGGATGGCGAGGAAATAAAAAATGGTTAGCCTACGATAAACTAGATTTTAGTTTATCTGCACCTCTGGGTTGTCATCCTTCAAATTGGTGGCGTTCCGCCTATGGTGCAAAAATGGCGGTTTATTTTCTCGCCCGCCTCATGCAATGTGAGGTCACTTCTAATCAATCTACTGAGGAAACTAAAAATGTTTAAAGATTGGTCTACAGACGATTGGATTAACCACATCCTCTTTTTTTCTACAATTTTGTTATTACTTGCTTCTTTTTTCCTATAAGTATATTTCTGAACTGATTACTGATTACAGAACTGTTCGGGAAAGGCAATCGTAGCACCCAGAAAAAAGTGATTGCCTTAGCTTTCCTTTCTTCTCTATCAAAATAAGGTTTGTAGTTGTGCTTCAGCACGATATCTAATCTCTAATCAGGTTCGCAGTTGTGCTGATCTAGAAAAAGCGATCGCTACACTCTGAAAAAACAGTTCGTAGTTGTGCTTCAGCACTTGATCAAATATTTAAAGAACTCAAAACTGGAGTTGAGACTAAAGTTTGAACAACACGAACTGGGAAAATTTTTCCTATGTTACTTTTTTTGGGCTTTGACCAAAAATGCTCTTGCCACATCAGGAACATCACGAGGAGGTAACGGTTCCGTAAAGCGATTAAAATGCGCCCCTTCATCTCCAGGCTGAATAACTTCTGCTTCCCAGCCATGTTGAGCTAATAGTTCTTCTGGGGAATCGAAACCAGAGCGGAAATAACCTTTGTAGGGTTCATATTCCATACCTTTTACATTAATTACATCTAAACCTAAGTAACTACCAGCAGCAGTTAATTGGGATATTGTTTCGAGTAACTGATGTACTTCTGACTCGTTTAAGTACATTAAAAGTCCTTCTAATAGCCAAACTGAAGGTAACTGAGGTTGATATCCTTTTGTTAACAACAAATGTGACCAAGATTGAGTTAAATCTGCGCCAATAGCACAGTGTTGACAATTGGGAATAACTTCTTGAAGAATCGCTGCCTTGGTGTCAAGAACCTGTGGTTGGTCTAGTTCGTAGATTGTAGTTACAGATGGCCAGGGAAGACGATAAGCTCGCGTATCCATACCTGAAGCGAGGATAACAACTTGATGTGCTTTCGCAGAGACCGAAACAAGAAAATCATCAAACAAATGGGTTCGGACTGTTACATAAGCCTGATCTTCTGCTCTTAACTTTTGCTCTACATAACCAAATGCTTCTTCTCCAGCTAACTGAGCCGCAAAAGGATCATTAAACAGACGATCTGATTTTTTTGTTTCTTTGGCTCTCATTGCTGCCATTAAACGAGCGGTAAAAGGAACAAATTGCTCTGGCTGAGGTTTGCTTGGTAGTGATGATGTCATCAGAAATTTTACTCGGATATTTTAATTAATTTGGTTATTATACACTTCCTGACTGTGCTGGTATCGGGACAGGGCTTGAAAACTTTACTAAATAATAAAAAGATCCGTTTGTAGTTGTGCTTCAGCACTACCTAAAATCTCTGAGGAACGGTTTGTAGTTGTGCTTATCTAAAAAACGCGATCGCTGCACCCTGAAAAAAGGCGATCGCTTCGCTGCGCTCACTATGCTTCACAAACGTCTTAGCTTTTCTTCCGTTCATAGTTGTGCTGAAGCACTCCGTAAAATATTTGAGGAACTTAAGAAAAACTCCAAACTTTGTGAACTAATTATCCGGACTTTGTCTCATAAATTAAGACATTTTCTTCAACACAGAACCTGCACCCAAAGCCGCCAAAGCCAATAAACTCACAATCGAAGTCGGTTCAGGAACAGGTTGAGGTCCAGGGCCGATACTTCCGGGTAAAACTTGTACATTCACAACATCAAATCCCGGTGAACCCCCTAAATTATCTAATCCAACAATTTGGACGGCTTGAACTGGATCTGTAAAGCCAATTGTTGCTAAATCAAACGCAGTTGTGACATCATCAACCGCTTCTCCTAAGAAGGTAAAATTCACCAAATCCGAACTTACAAAAACATTCGCTCGTTCACCTTCTTCTCCAACTTCTTGAATGAAAATATCATCCCCAACACCATCAATAACAGTTTCATCTGTAAAACCAACCGTCACAAATGAACCTGTAGGTAAGGATAAAAAATCAACCGTTGGGTTCGGATCATCACCTAAAACGACATCTGTACTCACAGGAACTGGAAATCCAATTCCACCCGGAAATTCACCACCATAGGGTTCTGTAAATGTTCCGGTTCCACTATTAAAATAGTCTAAAACAACATCTGCAAAACCCAAAGTTGCAGCTTTGACGGAAGTCGGAACGAGAGACAAACCTAATACAACTGTCGTCGTTGTCAAAACGTTTTGGATAACTTTTTTCATGGCTATTGCAATTAACTCAGTCTTGACTTTAACAGTAATCAGAATAACTGTATTTGAAAAGTAACTCATTCGGTGTAACTCATTGAAGCGACAGCAAAAATACTTAAGCAAGTTTTGGAAAAATGATAAGCTAATACTCAGTTAGCCATCGAACGTTTTTATGTCCCAACACAACTATCTACAAACTCCCCACAGTGGCTATCACTGGAATGGCAGTTCAGACCGTTTTTTTGAAGGTTGGTATTTTCGAGTCACCTTACCAACCCCAGGTCAAACCTTTGCTTTTATGTACTCAATTGAAGACCCCATCGGTGGACAACTTCATAGTGGTGGAGGGGCGCAAATTTTAGGGCCTGACGATGGTTATTTGTGTCGGACATTTCCTGATGTTAACACCTTTTGGGCTTCTCCAGAAGCCTTAGAATTAGGGCATTGGGGTCAAACAGATTTAGATTCAACGCCGGGATATCTCGCACCTGAACTTTTTAATCGTCACATTCAACAAGGATATCAAGTCACATCCACTTGGCATCAAGGAAATTTACAAGACCCAGGAACTCAAAAAAACTGTCGTTGGGAATATTCAACCCGACATATTTATGGCTGGGGAAATGTTAATCAACCTCAACAATCTACGGCTGGATGGTTATCTTTTTTACCGATTTTTGAACCCGGTTGGCAAATCTTAATGGCGCATGGATTAGCAACAGGTTGGATTGAGTGGAATGGTACACTTTATGAATTTAATGATGCCCCAGCTTATAGTGAGAAAAATTGGGGCGGTGCCTTTCCACAAAAATGGTTTTGGGTGAATTGTAACTGTTTTGAGAATGAACCAAACTTAGCTTTAACCGCAGGTGGCGGTCAACGCGGTGTATTAACTTGGATGGAGTCGGTTGCTATGATTGGGATTCATTATCAAGGAAAATTTTATGAATTTGTTCCCTGGAATTCTAAAGTTAACTGGCAGATTGAACCTTGGGGAAAATGGCAAATGCAAGCCGAAAATGCTGAGTTCAACGTGACCTTAACTGCGACCACAACTCAACCCGGAACGCCTTTACGCGCCCCCACACAAAATGGATTAATCTTCTTTTGTCGAGATACAATGAAAGCTGAAGTTACCTTAGAATTGAGGAAGGGAGAAGAGGTGATTTTAAACGCAAAAAGCGACCTCTGTGGTGTAGAAGTTGGGGGTCATCCTTGGGAGGAAACTTGGATTAAGTGAACTGGATTAATTAAATTTGGGTGAATTAAACTTGAGCAACTTCGGTAACATTGGTCTGTGTTGATGGAGATGATGTGTTAGCCCGCAATGCGCGAAACATCCCAAAACGACACAACCCAGCCCCAAATGCTAACCGCATTAATAGTAAAGTGGGGACTTCTCGCAAAGATTTGATGAAACCAGACACACCAAATTTTACTAATCCTTGAGGTCGTGCAATTCCTTGCCAAATTGAATCAATCCAAGAAGGAAGGGTCTGTTCTGTCCAGTCTGCGGTTATGACTTCTCCGTCTACTAATCCCGTTTCAGCTAACAGTTCGGAAAATCCTTCAATACTCGAAAAAGCCGGATGAGACCATTGGTCAAGGAGTTGCTGCATAACTGGGCGTTCCCAAAAATTTAGCGGCTTTTGACGGTCATCTCGTTGATTCCAGTCGGCGACAACTAAGACACCACCCGGCTTGAGAACTCGAAGTAATTCTTTCGCAAAAATCGCCTTATCGGGCATATGGGGGCCTGCTTCAATTGACCAAACGACATCAAAACTGGCGTCGGGGAAAGATAACGCCATCGCATCATCAACCTGAAATTTTGCGTTCACGTCTTCAGGGGTTAATTCCTGGGCGCGTTGAACTTGTTGGGGGCTAATGGTCACGCCTGTCACGTCAAACCCGTAATCTTTTGCTAAAATTCGGCTACTTCCACCAATTCCACAGCCAACATCTAGAACCGTTGTCCCCGCAGGCAATTCCTTTAAACCACCCCAACTCACCATTTCGTGAACAAAGTCAATTTTGGCGGTGATAAAATCTTTTTGGTGTGGCGGTACACCGTAATGGCCGAGGTGAATGTGTTCGCCCCAATAGAATTCTAAGATGCCGTCTTCTGTCCATTCGTCGTAGGAGTTGGCAACAGATTCAGAGGATTGGTAACGACGAGCACTCGTTAGATAGATAATCAGAACAACGCTCAGAAAAAGGAGAACAAATCCAAGGATGTAAAACAAAGGCATTGAGATTAATTAAAAATTGGAATATTGCTTGTTAAAATCTAAATAGCAGAGTCAATATTATAACATTATCAGGGTACGGTATTCACACCTCAATTTTTTCGAGCGACCTGAAAGGCACACAGATAAGACATCAGAATCCTATCTTCGCTGTCTTTGTGCATCTGTTGGCTCAATTTTTCAAACAGAGTATTTCGGTTCTGTTCTTCGATTTTTAAATAGGGAGAAAGGGTGCTGAGAAGTTTTAGATAATCTTCAATACTATAAGTTTTCTCACATTCGATGGCATCAGACACAATATCAGTAAATTTTCCTGAACTTAAAATCATCTTTTCAAACCCTTTGAGTTTAGATTTTTGGGCTTCTTTGTCTTCGTAGGGTGCTAAACTGGAAGCATAAGTTTTGTAGAGGTCTTTTGCCGCTTCATATCGAACGGGATTCGGTTCGGGGATAACGTTCCAGAGTAATATTAAAGAGCCTGTTTCTTTGAGTACATCGGCTGCTTTTGGATAGGCAATTTCGGGAGATATCCAGTGAATAGAAGTCGCAGCTAAAACGATATCAAATTGTTCGGCTTCGAGTTGCCATTCTTCAAAGGAAGTATTGAGAATTTCAACCTTTGGGTATGGCTGACAATTTTCTTTAGCAAGCAAACAAAAGTCTGAGTTCGGCTCTATACTCAGGATAGAAAAACCCTGTTTAGCAAAGGCTACAGTTGCATTTCCTGGCCCACATCCGATTTCTAAAATCCTGCCATTTTTTGGAATTTCAGCCAATTTAACTAAACGACTGATAATTTCTTGAGAATAGCCAGGTCTAGTTTGATTATAGGCGATCGCTGCCGGAGAATACCATGTTTTTTTGGTTTCTAAATCTTGAGAATAAATTGAACTCAGTTGATAACTATTCACGGCTTGTCCTCTGTGTCCAGAGACTAAAGTCTCTGTTTAATATTTCAAGTCCTCTCAATAGGACTAATATTAACGATTAACTGCTTTCCCTGTTCGCGCAGCGTGACGTTAGTCGTAGCCAAGTATCCAGAGACTAAAGTCTCTGTCTAATATTGAAAGTCCTCTCAAGAGAACTAATATTAACTATTCACTGTGTACTGTTAAACGCTATTCTACAGTTTAGGTTGATGGGTATGCCAATCTGTTGCCTGTTCGTAAGCATAAGCGACTTCTAAAAGTTGTGCTTCTCCTAACACATTCCCGATGAATTGTAGACCAATGGGAAGTCCTTGTTCATCAAAACCACAAGGTAAACTTAATGCAGGTAAACCCGCTAAGTTAACGGGAATAGTCATTAAATCTGACAGATACATACTCAACGGGTCATCGGTTTTTTCTCCGGCTTTAAATGCAGTTGTCGGAGAAGTCGGACAAACTAAAACATCCACTTCAGTAAAGGCTTGTTCAAAGTCTTGTTTAATCAAAGTTCTGACTTTTTGGGCTTTGAGATAATAGGCGTCATAATATCCGGCGGAGAGGGTGTAGGTTCCGACCATAATTCGGCGTTTCACTTCCGCCCCAAACCCTTCAGCGCGGGTCTTACAATACATCTCAATTAAGTTCTCAGCATCGGGCTTACGAAACCCATATTTCACGCCATCATAACGCGCTAAATTCGCTGAAGCTTCTGAAGGAGCAATAATATAATAGGTCGGTAAACCGTAGCGGAAACGCGGACAAGAAATCTCTTGAGTTTGGGCACCCAATTCTTTCAAAGTTTCGACGGCTTTGGAAACGGCTTTTTCTACTACTGAGTCGAGTCCTTCCCCAAAGGTTTCTTTGATGATGCCAACTTTTAACCCTTTCTTGAGTTTGGGTTTGAGTGTAGAGAGATAATCAGGGATTTTAACATTTAAACTGGTTGCATCTTTTGAATCATACCCTGCGATCGCCTGTAATAAAATCGCAGCATCTTTAACCGTTCGAGCCAGTGGGCCAATTTGGTCTAGAGAGGAGGCGTAGGCGACCAAACCGTAGCGAGAGACTAGCCCATAGGTTGGCTTCATACCGACGATACCACACAGAGAGGCAGGTTGACGAATCGAGCCGCCCGTATCCGAACCCAACGCCACCACACATTCATCGGCTGCTACCGCCGCCGCCGAACCGCCAGAAGAACCACCCGGAACCCGTTCTAAGTCCCAAGGATTGGCGGTAACTTGGTAGGCTGAGTTTTCTGTCGAACTCCCCATCGCAAATTCATCGAGGTTCGTTTTCCCGACCATTACTGCACCCATCTCCGCGAGTTTCTGGGTGACTGTCGATTCGTAAGGCGGTACAAAATTCTGTAAAATCTTAGAAGCGCAGGTGGTTGTAATCCCTTGAGTGCAGAGGTTATCCTTAATCCCGATAGGAATTCCCGCCAGTAGACCGATTTCTTCTCCTGCGGCGATTTTAGCATCAACCTGCTGGGCTTGCTGCAACGCTCGATCTGCCGTTACACATAAAAAGCTGTTTAATTTTGAGTCAAGTTGCTCAATCCGGTCTAACGCTTCTTGGACAATTTCTACCGCCGAGCGTTCCTTGTCAACCAGTTGTTGGTGTAACTCGCAGATGGACGCCATTCCTTATCCTCTTGGTCTTAGTTTCTATCCTTTCAAAGGATAGCAGAAAAGCGGCTCACTTATTTATTGAGCAAACTACAAATTAATTTTCCGACTCCATTTTTCTCAAAGCGTTTAAGTCGGCGTTCGGCGGTAATTTTAGTTTTGGTGCGACAATTATAAATTTCAATCGGCTTTTTTTTGCCATTAATACTGACTGAGGCTCGATACTCCCAGTGATATTTTGCACTGCGTTTAATTTTGAGAATACAAATTTGATTTCCTTCAATTGTATAGCACTGAGAAGCCTGTGCAGGCTGAGGACATATTAAGAAAATCAACAATAGCAACAGGACAATCGAAAATTTTATCATTTAACTTTAGGTATTACATAATCTAATTATTGTACAATTGTAATTGTGCGATCGCACCTTAAATGCTGAACTTTGAAATTATTTTGCTCAATTATCTTGTCATTCGTCAAGCATAGTGGTTTGCTAGAAGTTGAACTGCTATTTCTGGGTCAACCATGTCTAATTCTACTCCCACTCCGCGCCAAATTCTCGAAACCTTACTACCCTTCCTGCGAGTGGCGGCGGGTTATGCACGTCAACTTCAGCCTCTGATTCGCGCCCTCCCGGCTAAAGAAGGAGATAACTTTTTTGCTGAAGCCTTAACAGATGCGGACTTATCGATTCAAACTTTAGTTGAAGTGGCACTTCTCGGGACATTTCCGAATATTCGGTTTTATGGTGAGGAATATGAACAGTCTGGAAATACTAAATATTTTCGCAGTCTTGAGTTAGGAGAAAAAGGAGATTATCTTGTCACATTAGACCCGATTGATGGGACAAAATTTTACTTAGACGGACATTCTAATTATCAAATTATTCTGACTGTTCTCAACTCGGATGAATATGAAGCGGTATTAGCGCTTTCTCCGGCTTTGGATACTTATTATTATGCGTTGCGAGGAGAAGGAACATTTACAGGTTCTCTCAAAGATGATTTAGATGCTTGTGTTCGGGTTCAACTCGACTCATTTGAACCGATTGTTTTACTCGGCTGGGGAATGAGTCAATTCAAATCGTTGCTTGAGAAGAACTATGAGATTATTGATGTGGGAAATGACTACAGTTCTGAGACTCAAATTCCGAATCATAATGCCATTTTAACCGGGTGTATCTGCGGAGCTATAATCCGAACGGCTAAATTTATAGATGGGGCTGCATTAGCATTTTTAGCACAGGAAGCGGGGTGTATTGTTACGACCCATGATGGTAGTGTTCCTCCGCCTTTAAATACCTGTGAAAATTATGGTCGTCCCGATTTATTTGTCGCCACATCTGAGTCGGTTCATCAGGATTTTTTAGCAGCCGCAAAAGCTCTCAGTCAATCTTGATTTATTCATCTTGATATAATTTAAACTAACGAGATAGAGTGGGAGGTAATGATGACGATTGCTCAAGAACTGGAACAATCCCAACAAGACATAGAAGAAATTCAGTATCCGCCCAGTGATTTAGAAAGTCAGGAGCCACCTTTGGAAAGTTATCTGCATCTACAACAATTGTTGTTACTGCTGAAATGTTTAGATTGGTTGTGGAAAGATAGAGAAGACTATTTTTCAGCCGGAAATCTAAGCATTTATTATAGTCAGACACAGGATAAATCTCAAGATTTTAGAGGGCCAGATTTCTTTGTGGTGCTGAATACCAAACGTCAACCGCGTAAAAGTTGGGTGGTCTGGGAAGAAGGAGGAAAATATCCTCATGTGATTGTCGAGTTATTATCTCCCTCTACCGCTAAAATCGACCGTACAGATAAGAAAGAAATTTATCAAGATATTTTCCGAACACCAGATTATTTTTGGTTTTCACCAGATACATTGGAGTTTCAGGGATTTCACTTGGTGGATGGAGAATACCAAGAGATTCATCCCAACGAACAAGGCTGGCGCTGGAGTCAACAACTGCAACTGTTTTTAGGAGTATATGAACAGCAGTTGAGGTTTTTTAATCCAGAGGGTGTCTTAGTTTCAACACCAGAGGAAGCAGCTAAAACTGCACAAGAACAACTCGAACTCGAACGACAACAGAAGGAAAAACTTGTGAATAAACTCCGAGAGTTGAACATAGACCCAGATACTTTATTTTGAGGGTGCTGTTTCCTCTGTTTTATCAGTTTGCTGAACGAATAGTCGAGGAGAATCAGTCTCGGCGATAACAATTTGAGGGGTTACGGTGAATAAGCCAGAATATCCAACAACAGCACTCAGCCACAGGAACGATTTCAAGAAACTTTGTTTCATTGACAAGTGTGTAATGTTACCTTACATTATGACTGATCTCTACCTGTCGTTCGCTAATGCAGTTAGAGGTAACATAACTATAAAATGATGAATCCTACTGTCAGTGTTGGTCATAGTTTATACCTGAATCCCATGAAAAATCTATCATTTATCAAGTTAATTTATTCTCATCTATTTCTGAGAATTGACTCATTTAATGAAGAAAAAATCACTCAGCTAAAATTAATGTTGAGTTTAAGTAATTTTCAGAATCATCCCCTAAATTAAAAATATCCAACTTTAGAAAAAAAGTTTTATTCCAGAGAAAAACCATGAAAAATACTTTAGGTTTAGTGAAAATTGCCGATCACAATCTCGGTATTGAGCAAAAGAATCAACCGACTGATATTACAGCTCAAGCTCCGATTCGGCAAGACTTTTGGCAAGCGATTGATAATAGCAAATTCTCCCGAAATCTTTCTGAAGATTCCAGAATTAAAACTTTAAACAAATTACCAATTTCTCGATTAATTAAAGTTTTAGAGCAATATTCCTACGTGACTAAAATTCATGCTCAAAGCTTAGAATGTGTCGTTAATGCTATCAAACCCGGTAAACTCAAAGAACTCCTAACAGAAATTTGGTGGGAAGAAACAGGAAATGGCGACCCCAGTCAATCTCACTATAACCTCCTCAAAGATTTCCTTTTCGGTTTAAATCAAAGCCAAGGAGGGAAAATGCTAGAAAATAAAATTCATCCGCAAATCGAATCCCTAATTAAAGGCTATGAACAAGATTTAAACACCTATTCAACTCACGTTACAGTCGGTATGGCAGGTATGGGAACGGAATGTATTTGTGGTCCGATTCTTGAAGAAATTTGGGCGCAAACTAAGGTGAATCAAGACTTAGAACATATTTTACCCAAACTTAATTTAGAATTTTGGGAGATTCACACTGGAGAGGTCGATCATTCCCATGCTGAAAGAATGCGTAATGCTATTGATTTAGAAATCGCTGATAACCCAACATCCGCCTCGCAAGTTCTCCAAGGGTATCAACTCTCTGTTAAGTTTTGGGACGATTTACTCAATCTTTTTGTTACTCTTAGTCTTTAGGTCAGTCCAGGGAGTTGAAATTACCTACTTTTTCCCACCGTCAAAAGCCCTGAAATTTAGGATCATAGAAGTGTTCAGGGTCAAACCTTAAAATTTATCTGGGTCATTCAAGTCAGTCAACAATTTTAGTGTGTAATTAGTAGTCCCTAGTCCTTCTGGTCTAGGGATTTTTGATGCTCAAGGCTATACTATCCGCAGTCAAAACACGCGGAAATTTATGGGTTATTATAAGAATGACATTGAATCGGCTGACGCGGTTGACGCTGAACTCCAGTTTTTGTTGGATCATATCCTACCAATATTACTTCACCATCAGAATTGCGTATCCAACCCCTCGCCGGAACAATTGTTCGAGAGTCAACTGGATGATTTTCACGATTATTATCCCGTTTTCGAGTACGTTGTTGACGACGTGAAGAACGACGAACTGGAGGAGTAACAGGTTCAACTAGAAACGATTCCCATTCAACAAACCCTTCAATTATCGTTAATTCTTCAGTAGGGTCAGGCGCAATACCCCCTCGTCCAGTTATAATAAATTCACTCTCTCCTCTTTGTCTACAAGGGTCTTGAGCAATTAACGCCGCCGGGTCAACCACTGTAACTTCTAGTGATTCTGGCGGGTCAAAATTAAGCGTATCATCAATTGAAAGTTCTCCGGCGGCACTAATCAAACTGTCTTGAGACTGCAAGATTGCTAGTCCTGAACTATTCAAAGGACGAATCGTAATATTGCTTCCTCCGGTTGGGTTAGAAGCATCTGTTAAAATGCGACTTCCTTCTAATAAAACCAGTAAGTTCGTATCAATCGTAATATTACCTTCTTGGGTTGCACCTGTTTCGCTACCTGTGGCGGAAATTTCGCTCTGACGACGTAGGCGCATATCCCTCGAACGAATGCCAATATTTCCCCCTTGACCTGTCGCAGATTCGGCCGTTAAACTACCCTGAGTATCGAGACGCAACCTGTCAGTCACATTCACTTGTAGGTTTCCAGGATTACCTTCTCCTTGACTACTGACGGTAATATTAGCACCCTCTCGAACGGTTAACTGTTGAGTATTCACATCCACCGTTCCGCCTTCTCCAATGGCTGATTCTGTGACTTCCGCAGACACACGACTGGGAAGTTCTCCGTCACGCGCAGTTCCCACCAGTTCAATTGTTCCGGCTTGAATTTCCACAGAACCTGCATTTCCCTCTCCAGAAGTCAAAGCGGAAATTTCAGCACCATCTCGAACTGTTAAGCGTTCTGTTTCAATAAAAACGTCTCCCCCAACTCCACTGGTTCCTTCTGTCACAGAGCTGGAAATATTAGTCCCTGGAAGCTCTCCCGTTCTATCTGGAGACAGGCGCACACCTGCTAAGTCTACAGCATTGGTAGCTCGAATGCGAATCGTTCCGCCTCGACCCGAACCGGAAAGATTATTATCTTCATCCAATTCAGTTCCTGCGAAAATGGAAGCTCCTGCTGACAAGCTTAAATTTTCAGTTTCAATGGTAATATTTCCACCGTTACCCTCCGCGAATGTACCACTGAATAACCCACCCGAGAAAAAAGGACTAATTGCCTGAGTTCCATCCATTGTAATTTGTTTAGCTCGGATAAAAATGTCACCTGAATCTTCAACACCTCCAGTTGCAGTGACAATTCTCCCTCCATCTCTAATCACCAATCGCTCAGTCTCAATAATGACATCTCCAGCTTCACCAATAGAACTGTTTGTTGTTAAACTACTCGGCCATAGTGAAACTTCAGCTTCTTCTGTAGGTACACTTGTACCCACTAATTCCAAATCATTGACGCGAACGAGAATATTTCCTGCATTTCCCTGACTTTCTAAATTCTGGCTTCTAATCTGTCCACCATTGCGAATAACAAGACGCTCGGCTTCAATAGTAATATTGCCAGCATTTCCGGTTCCTGGTTCTATCGGCAGTTCGATATCTTCAAGCTCTGAAGCAAAATCAAACACAGAAGTATCTAGCTGACTTGGTGCGAGTCCGTCTGGGGTTGTACCCAGAATTTCTATCTGATTCGCTTGAACTGTGAGATTACCAGCATTTCCACCTCCCGCACTACCTGTAGAAATATTGCCTCCATCTTTTACAGTTAACCGTTCTGCTGTGATGGTAATGTCTCCTGCATTTCCTGTACCAAAACTTGTAGTGCTAATGATTTGACTACGCTGGGGAATAGAGAACCTTTCACCATCAATAACAGTTTCACTGAAAACATCTGTTAATTGAATTTGACTCGCTTGAATCCGAATTGAACCTGCATTTCCCAAACCAGAGGTAACGTTTGAGATTTGACCTCCCCCTCGTAGAATTAAATTCCCGGTTGTAACCTCAATATCTCCAGCATTTCCAGTGTTTTCAAAGAGTAGGCTTACTAGGCTTACACTATTGCCAATCTCACTTCTGAAGGTACTCTCTTGGTTATCTGTAATCTCTCGCAGACCTACTCCCTCTACTTCAAGGAACTCACTTGTATTAATAACGATTTTGCCTGTATTACCTTGAGCATATACTATACTTCCAATTTGTGATCCACTTCTGAGCGTCAATGAGCGAGCTGTAATCGTGATATCACCACCATCCCCAACTGCATCAGGATTATTGCTGTTCCCGACACCACTGGCAATATCGCTATTATTCGTCAGGATAACAGACTCACTCGCATTAATCGTGATATCTCCTCCATCACCTCGTCCCCAAGTACCTGTATCAATAAGTGCGTTGTCTTTGAGTATTAAAGAACCTGTGGTGATGTTTAGTTCTCCTCCTTGACCCACTCCAGAAGAAACACTTCCCCCAAAGATTGCCGTTCCTAAGCCTGAGAGTTCAATGGTATTAGCTTGAATTGAAATTACACCTCCATTTCCTTGACCAACAATAAAGCTATTAATCGAAGACTCTTGCTCCATTGTCAGGGATTCAGTTATTAAGTTAATATTTCCTGCATTTCCTTGACCAAATAGAATTGAGTCAATTCTTCCTCCTTCTCTAAGAGTGATGGTATTGGCGTTGATATTGGTGTTTCCAGTCTGACCGAATCCATCAGTATCAATAGCATTTCTAATCGAACTTTCTAGACCCGTAATCAGAATATTTTCTTGAGCATTAATATTAACATCTCCGCTTTGAGCTTCAGGCGAACCTAATCCTTGATCAATTCCAGCTCGAATAATACTATCGCCAGAGATCTCAACATTTCCTGCATTAATATTGATATTTCCACCACCATCTGCACGAATATTAATTAGTGATTCATTCGTCAAGGCAATATTTGAACGTTGAATATTTGTCGGAAAGGTTAAACTTCCATCAGAATTCAGTTGAACAATTCCCGGTTCTGATAATCCACCGAGTTCGATATTACTTCCTGGAGAAATTGCGATCGCATTATCAAAGATTACATCACCGCCAACTAAGGCTAACGTTTGATTTTGAGGAACATTTAACCCTTGCGGAACCAGAAAGCCTGCATTATCTCGTAATAGACTACCATCTTCTAAGGTTGTTAAATTAGCTTGATTCACAATTGTTCCGGGATTTTCTCGAATATTCAACCCCAAAGGAATATTTATGGTTAATAATGGCGGTGCTTCCGGGTTACTGGCTGTAAATTCAACACCATTTTCAAATAATATTCCATCAGCAGTTGTGGCGAAAAATGAACCGCCAACATCTAGTCTTGCATTCGGCCCAAATACAATCCCATTCGGATTAATTAAAAATAAATTTGCATTTCCGAGAACGCCTAATGTTCCTAGAATTTGTGATAGATTTCCGCCTGTAACGCGAGTCAAAATATTGATAATATTATCAGGATTTGAAAAATATGCGCCTCGTCCATCTTCAACATTAAATTCTTGAAAACTATGAAATAAATTTCCACCTCGAACTGCGCCGCCATCAATGCGATCGCTATTAATTCCTCGGATGTTAACATTGGGTGTGACAACAGAACCTTCTGAACCTAATGTATTGTCAGGAACAATCTGTGCAATAGTGCTGGATGTCGTGAACCAACCAATGGTTGTCGAGATCACAATAGAGGAAAGAGCAAAGATCCGAGAATATATAACTTGATTCATTAAACAATTTTAGAATGATGAAATTATTGAAAAATTATAAACCAAAATCTTCGCAATTCCTCACAATGTTAATTAACACGAAGGAATATAGACTTTTTTTCAAGTTTTACGCCATCAATTGAGACGAGATCGGGTAAAACACCTGCAATTTAGAGTGGGGCTGCGTGATAGTACGAAACCCTCTGTTAGGTACGTTGCGCTCAAGCGCAATTACAAATCTATACTTTTTGTTGTTGATGGGGTGCGTTCCATTCCGCACCCACTTTATGTATTGCAATCTATTTATACTAACTTTGCTTTTAACTGTTCGAGTTTTTCGGGAGAGAGAGTGACTTTAATTTCGACTAATTGCTGAGGATCGCGCAGTAAAATCATGCCAGTTTTCCCAACGGCTATTTCTGGATCTTTTAACTCTAAAATCTGATATTTAACTTTCGGAAATTCAACTCGAATGATAATATTTTTTTGAGACTGAGAGTAGATATACAACTGCTGACGTAACGGGTCTAACTCGAACTTACTCGCTGTAATATTGCGTTCTTGATCGTTCCCCAATTTATTCCAATATAGCGTCACACCTCGCAATTGAGGATTAACGATCATAAAGACTTCATCGAACTTTTGAGACTCCCAATCAATTGCGTTTAAATCTCCATTTTCAGGAATGATACGCTGCTGCCAATTAATCTCCTGTCCTTCGAGAGTTGCCCACCACTGACGAATCGTTTCGAGGTGAGTTGCATTTTCCGGGTCGCTGCTGCCATACTGCCAGGTGATTAGAGATGCCATAATAACTACGCTCGCCAATGTGATCGAATTGTTCAACTTTCTTTATACTCTACCTTTTTCACAAAATTATGAATTTACCCATTGTTTATCATTCCGATTATGTCGCTCCACTCCCTCCAGGTCATCGTTTCCCGATGTCAAAGTTTAGGCGACTCTATCAAATGTTGTTGGCTGACGAAGTAATAGAACCGTCTCAGGTCTATACTCCCGAACTTCCGCCCTCAGAATGGATAGAATTTGTGCATGATCCAGATTATGTGCAAGCCTATTGTCAGGGAACGCTTGATCCGAAAGTTCAGCGTCGTATTGGTTTACCCTGGAGTCAGGCTTTAGCAAATCGAACTTGTATCGCTGTGGGTGGAGCTGTTCTGACGGCTAAACTTGCCCTGTCTCATGGTATAGCTTGTAATACCGCAGGCGGTACTCATCACGCCTTTCCCAACTTAGGCTCTGGATTTTGTATTTTTAATGATATCGCGATCGCATCTCGCACAATTCAGCATTTAGGGTTAGCCAAAAAAATTTTAATTCTAGACTTAGATGTTCATCAAGGAGATGCAACAGCCGTGATCTTTCAAGATGATCCCAGTGTCTTTACCTTCTCCATGCACTGTGAGGCCAATTTTCCCGCCCGTAAGCAAAAAAGTGACTTAGATGTCCCGCTTCCGGTTGGGATGGAAGATGAGGCCTATTTACGGGTTTTAGGACAATATTTAAACGATATTTTATCTGAGGTGAAACCGGATCTAGTGTTTTATGATGCTGGAGTCGATACTCATCTTGAAGATCGCTTAGGAAAGCTGGCTTTAAGTAATACTGGACTTTGGCAACGAGAACTCCAAGTTCTCAGTAGTTGTGTGGGTTCGGGCTACCCTGTCGCGGGGATTATCGGTGGAGGCTATGGTGAAGATCTCAGTGCCTTAGTCTACCGGCATTCGATTTTACATCGAGCAGCTACCCAAGTTTATCATCAATATCGACTCTGAATACAAGAAAAAATTATTTAATTTCAAGTCTCGACAAGAGAGCGATCGCGTTTTACAATTTGATAGGCGAAAAAAGAAATGGCGATTTCTCCTTATCGGTTAGATTGGGGTCATTAGGGTGTCGAGTTTGCTTACAGAATTTACCATTTTCCGTTTTCAGCAGTTAAAAACGGTCATTTTATGTCCATCACGGTGTATAACGTTCAAGATTCAGGGATATTCAGGCAGTTCTACCGAGAAAATGATCATAATTTCAGGGAATCAGGAGTCGGTTTTATTTTGACCATGATTCCGACTCCCGATGTCTAAAAGTTGCCAGTAGCCACCAACTAAACTGGACTTAATCCCAACATAGCTCGTAGAGTCAAAAACGTAAAGGCAAGTATACCACCCATTAACCCAATAAGGGCGATCGCCGTGAGGGGTTTATCCATGTATGGCTTTAACTTCTCAAACAGAAAGAAGAATATACCCAAGGTAAAAGTAATGAAATAGCGAGGGTAGCGGGAAACGTTCTGAAAAAACTCTTGCATCGGTTGATTTAACTCATAAAGTTCTCTTTCTTTATAGTAAGGCGTAGCTGTTGTTTGTCCTTTTGACAATACCGCGCTCGTTTAATGCTGACCAGAATTTGCCGACTGGAGGTGTATAATCGGCACTATAGTTGTTCTCGGCTCTCTACTCACTCATTGCTAGGTGCAGGAGGACATCAATACAATTGAAGCTAGAACCAGAGCAGGGTTTTGGTCTCCGTAAAGATCTTACTCTTTTCTATAATGATCAATCAATTTGAGTTTAATTTACTTCGGTTAGCATTTCTCAGTTTAACGACAAGCTATCATTTGGGCAAGACTTGGCTGGAAAATCAAAACTCGCCTCCTGGTCAATTCGTTGATGTTGGTGGCTATAAGTTACATTTCCGGACTCAAGGATCAGGAACTCCAACCGTTATTCTGGATCACAGCTTAGGCGGAATAGAAGGTTATTTCTTGATTGATAAAATTGCTGAAATCACACGAGTTTGTATTTATGATCGTCCCGGATATGGATGGAGTGAAGCTAGTCCGAAACCTCGTTGTAGTGAGGTGATTGTTAGAGAGCTAAATGAACTGTTAGAAACAGCGGAAATTGAGCCTCCTTATATTTTGGTCGGAGATTCATTCGGAAGTTATACGGTTCGATTATATGCTCACTACTATCCAGAGAAAGTCAGAGGTATAATATTAACAGATGGTTTGTCTGAAATTTCGATGCTCAAGCTTCCTTTGATTTTAAAAGCTGTTAAGCTATTATTTGTGTCGGGATTTTTGATCTCTATTTTGGGATCAATTTTAGGATTTGTGAGATTATTGGGTGATCTGGGAGTTTTTGAGTTGATTAAACCTGAATTGCGGAAGTTTTCTCCGGATATTGTCAGACCCGTTAAGAGATCTTTTTACCGTTCTCAACATTGGCGAACAATGTTCAGGGAACTCTGGAATCTAGAAAAGAGTGCAAGTCAACTTCAAGTCGCCAATTCTTGTGGAGATATTCCCTTAATTACTATTAAGTCTCAAACTTTTTTTAAACGTTCCTTGTGGACATTTTATCTTCCCCTTAAAAAAATCAATCAACTTCGAGAGCAAATGCACGCAAACTTACTCACACTCTCTACAACGACTCGTCAACTTTCAGCCTCTAAAAGTAGTCATTTTGTTTGGGTCGATGAACCTGAAATTATTCTGGCTGCAATTGAACAGTTGATCGGTGATGAATCTCTGGAGAATTCGCCCAAAGGTTGATGAGGTCTGAGGACTCAAGAATAAACGGATCATAGAGAAAATACCGACTGCAAGTTAGATTATTGTTCTCACACAGTCTATTAACAATTTTATAAATAAATACAAACAGATGATGGTCAAATTCAAGCCAGTTTCTTCTTTCTTTAAACTCCAGTCTAAACATTCAGCCGGACTTTTATTTTGGGCGGCAATGATTGTGGCGATCGCAAGTGCAGCTATTATTCATCAACTTAATGATAGAACAGCACAAAGCAGCCAGGCTCGACTCCTCCTGACCCAACTCAAAGAACAAGCAAGCCGACTTAATTCTCTGGAATGGGAAGGCATTTCCAAAGGAAGAATTGATGATAATCTCACAGAAGAGCTAGCTGAAAACAAGGAAGATACAGAAAAAATTATTACAGAAATTGAGCAACTCGAACATCAGGAAGATTTAGAGCAACTTTGGGAATTATATAATCGTTATCAAACGGTTATGGACAATTCTCTCGAACTCATTGCTCAGGGGGAAATCGAAGAAGCAGTCGAAATCAACGCCGATCAAATTGATGAAATTTACGATGAACTCTATGATGAAATTACAACTGTAGAAATAGGCTATGTGAAGCAGTATAAGCGCACCCGACAACTGGCTGATATTGGCACGACCTCAGCTTTAATGATGGCAGCGATTGTGATTGGGACGTTATCCTATAAGTTTAGTGAAAGACTCTTGAGTAAAAATCAGGAGCTGAAAGTAACTTTAACCGATCTCAAACAAACCCAAACCCAGTTAGTTCAAAACGAAAAAATGGCGGCATTAGGGCAGCTCATTGCCGGGATTGCCCATGAAATCAATAACCCTCTCGGTGCGATTCAAGCCTCAGCCAATAATACCGATAAAGCATTAAAAGAAGTTCTAAGTGAATTCCCGCATTTACATGAGCGTCTGAGTTCAGAAGAAGAAGAATGCTTATTTAAACTGATTGATCGTGCCCTTGACAGCAAACCCTCCGTTACCTCTAAAGAAACTCGCGCTCTCAAGCGTAAAATTTCTAATCAACTGCGAGAAAACGGGATTAATAATGCTCGCTCAATTGCAGATTTATTAGCGGATATGGGTGTTCCTGAAACACCAGATTTATGGCTACCCTTACTCAAAAGCCAACATGGAGAATGGGCAATTGAACTGGCTTACAATTTAGCGTCTTCCTTTGCCAATAATCAAATTATCCTACGTGCAGTGGAACGGTCCTCAAAAACCATTTTCGCGCTCAAAAGTTACGCTCGGTTCGAGCCCAGTGGTCAGAAGCAATTAGTACAAGTGGTTAATGGACTAGAAACGGTACTAGAAATCTATAATAATCAACTCAAACGCAATATTGATGTGGTTCGAGAGTATCAAGATGTTCCAGACATTTGGGGATATCCTGATGAACTGATTCAGGTGTGGACAAATCTCGTTCATAATGCAATTCAAGCCATGGAATCAGGAGGAAAATTGACCCTTGCTGTTCATCAACAAGACAATCAAGTTCAAGTGAGGGTGGCAGACACCGGGGCGGGGATTCCGCCAGAAGTCCAATCTAGAATTTTTGATGCCTTTTTCACCACAAAGCCTGCGGGGGAAGGAAGTGGTTTAGGATTACATATATGTAAGAAAATTATAGATAAGCATCAAGGAATAATGAGAGTAGAGAGTCAACCCGGAGCTACTCAGTTTTGTATAGAGTTACCTCTGGGCTCTGCTTAAACCTCTAAAATCTGTAGGAAAAGGTTAATATGTCTGAAACTGCAATTCTCTGTGTAGATGACGAGACCCCAATTTTGAAGGTTCTCAAGGAACAACTGCAACGTTGCTTCGGTAACCAGTATATTTATGAGGTCGCCCAAAGTGTTGAAGAAGCCTGGGAGGTGATTGATGAGTTGGAACAAGACGAGATTACAATTCTCCTGATTGTCTCAGATTGGCTGATGCCCGATGTGAAAGGCGATGTGTTTCTAGCTGAAGTCCATGAACGCTTTCCCCAAGTCGTGACGGTGATGTTAACAGGACAAGCCGATGAAGCCGCTATTGAGCGGGCAAAAAAGGAAGCGAACCTTTACGCTTGTATGTCTAAACCCTGGACAGAGGAAGAATTGCAGCGTGTCATTAGTACAGCTTTGAATCAGTAGAGGATGCAAGCAGTCATTATTTGTGTTGATGATGAATGGACAATTCTCAAAACATTGGGACAGCAACTCAAACGCAATTTTGGCAAACGCTATCATATCGAGTTAGCCAATAGTGGTGCAGAAGCACTTTCCCTCTGTGCTGAACTGACCGCAGAGGGCTGGAAAATTCCGGTCGTGATTTCCGATCAACGAATGCACGGGATGGGCGGAGATGCGTTGCTGATTCAACTGCACAAGCTCTATCCGAGAATGTTAAAAATTATGCTGACAGGACAGGCAGATGCAGATTCGGTGGGCAATGCTGTTAATGCGGCGGCTTTATATCGTTATATTCGTAAACCTTGGGATGAAACCGATTTAATTCTCACCGTGACGGAAGCGTTGCGAAGTTTCGAGCAAGAACAACAACTCGCCCACAAAAATGCTCTGCTTCAGGAAATGAATGCTAAGTTAGAAAGTTCTTTATCTTTACTGCTGGCAACCTTAGAAGCCACAGCCGATGGGATTCTGGTCATTGATTGTGCAGGAAAAGTGGTGAGTTTCAATCAAAAGTTTGCTGAAATTTGGAATTTGCCGACTTCAATCTCAACAGAGAATAGCCAGGATCTCGTTCCTTTAATCTTAAACACTTTAATCGAAAAAGATGCGATCGCCTTTCAGGAATTGTTGGTACGAGAAACAATTAAACAACAGGCTCTATTTCAGTTGAAAACGGGTAATATTATTGAATATTATTTGCAGCCTCAAAAGTTAGCTAAAAAAATAGTCGGTCAGGTCTGGAGTTTTCGAGATGTGACTCAGGAAAAACTCGCCGAAGCCACGATTAAGCATCAGGCTCTTCACGATCAGCTCACCAATCTCCCCAATCGGATTTTATTTGATCAAAAGTTGTCAGAAGCCTTAACTGATGCGGCAAATTATGACCGGATAGTTGCGATGATGTTTCTAGATTTAGATCGGTTTAAGGAAGTCAATGATACACTCGGTCATGCAGTCGGAGATTTGCTGCTACAGCGAGTGACTCAACGTTTAGTGAGTTGTCTGAGAGAAGTCGATGTGATTGCCCGTTGGGGAGGCGATGAATTTGTAATCCTCTTACCTCACATTCGCTGTCGAGAAGATGCCAGTGAAATTGCTGGGAGGTTAATTGCAGCCCTACAATCGGAATTAGTTATAGAAGGTCATCCCCTCAATGTGACAGCGAGTATTGGAATTGCAATCTATCCTGATGATGGTTTAGAAAGTAGTGAATTGCTTCGGAATGCCGATATAGCCTTGTATCAAGCTAAAAAATCGGGACGTAATAATTATCAGCAATATTCTCAGGTTTGACCAGAGCTAACTCTTTATATCTAATCTAGAATCTCAGTTAATTGATCGTTAATTAATCTGTTTAATCTGTTCTAGACAGCTCGTTATGTCTGTCGTCTCAGTAAAGTCTAATAACGCTTCACCCAATGCTTCTAACTGCGGGATCGATAGACTGCGAATTTGCTGCTCTAACTGAGGATCAATTTCTCCAAATCGACGAGTTAACTGCCGAATAATTAAAGTCGCTTCTCCAAACAGTAAGCCTTCTTGACGCCCTTCTTGACGACCTTCTTGACGCCCTTCTTGGCGACCTTCTTGGCGACCCTTTTGTAAAATATCCTGATAGATTACAGATTCTTTCACAAGATCCTCCCGTAGCAATTGTGTGATTAACTGTTGATCATATTTCAAGCCGGCGAGAATTTGTGCCGAGGCTAGAATATTTTGGCGTTGTTCCACTGATTCTATCCTAGCGGTTTGAGTAGCAACTTGCTCCAGCAGGGTTTGAGGTGAGTCCGTTTGAGCCAAGGGAGCCAGGGGAAGTAGTCCAGGTTCATTCAGAAATATATTAGGGTTCTGTTGCCACATCCGAATTACATCATACTCATGTCGAGTCCGACCCACAACAAATTCTTGAGTGTAGACCGCTTCTGAAGTCGTCGGTTGCAGAAAAATAATAAATTGTTGGATAGGTGTGCGATATTTGCGGTAGAGCCTTACCCAGTAGTCTAACATTCGCAACGGTAGCGGTGGATCGGATGTGGGTTGAGTTTGGAACTCTAGATGCAGAATTTGCTGAGTTGTTTGCAGTAAAGTAATTGCATCAGCTCGAACGGGTTCTAAGGTCAATTCGGTTTTTAAGACCTGAATATTTTCCGGTTCAGTTGCAAGTAACCATTGGGCAAAAGTAGCCGGATAAGCTTCAGCGAGATATTTACAAATATTGTCGTAAGCCAAGAGATTGAAATGGAAAAAATGTATGTTGATTACAGGCTGTTAAAGCCAGGGAGTAACTAACTGAGTTTAACTCGGTAAGAGTCCTTTCTCGGCTAACCATTCCCGATTAAATAACTTGGACTGATAGCGTGTTCCACTATCACACAACACGGTAACAATGGTATGACCTGGCCCCATTTGTTTAGCGAGGGCGAGTGCAGCCCCAACGTTAATTCCGACTGAACCGCCCATAAATAGTCCGTCTTTTTCTAACAGTTGGTAAACGACTCGCACAGCTTCCACATCATCAATTTGAATGGCATCATCAATCAGTACATTCTCCATATTTGCCGTTACACGACTATTGCCAATCCCTTCAGTAATTGAACTGCCTTCGGCTTTAGGTTCTCCCGTTTTTACATAACTGTAAAGACCGCTTCCCATCGGGTCAGCTAACACCGTTTTAATCTCTGGATTTTTCTCTTTTAAAAACAGGGAAACACCCGCAAAAGTTCCTCCGGTTCCTGTTGCTGCAACCCAGGCATCGACTTTCCCTTCTGTTTGTTCCCAAATTTCTGGGCCTGTCGTTTCATAATGAGCAATTCGATTCGCTAAATTATCAAATTGATTGGCCCAAATTGCATTTTCCATCTCGGAGGCAACTCGACCCGAAAGTTTAACATAATTATTTGGATCTCGATAGGGAACAGCCGGAACAGTGCGAACTTCAGCCCCTAATGTTCTTAATAAATCAATTTTTTCTTGAGATTGAGTTTCTGGAATAATAATCAAACATTTATAGCCTTTGGCATTACAAATATGGGCTAAACCGATGCCTGTATTTCCAGCAGTCCCTTCAACGACTGTTCCTCCGGGTTTGAGTAATCCTTGCTCTTCTGCATCTTTAATAATATAAAAAGCGGCTCGATCCTTCACTGAACCGCCCGGATTTAAAAATTCTGCTTTTCCTAATATCTCACAACCTGTTTCTTCACTAAAACTATTTAGCCGAATCAGAGGAGTATTACCAACTGTTCCGACAAAACCATTTTTAATATCCATCATAACGTGACTCAATTTGAAGATTCAATTTCAGGATTTTAATAGTCTGACCTCAAAACGGTCAGAAAAGCTTGCAGGTTAGAAGAAGTTTTGCTAATTTACCTAACTCCCTCTCACCTACAATTCTAACTCTTTTCTGTCGTTATTATCAGGATTGAATTACTTATTCGGTTGAGGAGTCATCCGTAAGTAAGGTTTAACTTCTTTGTATCCCTTGGGAAACTTCTGTTTCAATTCTTCAGGATCTTTGAGAGACGGAACAATCACACAATCTTCTCCATCTTTCCAATCTGCGGGAGTGGCAACTTGATAGTTATCCGTTAATTGTAAAGAATCAATCACCCGTAAAATTTCATCGAAGTTCCGTCCGGTACTGGGAGGATAGGTTAGACTCAGACGGAGTTTTTTGTCGGGGTCGATGATAAAAACAGTGCGAACGGTGACAGAGGCATTAGCATTGGGATGAATCATATCGTAGATATCAGACACCTTGCGATCCGCATCTGCCAAAATTGGATAATTAACGGTGGTACTTTGGGTTTCGTTAATGTCACCAATCCAGCCTTTGTGGGACTCGGAATCGTCTACACTCAGAGCGATAACTTTAGTGTTGCGTTTTTCAAATTCAGGCTTGAGTTTAGCAACCGTACCCAGTTCAGTGGTACAGACCGGAGTATAATCTGCCGGATGAGAAAATAGAACAACCCAGCTATCCCCAGCCCAATCATAAAAGTTGATTTCACCTTCTGAGGAGGCTTGCGTGAAATTCGGTACTGTATCTCCTAGTCGCAGTGTCATGGCTTGATTTCCTGTGATTCTTGCGAGGAATGTGATTTACGATGTGATCATACCCCGCTTCGTTGACCGGAATTTTGATGTTTTTAAATCTTCATACAATTTTAAGATTATCAACCCGGTAAAATGAAGTGTTACGTGTTAAATCTTAGTCGCTGAGAAGTAAGAATCGTGCTACAACTCCTCTACGTTTTAATTCAAGCTATCCAGCCCTTTCTCGTCCCTTTGTGTTTTGTTTGTGCTTGGGGGCTGATGATTTTATTGGTTTGGAGTCTCGGGTCTGCGATGTTTGATACGATACGCCGCAGTCAAAGAATGCACCAAATTCCTTGTGCTAACTGTGCCTATTTTACTCGCGATTATCATCTAAAATGTCCAGTTCAACCGACAATTGCTTTGTCTGAAGATGCTATCGGTTGTATAGATTTTTCTCCCGTTACAGGTAGAAATAGTTAGTCAAAAGCAAGCCAGGGATTAAAATCCCTGTCTAATACCTAAAGTCCTCGCGCATAGGACTAAATTCAATTCCTTGTCCCCTGTAACCTGTAACCTGTAACCTGTAACCTGTAACCTGTAACCTGTAACCTGTAACCTGTAACCTGTTTAAAATTCTTCTTCGGTTTCAAAGATATCTAATTGTTCTATTGAGGGGGTTTGATTTTTCTGTTTTTCGACCCCTTTTCTAAGTCCGATCGCGATTTTACTATGACGTTCGATTTGACGCATGACTTGTCTGGCGCGTTGAATGACGACATCGGGTAAACCTGCTAATCTTCCGGCTTCAATTCCATAGGATTTATCGGCACCTCCCGGCTGAACTTGATGTAAAAACACAATTTTGTCGGGTAATTCTTTAACGGTAACTTGATAATTAGCAACATTTGATAAAATTGAAGCTAACTCGTTTAATTCGTGATAGTGAGTGGCAAAAATCGTTTTAGCCTGAATTTCTGTTGCTAAATACTCTGCCACAGACCAAGCAATTGAAAGCCCATCAAACGTCGCCGTTCCTCGTCCAATTTCATCCAGAAGAACTAACGATTTATCTGTAGCATGATTGAGAATATTGGCGGTTTCATTCATCTCGACCATAAAAGTCGATTGACCTGTGGCTAAGTCATCAACCGCTCCGACTCTGGTGAAAATGCGATCGCAGATTCCGATCCGGGCAGAACTTGCTGGAATAAAACTACCCATTTGCGCCATAATTGAAATTAAACCAATTTGTCGTAAATAACAACTTTTTCCACTCGCATTCGGCCCCGTTAAAATAATGAGATCGGGATAGGAATAGGGCATCAACTCTTCACTATATTGATCCGGTTCTCGACTTCCGAGTTGAACAGTATTCGGAACAAAAAATCCGGGTGGAAGCAACTTTTCAACCACAGGATGTCGCCCATCAATCACTTTCAGTTCCCGCCCTTTTAGCATTTCTGGACGACAATATCCTTGACGATTGGCAATTTCGGCTAATCCACATAATACATCTATCGCCGCTACCGCCCTCGAAACATTCCGAATGGTTTCTGTGTATTCTGCCACTTCAGTTCGCAGTCTGACAAAAATCTCATATTCTGTTTGGTTTAAATCCTCTTTTGCAGTTAAGATTCTGACTTCTCGTTCTTTTAATTCGGGAGTAATATACCGTTCTTCATTTTTGAGGGTTTGTTTGCGAATATAATCATCGGGGGCAAGTTCAGCTTTGCCTCGACTAATACTAATATAATAACCAAATACTTTATTATATCCAACTTTTAATGTGGGAATTCCGGTCCGTTCTCGTTCTGTTGTTTCTAAATTAATAACCCATTGATTATCGTCAGAAGCCAGTGATCGCATTTCATCTAAATTTTCATCGATACCTGAACGAATTAATCCGCCTTCTTTGATAAGAATAGGAGGAGATTCAACAAGATAAGCTTTAATTTTCTGAGCGATTTTTTCCAGAGAAGCTGGAATATTTTGTAGGGCTTTTAGATAGGGAGAATTTCCCTGTTCGGCTAAACGGGCTAATTGGGGTAACTTAGCTAAAGAATCCGCTAATGAAACTACATCTTTAGCATTAGCAGTGCCATTTCCGATTCTCCCGGTTAACCGTTCCAGGTCATAAATTTGCCGAAGAACCTGTTGAATATCTTGTTGAAGTTCGTAGTTTTTCACCAATTCTTCAATCGTATCATGGCGGGCTTGAATCCCTTTAATATCTAATAAAGGTTGCAACACCCAGCGTCTTAACGCCCGACTTCCCATGGTGGTAGTGGTTTTGTCTAAAGCCCAGAGTAAGGAACCATAAAGGGTATGATCTCGAACGGTTTGAGTAATTTCTAAGTTGCGGCGACTTTGATGATCGAGAACTAAATAATCGTTCATCGTGTAGGTTCGAGGACGTTGTAGAGGAGTGGGATTTTCCTTTTGAGTCTCTTCTAAATATTCTAATAAACCACCAATCGCCCGTACACATAAAGGCAAATGTTCACAACCAATCCCTTCGAGAGATTTGAGGTAAAATTGTTCTAAAACTCGGCTGCGGGCTTCTCCTAAAGTAAAGGGCTTTTGCGATCGCAATGAATAGCAAAAACACTCCGGTAAACAGTCTGGAAGTTCGTTATTTGCTTCTCCAGGTTTAAGGATTTTACTGACATCTGGGGCGTTGACGGGAAACAAGACTTCCGACGGTTGTAACCGCATTAATTCTTGAGTGAGTTGTTCTAAATTCTCAGACTGGGTACTGAGAAATTCACCCGTTGAAATATCTGCGTATGTAAGTCCCCAATGAGTCCCTGCAATCACGACTGCGGCGAGGTAATTGTTCTGGCGACCCTTAAGCATATTATCATCGGTGACGGTACCGGGCGTGAGAACGCGGGTCACTTCCCGACGAACTTGTCGTTTTTCCCGCTGGGCGATGACTGCATCTTCAACTTGATCGCATATTACAACAGCAAAGCCCTTCTCTAACAGGAGACTGCTGTAGCGGTAGACGTGTTCGTGAGGGACACCCGTCATGGGGACTTTCCCGACATCCTTTCCGGCGTGTTTTGCGGTTTGGCTGAGTTCAAGTTCGCGGGCGATGGTAATTGCATCTTGAAAAAAACACTCGAAGAAGTCACCAACTCGAAAAAATAGCAAGGCATGGGGGTATTGTTCCTTGACCTCAACGTATCGCTGCATCATTTCCGAGAGTTTGCTGGGATCTAGATTTCGGTAGTCAGCGTTGGGATATTCTTCCGGTTGAGTAGATGCAGGGTTGGAGACGGTCATAACAGGTTGGAGACTTTTCGCCGGATGCTATTTTAGCAAATTTAGCGTGATTTGATGCTAACGCAGGCGTCTGACCCACTTGAACTGTACATTGATTGCATCTAAATGATACAACTTTGTAAAATTCGTCAATGCCCCAATTTTCAAGCTTTTTAGGAGATGAACCCCGAAAATTTACAGCTTTTGTAAAGGTAGAACGCTAGAATTGGCCGATATTAAGCCAACTGAGAAGAATCTCAGCCTCTTTTTTAAAGATTCCGTAAAAATATACCAATATACTCGACATTTGATACAGGATATGGCAGGCTTCTAATTAGCTGTGAAATTTAGGTAATCTCTGAGATCATCTCAGCCACCTAGAGTTAGGTTTAGGTGAGATAGATTTATTTAAGAGTCGGGTTGTTACTTTAATTTGTTTTGCATGAGACTGCCTGTCGTAAGTGATGGTTGATGGCAGTTTTAAAAGTGTGTTCCTGAAGTATAGAACACGATGATCGAGTCATCTGTCTCTACTTCACTCAAAGTTTATGAAGCTTTCAACCTCGAGAGCGTTGCCGAGATCAGTTCACCCTGTACTGGATTTTAAGAGCTGCAATCTCTTTGGCACTTAACTTTTACTAACTTTTCATAAAATTCAGTCATAACACAATTTAGATTCGGAGTTTAACTCCCCGAACAGCCATGAGTAACTCGAATTATCAATTTCGGCATCCGATGGAAAACCCAAGCCGAGTCAGGCGTGCATCTGAGTTCATCCCGGCTTTCGAGAAGATTCTCAGCTTTCTTCAGATCGATAGCAATCTCGCGACCCCTCTCAGCCAAAAAGCAGAAATTCAGACCTATGAGCTGGGAGATGAGGTTGCAATTGTGAATAAAGATAAATCCAATCTGTCACAAAATGTTGTTCAAGATGAACAAGAAGATGCAATTTATCTGATTTGCGAAGGTCAGGTGAGATTATTGGCTTTTGATCCGAGTAAAGAGCGAGATGTTTCCGTTTCACTCCTCGAGGCTGGAGAACTGTTCGGTGGAGATCACCTCTGGACAACCCTCGAACCCTTCTCCTATCAAGCGATCGCAGCCAGTGCAGTCACCATTGCTCGCTTACCTGCCCATACTCTACAATCGGAGCTTGAGCAATTCCGGGAAGGACGAGAAAAATTACAAACAATCACCGATGAACGTCAACGCCTGATTTTCTTCAAAACTCATACAGAACTCCGTCGTCTCACTACGTTTCAATTGCGAGAACTTCTCCCCCTGATGAGCGAGCATCTAGTTCCTGCCGAAACTCAACTCCAAACGGCTACCCCGGCTGAAGCTGGACGTTACTGGCTCTATCAGGGTGAAATTACGGGAACAGAGTCGAGTCCCCAGCGAGGACAAAGTTGGGGTTATCCGGATACGACTCCCGCCTCCTGGTTCGCCAAAACTCTGCTGATCGTTTATCAGCTATCAACCGAACACTGGCAAAGCTACGGAGAAAATCCCACAACTCCTTCAAAACCGAGTTCTTTTGTCCCCATTGCTCTGGCATCCCCAACTAAAAAAACAAAATCGAACCCCAACGTTATTCCGTTTCCGAACACTAAAGATGTCAAGCTGAACCTTCCCAAGCCGCAAAAACGCAAACGAGGGGGCGGATTTTGGCAGCGTTATCCCTGTATCCTCCAGCAAAGTTCCTCTGACTGTGGAGCCGCTTGTCTAGCCACAATTGGACGGTATTGGGGTAAATCTTTCAGTTTGAACCTGTTGCGAAACCTAGCAGGGGTCGGACGTGCTGGGGCTTCCTTAAAAGGACTCGCACGAGCGGCTGAAAGTTTAGGGTTTCAAGTTCGACCTGTACGGGCGAGTTTAAGCAAACTCGAAGTGCAAAAACATCCTTGGATTGCTCATTGGCAAGGCGATCACTATGTTGTCGTCTGTTGGGTCAAACGTCGCAAAGTCTTAATTGCAGACCCCGCGATTGGAAAACGGGTCTTGTCTCGTCAAGAATTTCTGGATGGTTGGACAGGCTATGCCTTATTGGTTGACCCGACAGAACGCCTCGAACAGGTCGAGAACGAGAAACGATCTTTGGGTCGGTTTATGGGAGTGTTGTGGCCTTACAAAGGGTTGGGGCTGCAAATTATTGCCATTTCCATCTTGATTCAAATGTTCGCCGCTGTTTCACCGCTGCTGACCCAAATTATTCTCGATCAAGTCCTCGTCAATAAAAACCTCAATAGCTTAAATGTGTTTGTTTTGGGGTCTTTGATGTTTGGGATTTGGGGGTTGATGTTGGGTTCAATTCGCAAATATCTGCTGCGTTATCTCTCCAACCGTCTAGATTTAACCCTCGTCAGCGGTTTTATCCAACACGCCCTCAAACTTCCCCTGAAATTTTTTGAGTCTCGGCGAGTCGGCGATATTATCACCAGAGTTCAGGAAAATAAGAAAATTCAACGGTTTCTGATTGGTCAAATTCTCCTCGCATGGCTGAATTTTGTCACGGGGTTTGTCTATTTGGGCTTAATGCTGTATTACAACTGGCAACTGACGCTGTTGATTTTGGGGTTAATTCCACCGATTATTATCTTGACTTTGGGTTCGACACCCTTTCTCCGCAAGGCTTCTCGTCAGGTGTTTAATGCCGCCGCCGATCAGAATTCTGCCCTGGTCGAAATGATGACAGGAGTCGCAACAGTTAAGGCTGTGGGGGCTGAACAGGAGTTGCGGTGGCGCTGGGAAGATCGCCTCACCGAACAGATGAATATGAGATTCAAGGCTCAGAAATTGGCGATTAATTTGGGGTTAGTCAGCGGGTTGGTTAACTCCATCGGTGGATCTGCGATTTTGTGGTTTGGGGCGATGTTGGTGATTACCGATCAGTTAACGATTGGTCAATATGTGGCGTTTAACATGATGCAAGGTCGGGTACTTTCGCCTGTGATGGCTTTGGCGGGTCTGTGGGATGAACTGCAAGAGGTGTTGATTTCTGTTGAACGTCTCAATGATGTCTTTGAAACCGAACCCGAGGAAACGTCTCAAAAACCGCTTTTGATGTTGCCTCCCCTCAAAGGGGATATTGACTTCGAGCAGGTGACGTTCCGTTATTCTGAGGATGAACGCAATACCCTCGAAAATATTTCTATTCGGATTCAAGCGGGTCAAACAGTTGCCGTTGTTGGGCGTAGCGGTTCGGGTAAGAGTACCTTGGTGAAGTTGTTGCAAGCTTTGTATCATCCCGACAGTGGGCGTATTTGGGTCGATGGGCATGATATTCGTCATGTATCTTGTCAGTCTCTGCGAACGCAGCTTGGGGTGGTGCCGCAGGAATGTTATCTGTTTTCAGGAACGATTCTGGAAAATATCACGATCTATCGAGATGACTATACCCTCGAAGAAGTCGTAGAAGTCGCTAAATTGGCTGAGGCGCACGCATTTATTCAAACTCTTCCTCTGGGCTACAACACCAAAGTTGGAGAACGTGGATCGAGCTTGTCTGGGGGGCAACGCCAGCGGATCGCGATCGCACGAGCCTTACTGGGAAATCCTCGTATTTTGGTTCTTGATGAAGCGACAAGTTCTCTCGATACGGAGAGTGAACGACGCTTCCAGCGGAATTTAGAGCAGATGAGTCGCGATCGCACCACGATTATTATTGCTCACCGTCTTTCTACCGTTCGTAATGCCGATCAGATATTAGTTCTCGATCGTGGGGTGCTCGTCGAGAAGGGAACTCACACAGAATTGATGGATACTCAAGGGCTTTACTATCACTTAGCCCAACAACAACTCAATCTTTAGTTCACCATCGGTTTGACGCGCGTCACAGCAGATCTGGCTCGCTTGCATCCGAGAGAACTGTGACCTGAAGAATGGATATTGTGAGTCTCAGCTTACAGTATCCAGCCGAAATTTCAGCAATTTTTGAGTTTTTTGTCCTTTCTTGTCCGGGTTTTAACTTGATTTATAAAACAACAAAACTTGAAATTTTAAATAGTTTTTAATTTTTCTATAATTTCAATTTAATCTTGATTTTAATTGATAAATCAATTACAAACAAAATCAAACCAGATCAAATATGAACGACTTTACAAAAGTACAAAGATAGGGTCAATGATCGAAACTAAAAAGCTGCCAGATTGGCAAAATCCGGTATAAATATCCGCTATCATGTAAACAACTTTGAGTTCAACCTGACCTACCATCACATTTCACAGCTAAATTAAGGCATATTCAAAAACAAAATCACCTAAAACTGATCTTTGGTTTTTTCACCCAAAGAAATCGGGTATGCCTTGGGTACAGGCGAACGAACAATAATATTACTTGCTTGGCTTGTGAGTAATCCACTTAATTCGCCCCAACGATAGATTGAATGTTGTTACAATAATCAACACGATGAGCTTCAATAGATTATCTCGCCATCGAACAAAGTCAACTCAGGAGTTAAAGTCTCATTCCCAGAGTGATCGGGATTATTTGTATGACTTGAACTTCTCTCAGGACAATCCGGAGGAAGCCCACAGGATTCGAGGCGGAGTGACAGGTTCTCTCCCGCTAAAGCCTGATATTTCTTCTACTCCCTACGTCCTCAGCCCGAAGGACAAAGATGCTCCCAAAACCATTGCTCATTCACAGACTTGGTCAACAGCTTTACAAACTGTTTTAGATCAACCGCCCGCCTCCTTTCCGATGCGAGTGTTTTGGGCCGGAGCTGTTTTTTGTGTGGCTTTTACCGCTTGGGCACATTGGGGAACTGTAGATGAAATTGGTCATGCGCGAGGTACACTGATCCCGCAAGGTAACGTGTACAAAGTTCATCCTATAGAAATGGGGAGAATTGCAACGCTGAGTGTTGAAGAGGGAGATGGAGTCAAAGCGGGTCAAGTTATTGCTGAACTCGATAATCAACTCGACTTAGCTGAAATAGAACGCCTCGAACAGCAGCTTAATTCCTATCAAATCGAACAAACCCAAAAGCAAGGACTTTTAGAGAGAACCTATCTAGAAAAACAAAGCCGGAGTGAAATTGCACTGGCTCAAATTCAAACTCATAATGCGGAAATCGAACGAGTCCACACTCAAATTCGCGCCACTAAACGGGTTCTCAGCCAGCTCAAATTACAGGCGGAAAGTTCTCAAACTCGACTCGAAACTTTACGACCCTTACCGAATCAAGCCGATGAACTTCTAGAAAAGTTGTATGCAGATCGAGTTGCGTCTATTGAACGGGTAGAACGATTGAAACCTCTGGTTGAAGAAGGGGCCATTTCTCAAGAGTTATTGTTTCAAGCTGAACAATCCTTACGCGATCGCGAACGTGCTATTGTCCAAGCTGAATTATCTGAAAAAAATAGCACAAAAGAGCAGGTTTTTCAAGCCCAGCAACGACTTCGAGAGCGTCAACAGATGATTACTCAAAACGAAGGAGAATTGCAGCAATTGCAGGCGGAAGTGAATCGTTTAGAGATTGAGCGAGAACAAAAGCAATCAGAATCCGCAGCCATCCAGATCGAAGCCGATCAAAAAATTCACCAAATTGAGCTAGAAATCCTACAGCTTCAAGCCAAAATCAAAGAAACTCAAAGTTCATTAGTCAAATCTAAGATGAAGCTGGATGAGCGGTTTATTTATGCTCCAGTTGATGGTTATATTTCGGCGTTGAATGTGAGCAATATTGGAGAGGTTGTACAGGCGGGACAAAATATTGCTGAAATCCGACCGGAAAATACACCTTTAGTTTTATCGGCTGATATTGTCAACAGAGATGCGGGCTTTATAGAAGAGGGAATGGATGTCAAAGTCAAATTTGATGCTTATCCCTATCAGGATTATGGCGTGATTGAGGGAACAGTGACCTCGATTTCTCCAGATACAAAAGAAGAACCTAATGCTGAACCTGTTTATCGTCTAGAAGTGGAGTTGAAGCAAGATTTTATCATGGAAAATGGACAAGAAATCTCCTTTAAGTCTGGACAGACAGCCGCCGCAGATATTGTGATTCGTCAGCGTCGCATTGTGGATGTGCTACTCGAACCCATAGACAAAATTAAGAACAGTGGACTAGAGCTTTAAGGTTCGAGACTTGCTCAAAATGGCAGTTTAACTTATCATATGTTATAAAACTGTCTTTTCTCAAATTAACAACAACAATTTAAGGTCAACCTATCTGGGATGCAGAAATTATGAACTATTCTTCTCAAAATCAGCGGGACAAAGCCATGAGCGAAGAACAATTTAATCAAGTCATTGATGCAATACTTGCTGGAAAATATTCCTGGGCTTGTGTATTAATTCTACGATTTGCGGGTTATAATCCTTTGCATTATATTCCCTATCGCACCTACAATCGATTAGTTAAAGATAATGAGCGAGGTCAAAAGAAACAGACCCCGACTCCCGTTTCTCCTCAATGCGATCGCGCTCGACAGAAGGTATCTTAACAAAAATATTTTTTCATTCAGTTTAAAATCTTTTTTTACGATAAAGCTTGTTGAAAATCCTCTTTTTTACTCAGAATAAAATCAAAAATTGTTGCATGAGGCTGTTCGCGCCATTGCGACTGACTAAAAAGCCCGGTTTCTTCAATAAACCGGGTTCCTACTTCTATATATTCTGCTTCTATACAGAACTTGAGAGAAGAAAAATGTCCTATCGTGTTTACATGAAACTGTTAGAGAGATCGCTAACTTGAGTTCCAAGAACAATCGCTAAGACTTCATCCGTATCGAGTACAATTTCAACGCTGTTCCCTCGCTGAGTCAGTTCAAGCTGCTCAAAACTCAACCCTTCTGAGAGAATGAAGGAGTCTATACCCACTTCAAAATCGAGAATCATATCTGTTCCTGCACCTGCGGTCAGAACAAATTGGTCAGCACCCGCACCGCCAAACAAATCGTCATCACCTAAGCCGCCATCGAGTAAGTCATCTCCCGCATCACCAAAGAGTTGATCTTCGCCCTCTTCACCAAAGAGTTCATCGTCACCGCCTTTTCCGCCAATGCGATCATCTCCTGCACCTCCAAGTAGGGTATCATTGCCACCATTGTTACGTCCTGAAGAACGACTATTTCCATCTCCTCGCAAAACATCATCGCCGTCTCCACCCTGAATTAGGTCATCGCCGAACTCACCTGCGATGGTATCGTTACCAGCATTTCCAGTCAGAGTATCACTCTCATTTCCTCCGACAAATATATTCTCCATCTCCTCACTGATTTGGTTCTCTGAACTATCAGGAGTCTCTACCTCAACAGACTCATCGGTATTATCTTCGGGAGTATTCTCAACAACATTGTCAGTGTTATCATCAGAATCATCTACAACTTCTACTGTATTATCAGGAGTCTCTACCTCAACA
>JBCBCI010000009.1:2132-49562 GCA_038530755.1 Cyanobacteria bacterium J06592_8 | reverse complement strand
ATCAGAATCATCTACAACTTCTACTGTATTATCAGGAGTCTCTACCTCAACAGACTCATCGGTATTATCTTCGGGAGTATTCTCGACAACATTGTCAGTGTTATCATCAGAATCATCTACAACTTCTACTGTATTCTCAGGAGTTTCTTCGGGTGAGTTATCGGTATTATCTTCGGGAGGATTCTCAACAACATTGTCAGTGTTATCATCAGAATCATCTACAACTTCTACTGTATTATCAGGAGTCTCTACCTCAATAGAGTTATCTGTAGATTCTTCATCCAGTTCATCAGATAGATCTAGATCCTCGATATCAACTACAAAATCAATATTGATGTCTTGATCTACATCGTCTGGGAGAAAGTCAACTTGTAATTCTTCATCAAGATCTTCCTCATCTAAGTTGATCGTCCCGACAACAATATCGAAATCAGATGGGGGAACGCTAATATCCAAATCAGATGGAGGAAGACTACTGTTTACATTGACACCTGTAGATGAAGCTTGACCCGAACCACTCAAACTAATACTGTTACCTTCACCGAAAACAATTATACTACTTTGATCTTCCTCGAGAGGAGACGTAGCAACAACTCCAGCTTGACCGCCAACTCCATAGTCGCCAATAGCACCGACGGCGTTAACGCTAACAGTGCTCACTTGATTGGATAATGAATTATTTTCAGACATGGTAAGTTTTGAGAACCTATAGCTATAGTTATCTAGAACTTATCCATTAAAGTAGATTTCTAGAGAGTCGTGTTGCCAAATTAGCAGAAACTTGCAACGATCTTAACAAAATTTCATGCTCTTATTCTCTCTTTAGTAAAGATTCAGTAAAATTGCCATTTTGGCAACTTTTGATCAAAAAACTCTTACATTGTGGGAAATAGTTACAAAATTCCATAAAGTCATTTAGTATAGGAGAACATAAAATGGCTACGATTACAGGCACCAACGACAACGATACGATTACAGGTAATGAGAATGAGATTGACAATATTCTGGGGCGGGGTGGAGATGATTTGCTGTCTGGGTTGAGTGGAGATGATGTAATTTCTGGTAGTCGAGGCAACGACATCATAGATGGGGGAGATGGAGACGATCAACTCCTTGGAGGTAGTGATAACGATGTACTCATCGGCGGAAATAATGATGACTTTCTCAGTGGCGGTAATGATGATGATAGTTTAGATGGCGGACCTGGTAATGACACCATCGAAGGAGGGAGCAATAGTAGGGGACCCGTCACTATTTCCGAAGAACTTATTGACCCAGAGACGGGTGAGTTACTTGCTAGCGTTAATATCGAAACGATTGGGATTGTGGGCGGTGATCTGATGATCGGAGATTTAGGAGAAGACGTCATGCTCGGTCAAGCTGGGAATGACCTGATTTTCGCAGGTTCACCCTCTCAAGCTGACAACAGTGCAGATCAAGTTTTCGGAGGTACAGGTGACGATACGATGTTTGGTGGGGCGGGTGACGATACGATGCTCGGTGCGACCGGGGATGACTTGATCATCGCAGAAAGTGGAGCCGATCTAATCTTGGCTGCAACAGGTAACGATACCGTTATCGGAGATAGTGATCTCTTCGGGGGTAGTGATGGTGACGACACTATTATTGCAGATTCTGGCGAGGATCGAGTGATTGCGGGTGGCGGTAGTGATAACATCCAGGGCGGTAATGGAAACGATACGATCGACGGTGGAGACAGTCGTAGTCAGGCTCTTGCACAGCGGGACGCTGGTGGTAATGACATCATCAATGGTGGGAATGGAAATGATGTCATTAATGGGGGTTTCGGAGCAGACACCATCAATGGTGGTGGTACACAGGTAGGCGAAATCGATTTCTTACGCGGTAGTGGAATACTCGACACAGGCGATGCCTATTTAGATGGTGAAGAAGATGTATTTGTTTTAGGAACAGACGAACAATTCCTCTATGTCGGTGGGGCTGGCCAGCCAACGGGTACAATTTTTGGTTTGGGTGATCGCGCAATTATTCAACTTTTTGACAATGGTGTTGATAGAATCCAAGTCACCGTTCCATCTGCGGTAATTGCTGATCCGTTGGGAACTGACGACGTATTTCTTCTTGTTCCTCGCGGTGACGGCACTTTTGAAGTCATTGGTGAGGTTCGCGATGCGATCGCACTGAGACCGGGAACATTGGTTGATCCTGAAGGTGATAGCGGCTTTGATAACAGTGGTAATGATACTTTCGATGGCAACGCAGTCCCCAATATTCTAGAGGGTGGCCCTGGCAACGATATACTGAATGGACTCGGTGGAGATGACACCTTAGAAGGGGGTGACGGCAATGACGAATTACTCGGGGGAGCTGGTAACGACTCTCTAGAAGGGGGTAACGGCAATGACGAATTACTCGGGGGTGACGACAATGACACCTTACTCGGGGGTAACGGAAATGATGAATTACTCGGGGGTAATGGCAATGACTCTCTAGAAGGTGGCTCTGGTGCTGATGTGTTCAACGGTGGCGGCAGCGATGGCGAGTTTGATTTCTTAACCTCAGAAGCAGATGGTGAGATTGATACCTTTATCTTAGGAGATAGCAATAGTGCCTTCTATACTGGAGGCGATGAAAATTTCGATGTGCCGGATCTGGCAGTTATTGTCGGCTTTGAAAATGGCATTGATCAAATTGTGGTTAATTCACTTGATGATGTGTTAGTTATTCCTTTCGACGGGAACTCGTTTGTCGTAACTCCAAGTTTTGAAATTATTGCTCAGATTGTCGGAGTTACTGATGAGCTAGCTGACGGGACATTGATTGCCGCCTAGAACATCTCTACAGTCTTGATGGCAGTTAGGGTGGAGATTTCCTAACCTGATCGCCATCTCTTTGTTACTTCTTTTAAACACCAACTTTTAAAGATTCAACCTTCAATAGATAACGATAATCAATAACGAGGACTCATTTTATGTCATCCCAAACTCTATTTTTACAACCGAGTGGTTCAACGACTGATACTAATTTCGTTGAGGCTTCTGGAAATGCTACATTCTTGAGCTTCAGTCAGTCCCCTTCACAGGGTTCAGTTGAACCTAACTTTAAAGCGTCAGTTATTGGGGGTGTTGCGACTGCTATTGCTAATGTAGATGCTACTTTAAATAATGATACAGGCTTTACTAATCTATTTACTGAAGCATTTGCTGAAGGAGAAGATGGAGATTTTAAGGTCAAAAACAAATTAAAAACAGAAGTAACTGCAACCTTTGACGTTCTCGCTGATGACACCTTATCATTCGACTTTTTCAGTGAAATCTCTTTAACTGCTAAAGAAATCGAAAATCCTGACGCTGAGTATAACAAAGCTAAATCTAAAACCACTTTTGTCGTCATGGATACGACCGATCCAGACCATCCTGAAATTCTGGATCATTTTGGGGTTAAAGGGACATTAATTTCTTCTGAGAATGTTGCTCGGGAAATGTCAGATTCTAGTGGAAATATTTCATTTACCAATAATGTTGAGCGAGATCTTGATGGAGATGATGGTGAAGATTTCCTAGATATCGAGGTTAATGGCAGCTATTCTCGTACTTTTACTGAAGATACTCGCATCTCTATTGTTGAAATCAATGCCACGACGACCAAGTTATTGGGAGATACTTTTATTGACAATCTGGGTTCAGATGTGATTTACGGAAGTATCTGGCAAGATGAAATTGAGGGGACCAGTGGTGATGACAAAATCTACGGTAGCCGCAAGAAAGATAAGATACATGGTCGGGGCGGTGATGATATTCTAGAAGGGGGTAGTGGTCGAGATACTCTCAAAGGAAATAGCGGTAACGATCAAATACATGGTGGCGATGGACGAGATATTATAACCGGAGGTCGAGGGAGCGATACCTTGGCTGGAGGTGAAGGCGACGAAGATCAAGATACTTTTGTTTTTGCGGAACGAAATAGTTTTCGCGATGGTGAAGTTGATAGTATTCTGGACTTTGAACCGGGGATAGATCAAATCAAATTCCGTAACTTTGACACTTTTGATCCTTTAAGTTTGATTACAGATAGCGGATCGGATGCAATTTTGACATTAGATTCAGGTGGACAACTTCTCTTTGAGGGTATTAGTTCGAGTCAACTCAGTAGTGATGATTTTATATTCGTCTAAATTTTTAATTGTATAAACTCTTCAAGAATAGGAGAAACCCGGTCTCTTTGTGAAACTGGGTTTTTGAGATGATTAAATGAGAGTTAATCAATTGAGTCTAAAAGCACTGTCTTATTTTGTTTTTCTTGATTCATGCTGATTGACTGAATAAATTGATCATCAAATCTTCTAAGGCTCGAACGGGTTGAAGATCGCCATAGAGTTTATATTTATTTTCAGCAACTTTTTGAGAGATCTGTTGATGATATTGAGGATCTTGACCGAGACGAACAGCAATTGAAATATAATCCTCTTTACTCGCTGCAATTGTTTCTTCAATCCCCATCATTTTCAAGAATGCTAATGTATGTCTTCCTCGCATTAACTCTCCGGGTAACGTCACAATGGGGAGATTATAAGTAATCGCTTCCAAGCTCGAATTACATCCCGACCAACCGATACTGTCGAGAAAAACATCAGCTAAAGCTGTAATTCCCGCAAATTCACGGGTATTTAAACGAGGCAAAAAGATGCAGTAGTCTTGATAGTTTAATCCGAGCTGATTGAAAGCTTTGTTTAAACGCTGACTAAAAACTTCTGTCACTTGTTCACTGGCATCACCCAGATATTTAATAAAGACAAATTTACAATTAGGAAGCTGTTCAGCAATTCGAGGAAAAATGTCATCATGTTGAGGTAAATACTTGTAAAGAGATTGACAACACCAAAACATAAATTCATCTTCTTTTAAGCCGAAGTCTACTTTGCTTTTTCGGTCTGCTTGAATCTCTAAAGGAGTATAATAAATCGAAAGATTGGGTAATCGAACCAAGGTTTCTGTATAATGATCTTGACCATTTTCGGGTTCCATCAAATCACTACTGAGGTAATAATCAATTGTGGGTAATCCGCTGGTTTCAGGATGTCCCCAAGAAGAAATTTGAATCGGCGCAAGTCGCAAACAGCCTAACTGAAGCGCGATCGCATCCATTCCAAACTCAGGAAAAATCAGAACGTGTAAGCGATCGCCTTGAATGGTTTCACACCATTGTTTAAGCATCAGCGGGCCTTGAATAAATTGACTAAAAGCTTGGGTCGCTTCTTCTGTATACTGATCCTGTTTAACACCCGTATGATATCCAAATAATTCAAACTTTTGGCGATCTAAGTTTTCTACCCAGCCTTTAATGGGAATCTTCCAATTGGAATGGGAGCGAAAAAATCCGGAGACAAAACCCACCCGAATCTTTTCATTTTCTGCTAACTTAATTCCAGAAATGGGTTGACTATATTCAGGATAACGACAGGACATAAACTGATGAATCAGTTTCCCATAAATTTGTTGCAACGGTCGATCATTTAATCCTTGATAGGCGAGAAAAAAAGGCTGTAATGTTCCGACTGCACTGGCGGCTTGAGCCTGCTGTTTGGGAGTAGAATTTTGATAGCGGTTCGCAAAACTTTGAAGTGCATGATCATAGCGATCGCGCCGGAGTTGAATTTCTTCGACATGAGTATAAATAATCGGAAGCTGACTAATACAAATCCCGAACTCAGCTTGGGTTGACGTGGGACTCAGTTGCAAGGCTTTTTGATAGGATTGTACGGCTTCCTCTACTTTTCCCTGTCGTCGAAATGTCGATCCTAAACTTTCATACGCTTGCCAACAGTCTGGCTTGAGTTGCAAAGATTGTTGGTAAAACTGGATAGCTTGTTCGAGCTTTCCCTTTTCTTTAAAGAGATTTCCGAGATTATGAAAGGCTTCAAAAAAGTCCGGCTTTAGTGTAACTGCTTGCTGATAATATCTAATCGCTTCATTGAAGTTTCCCTGTTGCTTAAAGATATTTCCTAAATTATTATAAGCTTCGACAAAGCCAGGTTTGAGCTTCAAAACCTGCTGATAATGCTCAATTGCTTCAGTAAATTTTCCCTGTTTTTTGAGTAGATTGGCTAACCCAAAATATGCTTCTGTAAACTCAGGATTGAGTTGGAGAACCTGTTGGTAACTTTCAACAGCCTCTTCTAACTTTCCCTGTTCCTGAAGCAAGATTGCGAGATAGAAGCGAGCTTGGGTAAAGTCAGGTTTGAGCGTTAAGGCTTGCTCATACAATTCAAGGGCTGCGGCGAATTTCCCCTGTTGCGTAAAGGCTCGGGCTAAAAAGAAATGAGCCCGGACAAAGTCAGGTTTAATGGTCAGGGCTTGCTGATATTGCTCAACAGCTTCCGCTAATTTCCCTTGCCTTCCCAGAACAACTCCAAAATCTAGCAATACGAGATGATATATATCTTCTAATCCACCCGGTACTCCACCGGGACTGGGTTGATGGCTAATCAGTCCTCTGTAAATTGACTCAGCTTCTTGTAATTGACCCAACTGATGTTTCTGGGCTGCGGTTCCAACGAGTGACCGAAGATCTAATTCTAAAATGCTTTCTTGATCCATGAGAACTGTAGAACGCTCGCGTATCGCCACAGACTGTGTTACTCCCAGTCTGTAAAATTAATCTGGAGGTAGGTCTTGACAAAGACAAGCGCAACTGTTATATTAAATATATGAGAGTAAAACAACGGCTCACAACAGACGTTGAATTACTAAAATATTAAGTAAGGATTAGTAAAAGTTGTCTTCTTGTGAGGCAACTTTTGTTTTGTGTAGGCTGAATTACCTGGGTAAAGCCTCTCCCCGTTAAAAGCTTATGCAAATAAGGGGAGAGAGCTTCAAAGTCAATTGATGTCTAGTAGCGCAAAGTGCGGTCTTGGGGGTTTCCCCCATGAGCGCGAAGTTTGCAAGAGAGGAACTTCGCAAGACAGCAACTTTGTAAGTAAGGATTAGTAAAAGTTATCCTTTTGTCAGGAAACTCTTATCTAGCTCTAGCCAACACCAGCAATTGCAGTAACAGCAACTTCAGACAGACCATCAGTAGCAATTACGCTGAAATCAACTTCAGCGAAGGTGTCTTCACCGATTGCAGTTGCGTCACCAGTTAAAGAAGCGAAGTTACCAGTGATATCAACGTCGCTGTCGAGATCAGCATTGATGTCTTTGTCAGCATTAACATCGATATCAACATTAAATTCTTGGTTAACGATACTAGTAACTGATGCGAATTTGCTAGCGAAAGTACCACTACCACCAACAACGTTTTCTTCAACAACTTCGCAGTAGCTTAGATCTTTGATTAACATTGGATTTTCTCCTTAATTTGCAGTTATTTTTGTTTGGGCAAGTCGTTTGTTTTTCTTGCCATCTTTAATATAGCTAAGTTATTCAGGATTGGGTTGCCATTTTGGCAGTTTTATTAAAAGTTTTTTGAGGGATTAAATCGCGGAAATATTGATCGAGATTTTCACATAAAAGACTCTGCTTAACTCTAATCATTAAGCAGAATCAAAAAAGCTAGATTTACAGTAACAGAAATTTAATAAAAAGCGATCAAACAGAGAAGAGTTGAGTCTGAGTTCGATCTTGAAATTTGTACAGGATCTGTCAATTTCAAGCCAGTCATCTGTTCGCACAACTCTGATAGGTCTTCTGAGATTGTCAGTTTTCACTCAGGATTTCTTAGACGGCTAAACGTTCACAACGTTATACACGATTCCTATGTGTTATGGCAGTTATGACTCTGACTCGCTATACAGCATATCAGCTCAGATCAAAGATTGTTGCCACTTTGGCACAATATTGAATAACAGTACACAGTCTTCTGAAAAAGACTTTAACTATGAGACCGGGATTTTAATCCCTGGACACAGTAGACGGTACACAGTTAGCAGTAAAGAGAGCAGAGCCAATCGAATTTAAAGATTTTTTAAGGATAGGCAAAGACAAAACTTTCATTGCTATCCTGCAATGTAATTGAGCGTAGCTTCGAGGCAATTTCCTGACGCAAGAGCGCGACATCCTCTTCGGTTAACCAAGTAAACAACTGCTCAATCGCTTCTGGGGAGGAGTCAATTTTCAGGGCTTCTTGAATGAGGCGGAATGCTCCAGTGAGGTTCCCCGCTTTAACGGGAATTATTGCACTGTTCAGACAATCTTTAAAGAAATGACGACGAGCTTTAGCCGTAATTTCTGCACACCGTTCGGCGGGGAGATAACTCTCGGAAATCTCTATTCCCATCCGAATAGACTCAGCTTGCGCTCCAGCTTTCATTAATTCACTGGTCATATTATTAGAATGCTGACGGTAACAGGCTAAAATTCCGGGTTCGTACCACCAATCATAAAAAGAAGCAATGCGTTTATAGAGTTCCCAATCCGGTGTAAAAGTATTATTGGGGTCATAGGTTCCTAAACGTTCATGGGTAGAACGACGAATCACAACCGCACAGGGATTTAACACATTAGAAACGCCAATTCGCTCCAGCCAATCTTGAATAATTCCGGTTTGATTGCCATAACCGTGAGTTTGGGTGAAAGTAACCTTACCCTCGTCATTAATATTCTGATATCCGGTAAACGCCGCCCCAACAGAATCTGGACAATGGGCTAAACTTTGCTGAAAACGTTGATAGAAGTCTGGGAAAACATATTCATCCTCTGGAATTACATGAACCCACTCGCCCCGACTCAAGCCAATGGCTAAATTAAAGTTGCGACGAGCGCCAATATTTTCAGGGTTGAGATGATATCGAACAATTCCGCCACCAATGGCATTCACCAAATCATAGAGGGGTGGAGTGCTGTTATTATCCATAATCAGAATTTCCATCTGTTCCTCTCCTGGCCATTGCGCTAATATACTCGCCAAACATTCCAACAAATAGTTTTTGCGATTAAAAAGCGGAACCACAACAGTCCAAAAAGGGCGCGGTTGTTCGGGGTTCGAGACCGGAGGCGTACCGGGAAAGGTATAGTTTCCAACGGTGACTTCCCCTAATGTCAATTGCGGCGTGGTGTAATCCTTGGGATTATCGCCCGCATGGGTTTCAGCATCAATCGCCTCTGCATAGCGAGGATTCACCCGTTTTAATCCTTCTCGATAGGCGGATGCGGCTTCGGTTAACTTCAGTTGAGTTTGATAAATTTTACCGAGGAGTAGATAGGCTGGCCCAAAGTTGGGGTTGAGATTAATTGCATTTTGACAGGATGCGATCGCTTTTTGCAACTCCTCTTGGCTCTCTTGGATAACGGCTAACTGATAATGAGCATCTAACAAATCGGGCTGCATTTCAATTGCTTGTTGATAATAAGCCACAGCCTCCGCCAAATCTGCTTGTTTTTGACAGGACACGCCGAGATTATAGTTCATCGTGGCGTAGTGGCGTTGTTTTTCGGGAGAAAGTTGACCTTGGGCGTAGAGTGCGTTACCAATATTGACCTCAGCTTCAATGCAGTTGGGTTGTAGGGCTAATGCTTGTTGATAATAGGTGATTGCGGCTTCCCAATTCCCTTGTTGTTGGAGGGCGTAGCCCAAATTATTAAGAACGGCGACGGAGTTCGGGCGTTTGGCTAATACTTTTTGATAACAGTCTATGGCTTCAGATAAGCGACCTTGAACTTGGAAAACATTAGCTAAACTAAACCAGGCTTGAGCATTGGGTTGAACCTGCAATACTACTTTTAAGAATTTCTCGGCGTCTGAGTATTGACCTTGTTGTTGAGCAAGAGTTGCAAGTCCTTGTAGGGCTTCAGGTTGCTGCGGTTCTTGTTTGAGAATTTTAGCGTAAATTTTTCGAGCTAGAGTAAAGTGTTGAGCCTGTTGATATTTGGTCGCTTGTTGCAATAAGACAGATGTTGTGATCATTTCCGGGGCGGTTGTTGAGGAAAATTGTTTGGGAATAGCAATCGCGTGTCCGACATTCCAGTTAATATTGGGATAGGCAGCTTCGAGGGGAATAATCTCATATCCTAAAGCGGTAATAAAGGTTTCAAGTTCTTGGTTTTTCGTGTCAAATGCAGCTTTGTCTCCATCATCAACTTCATAAATAAGGATCGGTTTAAATTCTTTTAGGGTTTGAATCATGCCCTGCAATACTGTTATTTCGGCTCCTTCTACATCGATTTTAACGAGGGAGGGTGGCTGAATTTTTTGAGTCGAAATCAACTCATCAATAGAAACCAATTCTACATCCATTTTCCCGCGTAAATCGGGAGGAGTTCCAGCACTGGCGAGCGTTGCACCGCCGGAATGATGAGCGAGTAAGAGTTCAGCCGTTCCTGCAGAAGCCGCAACTGCTTTTTCAAATACCGCTACTTGAGAAAATTCATTAATCTCGGCATTATGTCGAATTCGATCTGCATTTTTCGGCACAGGTTCAAAGGCATAAATCTGTCCAGACTCTCCCACTAACCGAGCCGCAATTATCGTAAAAAAGCCAATATTTGCGCCAATATCGTAGAAGACACTATTGGGTTTCAGATACTTTTCTAGGGCTTGTTGAATGGGAAGCTCATAAGTTCCAGTCGCATAATCACGGTTAGAGTAATCAGAATTGAATTTGAGTCCAGCACCGACTCCTTGACTGAGCGTAACTTGTTGAGATGTTATATTCATGGGATTAAATTTATTCTAATTAAGCTTTGGCAATAAAATCTTTAAACAGACTTCCGGTATCATTTCCCCATTCCCAATTGGCAACAATTCCGACTCGATTAATCGATAACCGACTGGCATTCGGATAAACATCGGTGAGGGCGCGATAGAGAACGGGTTCATCATTAATTAAAGCCAGATAATTCATCCCATCAAAGCGCATCGTCAGTTGATGAGAAACCCCCCAATAAATTTTTTCTCCTACATTCGTCCAAACGGCATCGTATAACTCCTCGAATCCATTTAGATAGAAAAACGAAGAAATAGACGCTCCGCCATAACAGTCATCGAGCCAATTATTCAAGATAATGTAATTGCGAGCATCTTGCCAAAAGATGAAGCCGCCTCGACCTTTTTCTCGCTGTCCTCGACGAGTTCCCGGCGGTGTAATTTCTACAGAAAGTTCAGCAAAGTTAGGAGAATCCCACTCTACGGTATAAGCAGTTCGTCCAGGATTGGGATGTTGAGCATCGGCTTGCACTTTTGCCCCATTTTCTGTTAATTGAATGATACCTGTACCGATTTCTTTGTGCCAGATTTTACTTCCGGTTGGGGTTTTCCTTCCGTCTAATTCTCCCGTTTCTCCCGTGAACGAATCAGATATCATCATCTGTTGACCCTGAACGTTCCAAGGAGACCCCAAATCCAGAGCCGCAGGAATTTCGACCGTGCGAGGATGGGCTTCTAAGGCTCGAAAAAATAAATGAGGATTAGCTTGAGTCGAACCGATACCCACACCTGTTGCATTTTGGAGGCGAGTCTCGATAAACCGTTTGCGAAAAACAAGTTGGCCATTGAGAAACAGGCTGAAGGTTTCCCCATCATCCAAAATTTGTAAAGCGTTGAGGGTGTTCGGTTGGAAAGACCACAACTGACTCACCGCCAGAATTTCCCGTTTACCCTTTTCAACCCGTTGGAGTTGACACTGTTCGCCATCAACCCAAAAACTCCAGTAATTTTTCTGATCTTGAAACCGCCAAATTAACTGAATTTCGGTTGGTAGAGTCGAACTGTAGACCAATAAATGAATTAACCCGGAAGGTTCGTTCCCCTGTAATACCGCAAAGCTGTTGGGTTCGGTTGCAACCAGTCCTGTCGGCGTTCGTTGGTAGTTTCCACTTTCTAGCGTCCAGGTTCCTCCTTGTTCAGCAGCCGTTTGGTCTAAATCTCCCTCACCTGCTAAATAGTCCGCCAGATGAGCCGTACCGTACCAGGTTGCGAGGTCTGGAAGTTGAGCAACTTCAGCCCCATAAACTCGCGTATCCACTCGAAACCCATTTTGTCCTAAGATACTCTGGTAGAAACCTGCATAGACGGTTTGACTTTGCTCAAAAGCATCAATTCCCACTGGACGTAGATTTGGGTATGTTTCTAAACCCGCAGCATTAGAGACAGAAGCCGCGTAATAAGCGGCACCCTGTTCTCGCAAAATCACGACATAATAAACTTGCAGATTTTGTAAGCCTCGGAAAGCCGATAAGAGATTGTCCTGAGTTCGCAGCCATAATTCCCCGTTGTGGGTTCCTGTCGCATGAACAATAAAGGTATTTCCTTCTGTTGTTGGGTCAGTTGGGACCTCGTTCGCAAACCAACCGACAGCTAAATTTTCATCAAGGGATTTTAGGGGAAATCTCCGGAAATATTTGGAGATACGAGAGGTTGTACGAACCCACCACAGCAACTTTTGTATCAGTCCAATTTTCGGCCCGTGCCAAATCCAACGCCACAGTCGTTGAATGGGTTTATCAGTTTCTGTTCCAATTAACCAACGATGTAGTCGCGCTTTTAAGGGTTCAACTCGGTCAATTTGGGACGTATTATGACCATTTAAAAGAAAGATAGCAAATGCTAACCCATGACAACGAGTATAGGGGCCATAAGCAATCCCTTGTCTTTGCCAACCTGGTTTGAGTAATGGTTGCAAACGCAGAGCATTATTGTCAATCTTCATACGTTTTTCGACATCCTTCCCTTTCCGAATCGTACCACTCAAACTCGGTGTTCCGATCACTTGACCGATTGATCTGGGATCTGAAAATTTATCGGTTAATAAGTGTTTGACTGGCTGAGATGAACTTGTTTTTTTGATTTGATCAATTAACATTATTATCGAGTGAGTTATTAAGTGAGTTTTTATTTGAGATCAGATGAACGGAAGAGTTCATGGTTTTGAAAAAAGCAGTTTAAGAACTGGCCTTGGGAAATATCTTGCAGGGTCAACCATTGGGGATTTGGAATCAGTTGAGTGACTTGTGATTTATGTTCGGCTAAAGCTGCTTGTTTTTGTTCGAGAACGTCTCGGATATCAACTGAGCATTTAAAGGTTTTGAGAAAGTGGAAACTATATTTGAGATTACGACTCAGTGTTGAGACAAATGTTTTGAAATTTCCTTCAAAGGGAACCCAGGGCCAGTGATTGAAAAACCAAATCGGATATTCATAAACTGTGCTATTAAATCCACAACGCCGCAGTGCAGATCCTGCAATATATGTTGTCGCATTATGATCGGGGATTCCATCTTGAGAGTAGGGAACAAAAATTTCTTCGGGCAAATATTTCAGCAAGATTTTCGCAACATTTTTAATGGCTATTTCTTGATAATTAGCGAGGGTTCCATCTCGAACGTTCAGGAAGATTATATCTGTTTCACTCAAGCCAAGTTTCTGAGCGGCGGCTAAGGCTTCTTGAGCTCGAATTGATTTTAATTCAGCGGCGGAAATTAGATGAGCATGAGATTGAGAACCATCCGTCATAAATACAACTTTGATCTCGGCTCCGGCTTGCTTTTTCCGAATCATTGTTCCGCCACATCCCAAGGTTTCATCATCTGGATGGGGTGCAAAAATAATTGCCGATCGCTTCAGGTTTTCAGGCGAGTATTCGATTCGATTTTGAGCGATGATTTTTTGATAAATTTGTCGAATTCGAGAGTGATGATTAGAATCTTGCATAATTTTATTTTCGTTTATTCATTGATTGTCTTAAAAAGTTGTTCATATTGCCGTTGTAAATCCTCAGCAATTTTCTCAAATGAGAAGTGTTTTACAGCTCGTTGATGAGCAGCTTTTCCCATGGATTTTCTCAGAGGTTCATCTTCTAAGAGTTTCAAAATTGCCTCCGCTAAGGCTTCGGAATTCCCTCGTTCAACCACTAAGCCTGTTCTCCCTTCTTCCAACAGTTCGGGTATACCGCCACCATCGCTAACAATAACCGGAATACCTGCGACCATTGCCTCTGCGACAGGCATTCCGAAGGCTTCTTGACAAACGGAGGGAAAGATAAAAAGATCGGTATTCTGATAATAAGGGGGTAACTTTATCGGAGCCAAACACCCGGTTAAGGTGACTGAATTTTCTTGAATTTTGTTCAGTTTTGTATAGGCATCTCTTAAAAACTTTCTCCAATTATTATCTTGATGAAATTTGGCTAATTCTTGAATTTTTGTATCTTCACTCAAACCGACTAAATATTCATAGGGAATTACACCCATCGGTCCGACGAGAGTCAGATGAGTATCGGGCTGTTTTTTCAGAACTTTTTGAAAGGCTTCAAGCAGAATATGCGATCCTTTTTCGGGGCAAATTCGACCCACGTAGAGGAGTTGTTTGGTTTGAGAATTTGCAGTTGGCTTGGGTTTGAAACATCCCAGAGATGAATCTACAAATTTATCTAAATCGACGCCATTTGCAATCGTTTGAATTCGAGCGGCAAACTCGGGGAACCGTTGACGAGCCGCATCAGTAATATAGTCACTGGGCGTAATCACTAAGTTAACTTGACTCAGTCGTTTTTCAGTTGTTTTATAATCAAGTTGATGCAACCATTCACAGTGCATATGAAGAACAATTTTAATCTGAGGATTAAAGGCTCGAATCACTGGAATGAGTTGTGAACAGTTGTGAATGTGAACCAGATCAATTTGCTGTTTTTTGAGATTCTGAGCAATTCTAGATCCGTATCCAAGATAATACAAAGCATGATTGAATTGAGGAGACTTGGGATCTTTGAATGGCAGTTTGTCAAAATATTTTAAAAAGGATTTATCTTGACGAATGGAGATGTAGTGATAATTAACTCCTTCAAAACTCTGTTGCCCGGATTTTTGAGCCGGGGCATAAACAGTGATATTATATTGATCAGCTAAGATTCTTACCAATTCGTAGGTTAAAATTCCAATAGAGTCAGCCGGATTGGGGAAAGAAGACAGGACAAAAGGCTGACAAACAAAGGCAATCTTTAATTGTTGTGACGGTCTGTTTTGAGTAGACTGTTCTTGTAAGCGGTTGAGGGTTTTTAAAGCTTGATCAATCACAGAGTTGTCAGCATTCTCATCCGCAGAATTAAGATCTAATGCAATTTGATAATGAGTAATCGCTTCAGGAACTCTTCCGCTGGCTTTGAAGGCTGCACCTAAATTAGAATGAGCGATCGCCAAGTTCGGTTGCAATGCGATCGCTTGACGATAATAGGTAATCGCCGCTTTTAAATCTCCGGCTTTTTTACGAGCCACACCCAAATCGTGATTGAGAGCCGCATAGTGAATTGTTTGTTCAGGAGAAAGTTGACCTTGACTGTGCAGTGCGTTCGCTAAATTGACGCGAATTTCAATATTTTGGGGTTGGAGAGAGGAAGCTTTTTGATAACAGGCGATCGCTTGATTCCATTCTTCTTTTAGTTGTAAAGTGTAGCCAAGATTATTGTAGGCAGCAACCGAATCCGGCTTGAGCGCAATTACCCGTTGATAAGCAGTTAATGCTTCTGTTAACTGGCCCTGAATTTGATGTAAATCACCTAAATTTAACCAGCCTTGGACTAAGTTAGGCTGAACTTGCAAAGCAGTTTTGATGAATTTCTCCGCCACTTGATATTGCTGTTTTTCTTGAGCAAGTCCTCCTAAACCACACAAAGCATCCGGTTGATGAGGCTGGCTTTGTAAGATTTGACGATAAATTTGTCCGGCTTTTGCTAAATGATGGGTTTGTCGATATTGAGCAGCCAGCCGCAGAGCTTCTGTCACCGTTGTCATCCCATATTCCCTCTTGAAGTCGTTTTCTCATTGAACCTCAAGTTGTTTGTCCAATGTTGCCAATTTGGCTTTAGAATACCTTAAGTAAAGGTGCCAATATGGCAACATACAAATTAGAAGTTTCGTTAAGATGAAGACCTACTGGGGTACATACCAAAATAACTTAACTTTTGGCTTTCACCAGAGACAATACCCTTTCAGATGACCTTGGTTAAAATACTCTCACCAGTCATCGATGTCTAGATGCTTTTATAGTCATTTTTGATACTTCGGATGCTTAGTCCGTCTACAGTTTGTGAATGTCTCACGGCTTTCACGATGTTCAGCTAGTGTATTTTAGCTATCATCTTGAAAACTTTAGTAAGTCTGGGTCAAACCCCACACATTTAAGCTGATTGTCTTTGTGGTCTAGACAAATTTCTGGGATTGAGAATGACTATTAGTGCTGTAGCATTTTCAGTGGAAATGTATATAGTTGTACAAGCTTTTTGCTAGCTTGAGCTTTTGTGCCGATTAACAGTTTTCCACAAATTATTTAAAAATGCTGTACATTCTGATCATTACCACCGAGAATGATGGTAACATTCACTGTATTGCTTTCATCTTCGATCTATTCGAGAAGTAGCGAATATATTGAATGGAGTATTCAGGGTGTAGAGATCTTTTAGAGGATGGCTGATTGAGAGGCGATCCGGCTTTGCTCAAATTTTCCGTTCGGGACATTTGTTGCGGCTTGAGCAACCGATATTAACAGGTTGTAAAAATTAGGTCATTATTGATACGATCAAGGTTCAACTCAATATAAGCTCACATCCCTAACTGTTGGGTATTGTTTGAGGCTTAGTTGAATTTTGGAGTTAAATTCCTGTCTGGAATCAATTCCTGTAATCAATCAATATTTTCGAGTCATTTAAAATTATAACAATTTTGAGGATGAAATTCATTGAGCCTGAACCCAGAGATAACACAGTTATGGTTGATTTGCCCAAAATATCTGTCACCAATGATGAGATTGTAGATTTTCTGAAAAGAAGAGTTCAGTACAAAGAAACCTACCATAAAGTTTTATCGCAAAGAGCCATCAACCGAGCGATTCTAGAACGTGGAATTAGTGTAACGTCGGATGAAATTCAAGCGGAAGCCGATCGCCAACGTCTAGCAAGACGATTAGAAAAAGCCTCTGATACCCTAACTTGGCTGAACGATCAGAAGATTAGTGCTGATGACTGGGAAGCTGGGATTCAAGAAAATCTTTTGGCAAAAAAATTATCAGATGCGATGTTTGGGTCTGAAGTTGAGAAATATTTTACTCAACATAAGCTAGATTACGAACAAGTTCTGCTCTATCAAATTATCGTTCCCTATGAGCGTTTAGCCCGGGAGATTTTTTATCAAATCGAAGAAGAAGAAATTAGCTTTTATCACGCAGCACATCTGTATGATATCGAGAAAAAACGACGAGAGTTGTGTGGCTACGAAGGGAAAGTGACTCGCCGGAGCTTGAAAGGAGAGTTAGCGGCTTTGGTTTTTGGTGCTACTCCTGGAGAAGTAGTTGGACCCCATCAAACTGATCTGGGTTATCATTTATTGAAAGTCGAAGAATTCATTCCGGCTCAGTTGACAGAGGAACGGTCTCAAGAGATCTGTCAAAAGTTGTTTCAAGAATGGCTACTCAGTGAAGTTAACTATCTCTTGCATAATGCTTCGTGTTCATAGCGAATTGAGCCAGAATGTAAATTTTTGTTACTTTCATTTTCTGAAAATTTGATCCTTGATCGGAGTGAAGATAGGACTCTCACTGCTATAACCACCTGAGCAAACAACAGGAAACTCAACCGTGATGCGACTTCTAGCCGCGAGACTTTTGATTGAGCGATCGCAAATAAAACGAATCCTCTGTTTCTCCCTGTATCTTTTAGGGACTATGAGATTTCTTAAGATTTAATTTATAATTCCTTTTTAAGAGATGTAGGGACTGGAAGCTCTAATTACAACCAGTCCTGTTTTTGATACGCTTTCACAAAGGATATTTTAAAGATGTTGTTCAAGTGTGAACTTTGGCCTGGAAGCATTTGTAAGTGCGATTTACAAATCTACCCGAAGTCTGATGGGAGCCAGGTTGTCATGGTTAGAGAGCTACCCAGGAATGATGGTATTAGCATTAGTAATGCTTTCGAGATTTTATTCGATCAAATCTGCGAAACCTATTATCTGAATCCAGAGAGAGTGACCTACCTCGAATATCATAAAGAACGAGTCGGCGGAGGTCAACAGTGGTCATTAGTGCATTTTGACATTATTAAAGACCGAGCTTGCAATCCTCGTTGGCAAGATGTAAGCGAGAGTTTTGTCAGAACTGTGATGACCTACAGATAGATAGCACCAGTCAAGATCGAACTCCGATTATTTTTATGGGTACATCAGGGTAGTTTTTTCCTAAAAATATAAAAGATGGATGAGTCAATGAGTGGGACTCTCATCCATCTAGCTCTATCTTCAGATCTGTGAAAAATATCGTGCGCCCTAAATACCAAACACTCAGAAAGCCACATTAGCACTGAAAATGTGGCTTAAGATTCGTTCAGCAGTATCAATTCGTCAAATCCTAGTGACGTTGGCGCAGTTTAGAACCAGCTAAAGCCAATCCTACAACAGCTAAACCAAACACAGTAGTGGGTTCAGGAACAGCCGCTGCGGTGGCAGATAACTGAAAACGAACTCCATCTCCAGGCGCAAAGAAATTGATTCCTTCAGGATCATATTCTCCCAACTTCAGTGTAATGGAATCTATATCAGCAAAAGTTTGAGTGAAGAGATTACCATTTGATCCGGCAGGAACCCAATCAGGAGAATCTATGCTTGTACCATTAATTGCAATGACACCTGTAGTATTTTCTGTTTCAGTGTCAAAATAGTCAATTACGAGTTCATCTAAAGTCTCAGTAAAGTTGAACGTGTAAGTTCCGACCTCTAGCTGACCTTCTTCAATTGGTTCATCTCCCAAGAAAGCAACGGGACGATACCAAATTCCTTCAGGATTTGTACCTAAATCAGAAGTAAAGAATAGAGCCGGATCTTCGTAGACGTTCTCAGTCGCCAAATCATCCAAGAATAACCGACTTGGAAAACCTGTGGTCTCGTCAACTTCAGATACCACGCTATCTAGGAAAGGAATAGAATCTACAGAGATACAGAGTTCAGGATCGTTAGGACAACCTAAGCCTACATCGAGTTCCCCTTCAGTATCGGGAACTAAGCTCACTGCATAGCTTGCAGAAGCAATGGTGCTGAAAGCCAGCGTTGTTGCTGTTGCCAAGAAAGTACGGAATAGTACAGATTTCATAATGATACATACACCTCTAGAAGGTTTGAGAAACTTAGCGGCACCCCTTTGGAACGTTATCGGAAGCTTAAAACTCCTTTCGTTCACTAATCTAACTGAATACTAATATAGCTTATCTCAAGCAATAGCTTCATGCCATATCCGGCGTACTACAATAGCAGAAAAGAAAGGGAGGACACACTGTAAACGGACCACTGTGATACGGTTCTAAAATTCATTAATATTTCTTATCCATGTAGAGGAGAGCAGACCCCAATGAATATTGAGAGTATTTTTATACATCCGATTAAGTCTTGTCACGCCATTGAACTCGAACAAGCAGAAGTTACACCGAAAGGATTTGCTTGGGATCGAGAATTGATGATTGTTGATCATCACCACAAATTTATGACCCAGCGAGACTATCCTCTGATGGCAAAAATTCAGGTTGAACTCTCAGACGACAGCCTCTCTTTGTCTATTCAAGATAGTCCGATCAAACCGTTCACTTTTAAGCCTCATTTGAAGGGAAAGTCAATCCCCGTCAAGATTTGGCGAAGCAATACGATTGCAATTGATCAAGGCTCGGACGTAGCTAACTGGTTGCACAATGCGTTACAGTTACCTTCTGAATTTTCTTGTCGGTTAGTGCGACAATCTCCTGAAAATATCCGGCTCGTTAACCCCAACTATGCACGCCGACCTGAAGACCAAGTTAGCTTTGCAGATGGCTACCCGTTTTTACTGACCAATACTGCGTCTCTGGCTGAACTCAATCGCAGAATTAAAGTCAATAATATTGATGGATCTTGTGAAATTCTGATGAACCGATTTCGTCCAAATTTAGTCATCAAATCTGACTCTCCTTTTCTAGAAGATGAGTGGAAAACGATTCAAATTGGAGAGGTTTCTTTTGATGTTGTTAAACCGTGCGATCGCTGTATTATTACTACAATCGATCAATCGACAGGTCAACGCGATCGCCTCAAAGAACCCTTAAAAACACTGGCAACATTTCGCCATCAGAGTGGAGGCATTCTGTTTGGTCAGAACCTGATTCCTAGAAATACAGGAGTCATCTACAAAAATGATTCTGTTTACTGTTAAGACCTTCAGTGATTTTACGGAGATTTGGAGTTTTTAGAAGTGTAATTTTTAAAATTTTAAAATTAGATCATATTAATTAAAAACAAATTACAATGAATTTTCAAAAACTGGAGTTATAGTAAATTTATATTTTACTTAACCGAATTCTGTAAATATCGAGAATGACCTACAGTCTGAGAATTGCTGATTTACCTTCCGATGAACGACCTAGAGAACGAATGATTGCACATGGCCCACAAGCCCTTTCAAGTGCCGAATTAGTGGCAATTTTACTGAATACAGGACAAGGAAAGGGAAAGCTATCGGCTGTGGGGTTAGGTCAATATTTACTCAATCAACTCAGCCAAAGTCAGTACGATCCGTTATCAATTCTGCGACATATTACCGTACAAGAACTAACGCAAATTCATGGTATAGGCCCAGCCAAAGCCACCACAATTGTTGCAGCAATAGAACTCGGAAAACGAGTCTTTCAACTTCGACCTTCAGAAAAAGCAATTATCGAAACTCCTGAAGCCGCAGCCGATGCTTTATCTCAAGATTTAATGTGGCAAACTCAAGAACGATTTGCAGTCTTACTCTTAGATGTCACAAATCGTCTACTCGGTACGAAAGTGATTACAATTGGCACAGCAACCGAAACTTTAGCCCATCCCAGAGAGATTTTTCGAGAAGTGATCAAACAAGGCGCAACCCGAATGATTATCTCTCATAATCACCCCTCTGGAAACGTTGAACCGAGTCCAGAAGATATTACTCTCACTCGTCAACTCCTACAAGCCGCCCAAATTTTATCCATTCCTATCCTCGATCATTTGATTTTAGGTCAAGGTGAACATCAAAGCATACGCCAAATCACAACCCTATGGGATGAATATCCTCAAGGAGATTAATATTCAGTCAACAGTACACAGTAAACAGTGATTTCAGTTTAGTCCTCTGAAGAGGACTTTAGTTTTTAGGCAGGGAATTTATTCCCTGACTGTTCAGTTATTATCTAAACAATACGATAAATGATAGTTCCGGTTTCCTCATGGTTATCAATGTGAAGTAAACCTTCTTTATACAAATCATTTAATAATTGCTTGACTTCAGGAATCGGTTTATCCGTTGCAATCACACAATCGGCAACTGAAATCCCTTGAGGATTATCTTTTGCTAGCTTTAAAATTGTATAAATGTCTGATTTTTGAGGCGCAACCGGAACCGCTTCTGGGTTATATTTTTGAGCTTCTGTTAAATTAACAATAACTTCGTGAGTAATAGGATTTTGACTATTTTCTCGCTGATAGAGTTGATATCTGAGATTTTTCCGTTCAACCATTCCCGGAATTAAAAATAAATCTAAGACTTGACCAAACCCAAAGAAACCCCAGGTAAATAACCACAATAATCCAGTAAAATAATTACCAGAATAGATGCGGTGAACGCCACCTAATCCAAGTAGCCAGCTACACCAAAGTAGATACGCTAGTCCTGTATTTCTCATTACAATTCTCCCTGTATCGTGCCTATTGAAGACTAATCGTTCAACACCCAAAACAGATCAGCCTGAAGAACTTTGTGACATCTGGGGAATGGGATGTTATCTGACTCTTCGGTATTTTGTATCATTAGATACTAGACCGACCTGTGATTTCCCCAGCCACATTCTTCTGGATCTTCAATCAGCTAGCCGTTAATTCCGGAAAACCTGCCCCTCACTATCCTAGCATCAGATTGTTTTTCAGTCGGGATCAAGAGCAGTAAGAAAGTTTACGCCAATTCATCTAAGTGATTATTTTCCAACTGCTTAATTGAATAACTTTTTGTTTATAACTATTAAAAATTTTGAATTAATGTTCTTAATTTTTTAGAGCAGTATATAAAGAGATTTAATCTCTAATCTACCCGCATAAATTCCTGAACTCGTTGCCAAACTTGTTTGAATAAATTCGGATTTTCAGCGTCAAACCATTCAATCTCTGAAACAGCCCGAAACCAAGTTTGTTGTCGTTTAGCAAATTGACGAGTATGTAAAACCGTTGCGGCGATCGCTTCATCTAAAGTAGAATCTCCCGTCAGATATTGTTGAATTTCTTGATAACCTAAAGTTTGCAATAAAGGCAAATCTTGACCATATTTTTCTATCAGTGTTTTGACTTCTTTTATCCATCCCATCTCTATCATTTTTTGAGTCCGGTTTTGAATGCGTTGCGTTAAGCGATCGCGATCTAAAGTTAAACCAATTTGCAAAATCGGATAGTCAGGAGGATTTTCACCTTGCTGTTGAGAAATGGCACAGCCCGTAATATAATAGACTTCTAACGCTCTTTGAGTCCGGAACTCATCATTGGGGTGAATTTTTTGGGCTGCGACAGGGTCAACCTGATTGAGCATGGCATAACATTGAACTTGACCCAAAGCTTGAAACTGCGATCGCAACTCAGCACAAGGCGCAACTTTGGGAATCTTCATTCCGCGTACAATCGCTTTAATGTACAATCCTGTTCCCCCAACCAGCAACAGCGGAAGTGGGGAAGAAGCCGAGAGGGTCCGAACCCGGATTAAAGCTTGAGCCTTTTCCTGGTATTCTGCTAGAGTTAAAGTCTCTCTGGGGTCACAGATATCGATGAGGAAATGAGGAACCTGTTGTTGTTCATCTGGTGTCGGTTTAGCCGTACCAATATCAAACTCTCGATACACCTGACGCGAATCAGCACTCAAAATCACCGTATTCAGCCGTTGTGCTAAAGCGAGTGCTAGCCCTGACTTTCCCGTTGCTGTCGCGCCACAGATCACAATAATCGCCATAGTCCTTTCCAACCTTGCACAGTTCCACCTCAATCTCCATAATAAAGGGGTTGAATCTGGATTTAAACAAAGCAGCATTTGCCGTTCTCGTCGTTTCTAACCCTTTTGTGTTAAAATTTTGGAGAGATTTATCATTTTTAGAATCCTGGGTACCTTAGACCCCTAATTGGAGCAGTTATAACATGACCAGCAGTTACAGCGCCGAGCAAATTCAGGTTCTCGAAGGTCTAGAAGCCGTCCGCAAACGTCCAGGGATGTACATCGGTTCAACTGGGCCGCGTGGACTTCATCATTTAGTATACGAGGTTGTAGATAACTCCATTGATGAGGCGCTGGCAGGTCATTGTACCCATATTGAAGTCGATTTTAATGCGGATGGTTCAGTCACCGTTACAGATGATGGTCGGGGGATTCCCGTTGATGTTCATTCCAAAACTGGAAAGTCAGCCTTAGAAACAGTAATGACTGTTTTGCACGCAGGCGGAAAATTTGGGGGTGGCGGTTATAAAGTCTCTGGGGGTTTACACGGAGTTGGGGTTTCCGTTGTGAATGCGCTGTCAGAATGGGTCGAAGTTCAAGTGCTGCGAAACCAAACCCAATATACCCAACGCTACGAACGAGGGGTTCCAGCTTACGAACTGAAATCTAAACCCGCCAAAGGAAACCAGACAGGAACAGCAGTACGCTTCTTACCCGATACCACAATATTTACCACTGGAATTGAGTTTGACTACGCAACGATCGCCAGTCGTTTACGGGAACTCGCCTATTTGAATGCAGGCGTTAAAATTACGATTACCGATCATCGTTTAGAGATTATTAAACTCGAAGAACCGAAAGTCGAAAGCTTCTGTTATGAAGGCGGAATTAAAGAATATGTTGCCTACATGAACCGGGAGAAACAACCGCTACACGAAGACCTGATTTATGTGTCCGGAGAACGAAATGATGTACAGATTGAGGTTGCATTGCAGTGGTGTGTAGATGCTTACAGCGACAATATTTTAGGCTTTGCAAATAATATTCGGACTATTGATGGGGGAACTCATTTAGAAGGGTTAAAAACGGTGTTAACCCGCACCATGAATAATATTGCCCGAAAACGAAATAAGATCAAAGAAAATGAGTCTAATTTGGGGGGCGAAAACGTGCGGGAAGGCTTAACGGCGGTGATTTCCGTGAAAGTTCCCGAACCTGAATTTGAAGGACAAACCAAAACGAAGCTAGGTAATACAGAAGTTCGCGGAATTGTTGATTCACTCGTTGGGGAAGTCTTAACAGAATATCTCGACTTTCACCCCAATATTGCTGATGCCGTTTTAGAAAAAGCAATTCAAGCCTTTAAAGCCGCAGAAGCCGCTCGACGAGCGCGAGATTTAGTCCGTCGAAAATCCGTCTTAGAATCTTCACCCTTACCCGGAAAATTAGCCGATTGTAGCACCCGTATTCCGGAAGAATCAGAAATCTTTCTAGTAGAGGGAGATAGTGCGGGCGGAAGTGCCAAACAAGGACGCGATCGCCGAACTCAAGCTATATTACCACTGCGAGGAAAAATCCTCAATATTGAGAAAACCGACGACTCCAAAATTTACAAAAACAATGAAATTCAGTCGTTGATTACCGCGTTAGGATTAGGTATAAAAGGCGAAGAATTTGATGCCGCTCAATTGCGTTATCACAAGATTATTATTATGACAGACGCGGACGTTGACGGCGCACATATTCGGACATTACTCTTAACCTTTTTCTACCGCTATCAACGAGAATTAGTCGAGCAAGGCTTCATCTATATTGCTTGTCCTCCCCTCTACAAAGTAGAACGAGGACGCAATCATTACTACTGTTACAATGAGCGAGAATTGCAGGAACGTTTGGCAGAATTCCCCCAAAATGCTAACTACAATATTCAGCGATTTAAGGGGTTAGGGGAAATGATGCCTGAGCAACTTTGGGATACAACAATGAACCCAGAAACTCGGATGATTAAGCAAGTAGAAGTCGAAGATGCTGCCCAAGCTGACAATGTTTTTACAATATTAATGGGAGACAGAGTTGCACCTCGTCGCGAATTTATTGAAACCAATGCACCCCGTTTAAATCTTGTCGATTTAGATATTTAATTGTTGTCGGTTCGCGCATAAGTTTAAGATTTTCGCGCATAAGCTTAAAATAATTCGCGCATAAGCTTAAAAAAGTGCGTACATAAGTCTGCAACCAGGCTCAAACGGGACTAGAATATAGAAATCTAGTCCCGTTTGCTTTAAGATTGCAGTCCGATGAACGTGCCAGCCCGAAAGATCACGAATACCGGAACTCGGAAGAATATTGGTAAATTTTCCAGTCGCAAGATGGGTCAAATCGTTTGGTACGAGTCTCTTCTGGAACTGGACTACATCTATCTTTTGGAAATAGATCCCGATGTCGTAGCCTTTGCGAGTCAGCCATTTCAACTTCAGTACACAATTATTGAAGGCGGAAAAAGACGGATGTCCTATCTACTTTCTAGCTATTCAATCTGTTAATATTCTTATTCTACTCCTCGGAGAGTGACAGAAGAGGGATATGTGCCTTACGATGGGAGCAGATAGATTTTGATACGGGTTTATTTCATGTTCGACGATTAAAGCATGGTATTCCTAGCGTTCACCCTTTAAGAGGCACGGAACTGCGAGCATTACGAAAACTCTAACGAGAATCTCTACCTTCATCTTATTTATTTGTTACAGAACGAGGGAGTCCGATGACCACAGCAGGATTTCGTAAACTATTAACTCGCGTAGCTGAGTGTTCATCCATCTCTTTCCCTATCCATCCTCATATGCTTCGACACGCTTGCGGTTACAAGTTGGTTAATGACGGACACGATATAAGGGTAATTCAACAGTATTTGGGACATAAAAATATTCAACATACTGTCCGCTATACCTGTTTTTCAGCTCCGCCCCTCCCCGAATTTTGATCGGATTAGATTTTCTTACCGACCAAAATTTCTCCATTGCTATACAAACGCCACTTCGGGGAAACTATTTCATCAGATTTAGCCAACTATAACGCTAATAAAACTTACGGTAAAGGTTCCAAAGAATTTTAAACTTATGTGCGAAAAAAATTCATATAATTGCGTGTTTTCGTTGATAAAATTTAAGCTTATGTGCGAACCTACAGTTTGGCTTAGATCAGTTTCAACACGGTCCTTACATCGGTGTTACATTTAGATTTTAGGTGTCTGCCAACTCTATTGCGGCGATCTGGTATCAGACTCCAGAGACTAATAACCGAATCACAATTGTTGTAATATTATCGTGACCGTTGTGTTCATTGGCTAATTCGATTAATTGATTGACTCCGATATTCAGGTCGGTTTGTGGATTCAGCAGTGGATCGAGATGGGTAGTATGATAAGTCTCAAGTATGTCATTATCAGTTAATCCATCAGAAGCTAAGATCAGTAGCGTATCCTCTTTAATCTGCAAAAATTGGATATCAGGTTGAACAAAACTCTGAGCGCGTGGCCCTAAAGCTTGAGTGAGTTGGTAAGCATCGGGGCGAGCATAAGCCTCCTCTGGACTCAGCCCGCGCTGAATTTCTCGTTGTCCCACTTCGTGATCGAGGGTAATTTGTTCCATTCCCTCAGAACGAGTGAAACGATAGAGCCGACTATCTCCGACATGAGCGATCGCCACTTGGTTATCTGCTACAATTGCCATCACGAGAGTTGTTCCCATGCGTCCCATTCCATAGCGAACCCCTTGTTGATTGGCTTCATAAATGGCACGGTTAGCTTGTAAAATCCCCTCTTCAATCATTTCTGGAGTTGGGAGTTGATCTGTCCATTGACTTTGGAAATATTGTTTGAGGGTATCAACGGCTAACTGACTGGCGACTTCTCCTCCGGCGTGTCCTCCCATACCATCACACAGAATATACAGCCCTCTAGCTTCTAAGATTCGCCCTTGAGGGGTCTGCTGTTCATGTCTTGTCGTTTGTACACCGAAAAAGTCTTCATTTTGCTCACGTTTGCGACCAATATCAGTTGCTCCGATCGCTTCTAACTGCCATAATTGAGAAATTCGCGGAATGGTTGGTGCGCTCTCTAACTCTACCAATGATCGACTCATCTCTTCGTTTTCATCAACCTGAAGGTAAGTTGGGGTCGCAATAATTGTAGGTGTACTTGCAGTTGAGGTAGCATTCAGTTCTGCTTCGACTTTCGCTAATTGATGTTGGAGTTGAGTCGTTGTTAAAATTTCTCCTTCATTGAGATCTTGTAAAAGTTGAGTCAGAGAACCAAATAATGTTCGCTGGGACTCTTGAACCAAGCTTTTCCAAGCGCGACCTAAATCTACAAGAGAGAGATTAGACTCTTCTAAATCCGAATATAATTGTTGAATATAAACTTGGTGAGGCGGAGTTGGAGAAACCCGTAAATTATCCAGTTTGAGAAGAGTCTGACGATAGTGTAAACTAACTAAAGTTTCCCAAAGTTCGGCAATTTCTTGGAACCACCTGAAGATTTGCTGGAGTGAGACTTCCGGATCGCGCAATTTCTCTAATACTGTCGGAAACTTAGAATAATCTTCCAGAAGAACAACACTGTGGCGATCAGACTCCCAGCCATCTTGAACTTGGGGAAAAGCGTCAGGAAACTGAGAGTGTAAAATCAAATAAACTTGTGCCGCAGCAATAACAAAAGTATCCATCTTTTCGGGTGATGATTGTAGAGTCGGTTGAGCGGCTTGCAAGGGAGAGATCTGAAGAGGCTGAGTATCAAGAACTTGTACAGTCAGCGTTTCTCCAGGCTTCAACGCAGCTAGAGGTTCAATCAGTTGATATCGCTGATTTGCATCTAAAAATGCTCCCGTCTCTAAGCCTGGAACCTCCCCAAGGTCTGATTCTTCTAATTCTAGGGCTATACTTTCATCGTCGCCAGAAGATTGAATGGCTTCACTCTCGGGAATTTCCTCCGCATCGAAGGCTTCGGAGATCCAAATCTCCTCATAAGGCCGATCTGAATCTACCGACTCAAGGTCTACAGGGTCTACAATCTCTTCAAGAGGTGCTGAGTTGTGATCCGGAATTTGATCACAATGATCTTCAGATTGAGATTGTACCGCCGTTGGGGTTGGAATCTGATCGGTTTGAGTGGGTTGAGGATTTTGAACCACACTATCGAATTGATCGTGTTGAATTAATGAGGCGAGATTTTCAACATGATCAGCGAGCAAATTCTGGGAATCAATAGTCGCTTGAACAACCGCTAACCAAACAGTTCCCGTTCTCGCCCCACATTCAGGACAGTCAAGAACATTCAAAGGTACAGTCGCACCACATTCACCACAAAATTTCTGCGTTAAAGCATAGCCGCATTTCTGACAAAACTTGTGATGATTTGGATTTTCAAACTGACATTGGGGACAGATCAGCATAGATAATTCCCGAGAACGAGAAAATCGCGTTTGGGTTTTGGGCTTATAAGGTTTATTTTAAGGCACAATATCTCAATTAATTCTAATTGCCGGCTAAATCGTACTTTTATCGAAGTTATTATGTTTCGTCCTTATACTGCTGTTTTGATTGTACCGACAGGGATTGGAGCTGCCATTGGGGGTTATGCGGGAGATGCCTTACCTGTAGCGCGAGCTATGGCTCAAGTCTGCGATCGCCTGATTACCCATCCCAATGTTCTCAATGGTGCCCAACTCTACTGGCCGATGTCAAATACATTTTACGTCGAAGGGTACGCTCTCGATCAATTTGCGTTGGGAAATTGGGGATTACAGCCTGTTCATCAAAATCGGATTGGCTTGCTACTCGATCAAGGCATTGAACCCGATTTACGTCAACGCCATTTACAGGTAGCTGACGCGGCTAGAGCGACGCTAGGGTTAAATTTAACCGATTATGTCATCACCGACGCTCCATTAGAGGTAGAACTGCGAACGGCTGCGTCTGGAGCTTCCTGGGGAACCATTGGAAATCCTGATAGTTTGCTCAGAGGTGCAGAAATTTTGATTAACAAAGCCAAAGCCGAGGCGATCGCAATTGTGGCTCGATTTCCCGAAGATCAAGACAGTCTCGCCCTCGAACAATATCGACATGGTCAAGGGGTCGATCCCTTAGCTGGAGCCGAAGCCGTGATTAGCCACTTAATTGTACGTCAGTTTAGAATTCCCTGCGCTCATGCTCCGGCATTATCCACTCTTCCCCTCGATCCGGATCTTTCCCCACGTTCGGCGGCAGAAGAATTGGGTTATACTTTTCTTCCCTGTGTATTAGTTGGGTTGAGTCGTGCGCCTCAGTTTGTTGATCGGGCTAAAAATTCCTCTGAGTCTAGTTTTTCATCCGATCTGATTTGGGGAAATGCAGTTGATGCGGTTGTCGTTCCGGCCACAGCTTGCGGCGGGAGTGCTATTCTATGTTTTAGCCATCGTCAGACTCAGATTATTGCAGTTAGGGACAATCAAACGCGAATGCAAGTTTCTCCTGAATCACTTGGAATTAAAGCTGTTCAGGTAAATTCTTATCTAGAAGCTTTAGGGGTTTTAGTCGCTGATCGCGCCGGAATTGCTCCTGAGACTTTGCATCCAAATCTGCTGTCGCTCGCTAAAATTGATCCAGATTCTATTCGATAGACTGTTTTTTTCTGATTGATGTTTTGTTCTTGAATTTTATTGAATTATTGTGGTTGAACATAGTCCTAAAAATCCGGAGTTAGAACCTTTAACCCGCACCCAAGTTCTCGTAGCGATGGGAGGAACAGCGATTTTACTGTTCGTGATTGCCAAGTTATGGCTTCATTTTGGTCAGGTTTCTATGCTACCTGTGCGCTTTACGGTTGTGGATATTTCCTATGGTGTGGCGATTGGTTTAGCCATTACAATGGCGAGTGCGATCATCTATCGTCTTTGGCCTGCTTATAGCCACAGTGCTGATATTTATTTGAAATTGGTTCTAACTCCCCTATTATGGCCAGATTTATTGTGGTTAGGACTATTACCCGGTTTGAGTGAGGAGTTATTATTTCGAGGTGTTGTCTTAGCTGCTGTCGGTTTCACACCATTGGGATTAATGATCTCAAGTGCGAGTTTTGGGGTACTGCATTTTAGCGGTTCTCAACAATGGCCTTATGTAATTTGGGCGACAATTGTCGGATTAATATTAGGATATGCAGCGATCGCCTCTGGTAATTTATTAATTCCGATTGTGGCTCATATCTTTACAAACTTAATTTCTGGCTGTCTTTGGAAGTTAAAATATATTGGAAAAGATGGCGATCCGATCACTTAATCAGTAATCAGTAATCAGTACACAGTACACAGTGTTTAGGGGGAAGATGATTTCTGATGTTAAAAGCTTCTGAGATAGACACGCTATGTTTAGAAATCCCTCGTGAGATCGCGCTTGATGTTACTCTAGAACAGTTTGAAGCGCCATTGCCAACCGGGATTTAAGATTAGAACGCACAGCAGCAGGAAAATTAATTGTGAATCCCCCTACAGGTGGCAAATGAGGATATTTTACCTGGCAACGAATACTATAAGTTCAAGCGATCGCTTTTAAAATCTTTCTGAGAGTGAGGATATTTTTAGGGTGAACATTGCCCACCCCATGAATACTTATGATTCTCGCAAACTCTCTTTATTCTTCTGCTTTACTGGCGACTAAACGAGCATATTCAAGGTTTTTCTGGTATGTGATGACTCGATCCTGAGCGATATGATAATTCGGATTGGAAGGTTGTACTTGTTTCATATAGTTAATTGCATTTTGCCACTGTGCAGCCACAAATTCCCATTCATCTTTTGTTTTTGCAGTTTGAACTAATAATGCAGCATTTGTAGCTTCTTTAACACCTTTATTAAAACCCAATTCTGAATGTATTTTATATTTATTTTTTTAATAGCATCATAGATCCGCTTGATGGATGAATCAGAAATCGGGAATTGAGCAGCTTCTAAAGTCAGGTTTAAATAGTTGTTTTGAATATAAGCTTTTTTGACAGCTATATTTTCTATTTTCATTAAATAGTTTAAAACTTCTGCGATCGCTTGTGAATCACCTTGTCTAGCCGCTTTGACAGAACTCATGGTAGTGGCACCTCAAAAAGACATTGGATTGATGTTGAAAACTGAACTTATTTGGATTCTAAAATTATGAAGATAGATTTTAAATCTATGGTTTCAAGATAACAGATAAAAAACGTTAGCACATCAGTAATATCACGGAAATTTATCCGTATTATTCGAGAAAATTAAAGTATCGGATTGAGTCGAAATCTCCGTGCAAACTCCGATAAAGCTTGTCTAAATTAGAAGAGTTAAAATAAGTTAACTCGATTTCATTTATTCCCTCACAAGGATTAACCCAAAAGCAGGAAGTTGAGCAGAAAAACGACTATCTCAAGCAAACCAAAAATTGTATATAATCTGAAGATATGAATAGACTGTGTAGGAAATCCAGCCATATTAAGAAAAAATCTGATGACTCTTTCTAGCATTACTCTTACCTTCCCGCCTCTAGAAAACGGCGACAAACTCACCCGCCTCGAATTTGAGCAACGTTACGCCGCTATGCCAGAAATTAAAAAAGCTGAATTAATAGAAGGATTTGTTTATATGTCTTCTCCTCTACACGCAAAAGCCCACGCCGAACCTCACGCCTGGATAATTACTTGGCTGGGTACTTACATTGCTTTAACGCCTGGTGTACAACTCTTTGATAACGCTACTGTTCGACTCGATAGCGATAATGAAGTTCAACCCGATGTCCTACTCCGCCTCGAAACAGATGGACAATCTAGAATTAGTGATGATGACTATATTGAAGGCGCACCAGAACTGATTGTTGAAATTGCAGCCAGTAGTGCTTCCATAGATATACATAAAAAGTTGAATGTCTATCGCCGAAATCAAGTGCAAGAGTATCTTGTTTGGCGAGTTTATGACGGAGAATTAGATTGGTTTTGTTTAAGAGAGGGGAAATATATTCCCCTGCATCCTAACGAAAAAGGTATTCTCACTTCAACAATTTTTTCAGGTTTGTGGCTCGCAAAATCAGCATTATTATCGGGAGATTTGGCAACCGTTTTATCTGTTTTACAGCAAGGATTAACCCAAAAGTAGGAAGTTTGAGAGAAAAAACCCCTCTCCTTCTCTTGGTGCGCGTCTATGCACGAACTTCTAGAAGCAAATACGAATTGAGTTAAAAAAGCTGACTGACTTGTTTTAAGTCTACATTTCCGCCACTGATAATGACCCCAACTCTTAAATTTTGAGCTTTGACAATACCTTGTAGTAATGCCGCCGCTGCTAAAGCTCCTGTCGGTTCAATGACTAACTTCATACGTTCCCAAACAAAGAACATCGTTTTAATAATATCTTCTTCAGAAACTGTTACCATATCATCAACATTTTGTAAAACCAATGGAAAGGTTAATTTTCCTAAATAAGGTGTTCTGGCTCCATCAGCAATTGTATCAGGATTTGAGATGGTTTGTAGCGTTTTCGTGTGAAATGAACGAGTTGCATCATCAGCATTTGCAGGTTCAACTCCAATAATTTTACAGTTTGGAGAAAGCTGACGAGTGGCGATCGCACAACCGGATAATAGCCCGCCTCCACCACAACAAACTAATAATAGATCGAGGGGTCCGACTTCTTCTAAAAGTTCAAGAGCTGTTGTACCTTGTCCGGCAATAATATCAGGATGATCGTAGGGCGGAATAATTACACAATTTCGTTCACGAGCAATGTTTTGACCGAGTTCTTCACGAGCAATTTCTGAACGTTCATAGAGAATAATTTCTGCACCATAACCGCGTGTTGCTGTTTGTTTGACAGCCGGAGCATCTGATGGCATAATAATTGTGGTTGGAATGCCTAAAATCTGACCCGAACGTGCGATCGCTTGAGCATGATTTCCGGAAGAGAAGGTTAAAACACCCTGAGATTTTTGAGCCTCAGAAAGTTGAGATAAAGCGTTAAAGGCTCCCCGAAATTTAAACGAACCTGTACGCTGAAAGTTTTCACATTTAAAAAAAACCTCAGCTTCGGTGAGTTGGTTCACGGTTCGAGAGGTAATGACAGGAGTTCGATAGGCATTTCCTTGAAGGCGTTGAGCCGCTTTTTCAATATTTGCGAATTCGATATTTACACCCGTTGGTAAATTCATCTGAAATTCTAAACTAGAGAATATTAATTTTATAGCAGCAAGCTTAGACTCTTCTATGGCATTGTCCTGCTGGGAATAGTTTTGACAAATCGGCTAATAATATGCTATTTGACAAAATAATCAATGAGTAGAAATACTTGTATTAGTTTGATAGATTGACTGATTTTGTACCAATCTTGTACCAATAGAGTTGTAGACGGTACAAATTTGGTAAAGGTCATACACTAGAACCTCAACAATTTAAGAGTTATGCCAAAATCGGGATGACAGGATTTGAACCTGCGACATCCTGCTCCCAAAGCAGGCGCGCTACCAAGCTGCGCTACATCCCGTAAACTTTACGCTATCTATTAATCTAATATATAACAAATTTTCAAAAATGGCAAAACATTTGCTCTGACCCAAGTCATGAGCCAGACCGAAAAACCCTGTTAAATAATTTGTGTATCTATTGCTCTCACGTCCCAAATCAGGACAAGATTCAGACTGAGATTGTGTCACAAATGTAGCCGGAACTTAGTTCGGGCGAGAGTGGCAGGAATTCAACAGGTATTCCCAGCCTCCCTCAAAGACCGAAAAGAGTTAATCTGGATACCAAAACATTCCCTTAATCCCTTCTGGATCGGAGAGAAAGCCCAAATTGCGATAAAAGTCTACAACATGAGGATCGGCAAATAACGTAATATTGCTGATATCATCGCTACGGAGCTTTTTAATAATAAACTTCATCAGAGCTTTGCCCAAACCGCGATTTTGGAAGTCTGGGTGAACAACCACATCCCAAAGGGTTGCATTAAAGGCATGGTCAGAAGTGGCTCTCGCAAACCCAATTAGCCTTCGTTGTTTGCCTTGAAGTTGCCACATTGAAACCACCAAAAAGCTATGTTGGATAGCCTTTTTGACTTTTCGTAAGGGGCGACGAGACCAACCCACCGCACTGCACAGTTCTTCTAGCTCATAAAGATCGATATCACGATCTGTGCTAAAAAAAATGCGACCATTACTATTAGTCGATGTACGAACAGTCTGGGGTGCAGTATTGCTATCCCCGTTATTATGAACCTCGTAGTCTGCTGTCGAGGAACTAGAAGTGGAATTCATACCGCTAAACAAGTTTTTCCAGAAACCCATGCAGGTGTGGTTAAGGTAGTAGACGTTGAATGACCGTACTAGATAGTATATCTCCCGTACCTTCTCCTCAATTATGGCTTTGGGCTTAAAATCAACAACACTAGATCTGCTTAAACGCTTCAATCGGGCGTTCCCACAGTTTTATGAGCAATTTGTCAGTAGTGAAATTCAACTGCAAAATCTCAAGCTTGCTTATCAGATCTACAAAACCAAACAAGCAGTGATTGAAATTAAACCCGAGGGAAGCAGAAGCGCCTTGCACTTTGCCTATCGCAATCAGTCTTTTCTTCTGAGCGACATTTTCGGTGTTTTGGCAGCCTACGGTTTAACAATCCATAGTTTAAGTTTATATGGACAAATTTACCCTCCAATGCTGGTTTTTATCAAGTTAGTCGTTTCCCGAGGGGGAAAAACACTGACGGAGAAGACCGCTGATAATGTCTGTCGTGCAATTCGAGAAGCACTAGCTGGACATTTTGAAGTAGAGGAGATGCTTGCTGTAGAATTTAATTTGGATGCGGGTTTAGAAGATGTAGCTACAGAATTCTATGTAGATCCAGTATTTCATCTCCCGGCTTTATTGATAGAAGCCGATAACCAACCTGGTCTATTCTACAAGGTCATGTATGCGATTTGGCAAGAGGATTTGCTTGTGGTTAATGCAAACTTGCTCGTCTGGCGAGGTCGAACCCGATTAATTCTCTATCTGCTTGGCCCCAACGAAAGCTTAATTCCAGACTATCTGGGCCAGAAAATTGCAGAAGGAATGCGTCAACGCTTAATGGGAGAAAACCTAGAATAATGAACAACAGAGCTGATGGTTCTGGGCCATGTGTCGGAATTGATAGGCTGATGACAACTATCGAAATTCAGGGTGTTAAACACGCCTACGAGTTGACCTCATCACTTTCTACAACCAAACAACAGCCTACCCTTGTTTTTATTCATGGCTGGCTACTGAGTCGCTACTACTGGCGACCTCTAATTCAGCATTTGCAGTCCCATTACCCCTGTTTATCTTACGATCTACGAGGATTTGGTGAATCTCAGTCTTCTCCCCAATCTATTTGCCGTTCTTTAGGCTATTCTCCGGCTTCCTACGCCACTGATTTAGGTTTATTACTAGAATCCCTCAATATTCAGCAAGCGTGGCTTGTCGGGCATTCTCTGGGGGGAACGATTGCGTTAATTGCAGCAGATCAACTTCCCGAACAGGTCAAAGGCGTAATCTGTGTTAATGCAGGAGGCGGAATTTACCTTAAAGAAGAATTTGAAAAATTTCGGGCGGCGGGACAACAAATCGTTAAGTTTCGTCCCCGTTGGCTAAAAGGGGTTCCTTTCCTTGATATTCTTTTTTCTCGAACTCAGGTTGCTCGTCCCATACCACGTCAGTGGGGACGCCAACGGGTGATTGATTTTGTGGTTGCTGACCCCGAGGCGGCGTTAGGGAGTTTGCTAGACTCGACCACTGAAGCTGAAGTTCATCGCCTTCCTCAAGTGCTTTCTCGCCTCAAACAACCTGTTTATTTCTTCGCCGGAACAGAAGATCGAGTCATGGAACCGAAGTATGTCAAATATTTAGCCAGTTTTCACTGGATGTTTAAGCAAGGAGGCGGGAATGTGATCGAAATTCCTAACTGTGGTCATTTTGCCATGATTGAACAAACGGATGCGATCGCTTCTCATATTTTAAGTCTTCTTTCCAAGGAAGATTTTAATCGTGAACAGTGAGTAGTACACAGTTAACAGTACACAGGGAATCAATTCTTACTCAAAAATCGCGCGTCTTCTTAAAGAAGACTTCATGTATCACCACAGAGATTGAAATCTCTGGCGAGTCAACTGCGAATTAATTCTAAAAATACACACAATCCCTAAGCCATTGAGTACAGTTAAAAGTTAAGTTCTCAATACACACGAACACTCATGGTATTTTTTGGTAGTGATGGAGGAGCTGGCTTTCTTAACTTTGGTGGAATTAATCCGCCTTCTCGTGAAACCGTTGTTAATAGTATTGTTGTTCCGCCGATTGTACCCAACGTTCCGATTGCAGGAGAAGAGGTTTTTTTCGATCCGGATGATATTCTTAGCATCCCATTAATTGCACCAGAAGGCGGATTAACACTGCGTCCGATTGTACCTGTAACGGGGAATCCTGAAGCAATTGGAATTTCAGATTTTGAACCGTTTGAAGTTGATTCAGTTACGGGAGAAATTACTTCCACAGGTGAGGTAACATTTAGTACCTTTCCTTTATTTCAATATGGCGCAGACAATAATACGTTAAATGATATTGAGTTTAATAGCATTGATATTAACGCATCTGATATCAATATCAATTCTGATCAAAGCCATGATGTAGTCTTGGGAACACCAGAAAGCGATCGCTTAACAGGAGGTGCTGGAAATGACTATCTCAGTGGGAGTTTAGGCGATGATACCCTCAACGGAGACAGCGAAAATGATACTCTGTTTGGCGGTCAAGGAAATGATGTCTTGAATGGGGGTTCTGGCAATGATATTTTAAGTGGCGATCGCGGTCAAGATCTTCTCACTGGAGGTTTAGATGCTGATATCTTTACTTTACCAGCTATTAGCGCCGCCTCAGATTTTACTCAAGCTGATATTATCACTGATTTTCAAGTTGGAGTGGATCAGATTGGTTTAACAGATGGATTAACTGCGACGAACCTGAACTTAATTCCATTTAATCTATTCGGCAGTCTAGGGACTTTAATTATTGATAATAGCTCCAATATGGCATTAGGATTTGTCAGCAATATTCCCACTAATGCCCTCTGGAATAGTTTCATCTCTGTTTAAATTAATTGCTAGCCGCAACATTGATCTGGACTTGATTTTTATTTAAGTCCCACTAGGCGAAACCCAATATGCGTTGTACCCGTATCAGGTGCTTGAGACTCCCGTGCTGCGGGTCGATAGCGACTGCAATAATTCTTAGCACAGAGGTAAGAGCCTCCTTTGATAACGTGCAATGCCCCTTCCTGTGGTTTAATCGGATCGAAACTAGCACTTTTCTCAGGTCCAACGGGATTTAAACTATAGTCTTTACCTGAATGTCCCACTTTATACCAATCTGAGGTTAATTCCCAAACGTTTCCCGTCATATCATAGAGTCCGTAACCGTTGGGAGGAAAAGATTCTACGGGTGCAGTACCCAAATAGTGATCGGCTTTAGTATTTAAGAAGGGAAATAAACCTTGCCAGGTATTAGCTTTTTTGGCAGAATATTGATTCCCCCAACTGAAATCTTGCTTTTGAAGTCCACCCCGCGCTGCATATTCCCATTGGGCTTCACTGGGGAGAGATTTACCCATCCAATTCGCATAGGCAACGGCATCGTCATAGGCAATGTGAACCACCGGATAATTATCTTGACCAACAATGTCGCTATCTGGACCGTAAGGATGTTGCCAATTAGCACCAACTGTCCAATGCCACCAGCTTAAATAGGCAACCTGTTGAATGCCTTCTGAGGGAGGTTGAAACACAAGGGAACCAGGTTGGCGTTGGTCATCGCTTAAATCAGGAAATTGTTCTTTGGAAAGGGGGCGTTCAGCAATGGTTTGATAACCTGTCGCTTCCACAAATTGACGGAATTCTGCATTGGTAACTTCGTGGCGGTCAATGCAGAAACTATCTACGGTAACATCAGTAGCAGAATGTTCTGACGCATAGTGAGAATTCGATCCCATTGTAAACGTTCCTCCAGGAATAAATACCATTCCCCTTGGACAACTATTATCTGTAGAAGATGCTTGTGCTTGTGTGGAAAAAGGGAAAATCAGCGATATTGTGAGGAAACAGAGAATAAGTGATTTTAGCCAAAAAGTTTTCATAAAAGTTGGAAAATTTCAACAATACAAAGTCTTAATTTAATTGGGTATCAGGTGAGCAATGCCCACTCACCTGACTTACGACTGACTCAAATTTAGTTACACATTGGAGTTGTTCTTTGTGGTTCTGACTCAAAAATAGTATTGAAATCGTTTTGCATACTGACTACGATCCAATTGTCACGATTTTGGGCTTCATCGAGAGATTCATTATCCGGAACTTCCTCATCATTTTCTATATGTGTGCTTCCCACTACGTCATTGTATTTATATTCTCGTTCACAATCATCATGATTAATGAGTACGATCAAGGAGTTATCAACCCCGGCATCAGTGTATTTAAACATTTCAAAATCACCACCAGAGTTCCCCACGGCGATGAGCGGTCGTTTGCCAATAAAAAGTTCAATGCCTACGGGTTTCCCTTCTTGATCATCATAGTGAGCCAACCCTAATTGACGAACCAAACTGCCTCCAGGTCCATCGGTTGTATTTGACTCATCATATCTTGTTGTGATAGCTGAACCAATCACTTCTTCAGTGGGAATACCATAAGCTTCGTCAGAAAATGAACGAACAAAATAAATGCCACCTCCCGAACAAATATAGACTTTGAAATCCTTTTCTTTGAGGTAGTTAACCAATTCAATGACAGGTTTGTAAGTCAGGTTGATATATGCAGTATCAAACCGTTCATAACCTCCTTCATCGGTAGAAGTAATATCACTGTGAATTGTATCGAGAAAACTTCTAGCTAAGGAGTTATATTCACCTGTGGTCATTCCACTAACAACTGGGATTTCACTGAAAAAAGCTTTGCCTTCTTCAGAAATAGGATGTCCTCCAGTTTTCCCAATTTCCTTTTGAGTCATCTTCAGCAGTTTACTGACTTTGCTTTTAGGTAACTCAGACAATCTGGTGTTAATAAAATCTTCTTGGAAATAATGAGGTCTTTCAGCCCACAAAGTTCCATCATTATCAAAAACAGCAATACGATCTTTTACTGGAACATCATCAGTAATAACTTTGTCCACAAAATCTATGATCGCTTGTCTATTGTCTGTCGGATTCCAGGAGCTTAAAAAATTTTCACCAGCCGCATAGGCAGGAAGACAGCCTAATGTTCCTCCTAAGCAAAAAATCGAGGCCAGAACCGAAAGAAAAAATGAGATAGTTTTTCTGTTGATGTTGGCAAAATTCATGATCAATTTATACTTCTTGAAAGTAGCTTGAACTGTTGTTAAAAGAACTAGGAGGATCAATCTTAAACAATTGTCTTGAAAAGATCCTCCTAAATTCTACTTGTGTATACACTGTCGTGTAATCAGGGAATTAAGATCTGAGTAGATATTAATCAGAAGTAGGCTCCTGTATCTTCTCGATCATTTTCCGGAACCCTGTAATGAAAGGAAACTCTTCTTTTAGCCTGTCTATTTTGATTTCGGTTACTACCCCATCTACTATCTGATTGATGCTAAAAGAGGCAGGTTTTTGACGAGGTGGATAATTAACAAAGCTCTGGAGAAATCCGGCTACAGCTGTCTGAATAGGACCGAGTAAGAAAATTCGGCGGAAACGCCAGTCAACGTAATAGTCTGACTCTTTGTCTGCTTTCTCAAAAGGATCACGACGTAAGTTAAACAACTTGGGAACCCTCAAGCTAACATAAGGTTCTTCCCAGACATTAAAGCCTTCTTCGCGCTGCTCAGTAAATATCATTTTCCAGTCGTTATACCGAACTGCGGATGGATAACCGTCATCAGTGAAATAGATGAAATCATGACGGGGAGAACAATAGGGAGGAGGACTCAATAGACCTGGGGTAATCGGACAACTTTGCTTGAGTTCTGGGTCGTCCATTAACTTATCTGCCGTATATAAGTAGGGCAAGAAGTTATAACCATCTAAATGAACATTAAATCCTTGATATCCGTCCAGCAGTTTCTTTTGAATATCATCCACACCAGCCGCAGCCATCAGGGTTGGCACCCAGTCAAGGTGAGCCATAATTTCGTTGGAAACGATACCTTTGGGGAAGTGGTTTTTCCAGCGAATGATAGTAGGAACACGGAAACCCCCTTCCCAATTAGTATTCTTTTCACTATAGAAAGGGGTTGTTCCACCATCAGGCCAGCCAAATACTTCTGCACCGTTGTCGGTCGTGTAGATGATAATTGTGTTCTCATCTAAACCTTGTTTTTTGACGAAACTGAGAAGTTCTCCTACTTGACCATCATGTTCGACCATCCCATCTGCTTCAATTCCTTGCCCAGTGACTCCCTGAGACTCTTCTTTCAGGTGGGTAAAGACGTGCATCCGAGTGGTGTTAAACCAAACAAAAAACGGCTCATCTGCTTCTTTTGCGTCTGCAATGAACTCTTTTGTATGATCTAAAACCTCTAAATCAATGGTTTCCATACGCTTTATGGAGAGGGGACCTGTATCACAGACCCGTTGATCCCCACTAGCAAATTTTTTACGAATGGGATTGATTTTAGTTACATCTTGAATTTCTGGTCCGCCTTCCCATGCTTTTCCTGTTTCACATTGATGCGAGTCTCGGCCAGCATAGCTATGGAGTACCCCTCTGGGTCGATACTGATCGAATACAATAGATTCCCCTTCAGGTAGATAGTCTTCATTTTCAGGTTCCTCTTCAGCGTTCAGATGGTAGAGGTTGCCGTAAAATTCGTCAAATCCATGGACTGTTGGTAGATATTTGTCTAAATCACCCAGATGATTTTTCCCGAATTGACCGGTACGGTAGCCTAGGGGTTTGAGTAACTCTGCGAGGGTTGGGTCTTCTTTTTGCAAACCGATATCCACACCTGGTAAGCTATTCCACACCTAATATGCATAAAATGATAATTAAATAGAGTGTGCATCTACAACTATGCCAGCTAAAGGTTACTTAAAGCGATCGCAACGAGAGAATCTGCTATCTTATCTGAAAGAAAGCAGTTCTCCACAGTTAACACAACGGATCTTAATATTACTATTAATGGATGATGGTAAAACATACCAAGAAATTAGTGAATTTTTAGGTTGTGGCTACAGAACAGTAGCATATTGGTGTGTTCATGGTGATCCCGATCATCTAGAATCACTAAAAGATGGACGTGAAAAGGGTAATTATCGAAAAGCAACTACTGAATATATTGATTTGTTGATGGAGACTATCGAAAAAGACCCGACTGAATTGGGATATGATTTGGGCAGATGGTCAACAGCGAGACTAGCTACTTACCTAAAAGAAATTACAGGAATAGAACTCAGTGGAGAACAAGTCAGGAGGATATTAAAGAAAAAAAAGTATGCTTACCTTTGGGCAAAATATAGTCTAGAAGACAAGCAAGACCCGAGAAAGAGAGAAGTATTTAAAGAGAAGTTAGAAGGGTATATAGAAGCCTCAAAGATAGAACCAGCAAAGATTCAGATTTGGTTTTGGGATGAAACAGGATTTAGTTTACGAGTCATTCGTCGAAAAACATGGGGTAAAAAAGGTAGAAGAAAGAAGGTCACGGGTCAAAGAAGACGTGGACGTGTAAATGTGATGGGAGGAGTGCGATACCATGACCGAAAAAGAGTGTGCTATTTCATCGACAAAGGAAATTCTGATAGTTTTTATGAACAGATAAAAAACTTGAATGATTGGGTTAAATCTGAATGGGTTAGCTTAGGAAATAAAGAAGCTGATTTCCAACAGATGGGGCCAAGAATTTTAATTGTTCTAGATAATGCTAGTTTTCACAAGAAGAAAGAGATTCTGGAGAAGATAGAAAATAATTTACCGAATATACAATTATATTTTTTACCTGAATATAGTCCTGACTATAATCTAGCTGAACTTGTATGGCACTCAGCTAAGGAATACATTGCCCATAGATTATTCAAATCTCTATCAGAGTTACAAGCATTATTAGATAGGCTATTAAATCAGGGAGAGTTAGTGATTAAATGGCAGAGAAAAATTAAAAATAAGGGTAGTGCTGTTATTGCAAGTTAGATGTGGAACAGCTTACCATCACCGTTAACATCTCCCGCCCCACTCACAGACCAACTCAAAAAGGAGTCATCACGCTTCTCGATGACAAAACCATTGCTACCATCAATATCCGAGACATCAAAGCTAATCCCAAAGTCCTGACTACTACCAAAGATCACATAATCTTGTTCTCCTGAGCCACTAAGAATAACGTCATCTAGACCATCCGCGTTAACATCTCCCGCATTGCTCACAGACCATCCAAGAGATATATCAAGTCCTTTGATTACAAAGCCGTTACGACCATTGAGATCGCCCAAATTTAAAACGGGATTAAATGCCATAATTGCAACTCCTGGTTTTCTCGTTAATGCACCGCTAAAAATAATCTGATTTTCGGGTGAAAATATTAACTGAGTATTGACAATTTATTCGCTGAAATTACTCAGAAAATTCCAGCATGACTAAAGCAAAACACTTGATTTTTTCGTCTGCTTCATCTCACTCTTACAGGTTTTATTTATGAATTACGTTCTGGATTGGTCAAATATGCACCCGATCTTCACTGTCCCGGTCTATACTCAATTAGAAGCGTTTAACTATCTGGCTCAAATGCAAAATAAACATCTCATCCCCGGAGTCAGTCTTTTCTCTAACCTTAGATCCAGATGTTATATATCGAGATATATACTAAGAGGAAATCTAACAAAATAGCAAGAGATCATCAAAAATTGCATCAAAATTTTACATTTGAGGTATTAAAGTCACAGTTTAGACTGTTGAATTTTACGGAAAGAGGGATTATGTAAAGGTGTGAGGAGATTTTAGGAGACTAGGACTTACGCATTGACAAAATGATTGTATCGTGGCTATCTGGCAACAGAGGCGATCGCACTCTTTCCCAATACAGCGGTTAGAGTCGAAACTTATACTTTTTTCCCAGGTGTTTCTCAGCAAAGGCAATTGGTAAAATCTGGGTGATGAAGGGTGATCGCATTTTCATTACCCAGACATTCTCGATCGCATCTGTAATTTTTACCCTCTGGTGATGTGAATAGAATGGATTAACGCTAAGGTCAACAATAGACAAACTGAATCGAGTGATGAATCAAACCAAAACAATCTCTCTTGTATTGGCGATCGCCCTAAGCAGTTGTTCAGCATCATCTCAAACAGAAACTCCGTTTGCCAAAGTCACCGCCGTTGAAGTCATCTCTGGACAGGAGCCTATACTTTCGCTGTGACGGTTGAAAGTTCAGATACAGGTTGTCAGCAGTATGCAGACTGGTGGGAAGTTGTTGACCCCCAGGGAAATCTCATCTTTCGTCGAGTCATGGCTCATAGTCACGTAGAGGAACAACCCTTTCAACGCACAGGTGGCGCAATTGATATTCAGCCAGAGCAGGATGTGATTGTCCGAATTCATCTCTATCCTCAAGGCTATGGTACACAAGCAATGCAGGGCAGTGTAGAACAGGGATTTGAAAAAGTCACTCTACCCGTTGGATTTGCAGCCAACCTAGCGTCCGTTGAACCTCAACCTCCTGAATGTAGCTTTTAGCAATGCTTTCTAGGTTTAACCTTTGAACTTAGTCTCCCGAATCTCAAGTTAAAATCCCCTTTTTGTAGTCTACATTTAACCGCATTAACTTTAACCATTTCACGCCAATGAGAATTTCCGGTCAATCAATTCCAACATGAACTGGAACCTTGAATTCTCGACCATCCACGACGACTTGACCTTCATAAATATCAAATCTCCCTACACCCTGAGCAATTTTAATCCGAATATCTGATTGAAGTTGATGCCAATCTAATCCATCAATATCTTGTTGGTCAATCGCTAGATATCCGGCAGTAAACCCAGTATCCAATATCACATCTACAGAGAAAACTTCTCCATTTCCCGCAATTAAATCGATCTCAAAAATCAGTTCATCTTCCTCTCCAAATCGACCCTGAATCATAAGTGTCCACAGGTTCCAGTTTCGTTAATACCATAGATCATCAGTTGACTTTTAGGACAATAAATTTTCACTTTCCACACTAAACTTTCCCAGTCCGAATCGAGTAAGTAATACCCACTTTCAGGTTCAATGGCAACACACCAATTCTGATGAGTATCAATCAAGCGAGACCGAATTTTGTCAAAATGTCGAGAACACCGTTGGTCAAGTTCTTGCTTTTGAGCCTCCCGTCGGTTTAATTCTTCCGGTGTCAGTCTATCAAAATCAAAAATTCTACCCCTGCGGCGAGGGCGTTTGAGAGTTGTAGGAGTCATATTAGTTGTGGGGTGAGAGGTTGTTTTTTTAATTGTGCCTTCTGTTCGGTGTACCATAACTAAAAGGTGATAAGCATTCCAGTTCTACGCTAAAATAAAAAGCTACATACGAACTGGGATCGCGTAAAGTACAAAGAGGTTGTCAATCATAAGTTTATGCAAACAAATCCAAGCAACAGGCTTCTGAATTATGACCTTGAAAAATATTGTTCAGGATTCAGCAAAAATTCATCAAAAAAAATAGTTAAATTCATATTCTGGTTTATATCCCAAAAAGTAATTGTAATTCTAGATCAATCAATCTTAGTTTGTTGTGTCATTAAAATTCCTCATTATACATTCTTAAATAAACGCAAATTGTTCTATGGGTATGGGAAACTATTTATCGGGTTATAATCCCTAAGCCATTTTAGAATGGCATTACATTCAGCTTTATCTCGAACTTATAAAAAGTTCAGCAGTACTACCATCTGAGTGCGCTAAAAAGTTTGAGAAGACTGGACATGGTTCGAGTCGCTATCACATTTTTTAATTTTTTGGAGTTCTGATGGATGAATCTTTAAGGCTTTCGCTGTCTGATCAAGATCAGCCAGGGTGAGTTCATCTGCTAGAAGTTTTCTAATAAAATTCTCACTAACAGAGGCTTCTTCAGACTGAATCTCATTTATTACTGGTCTATTTCCCGAATCTGGAATTTTCATCCTTTCCTTCGGTAAGGTCACATAGCCCTTGTTTTCTAGAATCTCATCAAGCAACCATCGACAAACCTTACTCAGAGAGCCAATAGCTGTTCTATGAGTAATATCTTCGAGAACTTCTTCGATTCCTTCAACTTCCACAGATATCCTTCTTTTTTTGCTTGGCAAGGCAACCTCAAATATCTCTACAATCTCAAGTTTACACTTTTGCCATCTCTGAATCATGGTGCTTAACGTCATACTTCGCATAACTTTGATAAAAAGTGTTGCACTTTGCATAACTCTTTGCTACTATCATACTCATTGGCTAATCAACTGGCAATTGCAAGGTACTTAGCCAAACGCATTAGCAAGACCATCAACTCAGGTGATTCTCAAGATCGATAAAGTGATCGCGCCGTATGGTTTTTTATTTCACCATCAATGAGCCGTTGAGAACCCGGTAATGCACTCAGCTTACAGACAGGCAACAAAAAGACTGTCAGAGGTTCTCCCGGAGACAATTTACTGGATGACGACCCGTGAACTTGAAAGCTGGCTGGGATTTTCTAACGCAACTCGTAAGCGCGATCAGTCAGTTTTGCAAGCACTGGGCTTGATTTCCAAACAGGTAACAGGTCAAGGGGGATATCCTCGCGACATCTTAGAGATTTGGTGGGAGTTCCGCCAACTTCAGAAACAAACATCTCGTTATTTCGCTATTACAAACATTTGTCCAATTTGGGAGGAAATTAATCGTGAACAACACAGACAAACAAGCGATCAAAGACGCGATGAATCAGCAGCATAACAACAGCAACAGTAACGGGCAGAAAGCCACCCAACGCCCTCAACAAAACCCTCAAGCCAATCGCCGGACATCCATTGCAGATGCGATGGGATTAAATGAAACCGAGCGCCAGTTAGTCAACTTAACCAGTGACTTGAAATCTAAACAAATGCTGCGATTAGTTGAAAGCGAAACCATCCGCAAATTTGGTGAAGGTTTACAAGATAGTTGTGGAATCGTCGAAAGCTTGAACACTCAGTTAGAGACGTTAAAATCCTACGAATTTACCGTTGATGATGCCGCCTTTTTACTGACAGGTCAGCCGTTAACCCATATTAAAATGCTGTCTTCTCAAAGCTAAAGAACCCAAAGGATAGATTGATTTAAGTGTTGACGCTATAGGTAAGTTCACGCTCGGCAAACTCTCAGAAAGTGCTACACAATCCGTTTGAACATACCTTCGTCAAAATGAAATTTCTCTAACTAATCATTGTAAAAATAGAGGTTTGCACAATGGATGAACAGCAATTAATTGCCCGGATTTTCTCTCAAGCTTCAGACTATCAACAGACTATATTTTTCTCAGTTGTAGATGAGAAAGAAATGCTTGACGATCCGTTAATGCAGGCAGTACACCAACTAGATCCGAACGCACAGATCCGACTATTATCAGCCATCAATCAAGGATTCTAAATATGCAACTAGCGACCCGATATCAGCAAATCAAAAAGCGAGTGGTTTGGTATCATTTCAAAGCTCGATTGTTTAAGGAAACTCTAGAATGGCTAATCGCAATTGGGCTATTCTGCGCTTTGTGTGGTTACGAAATCGGTTCAATGCTTCTGGCTATCTTCACCCCTCTTTGTAAGCGGTTGTGGGTATTAGCAATGACAGTAACTCATCTGTATTTTTAGGAGATTGAACGATGGGAATTATTGACAAAATTTCTAGTGCATTGTTCGGTACAAAATCGAGTAGTCAAGGAGGGAGCTTATCAATAGGTGGAAGCTTTTCAGTTGATGGAAGTGTTGCACAAATTGGGAATGGTGTCGGACAGGTCATAACACCCGATGACCGAGAAACTGTAGGCATTTTTGTTGATGGAGGATTGATTAAATTAGCCGAATCAAACGGACTCGCAATAGAACCCTGGATGGCAGCAGAAGCGCAAGCAATGGAGGAAAAATTCAAAGGTTATGAGAAAAACACCAAACAATTCTGTAAATCGGTTCGAGGAATTAGTAAATCCTCTACCAAAATTGTCAAAGATATTTACGCAACCAAGTCAGAAGTTCGGCGCAATCATGTAGAACAACACAAGGCTCATAACCGTGATTTAGACACAGCAGATAAGACAGCAGCAACGATGAACTACGAGGAGAAACGGCGCAATCGAGAAGCCGAACGAGTCAACAATAAACTCGCCAAATGGGAGAGTAAAATGTCGAGTTATGCCCAAGCAGCATAGAACGAAGGCAGACGGCAGAGGGCAGGAGGCAGAAGGTTTGAATTGGTTGAGAAGTCGATTTAAACATATCATCTTTCTTCATTAATAAGGTAATTGGAACTACTTTGAGTTAGAGGAAAAGAGTACATATCATCCCTCTGCCATCTGCCTT
>JBCBCI010000009.1:0-2034 GCA_038530755.1 Cyanobacteria bacterium J06592_8 | reverse complement strand
TCTGCCATCTGCCTTACTTACAGGAGGTTTAATCCGTTTCAAATGTTTTGGCTACAACTTTTCAAGTATTCTTGCATCTCGGCTATCAGTTTTAACGGTTGGAAAATTGTGGGATTGATAGCCTTTTATAATCCAGGGTTTCAGTCAATGTATTGGGGAGTTTTAATCATTACAACAATCATCCAAATCGGTTTAACTTCTCCTGATGCACAAGAAGCAGTTGCCCTCAAATGTCGCTCAACTCGTCCCAATATTGCGATCGCAAATACTCTCATTTTCTTGTCCTGTTTGTTTGCCGTCATTACCACCGTTTTAGAAGCTTTGTGAGGAGTCTTATGAATGCCAAAGCATATCAGATCGCCACCGGAGTCATATCAATCGCGGCATCCTTCTACGCTGGAAGCTTATCGGGTCAATCTTTGGAGCGTTACTGGTGGCATGGAGTTGGGGGCTTATTTGGGCTTTGGTCAGTGTTAGAGTCTCGTCAATCCATCAAAGAACAAGTTGAAGACGATACCCTCGAAGATGCTGACCAGCAGATTTTCTTAGGTAAAGTATCGAATCGAGTCCGCCTGGAAACGATGCCCCCAACTCCCCAGCAGCATCCAGAGTTCATCACCCAAAATCAACTCGCTCCGGTGCAAGATTCACCCGCCGCTGATTCAACTCCTCAAATTATCCCCCATTCATCAAAGTCAGATCTTTTAGATGGATTGGTCAGGGATTTAAAGTCGATAATCCTTTCCGCAATCCCTGGAACAACCAAAACAACCCTTGTTCTCGCTTATCTGAGCCGACTGTACGAATTATTTCCCCAGGCTAAAGTGTATGTCGCTTGTGCGAAAAACGATTCATTTCTCGGTTTAAATCAACTAGGTCAGGTCAAAGTTTGTGATACCGCAGAACAGCTTTTAGAGCAGACAACTCAGGTAGGAGATATTCTAAAAAAGCGGAAAAATACATCAGAGAAAGACCGGAAGTTTAAAGACAAACCCGTTGTATTTCTGTTTGATGACGGAACCTACTTACTTAATCTGATTAAGCAATCTCCCAAACTGTTCAAGAAATTCAAAGAGCTGATGTGCTTTATCGGAACAGTGGGACGAGAATTTAACGTCAAATATTTCGGCTCAGTCCACAGTCTTAACCTTGACCAGTTAGGAGTTGAAGCATCAGATATTCGGGATTGTCTGAATGTGTGTTCGCTCGGTTTCATCAGCATTGATGCCAAAGGAAACACAGCAGGAGGCTATGATTCACTGTATTCAGTCATCAACCGAAAAGAGATTGTTGTAAAAGAAGATCGGAAGTATTTACTATCAGAGTTATCAACACTCATCCAGCAATCTCAAAACGAATCACGCCCGATATTTTTCACGACTCTGGGAACCGAAGCGACGCTTTCACTTTTGACAGACTTGAGAGCTTTAGCCAGTCGTCCGTTGCCCATTGCAATTATTGATGAAGATGAATATAAGGAGTCTGAGCCAATCACTTACACAGAGCCAGTTGAAGGTCGAGAAGGGAAATCAGATGTACAAAAGCGCATCCTAGAGAATCTAGTCAAAGTTGAAATTATTGACGACATTCAAGCCAAACTGCCCGACCATCTCTGGTTGATTTGTCAATACTCTCAGCAGAAAGGATGGATAACAGCCAGAGATTTATGCCGCAATAAAAGCTACTTTAAGTCAGTGCCAGCCGAACAAGTTAAGGGATATTTAAGAGAATTAATTGCTCGTCATGTCGGTGTGATACGAGGTTCAGATGACAATCCAGAATGGTGTTTTTGCCCTGGCGACTGACACCGACAGAAATCCCAAAAGCTATATACAGTAGCCACCACACACACCGACATCCCGAACGACACCACACCCGACCCGTCGTCAACAGCCACCAACACTCGACAAGTTATCTTCAAAATTTAGGAGTCAATAAAATGTACAATAACCAACAACAACGTCCGCTAATCAATAAGTTAAGAGCAACTGGAGTAATCATTGCGTTCGCACTCATCGGAGGAGTCGGACTAAG
>JBCBCI010000008.1:0-121935 GCA_038530755.1 Cyanobacteria bacterium J06592_8 | reverse complement strand
CTCGCAGTTGGCGGATCGGAATCTTCAGTAAAAGGGCGAATGCGGTCTAATGCAGGTTCATAATTTAGCTGCATTAACGTGTGGATAATCACCCGATAAATTTGACCGGGTTTGTCCAGTAATTTCGCAACATCTTCTAAAATATCGGAGTCTGTAGTGCCGATTTCTCCAATAGACCAAACGGCAATTTCAACCGTATAACAGTCATCATCTTGTAGACAAGTGCGAATTAAAGGCAAAGCTTGAGCTGCTTTCAAACGCCCCAACGTTTCAATAGACTTGCGACGAACGATCCGATTCTCCATTTGCGGATCATCTTGCTGAACGGCTCGCATCAGCGCATTAATCGATCGCTCTGTGGGAAAGTTAATCAAATGAGACGCCGCAACATAGCGAGAATCATCCTCCTGAAGCCGATCTAGAGGGGTATCTAACAGCGTAATGGCTTCGTCTTCTGTTAAGTTGAAAAGATTAAAAAAGCGTTTATCCATATTTAGGGAGTTCGGGAGTGGGGAGTTGGGATTAGATATCTAGAAATTAACCCAAACCTCTCACATCCTAAATTTAAGAGTTCGCAAACTAAGATAGCAAGCCTAGAAATTCTTAGCCATTACTATACTCTCAATAGTATTGCAATTAGCCAAGTGTTCCTAGACTTGCATAAAGGTTCTACCTTCTTACACGATCAGAAAATTCGTCACGGGACTAGGACAAGGAGTTGATCACATAGTCGAGCAGTGCATTGTACTCTAACAAAGCTTGAGGAGATAAATCGCGAGGAGCGCAACCCCGGTTACGAGCGAAAGTTAAAGCAGCAACGTAGGGAGCAGTCGGCAGGTTTAAAGCACGATAAACTTCACGCTGACCAGCAATTCCCCACTCATCTAAGGGGCCAGTACCACCAACAATTAAGCAGTAGTTGATTAAGCGCATATAGTGCTTAACGTCACGCAGACACTTGGTCTTGAAGGTATCAGTGGAGTTAGCTTCACCTTCGCCGTTGAGGTAAGGATACTTTTGAATGCAAGCATCATAAGCTTCTTGAGCAACTTGATCTAAGTTAGCAGCAAGCTTTTCAGCAGCTTCCATACGAGCCGCCGCACGCTGAAGGCTACCTTGTACAGATTCTAAGTCAGAAGTAGAGGGGAAGCGTCCTGCCGCATCAGCCGCAGAAACAACAGTAGTAACAACTGATTTCATTGTTTATTTCTCCAGGTTAAATTGAGGAAAAGGTTATCTTGAATGATGCAATTTATTGCTAGACTTCCAATTCATTGAATTCGGTCATTCGCCACAAATTGCTAGTATTGAATAAAATCGCGCAATTAGCTCAGAGCGGAAATAACACGATCAAAGTAGCCAGCTGCTTCAGCAGTGATTGCAGAGCAGTCGCCTTGGATCATTTCGTTTTTCTTGTAACGATTTCCACCCATCCCAGAAGTGTTAGTTCCGTTGATGTGAGCCAAGGAAGAAGCCTTCATGATCTGAACGGCACGACCAGTGGAACCTGCGGGTACGCCCAGAGCAGTGTAAGTTTCTTTCAAACCGTTTAAGCAACGATCTTCGAGAACGGAGGCATCACCTGCGAGGAGTGCATAGGTGATGTAGCGAAGAACGATTTCACCATCACGCAGGCAAGCCGCCATACGACGGTTAGGATAGCAGTTACCACCTGCTTGAATTAAACCAGTGTTCTCACAAATCATACCTGCAACCGCGTCAGATACGATGCAGCTTGCGTTGCTGGAAACCGCGTTCACAGCATCAAGACGCTTGTTTCCTTCTGAAATAAAGCTCTTGAGTTCGTTAAGTTTGTCGCCTCCAATGCAAGAGGTGCTTGCATCTGCTGTTACAACAGCTCTTGAAAAAGCATCAAGCATTTCGCTCTCCTTTTATGACAATGTTTAAAAAACTAGACCGTTGGCTTCAGTTCAGCCATCCGTTCATTTGTGTCTAAACATAGAGGGAAATCGGCTATTTTGTCTCAAAGCTGAGAAAGTAATTAACATTTTGTAATTTTTTGATCGAGATTCTAAGGGTTTGAGCTAGATTGTCCCCGCGATCGCGCTGTTATATTTCTTTATGTCGGAAGGAAAAGCAACATTATATAAGTAAGTTAATAACTATAAATTCATTAAAAAATTTCATTCACTTTGGAATTAAGGAGATTTTTTTCATGGCACTTTGGATTGATGCCGCAGATCCCGTTGAACTGCGTCCCCAGGCAACAGAAAGCGATTTACAGATCGTGATTCAAGCCGTTTATAAGCAAATTTTGGGAAATGCTCATCTCTTAGAAAGCGATCGCCTTATCGATGCGGAGTCCAAACTTCGTAATGGTGATATTACGGTTCGCGGCTTTGTCGAGCAAGTGGCTAAATCCGATTTGTATCGTTCTCTGTTTTTCGAGTCCGCCTCTCAATATCGATTTATCGAACTGAATTGTAAGCATTTCTTGGGTCGCGCTCCCTTGGATCAAGCCGAGATTTCTAATCATGTTCAGCTCTATAAAGAGCAAGGTTACGATGCTGAGATTGAGTCCTACATTCACAGTGACGAATATTCGGATGCCTTTGGTGAAAATACAGTTCCCTATCCTCGCAATCAGTCTCAAGTTGGGCTCAAGAATGTCACCTTCAATCGTACCTTTGCTTTAAATCGAGGATTTGCAACCAGTGATAATAGCAACAAAGCCGCTCTGATCTCAGACATTGCGAGCAATCGTGCTACAAAAATTGACTTCCCCACCAAAGGAGGTGGACGGCCTGGAAATACCAGTAAGCGTTTCCGCGTAGTAGCTGCTAAATCTGGAGCCGGAATGGTTGTCAGACAAGCCAACTTGACCTATGAAGTCTCCTACGAAAATCTGTCACGGAAAATTCAGAGTATTAGCAAAACAGGCGGAAAGATTCTGAGTATTACTCAGATTTAACGAGTTTGAGTTAACCGTTTCTAGCTATCAGCCTTGATTCAACTTGAATTTAAGACTCTTTTGGCTTTAGCATTGATCCAAGCTGAATACTTTTTAACAGCTTTCAGGTTAGAACTGAGGATGTACTTATATCAACGCCCAATCAATCTGATAGCTTAAAGCCATCAGTTTTTCACTGATTTCCGAAGGCGAAATTGCTGTTTTAAACAGTTTTCAAAAATCATTCTTTTGTCAATTTAGAAGGGACTTTAGACTATGTCAATTCCAATGTTAAGCTACACTCCAACTAGCCAAAATCAGCGAGTCGCTGGATATGAAGTTCCTGGAGATGAACAGCCCAGAATATATACAACAAAAAATCTACGCACTGGCATCGAAATGGATGCGCTGATTCAAGTGGCTTATCGTCAGATTTTTAATGAACAACAATTAATCAAAAGCAATCGTCAAGCCGCTTTAGAATCTCAACTCAGAGCGGGTCAAATTACGGTTCGGGATTTTATCAAAGGATTAGCGACTTCTGACTCTTTCCAAAAACGCAACTACGAAGTCAATAATAATTACCGATTTGCTCAGATGTGCATTCAGCGTATACTGGGACGAGAAGTTTACAATGAGCGCGAGAAATTAGCCTGGTCAATTGTAATTGCGACCAAGGGAATTAAAGGGTTTATTGATGACCTGCTCAACACAGAGGAATACCTGGACAATTTTGGGGATGATACAGTTCCCTATCAACGTCGCCGGATTTTACCTCAACGTTTCCAGGGAGATTTACCTTTTGCTCGAATGCCTCGCTATGGTGCCGATCATCGCGAGCAACTGAAAGCGATGGGTTACTTCAAACCCGGTAAACCTGAATTGCGTTGGCAGTGGCAGAAACCTCCTTATTCAAACGCTTACAAAGTTATCAGTGAGGTGGTTCTCGCAACAACAGCAGTGCTGTTTACTGCGGGAACAATTGCAGTTGCTCTAGCCGCTTGGGGAATTATTAGTTTGTAATTTCTCGTAGCACGGTAAATGAAAAGAGCGTTCAGCTTGGACAAAGGCTCGAACCCTTTTAATTATTAGATTTGAGTCAATCCAGGCTGAATGCTGAAAGTTCGTTGAACGAAAAGAATTGAACCCATGACTACAGAGGCTTTATTTGAACAGTTGAAACATCCCAATCCTCACTTACGGGAACGTGCGATGTGGGAACTTGCAGAGGCGAGTGATGAAAACTCTATTCCTCGACTCTTGGGGTTACTCGGAGAAGCAGATGTTAACTATCGCCGAACGGCTGTCAAAACCTTGGGAATTATTGGGGCTGATGCTGTAACTCCTGTGGTAGAGGTCTTACAAACCAGTGAGGATGTTACGGTGAAAGCCAGTTGTGTTAAAGCCCTGGCTCAAGTCGCCTATAATCATCCCGATGAAGCTTTTCCAGAAGTTGGGTTAGAAGCCTTAGCAACCTCGTTGCAAGAATTGAATCCAGTGGTGAATATTGCCAGTGCAATGGCTTTGGGAGCGGTTGGTGTTCCGGCTCTAGAGATTTTAATTCAAGCTCTACAAGAGACAGAAAATCCAGCCTTAGCGATCGCGGTTTTGAATGCCATTAGTTCAATTAACGATCCCCGTTCTGCATCTGCTCTTTCCGCTTTAACTGAAGATGAATCGATTGATTCCTACGTGCGAGAATCAGCAATTAGTGCGTTATCGCGCTTTGAGCAAATGAATAAAATTCAAGAGTTAAAGCAGCCCTAATTTAATCTCAATTTATTCACACTATCAACAAAATCAATCAACAAAATCAATGACAGAAACCACTGAAAATCAAACCACCCTCGATCAAGCGAGTCTTCAAGAAGTAACAGAACTGATTCAAGAGTATGAAACCTATCGAGAACGGCTTCTAAATCAAACCCTAGAAGCCGCAAAACGAGCAAAACTTTCCAAAGCAGGGACAATGTCTCAATTAGAACCCCAACTTGCTCATATTGATTCAGTTCTGAAGCAATTACGCGATCGAGTTGCCATTCTGAGTGAAAATCACGCTTAAGAGTTGAGAATAATATGTCTGAACCCAAGACTCAAAGCCAGAGTGAGACAACCCTATCCGCCGAGCAACAACTCGCCCAAGACCAAACAGACGCGCTGCTACAACAGGTTAGAAATCAGCAAGCTGACCAAACGTTTGACACAAGCGATCGCGTGACGCTCAAGCAAATGGTTGAAAACTTCTCAGACTCACGCGGAATGACTCGATTAGCGATAGCGGAAACGTTAGGAGAAATTGGTAAGCCAGCAACTCCAGTTTTATTGGAAGGTTTAGCAGAACATCCAAATCCAGTTGTCCGTCGTGCTTGTGCTAAAACCTTGACTTTGATTGAAGACCCAGAAGCTATTCCAACCTTAATTAACGCTTTGGGTGATGAAGATACCGTCGTGCAAGCCTCCTGTGCAGGGGCTTTAGCCAGACTGGGAGAACCTGCCGTTTCGCCTTTGTTAAATATCTTAGAAGCCTCCGCACATTCCGAAAGCATCAAGGGTTATGTTTCCTGGGCATTAGCATTTATGGGGCCACAGGTGGCAGATTCGCTTTGTGATGCCTTTGATTCAGACTCTGGTGATGTGCGAATGGCAGTAGTCGGAGCCATTACTAATATTATCGAAACTCGTCCAGAGGAAAAATTATTCCATCTCCTAACAGCCGCGTTGCAGGATTCCGTTGAAGACGTGCGATGTGAAGCCATGGCGGTTCTAGGATCTGTGGCTTATCGACCTGCAATTCCTCAACTGATTGAGTTACTCTCATCAACCAGTGGAGACACTCGTAAAGCCGCCGCCTTGGCTTTAATGAAAATCGGCGATCCAATTGCTCTTGATCCTCTAAAAACAGCGATCGCACAGGAATCAGACTTAGGGACTCAACAAGCCCTACAGCTTGCCATTTCCCAGTTAGAGAAGTAGAAAAATTTCAGCTCAAAAATTGCGATCGGGGCAAGTTTGAAACCTGCCCTAGTCGTTCGTTTCACGCATTTACTTCGGCTCTGGCTCGATTTCTTTCCACTAACGATTCTAAAATGTCAGGAGTCAAACAACGCCGTTCAGAGGAGTAACTGGTTAAATTGACCCCATTCACCATTTTGACACTACTGACTCGGACTCGGAAGTCATCGGTCACAAACCAACAGCGTTCCTGTCCTTGATTGCGTTCATATTCAGTGGAAATTGTCAAGACTCCATCCTCAGAAAAGTGATAGATTCCCACAACAGGAATTCCTTCGACATATCCTCGGTTTCTGAGAAATTTACCCTGGCGTGGATTTTCTGGGTTTGGCAAATCGACTAAAATTGCCGCATAGTTGGGATTAGGTTCTTGCAAATCTAGGTTATCCTGCCAGCCAAAGCTTGCACCTCCACTGACAAGAGCCGGATCGGTATTTTGATTTTGGCAAACCTCCAGGACTCTCGGATCGTCCTTTTCCAAAACGTTGATAATTAAATTCGATTCTCCTGACTCATTAACAACAGCATCAAAGTGGTGAACAGCCCGCTGAGAGAACCAAACGCCCTCACTTTTGCGGAAAAAGTCCATCATATTCATCGGAACTGTGACTGACATAGATTAGTTTTAAGTAGGTTAGTTTTAAGAAAATTCTGGCTAAAAAAAATCAGCTTTAAGAAAAGTTAACAAAACTCAAGTTTCTCTCATGTAAACTCTAGGATATAGGATCACGATTAATTTTGTCGCAACGATCCATAAATCTTTAAATCAAGTTTTTAATCAAGCTATGGTCATCCATTCAGCTTCTTCTCCCTACAATACAACCCCATCGAGCCAGGAAGTCTTAGAGGTTGCTAGTCAGGGAAAAAGCCTATCCCAAACGCTACTCCAACGGGTTAATCTAAGTGGAGCCGATTTATCTGGGGTTGATTTCTCTCAAGCCAATCTCATCGGTGCGAATTTGTCGGAAGCGAATTTAAGTCAGGCGAATTTTTCCGGCGCAGACTTACGGGGAGTCAATTTACAAAGGGCAAACCTCACCGGAGCCATTCTTCGAGAGAGTCTTCTATTTCGATCGCAACTTCAAGATTGTAATCTCCAGAATGCAGACCTCGAAGCCGCCCAAGTTAAGTTAGCAGTGTATAATTCTCAAACCATTTGGCCAGAAGGATATGACTACCGAAATAGTGGCGCAATTGGGCCGAAAGCGAATCTCAGTGGCGCGTTTCTAAACACAGCAAATCTAAGAAATGCTGATTTACGAGAGATTAACTTGCGAGGCGCTCATCTTAGTGGTACAGATTTAACAGGAGCGGATTTGTCTGGAGCCGCTCTGAGCGGGGCAAATCTCAAGGCCGCTTTCCTAACCGGAGCCTGTCTTCGCAATGCTCGACTCAATGGTGCAGAGCTACAGGGAGCAGATTTAAGGGCGACTGACTTGACGGATGCCAATCTCGAACAAATTCAGAATATTGCGGGCGCAGATTTTACCCTAGCGCAAGGATTAACGGAAGAAACAAAAGCAATGTTAAGTTGTTATCCCGGTAAAGATTTAGGAACCTGGAATCCTTTTACACGAACCAGTACAGGTCAAAGTTTAGGATTAGAGACTCACTGAGACTGTTAAATTTCTTCATACAAAATTAATCGATTAGATTGTATAAGTAGACTTAGTTAAAAATTGCTTTCATCTCGAACTCACCTTTTTGTGGGGCTTGGCGGGTCATTATTGATCTCGGTGAGCAGCACTATGGTTTGTTGATCCTGAAAATAGCCCAACAGAATGTGAGCGTAGAGATCATGGGATTTGAGTTTCGTAATATCAATCTTAAGGAGATTCAGAAATGGCTTTTGGACCTGCGTCCCAGCTAGGTGTAGAACTATTTGATCAAACTCCTCCAGTCGAACTTACACCAGGACGTTCACAAGAGGAAGTAGAAACAGTTATTCGTGCGGTTTATCGTCAAATCCTGGGCAATGCCTACGTGATGGAGAGTGAGCGGGCAACTGTTCCTGAATCCCAATTCAAGATGGGTGAGCTGAGTGTGCGTGAATTCGTTCGAGCCGTTGGTAAATCTGCGGTTTATAGCTCTCGTTTTTTTGAGACTTGCCCCCGCTATCGATTCATTGAGCTGAACTTTAAGCATTTTCTCGGTCGTACTCCTCTAGACTTGGAAGAGATGAGAATGCACAGCACCATCCTCGATACTCAAGGCTATGAGGCGGAGATTGACTCCTACATCGATAGTGATGAATATCAGGATAACTACGGAGAAAATATTGTTCCTTTCTATCGGGGCTACAAGACTGAACCCTCTCGAACAATGGTTCAGTTTACTCATATGTTCACTATGCTGCGGGGTGCTTCCAGCAGTGATTTCAAAGGTAGTCTAGCGGGTAAATCTCCTGCTCTCAACAAGCTGGTGATTCAAACCACTCCTGTTCCCGTTGTCGCACCTTCGAGCGGAACAGCAGGTGAGGGTTGGTCTTTCCAAGAGCCGACTCTGGGTTCACGAACTCGTCATGGCGTGGGAGCAACCGAAGAAGGAAAAGTTTACCGTATTGAGGTGAGTGCTTACAGTTCTCCAGGTAAGGTGAATCGAATTTCCAAATATCGTCGCAGCAACAAGGTTTATCTGGTTCCTTTTGAGAAACTCTCTCAGGAATATCAACGGATTCACCGTGAAGGCGGCAAGATTGCCAGTATTACTCAGGTTTAATCTATAGCGTCTTGAATTGTGTGAGTTGGGTTTTGCGATCGCGCGGGCCCAACAAGTTTGGGAGAATCTAGCCCCAAGGTTAGTCACTGCAATTTTTCAATTTTTATCATTAAAAATCAATCAGTTAGGAGGATTTCAATGGCTGTTGTTTTAGATACACCCCTAGAATTGCGAAGCACCAGTAGTCTCAGTGACAAGGAAATTATCATTCGAGCTGTCTACAAACAAATTTTAGGCAACCCTCACATCATGGAAAGTGAGCGTCTCGTTACCGCAGAATCTCAGTTTTGTAATGGTGAATTGACAGTGCGAGAGTTGGTTCGAGCGGTTGCTAAGTCAGATTTTTATCGGACTCGCTACTTTGAGTCCTGTGCGCCCTACCGCTTTGTAGAGCTAAACTTCAAGCATATTCTGGGTCGTGCGCCTCTCGATCAAAGTGAAGTTTCTGAACATATTTATCGTTGTACTGAAGAAGGCTACGACGCAGAAATTGATTCTTACATTGATAGCGACGAATATCAAGAGAAATTCGGCGAAAATATTGTTCCCTACTATCAGGGTGCAAAAAGCCAGGTTGGACAAAAGCAACTCGGTTATAACCGTACACTCTCTCTCTATCAAGGATATGCCGGAGTAGACAGTGCGTTCAAATCCTCTCGTCTCGTTCAGGCTGTCGCGACTAATGCGTCAAATAAAATTGCACTTCCCACCACAGGAACAACTCGTGGCGCGGCTTACAAAGATGCAACCGAGAAAATGTTCAAGATTATCGCAACTGGCTTCAAGTTTGATCGTCCCCGTCGGGTCAGCAATGATGAATACATTGTTTCGGGAGCAAAAATGACACCGCAAATTCAGCGGATTCAGAAAGCAGGCGGCAAAATTGTTAGTATCACAGAAATGTCCTAATTTCTAAAGTCGGTACAGACAATGAATTGGCGGATGTGCATCTCAGAATATTCTCAAATCTTTAGCCCCTTTCCGTTTCGGAGAGGGGTTGGGGAGAGGTCTCAAGCACCTCACGTTGAAATAGAATGGAAGCACTCCGCCTTTCAATTAACCTTTTAATAGAAAAACGAGTACAAGCTCGATGCTATACCTCTATTTGTGATTGTTAATTCTAATTTTTTATAGATTGAGCAAAATGATTGCCAGCGATAAATAAATTCTATGGATATTACTCAATTTGTTGACCGTTCAATAGGGCAATGGCGATCGCAGCGCAGCGTTCACCATCTAGCATTTCGTCACTTTGAAGAAGTAATCTCTACCATTGATATTTTACCTCTCGTCTTAGATGATCCAGAGGTGATTAAATTATGTCAGACCCATGAAATTGATCGACAAACCATTAGTCATCCCTTTCAGATGAGTTGGCAAGGGGAATCTGACTGGGATGAAGAAGAAAAAGTCGAAGGGAGTACAATTTTAGTACCAGTTCCCGATCGCGATTCTCCACGTCAGGGAAGATTACTCAGAGATCAAGGCTATGCTGAAACGATTCCCGCAATTGGTCGGTATCAAATTGGTGAAGATGGTGTTTTTGTACTCTTAACTGAATATGATCGCGCGATGGCTGAGGAAAGAATTTGGTTCGCTTCCGAGCATATTCGCTTTCGAGTTTCTCTGATCAAAACTAGCCAAGGTTCCGGTGTAACAACCGCTTCTTTTTCTTCGGAAATTCGGTCATTAACTAATGTTTAACGGATATAAAATCAATTTATTGATAATTTATTAATGCAGAATAATCAATCTGAATCTATCGTGTCTGAATCTTTTCTAGAAACCGCTAACACCAGCCTAGTGCTTTCTCTGGCTGAATGTATTGCAGGAGATTTTAGCAATAAACAGCAAGCGACAGAAAATCCTAAAGATTATGCTCATATTCGAGTGTTTTTCCGTCCTTTACCCTTTGAATTTTTCTCAGAGATCGGGTTTTATTCTGAACAGGTTTATGATTACGATCTGTGGAGACCCTATCGTCAGGGAGTTCATCGATTTGTCGCCCAAGGAGATCGAGTTTATGTCGAGAACTATAGCTTAAAAGATGGATATTTGTATGCAGGTGCAGGTCACGAACGAGAGATTTTGAAAACAATTCGACCTGACTGTATTGAACGTCGATATAACTGTTCGATGGTTTTTACACAAAATGGTGAAGGATTTCACGGAGAGGTTGAGGGTAAAAACTGTTTAATTGAACGCGATGGTAAACAAACTTATTTAGTTAATAGCGTCGAGTTAACTGAAAAAACCTTTATTAGTTGGGATCAAGGATTTGATGTGAATACCCATGAGCGAGTTTGGGGTTCGGCTAAGGGGCCACTAAAATTTGAGAAGCGAGAAAACTTTGCACATGAATTAAAAACTCATTAAACTTGTCAATGATTAATACAAATTTTAACATCAATGTTACCGCCCGTTGCGACCAAAAAGATGAAGGCTTGGATCAGAAGTCGTCATCTAATCTGTTCTGGAAATTTCTTTATTTTTGAAACCCTAGATTGTTCAGTCATTGAACGGTTTGAAGAATGTGTGAAAAGTCTGGGTGGAGCGATTATTTCCGTTGAACCGAATCGATTAATTTGGCGAGGTAATCATCGACGAGTGGTCTTATATCAAGTCAAAGCCAGCCTGCATACTCCCCATCACGATCTAAAACAATATTGGTTCAACTACGGGAGTTCCTATACTCGATTTGATGACAATTGCTAAAGGCGATCGCAGTCTGATTAAAAAAGCATTCAGTTAGTAGTTGCGCTTCAGCGCATAAACTCAGTCTTTGAATTTCCTAGCTTTAGCAAAATTCCCATTGGCATTATTAGCGTTCTACCGGACATCCTATGTTGACATACTCTCGCCGTTAAACCTTCGGTTCGCGCCGTCCGTCCTCTTGCTCCATTTTAGATAGGATTTGGTGCTGAAGCACAACTACGATCGATATCGTGAATGATTGAGATTAAAATTCCCGGTACTGAGGTTGCTGCTGCTGTTGAGATAGAGGTTCAGGTGCAAACGCTAGCCAGAGGGGATATTGAAGCAAAGACAAACTAATTTTATCTTCGCTATCATCGACAATAATTAATGGTAACTTCCGATCTTGAACCAGACGATCTGCTTTCAGTGCAACAATATTCGCATCCTCAAATAAAGAGACACCCTGTTCGGGGCTAAAATCACGTCGATCAAGCCCTAAACAATCCTGCAAGCCGCGTCGCCATTCTCCCAAACGTTCGGGAGTATTCGCTAAAATCAACGTGTATAAACGGCGATCGTGTAGAGTTCGCAAAACCGAAATCACCGCCGACGCCACCAAAATATTTTGTAATCGACTCCCCATCGAACGTAACGCCCCTCGTCCGCCTTGGGTAAAAAACCAGTTAGAAACCCGTTTAGCGTGAATCGGTTCAAAAGTTCGTCGTAATTGCCAAGCCGGGCCATAATAGTCGGGGTTAGTTCGATATTGATCGAGAATGCGGCGAATTTGCTGGGCTTGATCTTGAAATCCCTGTTCTGCAAACTCAAGAGTCGGACTCATCTCCGGTTCCATCTCCGGTGTCCGAGAATAGGAAAGTTCGCTTTCAACTGGGGGGGCGGAAGACTCCGGAATCAGTTCTAGCTGTTCGGCGGTACTCGCTAAATCTTGCAAACTCCCAACCAGATAATCTTTAAACCCCTGAACCCGAATCGCTAAATCTTGAGAAACGCCCGCAAAACTGGTTCGCATCTCCTGTTGAATGCGTTCTCGACGACGTTCTAGCTTTTCGATTTCAATTTGTAGGGCTTGTTGGCGTTGTTCGAGTTGGGCTAACGCCTCTGAAACAAATTTCCCCATTGTTTCGGTTAAAGCCATCTGTTCTTGCTGCATTTTGGCTTTAGTAGCTTGGAGATCGGCAATTTCCTTTTTGAGTTGCTGAATTTCCTCCTCTAAACCTGTGGCGGCTTGCGTAGACACGAATAGTTCGTCAGATCCTGAGTTATCGTCGGGTTCGGCGAAATCTGGCGATCGCTCTTCATTTTGTTCTTGATTTTCAGTTTCGTCTAAGTTCATACGGAAGCCGGATTACACAAACGCCATGTGAGTTTACCACAATTCTACCAACTTAGATTAAATTCAGCACCGAATCCCAACTTTCAACCAGGAGAACCTCTAACTATTATCCAAGATGGCATCCCCTTTGCTATCCTAACCCCCATCAAGAAAAAATCTCTCCTGCAAACCCTTTCTACCCTGGAACCTTTAGACGAAGACTTTCCCGATGTTAACGAAGGGTTGTGATTCTGAGATGATATTAAACTTTGCTGAATCAAACCTGAAAGTATGATAGACCACGACCGACTATTTAAAGAACTGATCCAAACATTCTTTTGGGAATTTATAGAACTATTTTTACCGGAAATATTAGAATATGTAGAACAAGACACTCTCACCTTTTTACCCGAAGAGATTTTCACCGATGTTACCTCTGGGGAGAAAAGAAAAGTAGACTTACTAACCCAAGTGAAATGGCAAGAACAAAATCGCTATTTCCTCATCCATCTAGAAAATCAAGCCTATAATCAAAGAGAATTTGAACGGCGGATGTTTCATTACTTCGCACGTTTAGATGCTAAATACCTACTCCCCATCTTCCCGATTGTTATTTTCTCCTACGATGAACCCAAACGCCCAGAAAAAAGCCAATATATCGTTAACTTCCCGAACCGAAAAATCCTAGAATTTAACTATGTCGCTATTCAATTAAATAACCTCAACTGGCGCAGCTTTCTCAATCAACCCAACCCTGTAGCGGCTGCATTAATGGCGAAGATGAACTTTGCGCCAGAAGAAAGAGTCCGTGTTAAGCTAGAATGTCTGAGAATGTTAGTAACACTTCAGTTGAATCCTGCTAAAATAGAACTGATTTCAGGTTTCATTGATACCTACTTGAGATTAAACCTCACCGAAGAACAACAATTAGAGACTGAGTTAGAACAAGCCAACTTAGCAGAGGAGGAACAAATCATGGAAATTGTTACCAGTTGGATGGAGAAAGGGATTGAAAGAGGTGAACAGAAAATTATTAAAAGATTACTGAAACAGCGTTTTAATAATATGACACCTACATTGGAAAACCGTATTAATGGCTTGTCGTCTGAACAAATCGAAAACTTAGCCGATTCCATTTTTGATTTCCAATCTTTAGAAGATTTTCTCAATTGGTTAAACCAACAAAATTGACTCTAGATCATGCACACAGAAGAGAAATTCGAGGATATCATTGAATGCGAACTCCTTGAAGGTGGCTACGAAGCGATCGCAAAGTTTGTCTGTGAATGTGCGATCGCAGTCTTAACCTCTACAAGAATTTAGGCTTTTGGAGTTTTAAGGTTGCCACATTTTGCTTCTAAGCAAGCTTTCAAGGTCTTTTGGTCGAAAATAATCGGTAAAAAGTGAATACTATTGACCTCTTTGAAGTAAAATAAAATCGGGACTCCCGGCCAGAAAATTTCCCAGTTCATCCAATCTGAATAGGGAAAATGTCGGAGTAATTTACCGGAACGGGAAACCTCAAGAGCCGTTTCGGTAAACTGAATCCGAATGGTTAGGGTTTGGATAAATAGGAACAGCCCTAATAGCGCGACAATGAATCCTACGACTTTTTGTACTAAGATTAGTGGAATCCCTGTTAACAGAAGTACAGCCGGGATAATAAAATTAGGGGCAAGTTCAACGCAGGCGGGAACAGTTGTTTTTGATGGAGTTGTTGTCATTTTTTATTGGGGATTGATTGAATGTAACTGTTTTAAAAATATTAACAAAAATATTAACAAATTACCGACTCAGGAATTTTGAAGAACTACAATACCCCAGAAACTTCATACAGACGTTGCATAAGTGCTAGGATGCGATTCCCATATTGTAAATCATCAGACCAACGTCCGCTTAATTGCAGAACAGAAGGAGCAATTCCTCTCGTCACAAAATGAAATCGCGGATCGATAATCTCTTGAACTAAAGGTTCGGTACTGGCGTAAGCTTTTAAATGTTGAATATGCGCCCTCACTCCCAGACGAGGGCTTGCAAAAGATGCGGTTTCGGCGGCACCTCCAACCGTTCCTAGTCCCGCAAAATTATTTTGAGTCGCTTTAACATTTCCTCCGAACCGTAAAAATTCTGTTTCTAAACACATCTGACAAAAGGCAATATCATAATTGACTCCTTCTAGATTCGCTTCTTCTTGGTAAAAAAGAGCTAATTCTGGAAACGGATATAAACCCATCATATTTTCTGACTTAATAAAAGAAACCAATTGCATTTCTGTCGTAATACCATTTCCGATAATCCGATCAATTTTATCGGCATAAACTCTAGAGAAAGAGCGTAAAACTACACTGCGAGTTGAATTGTCCCAAGTCACAGAAATGCCAAAATCTCGTAGGTCAATCGCTCGAACATAGACAATATTTCGATAACGAACTCGCCGCACACGCTCCATTTGCGCTAAATTAATCCCTAAGCGATCAACTAAATCAATTGGAATATAAGAATTCCCCTGTAATAAAATCCCTCGTTCTCCATAAAACTGCCCATTAATTTTAATCCCAATTGACCCATAAACAATTACATTGGGCGGAACAGGCGGTGCAGGTGTAATATTTTCTCCGAGTATCCAACCCACAATACCATCTGCAATTCCTTTGGCGATATCTTGACGTCGAGATTGAATTAAAGCGCGATCTTGAGGATTTGTGAGATAGCCGATTTCGAGGTACAATGAGGGCGCTACAATCCAGCGACAAAAGATTAAACTTCCTAACCCTGTTGCTGTGTCTGGTTTGGCTCCGCGACTGGGAAACTGAGGAACTCGACGCAATAAGGCCATTAAAAGCTGTTGAGCATCTCGTTGACGTTCGGTATTGCGAGCAATATAAAATACGGTTACACCCCGCACATTAGGATTTGATGAGCCGCCTGACTGCAATTCTAACGCCACATCTCCAGAGCGAGTGTAGTAGTTAATCCAGTCTACCGTTCCGACTTGAGAGAGATCGTCTGGAACAACGTACACTTGAAAAGAGCGCGATCGCAATTCCCCCGCCACTAAGTCCCGAATCCAAATCATTTCTTGGGCTTCTGTGGTTCCACCCGCAATTACTCCCGGATCTCGGACTCCGTTCTCAAACCCCCCATGACCTGCGGATAAAAAGATTCGTCCCATCTTTACAGTTTTAGCGTTAAATTTAACGACTTTGCCATTATGGTTTTACAATGTATCGATGTATTTGTCACGTTAGCTGCACCCAATCTTAAAATTTTAGTTCAATTTTATACTGAACTTTTCGGCATTCAGCCTCAATCTTTGATTCCTAATGTTTATGCAGAATTTCAACTTCCCGGTTTGAAGCTGGGGATTTTTAAACCGAAAGCCACTCAAATTGAGGAGTTTGTATCTGAGGCTAAAACCGGGATAAGTTTGTGTTTGGAGGTGGTGAATTTAGACTCTGCGATCGCTACATTATCGGCTTTGGGTTATCCACCACTCGGAGAAATTTTAACGGCTTCTCATGGTCGAGAAATTTATGCTTACGATCCGCTAGGAAACCGCCTGATTTTACATCAATCCCTTTAAAATTTTGCTACTCTCAGCTTACTTTAATCTTGTATCGAAGAATCACTTAAAGCGATCGCATGGTGACGGATATGATCTTCAATAAAGCTCAAAACAAAGTAGTAGCTGTGATCGTATCCGGGTTGCATTCGCAGCGTTAATAATTGACCCACTTCTAAACAAGATTGCTTGAATACTTCGGGTAATAACTGTCCTTGCGCCAAATAAGGATCGTCCGTTCCCACATCAATTAAAATGGGTCGGTTAAAGTTTCCTCGTAGGACTAACTGACTCGCGTCATATTGACGCCATTTTTCCTGATCGTTTCCTATATATGTCGTGAAAACTTTCTGACCCCAAGGCGATCGCATCGGGGCGGCGATGGGTGCAAATGCAGAAACAGAAAGATATTTTTGAGGGTTTTTTAATGCACAAATTAACGCACCATGACCCCCCATTGAATGACCAAAAATGCCTTGCTTGTTGGGGAGAACTGAAAAATTTTCGGCGATCAGTTGGGGAAGTTCTTCAACGACATAGCTATACATTTGATAATGGGCTTTCCAGGGATCTTCTGTAGCATTGATATAGAACCCCGCACCTGTTCCCATATCCCAGTTTTCATCTTCTCCGGGTGTTCCCGTCTCACGAGGACTGGTATCGGGTACAACGAGCATTAAACCATATTTTGCGGCTAACCGTTGAGCGCCCGCTTTTACCATAAAGTTTTCTTCGCTACAGGTTAAACCGGAAAGAAAATAAAGCACTGGGACCGGGTTTGACTGAGCTTGGGGCGGCTGATAAACTGAAAACCGCATCACACTATCACAAACCGAGGAGTGATGGCTGTAGAACCCAACAACACCTCCAAAACAAGCACTTTGACGATTTAAAGTTAGACTCGACATCATGTAAATAATATCACAATAGAGATTTTAAATACGGTGCTATCTCGGTATAAAAAGAGAGATCAAGCTAGAAAAACTGATTCGGGGATCGTATAAAAGTATAGGTATATTGACCTTTGCACTCAATAAATCCATGAATCCGCTTTTCTATCCGTTTTTAGTATTGAGTTGATTGTATTACAGTTTTGTGTCCGTAAACCGTCTATGATTATTTGTAGTCTGGGTTGCTTTAACGATTTGTTGAGTTGGCTTATGTTGATGACCCTCGAAGCTTTGAAAGATGTGGTTAGTCTGAATCCTTTCGGTCGTCTGGAACTTCTGGAAGCGGCTCTGAGTGACACTGAATACATTGCTGAAGATCCTTTTCTCACCCCTTCTCAAAAAAGACTGCGAACCCTTGAACACATTAATTTAGTGAACATGGGTTCAATGGTTTTTAGTACCTTGGTCAGTAACTATCTTTGCGATCGCTGTTTTGAGCTAGGTCAAGCGACATTATCACTGCTGAAGAGCGATCTGATCGCCACTCAAACCCTTTCAAAGTTCGCTGAACAGCTAAATTTCAGAGAGCTTTGTTGCTTGGGAACAAACTATACCTATAAACCTGAGCATGAACAAAAAAAGATACTTGCTCAGAACTTAGAAGCTGTGGTTGGGGCTGTGTATCTAGAGTTTAATCGAGATATTTGCCGCACTCAAACTTGGCTGAGGGAGTATTTCTTACAAGAAGCAGTGGATGACTTGTTAGTGGAACGTGAAAATTGAGTCAGGAATGCTTCAGCAAATGGACTGAATGGACTAAACTGTGAGCGATCGCATTACCGACATTTTGGAGGCAAAACATACAGGTGTGACTATCAACCCTCGTTTTAACCATCCCTTTAGCTTACGGTAGCGTTTACCCAGTTAACGTATGGTAATTGACTCGCTGTGGTCTTAATCTCTTGAACATTAGCTAACAATTGACCACAACTATCCCAAGTTCCAGTCAGAAACATTTGTCGCGATCCAGGGTTCATCTCCGCCTTTAGCTTTAAATCCCCACATTCTACTTCAAGAGTCTCTAAATTCACTGTCATTGATTGTTGAGGATTAGCTTGTAAGGTTTGTTGTAGTTGTTGAATATTGTCCGGCGTTGCTGTCACACAAGGGACTCCAATAGCAACACAATTTCCGAAAAAAATCTCTGCGAAACTTTCTCCAACAATTGCTTTAATTCCCCACTTTGAAAGGGCTTGTGGTGCGTGTTCTCGTGAGGAACCACAGCCAAAGTTGCCATTAACAACTAGAATATTCGCGCCTTGGTACTGAGGTAAATCAAAGGGATGATTGCCTTGAGATTGTAGACGGTCATCTGCAAATGCTTGTTCCCCTAAACCGTCAAAAGTGACGCAGCGTAAAAACCGAGCGGGAATAATTCGATCCGTATCAATATCATTACCCACCAGAGGAATTCCCTGTCCAGAAATTGTTTGAATTTGACTCATTTTTCTCCTGTGAATATTGAGTACACGATAGTGGCGATACACGCGCACTGATAACCCTGTAGTGCTGAAGCACAACTACAAGCTCAAACCGTTTTAAAACGAATTATGCAGACATGACAAGACTTTCAGTAGAGTGTTTTGACTCGTGCCACTCAAATTGTACATTGTCTTAATCAGGATTAATCGTTTTCTAATCAGAAAAAGAGCGATCGCCTGTGAGATCGCCCATGACTCGAAACTATTGGAAACCAAAACGGTTAATCGCCCCTAAAAATTCATAAAAGGTAACTTGTTCATCTCCATTATGGTCAGCTTCCTGTAAAATCGTTTTGAGTTCTTCTGCCTCTATCGGTAGATATAACTGATTAGCAATTTCTAACGCTTCCTGAAACGAAAGTAAACCATTGCCATCTGTATCAAATTCTCGAAACTTTTTAAGGATGTTATAATCTGGCTCACTTGCCATTAGAAATTCTTCAAACTCAATACAACCGTCTTGATTGGCATCCAGGTGTTTAAATTGCTTGATTAATTTCTTTTTTTCTTGCTCTAGCAAATATTGTAAATATTCCTCTAGCACAATTTTACCATCGTGATTGCTATCAATCTGAGCAAAGGAGGTTCTAAGTTGCTCTAACTTTTCAGGAGAAAGTAGCTCTTTGGCTGCTTTTGATACCTCAAATCCAAAACCTTCAGAATTCATTCTTCCTATTTGTTCGACTGACTATTTCCGTACAGATAAGGAGTTTATCACAAACATTCCTCAATTCTGTAGATTCGTCCAATATTAGTCCCGCTTGGTGATTTCCGTTCCTGGGTGAGTAGCGGGGTTGAGGGAGTTTGTTTAAGTTTCTCCTGAGAGAGACATCGAGAATTTAGAGAGGTTGATAGACAGAGGTGACAGTCAATTTTCTCAGGGCTAACCTCGAAAATAGGCTGAATTCATTTTTTCTTTTTTTAGAGAGCTTAATCTACTTTAAATGGTCTTGGTACAAAGTTTGCAACATTTTTTCGAGTTGCTCCTCTGGACAATATTCGATTAAAGCATCAAAGGCTTCAACTAATTTGGCTGCACTTTCTCCTAAAGTTGGACTCATATCCCAAACATCCTGAACCCACTCTGAGGAAGATTCATCGTAGTAAATTAAGCGTTCGAGCTGTTGTTTCGCTTCGGTTTTTGAAAGGGTCATATTTGCAGTTGATCGGGATAATTTAACCCAATAATTTCAATCAAACTTTGAATTTTTAATCTATAGTATCTCATTTATGTTCAAAACACAAGTATTTTCGTTCTTTTTTGAGGGTTATTCTTCTTCATTCTCAGAAGACGGTCGAGCTTCATCTTCTTTCCAGGTTCGGGAAGATTCAGCGGCTCGTTTTGCGGGTCGGGTCTTCGTTCCATATTTTAACAGTTCTAATTGCTGAGATTGGGGTTGAGATTTTGTCTGGGGAGGTAAAGACTGAGTCTGACCTTTTCGCCGTTGTGAAGTTCGTTCTTCGGCGGTATTTTCGGTAACAACTTCATACAAAATTGCCTGTTTATTGGCTTGACTTCCTTTTCGCAAAACTCGCCCTAAGCGTTGAATATATTCTCGTTCAGAAGCGGTTCCAGACAAGATAATTGCAATGCGAGCATCAGGAACATCAACTCCTTCATTAAGAACATGAGAAGCGACAAGCGTTTTATATTCACCTTGGCGGAATTTTGATAAAATTTGATGCCGTTCTTTAACAGGAGTTTGATAGGTAATAGCTGGAATTAAAAAAGATTGAGAAATCCGGTAAACAGTGGCATTATCTGCGGTAAATATTAGTGTTCTTTCTGGATAATGTTGGGAGAGAAGATTGGTTAAAACTCGCAATTTCCCTTCTGTACAAAGTGCTATTTCTTTCGCCTGACGATGGGCGAGCATTGCCTGTCTTCCCGTTGGCGATCGCGAACTCACCACCACAAATGTTTTCCACCCTTCTAAACTCGCTAATCTAATTTTATTCTCTTTTAAGAAATCATTTCTCAGTTGTATTTTATCCTGATAAACCTTCTGTTCTTGTGGAGAAAGCCGCACATAAATTTGAACCTTTTTGTGTTCAGCTAAGGCTAACCCAGCTAACTGTTCGGGTGTTTTCCGGTAAACACTTGGCCCAATTAAATAGTGCAAATCACTATGTTTTCCATCCGAACGATCTGGAGTTGCCGTTAAACCTAAACGATAAGGTGCGATCGCATATTCCGCAATCACCCGATAAAAATCTGTTGGTAAGTGATGACATTCATCAAATACGAGTAACCCATACTTATTCCCAATTGTTTCAGCATGAATGGTAGCACTATCATAAGTCGCTACTAAAATTGGGGTTTTATCTCGCGAACCACCCCCCAATAAACCCACCTCTAAATCCGGAAAAGCTGCCTTTAAATGAGCATACCATTGGTGCATTAAATCCAAGGTTGGCACAACAACTAAAACACTATTTGATGTGGCTTGCATTGCCAGTTGTGCGAGATAAGTTTTCCCCGAAGCCGTCGGTAAAATCACCACACCTTGACGTTTGGCTTGTTGCCATGCGGTTAATGCTTCTTGTTGATGGGGATAGGGTTCCATCTCCACACTCGGCACAAATTCTAAGGCTTGAAAATCCTCGGCTTGATCGATAAAATTAACCGCATCAGATTGCAGAGAATGAATCAAGGAACGATAATAAATTGCCGGAATCCGAAACTTTTCCACTCGATCATCCCAAGTCGCAAAATCAATCCAGGCTTTGGCTTTTGGTGGAGGATGTAAAAGTAAAGTTCCGCGATCAAAGGATAAAACAGGCGTGCGTGGCATAAGTTTTATTGTTATGGGTTCAAACTGCAAATCTTTAGCTAGAATATCTATTTTAACGGCTAATGACCAATTTAAGGATGTCTGACAATCAAAAGCAAATTTTCGGTTGGTTGATGTATGACTGGGCAAATTCTGCCTATATCACGACTGTTGTTGTGGCGGTATTGCCTGCCTATTTTGCGGCTGTTATCGTACCTGAAGGCGGTATAACCTTTGCCGGAAGTGTTTACAGTGCAACCGCGATTTGGGGATTTTTAATTAGTTTCTCTGCTTTTATTGTTTTTTTAATTGCCCCAATTATTGGAGCGATCGCTGATTTTTCGGCTTCCAAAAAGAAGTTTCTGATGGCATTTTGCTATAGTGGAAGTTTAGCGGCTTGTTTATTATTCTTTTCACAAGCTGGAGATTTTATTCTAACTATTATTCTATTTTTGATTGCTCAAGTCAGCTTTGTTAGTGCAAATATTTTTTATGATGCGTTTCTACCGAGTCTCGCTTCTGAAGATGAAATGGACTGGATTTCTGGGAAAGGATTTGCTTTGGGTTATGTGGGAGGCGGCTTACAGTTCGCCCTTTCTTTGGGATTAATTGCTGCCCATCCCGTATTAGGAATTTCGGCAGAATTAGCAGCTAGATTCGCAATTTTAATGGCGGGTTTGTGGTGGGGCGGCTTTGCTATTTTTACCTTTTTATATTTGAAAGAACCGCCCTCCGTTGAGACATTGCCTGCGGAGTACCGTCATCTTCCGGCTGTAATCGCTTATTTAAAGGTCGGAATAATTCGGACTGTTGTTACCGTGCGAAAGTTATCTGTATTTAAACAGTTATTAGCCTTTTTAATTGCCTACATGATTTACAGTAACGGCATTCAAACGGTTGTGGCAATGGCAACAATTTATGGAACAGAAGAATTAAACTTCTCCACAAATATTTTGATGATTACATTATTAGTGATTCAATTTGTGAGTGTGGGCGGTGCATTAGCCTTTAGTAAGTTGGCGGAAAAAATCTCAGCTAAAAATGCTTTAATTGTGAGTTTATTGGGGTGGTCATTTGTGGTAATTTATGCTTATTTTTTAACGACACCCACAGAATATTTTATTTTAGGTGGAGTTGTCGGATTAGTTCAGGGCGGTTCTAATGCTTTGAGTCGTTCTTTTTATGGTTCCATTATTCCGGTTCATGCAGCGGCTGAATTTTACGGATTTTACTCAATTTTCAATAAAGGATCGGCGATTATTGGGCCGTTAACCTTTGCCTTGATTCGTCAATTTACGGGAACTTCCCGGACAGCAATACTCTCTTTAATTGTATTCTTTATTGTGGGCTTAGTGATTTTGGCAAGTGTGAATGTAGAACAAGCTAAAGCCGCGAAAGTTTCCAGCCCTTTAAATTGAGGACGGACTTGTGATATCGTGATGATAGACTGATGATCTAAGCTGGAATTCTTAAAGAAAATCTTAAAGTTTTTGTTGTGAAATCCGATCAATTTAACCTCGAAATAGCCGATTACTTTGCCCAGTTTGCTCTCGAATGTGTCTTTCGAGAATATCCCCATGCTCAATTATATTTGCTGAAAAGTCGCGAAGATTTTATTCCTCCCCGTCAACTAACACCCGCTTTTTATGGATGCTTAGATTGGCACTCAGCCGTTCATAATCACTGGATGCTCGTCCGATTAATTCGGCTATTTCCAGAGGCATCTTTTCGCAAGATTGCCCAAGATACCATTACTCAAAATATCACCGTTGAACATATTACAGCCGAAGTTTCTCACTTGCAAGCTCAACCTCGATTTGAATGTCCCTACGGTTTAGCTTGGCTTTTACAACTGACCACTGAATTGCGAGAATGGCAAGAGTATCCAGCTCAAAATTGGCTCGAAATTCTGCAACCCTTGGAAACTGTAGCGATTCAAAATCTGCAAAAATGGTGGCAACATTTATCTTATCCAAATCGAACGGGAAGTCACGCTCAAACGGCATTTTCTTTCGGTTTAATTTGGGATTGGGCTATTGTTTATGATCCGGATTTAATTCCAGAACTTGCCGAAAAAATTCGTAATTTTTATCTAAAAGATTGTAACTATCCCCTTCATTTAGAACCCTGGGGATATGATTTCCTTTCACCCACTTTAGCCGAAGCCGACTTAATGCGACGCTTACTTTCGAGAGAGGATTTCGCGGAATGGTTGAGTCAATTTTTGCCGGAAATTCCAACTGAAAGACAAATTGATTGGTTAAAACCTGTCTGTGTCAAGAATCCTGAAGATTATGCTGAGTCTCATTTTGATGGTTTAAACTTAAGTCGTGCCTGGATGTTAGAAGGGATTATTTCGGGATTACCGACCAATGATTTACGGATTCCTGCTTTAGAAGCTGTGACTCAAGTTCATCGAGAACAAAGTCTAAATTTAATCTCTGCGACTCAATATAGTGGCAGTCATTGGTTAGGAAGTTTTGCTATTTACTTGATGACAAAGCGAGGGTTATCAATGTAAAATCCTGAAGAGTTTTAAAATATTCTGAAACTTAACCAAGATTCCAGACCTCTAATTTTATAATTAGAGTTTTAATTGAATTAGATGACTGAGTTAAGACAAAATTTAATTACAAGAGATTGGGTGATTATTGCCACAGAACGGGCAAAACGTCCCCATGAATTTACTCAACCTGAAGTTTCCTCCGTCAAAATTCCCCGCTATCGTCCAGATTGTCCCTTTTGTTTGGGGAACGAACATCTCACCGGAACAGAGGAATCAATGCGACTGGGTGAAGGGATAGGAGAGGATTGGAAAGTGCGGGTTGTGGGGAATAAATATCCGGCTTTATCAAGCAGTGGAGAGCGAATTCGACACATTGATGGTCTATTTCGTTCTCTATCTGGGGTGGGATGTCACGAAATTGTGATTGAACATTATCGCCATGATTTAACCACAGCTTTAATGAGTGTTGAAGATATTACAAATATTCTACGAGTTTACCGCAAAAGATACTCAGATTTACGCAAAGATCCGCGCATTGAAACGATTATAATTTTTAAAAATCATGGACGAGGGGCTGGAACTTCTCTAGAACATCCTCACTCTCAAATTGCGGCTTTACCCATTGTTCCCTATCAATGGCGCGATCGCACTGCTGAAGCGATTCGTTATTATGATGATAATGGAGAATGTATTTTTTGTCGGACTTTAGAAGACGAACTCAAGGCTCAAGAGCGAATTATTCTGGAGAGTCAACATTTTGTTGCCTTTATTCCTTATGCTGCTCTGTCTCCATTTCATATTTGGATTTTTCCTCGCCGTCATTCTTCCTCTTTTGATGAGATTACCAATGGAGAAATTAGCGATCTAGCCCAAACTTTAAAAATCATTTTAGCGAAAGTCTATTATGGCTTAAATAATCCCGATTATAACTATACAATTCGTTCAATTCCGACCTCAGTTAAACATACAGAATATTTTCATTGGTATCTAGCCGTCGTTCCTCGAATTTCTCTTTCTGCTGGGTTTGAGTTAGGCAGTGGAATGTATATTAATACGGCTTTACCAGAAGAAAGTGCAGAATTTTTGCGCTCAATTATTGTTCCTGATGATGATCCTTCCGATGACGATGATGACGATGATGACGATGATGATTTCAGAACTGATAATCTAATTTATCTACGACGTTAATCAAAATGGGGCGAGCCATACCCACCCCAATATGCTAATACTGACAGTTATTGCTCACTAAGCATTACTAACTGAAAAATCTGCGCTTGATTCAGGTAATTGAACCTTTGTTCCACCTAAACCGCAATATCCACCGGGATTTTTCGCCAAGTATTGCTGATGATAGTCTTCAGCGAAATAAAACTCAGGTGCGTCGATAATTTCAGTGGTAATAGTTCCATATCCCGCCTGAGAAAGTGCTGGCTGATAGGCATCCCGTGAGGCTTCAGCTAACTTGCGTTGTTCGTCTGAATAGACATAAATCCCCGAACGATACTGCGTTCCGACATCATTACCTTGACGCATTCCTTGAGTCGGATTGTGGCTTTCCCAGAATACTTTCAGCAGTTGTTCATAGCTGACCACTTGAGGATCGTAAACCACAAGCACAACCTCATTGTGACCCGTTGCACCTGTACAAACCTCTTGGTACGTTGGGTTAGGCGTATATCCGGCGGCGTAACCCACAGCCGTCGTGTACACTCCAGACTGCTGCCAAAACTTACGTTCTGCACCCCAGAAGCAACCTAAGCCAAACATCGCCTTTTCCATGTTTTCAGGGTAAGGCGCTTTGAGAGGGTTTCCGTTGACGAAGTGAGCCTGCGGTACTGGCATCGACTGTGAACGCCCAGGCAAAGCCTCTTCCGGCTTCGGCATGGCAACTTTTTTGTTAAATCCAAATAATCCCATAAGTCCTATCTCACGATTTGCATAATATCTTTACCTGACTTAACATTGTAAAGAAAATTAGACCAACAATCATCCACCAAGGATAAATTAATAAAATAGACCCGATCTAATCGTCAAATCGTTACTGTCGCGCTTCCTGGCGAGAAAACGAGATTGTTTGAGATAATGTTAATAAGAGAGCTTTCCTTTTTGCTCAAAATCTAAGTATGTCCGAATCTTTAGCAAATATTCTTCTCATTGACGATCATCTTGATAATCTACGGGTACTATCTGCTTTACTGACCCGAAAAGGATATCAAGTCAGAAAAGCACGTAGCGGATATATTGGATTAGAAACCGTGAAAGTCGAGCTACCGGATTTAATTCTGCTCGATATTCAAATGCCTGATATGACAGGTTATGAGGTTTGTCGCCACCTCAAAGCAAACCCCATCACTTCGTCCATTCCTGTAATTTTTATTAGTGTTCTCGAAAGTGCTTTTGATAAAGTTACCGGGTTTCAAGTTGGAGGCAGTGACTACATCACTAAACCCTTTCAGGTGGATGAAGTGTTGGTGCGCGTTGCCAATCAATTAACAATTCAGCAGCAAAAAAAGCTTTTAGTTCAACAAAATCAACAGCTTCAACAAGAGATTAAGGAGCGTAAGCAGGCGGAAATCGAAATTCGGCTTTTGTTAAAAATGACGCAGGCGATTAGTGAAGCCTGGGACTATGAAATGGCTTTGGAAGTGATGCTCCATGAAGTCTGTCAAGTCATCGATTGGGACTATGCAGAAGCTTGGATTCCGAATGAAGATGTGATGGTTTATAAAGCGAGTCAAATTAATTCCTGTCCCGATCCGATTTTAGAGGAATTTTCTCACTTGAGTCAGCAGTTTACATTTGTTCAAGATCAAGGATTAGTGGGGCGAGTTTGGTCTTCTCATCAACCGGAATCGATGGAGAATGTTTCTTTAGAATTAGAAGATAAATTTCCTCGCTATCAAGCAGCGAAAGAGGCAGAATTAAAAGCCGCTTTGGCTGTACCGATGATTTTTGGTTATCGAATTTTAGCGGTATTAGTCTTTTTTAAAAAAGAAGCAATGCCACCGGATACTCACGTCGTTGAATTGGTCAGTGGAGTCGCCGCGCAACTCGCAGCTTTAATGATGCACAAAAAGTCAGAAGAATCTCTACGAGTGGCTTACATCGAATTAGAACGTTTAGCCAAAATTGATAGTCTGACTCAAATTTATAATCGTCGCTATTTTGATGAATATTTCGAGCGAGAATGGAGACGACTCGCACGGGAAAAACAACCCTTATCTGTGATTTTATGTGATGTTGATTGCTTTAAGCTTTATAATGATTTCTATGGACATCAAGAAGGCGATCGCTGTTTAAAAGAAATTGCTCAAGCGATTTCCCGCTCGGCTCGACGTCCAGCCGATTTGGCGGCTCGTTATGGGGGAGAAGAATTTGTCGTGATTTTACCGAATACTCCCTTAGAAGGGGGTTTAAATGTTGCGAATTTAATCCGTGAGGCTGTTCAAAGATTGAGAATTGTCCATGAAAGATCGATTGTTGAACCTTATGTGACCTTGAGTTTAGGTGTGTCTTCTACAGTTCCTCATCTGGAATTAGCGAGACAAACTTTACTCCGAATAGCTGATGAAGCTCTTTATGAAGCTAAAAATAAAGGTCGAAATCGCGCGATCGCTAACTCATTATAAATACTGAATTGAGAGGAGAAAAGAGGACTCTATTTTCCTCCCAAAGAGTCTATTTAATCCTTGATAGTTTAAAGCTTACTCTCTTCTTTATGGCGTGCTGACTTTTGTTTTCTCCGCAATACTGATCCCATTCCTAAAGCCGTTAAACTTCCGAAAATTGTCACAGGTTCAGGAACAGCTTGAGGAACAGCTTGAACTTCAAATACTCCAATCCGGCTTTCCTCCTCAAAAGCAACATAAAGTCGGTTATTTGTGCGATCAATTGTTACCGCTTCTGGATCGCTAAACCCGGTTAACGCAGACAAATCAATTTGAGAAATTAATTGTCCGGTTGTTGTAATTTCATACAGGCTATTTGTTCCGCCAGAATCATCCACCACTAAGAGATTTCCCGTGAGTGAATCAATTGTAATCCCTTCGGGTTCATCAAATTCAGAAAAGAGGGATCGTGTATCCAGAGTTGATAACAATAAACCTGCTAAACTAAATTCGTAAATCGCTTCATCTGGATCGTCTGCGACAAAAATTGTATCGGTAGAGGGGTTATAAACGACTCCATCCGGTGTACCACTCGGTGGTTTAACATCAATATCAATTCCTCCCGCTACTTGTGTTCCATCTGTTGTAAATTCAACTACTCTCTCTGAGTCAATATCACTGAGTAATAAATTCCCATTCGGTAAAAAGCTTAAGCCATGAACCTTATCAAATCCTGTCGGAATAAATGATGAAACAAATGTTCCTTCTGTTGTCACCTCTACAACAAGATCATCATCAGAGATAAACAAATTCCCACTATTCGGATTAAAAGCAATACCATCATCAATGTTACCTCGATCCGGATCGGAGGGTGCGGCGAAAGAGTCCAGAAAATTTAAACGAATCGCAACAGCATCTGGGGAAATTCCTAATGTTATACATCCGACAGTCATAACCCCCATCAAGAGTTTTTTCGTAGCTTTAATTCCAGACATGGCAAATAGTTCCTTCTGTTATGTTACTGTTGAATTGACATCAAATTGATCAATTTTATTTTATAAAAAAGCAGTCAGAAAAAACTAATGATATTGTAATGCTTTTGTAAAATAAAGATCTATTCAGACGATGATTCTTTACAAAAGTTTTGTGGATGGAGAGATGTAGATTAAGGACAATTATTCGTGAAAATCTTCTAGAATTAGAGATTAACGGGTCTCCAATCCCTGAAATTTACCCCTTTATAAAAATCATCTGATCTCTCCCGAACTCTCTTGTTCATCTAAAGTCAGGGCGAGTTGATAAATTTGGCGTCGAGGAAGGGAGGTATTTTGAGCGAGTTGACGGCTAGCTTGCGATCGCGTTAACCCTTGACGGAGGAGTTCTTCTAACTCGGCTTTAATCGCATCTTCTGAGAATTGAAGTGTGTCTTGAACCTTTCCCGCCACGACTAAAGTAAATTCTCCTTTCGGTTCACAATCTTGGTAATATTCAACCGCTTCTGCAATCGTTCCGCGCCAAAATTGTTCGTGAAGTTTAGTTAACTCTCGACCTAACATGATATTGCGATCGCCTCCTAAACTTTCGGCTAAATCGGCTAAAGTTTGTCGAAGACGATGGGGCGATTCGTATAAAATCAGGGTGTGAGATCGCGATCGCAAATCTTGTAGTCGTTGCTGTCGCAGTTTCGTTTTTGTCGGTAAAAATCCCTCAAATTCAAATCGATCTGTGGTTAAGCCTGAAACACTCAATGCAGTCAAACAAGCACTCACACCCGGAATTGGAATCACGGGAATTCCCGCCTCAATCGCTGCTTTCACCAGTTCGTATCCGGGATCGGAGATTCCTGGTATTCCCGCATCTGTTACCAAGGCGATCGCTTTATCTTGACGCAATTTTTCCAGCAGTTCTGGAATGCGACGATGTTGATTATGTTCATAGTAACTAATCTGAGGCGTTGGGATTTGAAAATGCTGCAAAAGTTTTCCAGTGTGTCGAGTATCTTCTGCGGCGATAATATCAACGTTTTGTAACGTTTGAACCGCACGAAATGTCATATCACCGAGATTTCCAATCGGCGTTCCCACGATATAAAGCGTTCCCGGTTTTACATTCATTCTTGATCAGTTTACAGAAAATTAAAATAAGTTATCAATACACCGCAAAATTTATTGAAAAATGCTAAACACTGAAATATAGAAATAGTTTCGGATGTTCTGATGACTCATAATGGATTATTTGTTGGATTAGTAACGTTAGATTTCCTCTATGGAGTCAGTGAATATCCAGCTCTAAATCAAAAAGTTGTTGCTAGTGATTATACCGTAGCCGCAGGCGGACCTGCAACGAATGCAGCAGTTACCTTTAGTTCTCTGAATAATCAGACTCAACTTTTCGGTGTTGTTGGCACTCATCCCATCACTGAACTGATTCGAGCAGATTTAACTCAACAAAATGTAATGTTAACCGATTTAGATCCCAACCGTTGTGAACCGCCGCCAGTTTCTTCTATTTTAGTGACTCCGACAACAGGCGATCGCACAGTGGTTTCGATTAACGCTGTCAAGTCACAAGCATCTTTAGAAAGTTTACCTGAAAATTGTTTAGAGGGGATCGATATTATTTTAATTGATGGGCATCAAATCCCCGTCAGTCAACATCTCGCTAAACTCGCCCAAGAACAGGAAATCCCGGTTGTGATTGATGGAGGAAGCTGGAAACCTGGACTAGAAAAAGTTTTGCCTTACGTTGATTATGCGATTTGTTCAGAAAATTTTTATCCACCTGACTGTAAAAATGTGGCTGATATTTTTGCTTATTTCTATGATATGGATATTTTATTTGTTGCCCGAACTCAAGGCGAAAAACCGATTCAGTATCGTAGCCCAAACCGAGAGGGAAATATTGACATTCCTTCCATTCATGCCGTTGATACTTTAGGAGCGGGTGATGTTTTTCATGGAGCATTCTGTCATTTTATCCTGCAAAGATCTTTCGTCAAAGCCTTAACAGTTTCTGCCGAAATTGCCAGCCGTTCCTGTCAATCTTTTGGAACTCGTCAGTGGCTACAATCGTCTTAGGCATTGTTTTAATTTTTCTGCACACTCGATGACAAAGCTCCTTTTTCGGTGTAACCTAAAAATAGATTATGGTGATAACACCTGAAAGTAAATTGACAAAATCTCATAAGAATGCTATAAATTTAGATTAAAATTCTGCCATATTCTGCTGTTAATCCCATTTTAAATTGAGCTAAAATGAACAATTCAAAACCTCTAAAAATTACGCTGCCACCGCTGCAAATCACATTGGAAGATGAACAAAAAGTCAGCCTCCAATGGTTAGCACAACAATTAAATTTACCCTCGGAGCCTGAACCACAAGTCCCAGAATCTTGGCAAACTTGGGTAGCTGTTAATAAACTGTTAAATCAGTCAGACGATAGCTTAGTGCAGCGAATGGTAGAACATGGAATTGACGTTAAACTCGCCCTCGAAGAAGTGACCAAAGCTCCCCGTCATCCCTATTATAAAGCAGCCGATCAATTTATTCAGAAACTGCGAAAATTAGAGTCAATTCTCCAAATTCAACATCAGCTTTCTACCCTTTCGAGTTTAGGAGAAACGGTGGAACGTCGAGTCCGCATTTCTCAAAGCGAATTTCTCGAACAATATTATTCTCAAAACAAGCCTGTCATTTTAACCGATATTATGCAGAATTGGCAGGCTTTAAACCTTTGGAATCCCCAATATCTCAAACAATATTATGGTGAAGCGACAGTCGAAGTGCAAGCTAATCGTAATAGCGATCCGGAATATGAACTGAATGTTGAAAAACACCGCCAAACTCTGTTGATGAAAGACTATGTCGATTGGATAGTGGAAAAAGGAGAAAGTAATGATTATTATATGGTAGCGAATAATGGAGCGTTAGACCGAGAAGAAATGAAAGGGTTAATGAATGATATTGAAGTTTTCCCGGAATATCTTAACCTCGAAGATACCTCGCGACGAGTCTTTTTCTGGTTTGGTTCATCTGGAACCATTACTCCCTTACATCACGATCCTGTTAATTTAATGCTCGCTCAAGTTTTGGGTCGGAAACGAATTTTATTAATTCCCCCTCGCCAAACCCCATATATTTATAATCATGTAGGAGTTTTCAGTCAAGTCGATCCCGAAAATCCTAACTATCAGAAATATCCACTCTACAAAAATATTAAACCCATTGAAATTATTTTAAGCCCGGGAGAGGTAATCTTTATTCCAGTGGGTTGGTGGCATCATGTCAGAGCATTAGATATTAGTATTTCCGTCTCCTTCACCAACTTTGTCTTTCCCAACTATTACAACTGGCAAAACCCCACCTTTGGACGCAATTAATTCACATCCTTCAGATTTCTGTGATCTTGATCATCAAAACATCTAGAAAAGATCAAGCATTCCCAGAAACGGGCATCACCCTCAATTGCTCAAAATTTCGTCATGATTTAGGTGGCTATTGTTAGTCACAAATATGAGGTTTAGAATTAAAATGTTTTCACCTTCTCAAACCCAAGACAACCAGGGTAACTTAGAATCAGATACAATTCCTGACCCCTGTGACTGGATACAGGAACATCGTTCCCTGGCTCAAATGGCTTCTACTCTGAGCAATCTCAATCATACCCCTAATTATGATATTCAAGAGGGTGAAGATCTCTCCTATACCTCAGAAGGAGAATTAGTTATTAATCGTCAAACCAGAGACTATTTAAAGGCCAATTGTGGGGATCGACATTGGCAATATATCCAGAATTATCTGTCGATCAACAACATCTAAGCTTGGCTACCACTCTCGCCTTTGATCACAGCCGCACCAATTAAATGGGCTAAACGTAGAGCTTCAGGCACTTTCCCACAATCGGTTAAGCGATCCAAAGCCTGCGCGATCGCATCTGGTTTTTCACCACAAACCTGAAAGACAAAAGGCGGATAGGTATGAATTTGACCCGCACGACCCAAAATTTGTAGTCGTTTCTCCGCATCCGGTAAACGTCTCAACGCTTCTTCAACTTTTTGGAGGTTCGGTTGACGGCGCATCACCGCTACACAAGGCCTTTCCAGTCGAGCCGCCAATTCAGGTAAATCGACTAAATTAAACCCTCCAAAGCCAATCCCATCAATTAAAATCAAGTGCAACTGAGGCAAAAACTTACTTCTCATCAGTAAGTTACAAAGGGTGTCTGTTGCATCCCAGCCATCCGGTTGCACCTCTGACCAAACCATACCCTCAAACCGAGTTCCTCCACAGACCACCCCGGCAACTGAGACTTGTTCGCCACTGTGACGCTCAAAAGGAGCATCATCAAAGCCAATTACCCGAATCACACGATTGAGTCTCAGCAGGGCTTCAAGGTTCATTAATGTTTAGTTCGAGGCATCTGCGGCTTTTTGAAGGGCAACTTGACGGTTCTTCTCGTATTCTACAATTTTGTTCTGAGCCTCTTGATAGTTTGGACTAGACTGAGGAACCTGTTGCATCTTCTCAACGGCTTGTCTCCATTCACTCGCTGCGGCTTCCCAATCTGTTCGAGACTGAGCGCTTTGAGACAGAGTAAAGGCTTGATTAGCACTACGAACCGCCTCTACCCAAGGATCGGCTGCCGTTTCTGTGGGTTCAGAGGGGTTTTCGGTGGGTGTTGTCGAATCATCAGTCCCCTCAGAGGGTTGTTCTTCTTGTTCTGGACTGGCAGAATCAACTTCAGACTCCGAACCACTACTGAGGAAAGGCAGTGGATAAATCCCACTCAAGTGTAATCCTGCTAACACAGCAAGAGCTAATAAAAGCGCTAATAGCACATACAGGAATGTTCTATTTTTCTCCTCTTCGTCTGTGATGTCACCTTCATCTTCGTAGTCGTCATCTTCTTCGGGGTTGTAGTCTGTCTCGACGCGATCGTCTATCTCGTCTGGTTCGATGTTCTCATCATCGAAGTCGTAATCTTCGCTGCTTTCATCAGAAGCAATCATCATTTCCTCTGGGAGATCTTCTTCAGGAATATCATCCTCAATTAGATGATCGTCCTCGATCAGATGGTCATCATCATCAATCGCATCAAACGGATCGGGGTTCATCTCCGGTTGAGGCGGCAGATAGTCGGGTTCAAGATTTATGGGTTCTTGCGGAGGGGTTTTGAGAATCACTTCATCTTCCCAAATCGGAATGTCGTCTCCAAATTGACGTCCGTAAACTTTGACCGTATGGATCGAGTCAACATCCAGCTTTTTCATCCCGTTCTCGATAAAGTTCACTAAAACTTTTTGATGATTCGGGACTTGTTCGCCTTCAAGCATGACATGAATACAGCCATTATCTCGGACGACATCGGCACTAATCCCTTTCGGCTTGAGGGAATGATTAATCGCACTGGCGATCGCTTTAGGATCGCCTTGTTTAGCGAGTTGTTTGGCATCGCGTTGGTTTTCGTCTAGCATGACTAACCCTCTCGATTCAGGTGACTGGCAACTTAAATGATACTATCTGTTTTTGTAAGCTGTGTAACCTGATTTGGCAAGATATTCCCAGGGTCAAAGCTCAATTCAACGGCTAACTTCTCCGAGAAGGAGGAGATTGAAACAGGTTACAGAGGGCGATAACATGGGTCTGCAAGGTTGAGATTTGCTCGGAACCCCGTTTAAGCTGGGTTTCCAATTCTAACAAGAGCGGTAAGGTTTGTTGGAGTTGCTCAATACGAAGGGATTGTACCTCTTGACGCAGAAAGTAAACCCGCTTCGGATTGGCAATTTCTGCGGCTTTAGCAATTTCTCGTTCATCGCTGACTTGTCGCTCCATCATCAATCTCACCCACAACCATGTCCGAAATTGACCCACCAATGTCGCCACAATTCTCAGAGCGGGTTCATTGCGATCTAGCAAAGCTGCTATTAATTCTAAAGCCTGATGTGTCGTTCCGGCTTTGATCGCCTGGGCAAGTTTGAGGCTATTTTGAGTATTAGACTGAACTAAAGTCGCGATCGCCTCTGAACTGATGGGTTTGTTATCATGGACGCTATAAAGTTTTAATTTTTCTAACTCATTGTACAGTTGTTGGGTATCGTTCCCGACTGCATCCGCAATCAATTTGACACCCGGTAAGTTGAGTTTGAGTTCCATCTCTACGGCGGCTTGTCTGACTCGTTGTTCAATCAGATCCGTTTTCCAGGGTGGAATGCGAGAAAATTCTTTAACCGTTGCGTGATGTTTCAGCAATTTTGTAGACTTGAGACGACCATCGGGTTTTTTGGCCGTTGTCAGTAATAGGGTTGTTGTGTCTGGAATTGCAACCAGCGTCCGTTCTAACTCTTGGGATACCTCTTGAGAACAATGTTGAGTAATGTCCGTATTCACCAGCCACACCAGCCGATTTCCAAAGCCAAACGGTGGAGTCATCGCCTGGTTTAAGCCAGAAATGATAGAATTGGGTGAATCGGGCAGAATTTTGTCAAAATTAAAAGTAGACCAACTGGGATCGAGGATGGACTCTCGTAGAGCATTGACTGCTTTGGCTAGAGCAAATTCATCATCTCCCCAGTAAAGGTAAACTGGCATTGGTAATGGTTGGCGAACAAAAGGGGAAAGAGATTTGGACGATAGTTATCAAGTTTACGTGAATCGGGTAGCACCTATGACGCTGCCAGACACCTATAATTCTCAATTAGACCACATCCAGGAGTCTCCTAAGTATAAACTCCTTCCGGGCGGTGGACGACAGGCGGTTCCGTTTCCGGGCTATACCATCATTACACCTCCAGCACCGGATGACCCCGAAAATCACGATTTTTACGTTAATTTACAAAATACTCAGGAGAAACTGGGTGAGAAGTTGGACTCCCAACTCTGGGTTCGGGTACCGCCTGAGAGTTTACACTTAACTTTAGCCGATTTGATTTGGGATAGTGGCTATCGAGATGCCAGTCAAGATCCTGAGTTTGAACACAAGCTACAAAATGCGATCGCAGATTCTTTTGCAGCGTTCAAAGCTAATTTAATCGATCAACCGATTCGTTGGCAAGTTCTCGGATTTATGGTAATGACTCGCGCCATTGGGGTTTGTTTAGCACCCAGAGATGAAAGTTCCTACGAGGAGATTGTACAGTTTCGACGGGCTATTTATCAAAATCCTAGTTTTATGGCGTTAGGAATTGAGCAACAATACCATTTTACCGCTCATATTACCTTTGGATATTTTGGTACAATTCCATCAGATTTAGATCGAAATGCACTCTCTAGCGTTTTATCCGATTTTAATCATCAATGGATCGACTCTCCCCAAGAATTTGTCATTAAACGGGCTGAACTCCGCAAATTTGATGATATGACAAACTATTATCGGGAGAATAATTGGCCTGTTTTAGAATTTTAGATTTGATGAGAGTTGTTGATTTATTTGCTGGGTGCGGGGGATTATCTCTCGGTTTACAACAAGCGGGATTTAATCTTGTTGCTGCTTTTGATAACTGGGAAAGTGCGATCAACGTTTATCAACATAACTTCTCTCATCCTATTTTTTCTTGTAATCTTCAAGATGTTCAGGCTGCGGTTAATCTGATTAAACCCTTTACACCCAATATGATTGTAGGGGGGCCTCCCTGTCAAGATTTTTCGAGTGCAGGAAAACGAGACGAAAATTTGGGGCGCGGTGACTTAACGCTTGCATTTAGTAATATTATCACGACAATCAAACCGCAGTATTTTATCCTGGAAAATGTAGAATTATTTAAAAAAAGTCGTCAATATATTCAAGCTAAAACCTTATTTAAACAGTCTGGTTATGGACTGACTGAGAAAGTATTTGATGCGAGTTTATGTGGTGTTCCGCAGAAAAGAAAGCGGTTTTTTTGGATCGGTGAATTGAGTGGAAAAGACAACAAATTTTTGAAGACTTTTGACTCTAATCTTTCCTCAAAACCGACAACGGTTCGAGACTATTTAGGCGATCAACTTGGACTCGAATATTATTATCGACATCCCAGAAGTTATCAACGTCGAGGAATCTTTTGCATCGATGAACCCAGCCCAACTGTTAGAGGCGTTAACCGCCCTATTCCTAAAACCTATCAGAAACATCCTAGAGATCCAGTCAATATTACAGCGAATATTCGACCCTTGACAACAATAGAAAGAAGCTATATTCAAACCTTTCCTGAAACGTTTATTTTTGAAGGGTCTAAAACCGATCTCGAACAAATGATTGGAAATGCAGTTCCGGTTAAGCTAGCTGAATTTGTGGGAAAATGTATAATTGAATCCGGGGAAAGTAGTCCGTTAATATTATTAAAACTAGAAAGTGACTATCAGCAACTCTCATTAAATTTAACTTGATATCGGACTTAGTAATGCTTAAACCTCTTGATGGAACGATTACTCAAAAATCCTTTGAAATTATTGATCGTGAGATTGGCGAACATCAATTTACAACTCAAGAATATGCGATCGCTCGTCGAGTCATTCATGCTACAGCAGACTTTGAACTCGCTCAACTGATTCATTTCAGTTCAGATGCGATCGAGCAAGGAATAAGTAGCATACATCAACGTAAACCTATTATCACAGATGTTAGCATGGTTAAGCAAGGAATTGCTGGGATGATCGCCAAAACCTTCAAAAATCCTCTAATTTCTGCGATAGAACAGGCTTCGACTCCTCTTCCAGGAAAGACTCGCACGGAAACAGGACTCCTAAAAGTAGCCGAACAATATCCTGATGGAATTTTTGTGATTGGTAACGCCCCGACTGCTTTATTATCGCTGTGTTCGCAAATTAATCAAGGTGTGGTTCAACCTTCGTTAGTGATTGGTGTTCCTGTGGGGTTTGTCTCTGTTATAGAATCAAAAATGGCATTAGCTGAAACTGCTGTTCCTCAAATTAGAATTGAAGGGCGAAAAGGGGGTTCGGCGGTGGCGGCGGCGATTTTGAATGCTTTATTGGTATTGGCGTGGGAACTGGAAACAGATGGGATAATTTGAATTGTTTGAGGTTTATGCTTTGGGAAGCGGATAGGTTAATGCTGGTTTTTTTTGGGTTTATGGTTTTGGGGTAGGTTATTGTATTATTTTAGTGTAAATTCTGGGGTTTACTGCTTCTAGAATATCCTAATGTATAGTGATTAATTGGATAAATCAATTCGGAGTTTAGCTTGAGTAAGAGAAATTGACAATACAAGTAGTTGGAATTGGTTTGAATGGAGTATCGGGGCTAAGTGAGTCTGTGCGACAAATCGTGGATGAAGCGACAGTTTTGGTAGGAAGCGATCGCCATTTGCGTTATTTTCCCGATCATACCGCATTTCGGATCAAATTACGAGATCTCACGGAAACTTTAGTCGAAATTCAACAATATTTACTCAGTTTTGAAACGAATACACCCGATCTCGATCCAGTTATTGTTGTGTTAGTATCGGGCGATCCTTTATTTTTTGGTTTGGGGCGGTTACTGTTAGCGAAGTTTCCGCCTGAATACTTAACGTTTCATCCTCATGTGAGTTCAATTCAGTTAGCTTTTAATCGAGTTAAAGTTCCTTGGCAAGATGCGCGAATTCTTAGCGCTCATGGACGATCTTTTGAACAATTAACTCAAGCCCTTCAACAAGGTGCCGAAAAAATAGCAATTCTAACCGATCCTACTCATCATACTCCAAAAGCGATCGCAAATTTACTTTCTTCTCTGGATTTAGCAATATTTTATCAATTTTGGGTCTGTGAAAATTTAGGCGGAACCGAGGAACGGGTTCAACAATGGTTAATTGAAGATATTTCGACTCAAGAATTTTCAGCATTAAATGTAGTCATTTTACTGCGAGAATCGAGTATTTCTCCGAGTCTAGATTTATCTCAAGTTCCATTTTTAGGAATACCGGACACTTTATTTTGTAGTTTTAGCGATCGCCCAGGTTTGATGACCAAGCGAGAAGTCCGAACGTTAGTTTTAGGAGAATTAGGATTACAACCGGAACAAATTGTTTGGGATATTGGTGCGGGAACGGGTTCAGTTTCTATCGAAATTGCTCGTTTATTCCCTGATTCTACCCTATATGCCGTTGAAAAAACAGCCGCAGGAACGGCATTAATTGAGCAAAATCGAGAACGGTTTCAGACTCCGAATGTGATTTCTATTCACGGAGAAGCACCCGCAATGTTGCATCGTTTACGCGCCCCGCATCGGATTTTTATTGGGGGAAGTGGCGGAAAGTTAGAAGAGATTTTAGGACTGTGTAGTGTGAGGCTAATTCCGGGTGGAATTATTGTTTTAGCCCTAGCGACGTTAGAACATTTGCATTTAGCATTAGAGTGGATACAAGAACGAATTAAGATTGAACCGATTTGGCACTATCAGTTGTTGCAAGTTCAGTTATCTCGTTCGGTTCCGATTAGTAATTTAACTCGGTTTTCTCCACTAAATCCGGTGACAATTATCACGATTCATCATGTTCCCAGAACTTGAGAACCTCTCCCTAACCCTCTCCTGAAAGAAGAGGGAAAAATCTGTCTCCCCCTTTTAGGGGCCGGGTCGTTTCGTTGCCCTAAAACTTGATTTGTGGGGAGGTAGGGAGGTAGGGAGGTAGGGAAGCTCGGGAAGATTTTTATTAACAAAAAGCTATTTTTGAAAGGAATTAAACCTTCTGGCTACCACCCCATCACCCCATCACCCTATCAACCCCGGCAATTTTTAACTGAGAATGAAACAGCCCTGCTTTTAGGGGGAGATTATAGAGGGGTAAAGAAAGACTTTGATGATCGCAGTCTCACTATTTCGCGACAGCTAAATCAATCAAAAGTTGAATAGAAATATCCAACATATTGTCAGTCGAGTCTTGCAGATAATTGCCTAAATCTTGAATGGCATTTTCTAACAAGTAACACTCTAACAAAACCTCTAACTCATTCCGATTACTGGGTATAAATTGATCTTCGGCTGAAGTCTGGAGATAAGCTTTGAGGAATGCGGTTCGTACCCAAGTTGACCAAAACTGACCCCATTCTTGCATTTGGGGTAGATTTTCTTCGCGAATCATGCCATTTTCAACTTCATTGCGGAGGGCAACCCGTGTGGCATAATCAAACGAGAGTAGCATTCCCGCCACATCTCGCAGAGGCGATCGCTTCATCCGACGTTCATTAAGCGTGCGGTAGGCTTCTCCCTCAAAGTCGAGGACAACAAAATCTTTCCCGGTGTAAAGAATTTCATCGAGACAATAGTTACCATGACAACGAGTTCGCATCGCTGTAATTTTGAGATTGAGAACCTGTCGCAGTCGGGCGAGTAAATAGTCTTTGCGAGTCAGTAACTTACGTCCCAGGGTTTGGGCCGCGAGGGGAAGAGTCGGAAGTTGCTTTTTCAGACGCAGGAAAACTTGTCCAGTCAGGTTGCGAGAATATTGATAAATGGAACGTTGGTACAGCGTCGTAAAAGGTGCAGGTGCAAAGTCAGGATTTTCAGGATCGGCGGATAACGCAATGTGCATCTCTGCGGTGCGTTGACCCAAAAGTTCAGCGTTATTAAGATAAGAACCAATTGCGGAAACTGCTAATTCGGGAACGGGTTCTTTGATCAAGTCCACTAATTCTTCTGTTGGGAGTGGAACTTCTTCTAAATTGACGTGTTCAATTACCGCCCGATCAAAGTAATCTCGAAGAATATCCACCGCCACTGTCCAAGCATTGGTTGCATCCGGAATATAAGGCTGTAAAACCCCGAGAGTCATGCCTTCAGCTTGTTTCTGACGATATTCTAGCCCACCAATCACGGGAGCGATATGGGCTAAAGGTGCGCGAGTTCCCAGGAATTGACGGACTTCGAGTTCGGGGTTAATGCCTTCTTCGACTCGTCGGAACAGTTTAAACAAAAACTTTCCACCATAAACAACGAGGGTATTCATTCGTTCGCCTTTTTCCAGACAGCTTTCTAAGCTACCTTCGAGAGTATCGCCTTCTTGGTCAATCGCACGGGTTGCTGATGCAATTAAACGCCCCATTCTACCGGGATAATTGCCCTTGCTAACAATCATCTCTCGCAGTACATCCATAAAGTTCTCATCGGCGATCGCATCAAACAAAATCCCCGCTTGATCATCAACCTTCAGAGAAGCAACAACCGTTTGAGGCATAGATTCTCGAATTTTTTCAGCCCGTTCCTCTGTGGCGTAACTCAGAGGTAAAACATAGGTATCGGGGAAGCCTTCGGTATATTCAACTTGAATCAGAGAAATAATCGCTTCGGTTCCCTTATGGACAATCGGAATTAAATCTCGAATATAAACTGACTGAATCACCTGAGATTTGCCCATAAACCAGCGACAACTGAGCATATACTCAGTCAGAATTGATTCCAATTCGCTCTGATATTCTGAACTTTCTAGGACCTGTTTCCAACTTTGCGTTACCGCTAAAACAGGTAGCTTTTTGTGAGGGAGTGGTTCTTTTGTGACACTAGGATCGAGTTGCAACATAAACCAGTAGAAGCCATAGGGACTAATACTGAAGAAATAAGGGGACTTCTCAATTTGGGGAAAGGGAGTCCGGCCAAAAATTTCCACCGGAACCATCCCCGTAAAGGCAGATAAATCTAATTCGACGGTCTGGACAAATCTCGACAGGTTCGCAACAACGAGAAGATGTTCTCCACTGTAGGTCCGAATAAACGCCAGAACCTTACGATTTTCCGGGTGCAATAGCTCAAACGTCCCGCGACCAAAAGCCTGGAACCGCTTCCGCATCGCAATTAGACGCTTCATCCAAGACAGCAGCGAATTGGGGTTAGCACTCTGGGCTTCAACGTTAACCGCCTCGAAGTGGTATTCTGAATCAATAACAACGGGTTGATACAGTTTTTGGGGATTCGCCCGACTAAAGCCCGCATTGCGATCGGGACTCCACTGCATCGGGGTGCGGACACCATTGCGATCGCCAATGTAGATATTATCGCCCATGCCAATTTCATCACCGTAGTATAATACAGGCGTTCCGGGCAAAGACAGCAGCAAGCTATTCAACAATTCTATTTGACGGCGATCGTTATTGAGGAGAGGGGCTAACCGCCGCCGAATACCCAAGTTAATCCGAGCTTGTTGATCTTGGGCATAGACTTTATACATATAGTCACGATCTTCGTCTGTCACCATTTCTAGTGTCAGTTCATCGTGATTTCTCAAGAACAATGCCCACTGACAGTTAGAAGGAATAGACGGCGTTTGGTTGAGAATATCAATAATCGGGAAACTATCTTCCATCCGCAACGACATAAACAGTCGGGGCATCAGGGGAAAATGGAAGTTCATGTGACATTCATCGCCTTCCCCATAATAAGAGGCTGCATCCTCTGGCCATTGGTTGGCTTCAGCCAGCATCATCCGGTTGGCAAACTTCCCATCCAAATGACCCCGCAGTTTTTTCAGAAAACCATGGGTTTCCGGTAAGTTCTCACAGTTTGTCCCTTCCCGAACGAATAAATAGGGAACAGCGTCTAGGCGAATGCCATCAACCCCCATTTCCATCCAAAAGTCCAGAACATCCAGCACCGCCTTTTGCAGTTCAGGGCTTTCGTAATTGAGATCGGGTTGGTGGGAGTAAAACCGATGCCAGTAATAGGCTTTAGCGACCGGGTCCCATGCCCAGTTCGAGGTTTCAAAGTCTTGGAAAATAATCCGGACTTCGGGATATTTGTCTGGGGTATCACTCCAGATGTAGAAATCCCGTTCAGGGCTACCTTTAGGTGCGCGTCTCGCCCGTTGGAACCAAGGATGTTGATCCGAGCTATGATTAACAACAAGCTCTGCAATCACGCGAATTCCCCGTTCGTGAGCCGCATCCAGAAGCCCTTTAAAATCTTCTAACGTTCCGTAAATGGGGTTAACCTTCATGTAGTCGGCAATATCGTAGCCATCATCCCGCAGTGGAGAAGGGAAAAATGGCAGTAGCCAGATAGCAGTTATGCCAAGATCCTGTAGATAATCTAGCTTTCCGGTTAAACCGACGAAATCACCAATACCATCGTCGTTACTATCAGCATAGGCGCGAACTGGAGCCTCATAAATAATGGCATCCTTAAACCAAAGGGGATCGTTACTAAGTTTGGAATGTGGCATATTCTTGAAATCTTGAGTCTGAGTTACAAATCACACAATCATCTAAAAGCGACTCAGCAAACTTGAAGCAGCCAATGTTTAGGTGCTTCTGCTGAACTGGCGCGATCGCTTAACTGCATTACCCTGAATCAACACACCTGTACGATGCAAACATAGTTTGAGGTTATCAGCACGGACATTTCTCTTGCTTCAGATAGATGTTGAGAAAAGTCTGAATGGATTACCATCAACCAGACGGTTAAGATTCTGAGTTTGGAGTAAACAGTTCAGCTCAATTTTCCGGCCTCATTTGAGATCACCTTTGGAGTTGTTGGGATTCTCACCAAAAGTCGGAAAAAGGTTGAGGATTTATCCCAAATTTTTATTGAGGATATACCGATCAAAGGAGCTTAATGGATATGATATTGGAATAATCCAAACTCAGTATTTTGTTATGACGTTTAAACGTGCAAGTGGGATTTTATTGCACCCGACTAGCTTACCCAGTCTTTATGGGATCGGTGATTTAGGACGATCTGCCTACGAGTTCATCGACTTCTTGGACAGAAGCGGTCAAACACTCTGGCAAATTCTGCCGCTTGGCCCAACTGGGTACGAGCATTCCCCCTATATTATGAACTTTAGCACTTTTGCGGGGAATCCTTTACTCATTAGTTTGGATCAATTAGTCGAACAAGGATTGCTTAAAGGGGATGAATTAACCCCCTTACCGCCCAGTGAGGATGTTATCCCGAACCGGGTAAATTTTGATCGCGTTATTCCTCACAAAACTAAATTTCTCGAACTCGCCTTTGAACGGTGTCGGGAGTCGCTATCAGCAAAAGCCAATCCGGAGTTTGAATCCTTCTGTCAGGAAACCTCTGCCTGGTTAGAGGATTATGCTCTGTTTATGGCATTATTAGAAGCCTATGATGGCTTACCCTGGAATAAATGGGATGCGGCGATCGCTCGTCGAGAACCGGAAGCGATGAAAGCCAAAACTGAGGAGTTGGCTTCGCGCATTCTCTACCACAAGTTCCTTCAGTTTGAGTTCTTTGAACAGTGGCGGAAATTGCGTCGTTATGCTAATGACAAAGGCATTTCAATTATCGGCGATATTTCCATCTACGTCTGTCACAACAGTTCTGATGTTTGGGCGCAACCGAATATTTTCCAACTCGATCCTCAAACCCTCGAATCTGCCTATATTGCTGGTGTTCCACCCGATTATTTTAGTGCCACTGGACAGCTTTGGGGCAATCCGGTTTACGATTGGGATGAACTCAAACGCACAGGCTACAAGTGGTGGATCGAACGGTTCAAGGCAACCCTTGCTTATGCCGATTTAGTCCGGATCGATCACTTCCGAGGATTTGAAGCCTATTGGCGCGTTCCCGGCGGTGAGGAAACGGCTATGAATGGAGAATGGATCAAAGGTCCAGACCAGGAATTTTTTGAAGCGGTTCGTGCGGGTTTAGGAAGTTTACCTGTTTTGGCAGAAGATTTAGGAATTATTACGCCTGAAGTCGAAGAATTACGTGATTACTTTGACTTCCCAGGGATGAAAATTCTACTCTTTGCCTTTGGCGACGATCCGAAAAATCCCTATCTTCCTCACAATTTTGTTCAGAATTGTCTGGTGTATACGGGAACTCACGACAACGATACAACCGTTGGTTGGTGGCAGCGGGCTGGAGATTCAGAAAAACAACACGTTGCGGAGCATCTGGGTTATACTCATCCCGATGAGATTAAAGAAATTAATTGGGAATTGATTCGGTTAGCGGTGCAATCTGTGGCAAATCAAGCGATTATTCCTCTCCAAGATTTGTTCGGATTAGATAATAATGGGCGCATGAACGATCCGAGTATTAACGCCGGAAATTGGCGGTGGCGATATGAAAGTTCAGAGTTACTGACTTCTGAAATTAGCGATCGCTTACTCAAACTCACCAAACTGTATAATCGATAATTTCTCGTTTGATTAGCTTGGGGCATAAGTCCCCGGCTAATCTTGACACTTCCACTGAAGGCGATTTATATTCTTGATCGCCTGATCTCCCTATCACTGAAGTCAATATTTGTCACAAGTCTTCAAGAATTTAAGACTACAATGGAAAGAACGAGGGTGCGATAGAAAGCCAAAAGTCTGACATCTACTCAGAGTCGAAGCATGACTCAAAATTGACTTCAAACGATACAACCAGGGGAGAAAAGGAAAGATGCCGAAAAAAATGGCATTATTAATCGGAGTGAGTGAATATGGGGCGGAAATCCCAAATTTATCTGCACCTCCGAATGATGTAGCTGCAATGGAACGAATTTTAAGCGATCGCTATTTGGGAGGGTTTAATGTCGTTGAACCTTTGATGAATCCCAATCTAATCGAAATGCAAAAAGCGATCCAAAAATTATTTGCAGGGTGCAATCAAAGCGATCTCGCGTTACTATATTTTTCCGGTCATAGCATCACTGATGAACATGGAAATTTATACTTCGGGACTCATATTACCAGCAAATATGACTTTGAAGCTACGGCTGTCCCGGCTGACTTTATTCAAAGGCAAATTAACAAAAGTGAGTGCCAGCAGCAAGTTGTCATTCTCGATGGATGTTTCCATGCTGCATCCAGTTATGGCTGGCATACCCGGAATGTTCAGTTGAATCTTCGTCAAGAATTAGGGACGGAAGGAACGGTGATTCTCAGTTCGGCTTGTGAGACTCAACCTACTTTTGAACAGCCTCAAACGACCTTTTCATCCTATACTCAGTATTGGGTAGAAGGACTAGAAAAAGCAGTAACGCATTCAGAAAATGGTGGAGTTTCTATTCAAGCCTTACACAATTATGCTCAAGAAAAAATTCAAACCATTCAACCCCAAGCTAACCCAGTAATGCTCCTCTGTGACTCGGAAGAGGGTAATATATTACTGGCTCAACCGAGTCAAAATAATGGGATAAATGAATATCGTCAGTATATTAAAACCTGTTTAAATGACGACACAATCTCCGAACTTGCCTTATTAATTCTCAATTCAAAACGCCGAGAATTCGGATTGACCGAACACCAAGCCGCCCTCATGGAAGAGGAAGTATTAGAATCGGTTCAGTTCCCCAAAGTTAATAGAGAAGCGTATAGAAAGATTCTCCTAGAACAGTACCAACATATTCTCTTGATTGAAGCTCAAAAACAATATCCTTTCGACGATCACACGAAAAATTTAATTGTTCTCTATCAACAAGAGGTCTTAGGTTTAAAAAATGAAGAAGTTGCCGCCACTTGGAACCAGATTGGTCTGGAAATGAGTCAACTCGAAGCTGAACCGGTAGCGGAGAAAAAGTTAGATTTTGCGTTGTATTATCCGACTCAGCGGAATATGAAACCTGAGTTAAAACTCTTGGAATTTGATGTTGTTAACCTGAATAAGAAAGGAGAAAAAGTCGAACGCCTATCCTATCAAGGACAATACTTTACTGAAGACTTGGTTCATGGAATTAGCCTAGCAATGGTAAAAATACCTGCGGGTGAATTTTTGATGGGAACTCCAGAAAAAGAAGAAGAAAAGTTTAGTGATGAAAGTCCTCAACATCGAGTTAGTGTTGATTCGTTTTTTATGGGGAAATATCCTATTACTCAAGCCCAATGGAAAGCGATCGCTTCTTTACCCAAAATTCATCGCGATCTTAACCCAAACCCCTCTAATTTCAAAGGAGATAGCCGACCTGTAGAACGTGTTTCATGGTATGATGCGGTAGAGTTCTGTGCTAGACTCTCCAAATACACAGGTCACTCCTACCGTTTGCCGAGTGAGGCTCAGTGGGAATATGCTTGCCGAGGAGGAACCACCACACCTTTCTACTTTGGGGAAACGATTTCTACTGATGTCGCTAACTATGATGGTAACGATGCCGATGATGGCAGTTTGAAAGGGATTTATCGTCAAGAAACAACCCCAGTCGGAAGCTTCAATGTTGCCAACCCATTCGGGCTATTTGATTTACACGGAAATGTTTGGGAATGGTGCGCCGATCCTTGGCATGATAACTATAAAAATGCACCGACAGATGGTAGTGTCTGGGATGAAAAATTGAGTGAGACTCCCTATAGAAATTATGTCGAGAATATTACGACATTAATGAGTATAGAAGCAGATGGATTAGTGCGAGGAGGGTCTTGGTTTAACCATTCTCAGAGTTGTCGTTCTGCTTTCCGATTCTGTTATAATCCTCGGAGTGAGATTCAGGATTATATCGGTTTTCGGGTGACGTGTATGGCATCTAGAATTCTCTGATTTATGTTCGTAGTTGCGTTTTAGCATCAGTAGGGTGTGTCAATGATGCACCCAATTCAAAAGAATAAGTTTCCCCAAGACCAGAGAAGTTGTAGTTGCGTTTCAATGCGATCGCACTAGATAATAATTTTGTGCTAAAGCACAACTCCGATCTAAGTTTCCCAGCACCAGAGATTAAAATCTCTAAATTGAAAACATCTTGATTAAATCTCTTAACTTCTCTAAGAGGCTTATTCTTTAACAACAGAGGAACTCGATTTAGCGAGATAAATCCCCAATAAAACGATAGCAAATGCCACCCCGTTCAAAACACTCAAGCTTTCTGAGAAAATCATCCAGCCGAAAATTGCAGTTATGATTGGCGACAGGAGTAGGCTAATAGCAACGAATCCTGAAGACAAATGCTTCAGGCAATAATTCACAAGCCCTTGACCCAAAATTTGACAAATAAGACCTAATAAAATGATAAACACCCAAGATTGCCAGGAATTCGGAAAAATTTGCTCCTCGGTCATCAAAACAATCGGCAGTATTGACAGAGTTGAAAATAAAGAACTCCAGAAAAGTATGGTTTCAGAACTCAATTTTTCTCGAAGTTTTTCTACGATCAATAAGTAGATACTAAAGCTGATTGAAGCGAGTATAGCCACTCCATCACCTTGTAGGTTTCCTGTCGCAACTTGCAAGTCTTCTATTCCAATCATACAAGCTCCGACTATAGCGACTCCCATTCCAATTAAAAATCGCTTGTCAAACTGCTGACCCCATATTAACCAACCCAAAAAAGTCGTCCACAGGGGATTTAGATATGTCAGTAAAGTAGAATTGGCAACGCTAGTTTGAGTGAGCGACCAAGCCCATAAAAGTTGGTCTCCAGCAAAACAAATTCCTGCTATGAATAATTGAGCTAATACCCAACTCGTATAAGGCTGTTGCTGTACAGGTTTCTCTGTGGAAAATTGATAACGTAGAGCTTGTTGTCCATTCCATATTCCCAAAAGAAAAGTGGCGAGCCAAACTCTATGAAATGCGGTTGCAAATGGACCGATTTCCCGTTCCAACAATCTAAAAAAGATTGCTATCCAAGACAAAGCTACTATGGCAATCACTAATGAGATAATTGCTGTAACGTTCTCTTGAATTGAAGTCTGTTGTTCTATAGCTTTCAAAAGAGACTCCCAGTCAAAATAAAATTGCTACACTAAAATAAAGAAGCAGACTTACTTTTTGTGAGGGAGCTATGTTCGTGGAAAGCAGCTCCCTACCTAAAAATCATCAACTTAATAGCAGCTTAATACTATACTGACAGAACTTCACCCGATAAAGGTTCAATTGGTGTATAGTCGCGAGAGGCTTGAAAATCAGGACGTGGATTTTCCACAGGAAGTGGAAGATTTTTAACGCTGTTATACCTGATCGCGAATAATGCACGATCAAAGGGAGACATATTCGAGCTTGAACCATGAACGCAATTAGGGTGCATAAATAGAACCGAACCGGCTTTTCCCTTTGGCGCTACAATACCATACTGATTTACCAATTTTTCAAATGTTTCGCGATCTACATGATAAGTCTGGTTCGTTTTAATATGTCGATGCCATTCTTCTTCGCTCTCATCAGTTTCACTGTCTGTCACAGGATTCAAAACGCTAACGATACCTTTTTTATGAGAACCCGGAATTAACATTAACGGTCCATTAAATTCGTTAACTTCATACAAGAAAACAAGGGCAATGACTAACTGGGGTGTAGGAATACCATCTTCTTTATGAAAAAATACATAATCTTGATGCCAGATCCAAACATCATTTTTCCAGGCTATTTTGGGATTAATTTGGCTTTGATGAATATATATCTTGCTCCCTAGAATTTGCATTATAGGTTCAATAATAGAAGCATGGTGCGAGCAGCGTCGAAAAATTTCGTTTTCAGTATGTACACCTAGAACTGTGCGGATCTGGTTTTCATTTCCCTCAATAATTTTTCTAGGTGTTTCCTGGGCATATATTGTCCGCAGTTCAGTTCTCATGCGATCTATTTCTGCTTCCGAAAAACAATTTGGCACTAAAAGATAGCCAAGGTCTTGATAAGTTTGCAATTGTTCACTGCTCAGTTGCATGGAAAATTTCTCCTAGAATACTAATACTAACGGAAATTAGTGTGCGTAATTTTACACACACTTTATTTGTTGTTTAACCCACTGTTGCTAGTAATTCTTGCTGAGTTGAACTTGTAATAAACTCGTATGGGTTATAGGGGTCATTCGGACAATACTCAAGTTGCAGACGCTGTCCCAACCCATGAGCTTGTACCAACTCCTGCATAATTGACAAGGCGACATGGTCTTCGATTGCCAATCCTGTGGAGTCAAATACAGTTTGTCGTTCTCGCCAATGATAAAATTCTTCTGGTCGTTCAATCATCTCCATTAAACTTGGTCCGACTTCCTCGGGTTCTAACTGCTGACATTCGCCTTCAAGCAATGCTTGTTCAGGAAAGTCTGGGCAGACAAAACTCTTTTTGAGCAAAGATAGGGGCAATTCAGTTTTGCCTATGATATCTGCACCTACAGCATTAATATGAACATGAGGTTTGAGGTTTTCACCTGTCATCACTGGCTCTGCTGCTTCATCAACCGAGGTAGCTGTGCAAATAATATCAGCATTGCGTTCGAGTTCCTCTAGAGAACAACTCCGAACTGATAGCCCTAAAAATGCTACCCGTGAGGAGAATGAGCGAGCAACATCTGGGTCAACATCAAAAACTAAGACCTCCTTTAATGGAAACACTCGACTCAACCCGTGTAACTGAGTGACTGCTTGTGCTCCTGCTCCTACCAGTCCTACAGTAGAACTATCAGGATGGGCTAGAATCTTGCTCGCGATCGCAGAGGCGGCTCCCGTCCGAATCGCAGTTAGGGTGACAGCATCACACAGAGCCACTAAATGACCGTTGTTAAAGTCATAAAGGCTTGTGGTTGCCAAGACTGTAGGGATACCAATTGTCTCAATATTGTCTGGCTGATAGGCAACTACTTTGATTGTGACAGATTGGTCTGTTTTTCTCATGTAGGGCATCCATTCAACACAAGCACAGGATGGCTTTTTGACGAATCCAGCCCGCGTGCGCTGTTCCCCTTGACCTCGATTAACTTCCTTGAAAGCTTCTATCAAGCTAGCCATCATTCTGTCCATCAGGGAATCAAGCCCAACTTGCTTGACGACTTCAGCAATATCTTGAGGCCTGATTAAAAGTGTTTCCATGGTCTTGGTATATTAGACTAACTTTATTTGATTTGAGCAATCAACGATTGAGTATACCGTGCCTTGTTGCGTATTTACAACTTCAATCCCTTCTAATTGCGATTATTCAGTGAATATGATACGGCACCGAGAACTTTTAAGGCTGTTTTTTGACTCTCGCTGAGTCCTTGAACGTCGCTAATATTCATCCCTTCGTAGAGACGTTCGGCTTTCAGGGTTTGAATACAGTTTCCGGTTGAGATATCCCAGAGTTTAATGGTTTGATCCGCACCGCCACTGGCGAGAATTTCTTCTAGATTAAATTCGGACATCGGATCGGGATGAAACGCGATCGACATTACCCAACATTCGTGTCCTTTGAGAGTTTTTAAACAAGTTCCGGTTGTGATATCCCATAATTTAATCGTGCGATCGCTACTAGAACTAGCCAACACCCGACTATCCGCATTAAAAGCAACTTCCCACACCCACTCTGAATGACCTGATAATACCCAATCACAGGTTCCGGTATTCAGATCCCAGACACGGATACTCCGATCTAAGCCGCAACTCGCTAACCAGCGACCACAGGGACTAAACGCTACGCCTAACAGCCAACTACTATGTCCAGATAAAGCGCGATCGCAGTTTCCTGTTTCTACATCGTAAATCTTTAATGTTTCCTCAAAAGCCGCGATCGCAATTTTTTTCCCATCAGGACTAAAGGCGACCCCGCAAACAAAATGCGCCGCAATACTTCGCAACAGTTGACCCGTTTTCACATCCCACAATTTCAGGGTTTCATCCCAACCGCCACTGGCGATTTTTTCTCCATCCGGACTAAACGCCACTGTCATAATTGTTGACTGATGACCTCGCAATACTCTCTGACAGTGACCTGTTTTCACATCCCACAACCGAATGGTTTGATCACCACTCCCACTCGCTAATATTCCGTTATGTTCTGGTGTTAAGTTGGGAGGAAACGCCACTGCGTAGATAATATCGGTATGTCCCCAAAGCGGTTGACATTTCCCTGTTTTGAGATCCCAAAGTCTCACGGCTTGGTCTTCACTTCCACTAGCAAGAATTTTTCCATCTGGACTAAACGCCACTGAAGAAAACCAATTCACTTTGGCTTCAATGACTCGAATACAAGCACCTGTCGTAATATCCCAAAGTTTTATCGTTTGGTCTTCTGCTGCGCTAATCAAGATATTTTCAGCGGAACTCCAGACAATATGTGCAATTAAGTTACGATGATTTAATAAGGTACGATAACAGCGACCTGATTCGATTTCCCATAATTTGATTGTCCCATCTAAGCCTGTACTTGCTAACTGATTTTTATCTGTAAAAACCACAGAAAATACACCATTCCTATGACCGTGAAAGGTTTGTAAACAGTTTCCAGTTTCTACATCCCAAAGCTTCACCGTTTTATCAATACTTCCACTGGCGATATATTGACCGTCTGGACTCCAAACCACCGATCTGATCCAGTCGTGATGTCCTGGAATTGTTTTGAGACAGTTTCCTGTTTGCAGATCCCAAATTTTCAGCGTTAAATCATCACTTCCACTAACAATATAACGATCATCTGGATGAATCGCTAAGGTCCAAGCTTGCTGTTGATGTCCTTTGAGAATTTTGACAGAAGTTCCTGCTTCTATATCCCAAAGCCGAATGGTACAATCTTCACTTCCACTTATTAACCATTTACCAGAATTAGAAAACGCAACAGTTCGCACACAATTTGTATGATGACTAAAACTTTTCAGACATTCTCCTGTTTGCAGATCCCACAGTTTAACGGTAAAGTCTTCGCCTGCGGTTGCCAGTATTTTACCATCTGGACTCAATGCAAGTGACCAAATAATCCCTTGATGGGTATGAAAATTTAAACCCACAGAAAGGCTGCTATTCGGTTCAAGTTTGTACAGATAAACTTCACTATCTAAATGACCTGTCGCAAACAAAAATCCATCTGACTGGACGGTAATAGCGGTGATAGGTGCAAAGGTTTTTGCAAAGATAGAACGACTCAAATCTGAGTGGCTAAAGTTGACATTTTTTAAACGAGTATTTTGGAGATAGGCTTGCCAAATCGTTAAGTTAGAAAAGTCATATCCCGTTAAGTCAACTTGAAAATAACAGAACAGATTGAGAATATTTCCTGCCAGATATCCAGGTTCTCGAAGAAGTTTAGCTTGTTCTTGTTGGAGAAGGGACAAGAGGTGTTCAATGATTTTGGTTTGAGTGCGGAAACTGCTAAGAAGTTCAGAAATTAACGGGACTAAAATCAGTTGAATTTGAGTTTCTCGAACATAGTCTTTTGCGGTTGCTTGAATTAAGGCATGAGTGCGAAATAAATGACAGTTTTGAGTGCTAATTTCTTCGGCAACTTCCTCAATTAGGCGATCTGTAACGTACTCCATAACTACAGGCTGGAGAGTAAATTCCGTCGATCTCCCATTTTGTAAAGAACTTCCCCGTTGTGTTTCTAAAAGCGATCGCCTTTGCAAAGATTCTAGAACTTCGAGGAGTTTCTTGGTCAAAATTGGTATGGTTAAATCTGACTGCAATGCTGAGATTGAAATCGGTTCCCGGTTGATTGCTAGCCAGTAAATCAATTCTTTCTCTAGATTTGATAAGCGTTGAAAATGTTGATCGATTAAAGCTCGAATACCATTAAAAACAATTGTATTTTGAGCTAAAAATTCTTGAATATTCCCCGCAAATGTATCTTGAATTGCCGTGGCGACAATCTTTAAAGCGAGAGGATTTCCTTGGTATCGTGCAATCAATTGATCATAATCTTCTGGTTCTCCTTTTAAGCCTTTTGCCGTTAAAATTTCCTGTCCATTTTCTGAGGGTAAACCTGTAAGCTGAAGGGTCCGAACGGGTAGATATTCTCCTTCTAAAGCCGCAATGGCTGCGGGTTTTTCCCGTGAGGTTAAAATCAAGCAACTTTGATGGGTTGTTTCCCCGAGTAAGCGCAATAATTCTCCATAGTTCTCAAATTCTTCTCGATGAATTCCGACCATATCTCGTGACGTTCCGGCGCTACTGCGAAGTAGTGTTTCCCAGTTATCTAAAATGATCAGACATCGTTGAGAACGAAGTTGATCCAGAAGTTGAGAGATTTGACTGTGGAAACTGTAACTTTCTTCAGAAAAGGGAGAGGGAATATGGGCAGATCTTTTTTCTAAATTTTCTGATAAAATTTGTAGTAAATCGTCTAAAATAGAAGCAAGAGGAGGCGCATTTCTAAGCGATCGCCAAATCACTGTATCAAACTGATTTTGGAGTTGTTCTGCGAGTTTTACAGATAGTGCTGTTTTCCCTGAACCTCCCATTGCTAAAATTCCAATAATACGACAGCGATCAATTTTTATCCACTGCTTTAAAGTGTTTAATTCTTCCTGTCTTCCCTGAAAATTAGAAACATCAATCGCCTCGCCCCAATTAATTTTAGGGTTGTGACTTTCTGGTGAATCTAAAGCGGATGATGGGGTTGAAATTGAGGAGTCTGGATAAATTTCAGATTGACCATTTGTTGAAGTGGGTTTAGTATAGTCAATCTCATCAAGTTGTAAATTAAAGCTCGAAAAACAACGTTGTAGAGTTCGTTTATCAATGGCAATGTGACCATCTAAGACCTTTGCAATTGTTTTAGCATCAATCCCAATTCGATAGGAAAGGCTTTCTAGAGTATAACGTTCTCCATCATTTTCCCATAGTTCGGAGTCTTGAATTGCGGCATTTAACCGTTTCAAGCCAACTGCTGTGAGAATGACACCTCGTCGGCGTTTAGACTTTTGCTGACTCATTGACCACAAAATTGATAACAATTTCTGTTACCCATTTGCTAGCAAGAATTTACGGGTGACAGAGATGACCTGATTTTAGTCACATCTCTTTAGTTTAACGTAAATTTTAAACCGTTGAGAGGCGATCACGACGGAGACGGAATTCACTGTAGTCTACTGAAGGTTGCGTCTAGACAAATTTCCAAACTCTTAAGTTCCCGCTTAACTTTCCGATGTTCCCTGGTTGATCCTAGATGTTAACGTAATAATGACTATAGAACGTTAATTCAGGAAGTACAGATGGAATTTATAACACTCTCTATTCTCTTCGGTACAATTGTAATTGCAGACGAAGTTCTCAATGGTCAATACCAACTGTCTCAACGGCTTTTAAATTGGTTGGACAATACTCTTGATTCCTCAAAATAGTCAGAAAACTAAAGCAAAGTCACAGTCACATTTTCGCTTGTCGGAGAATCCATTAATGAGTTTTTCATTCAAAAAAATATTTCAAACCATTCAAGCCGCAAAACAGACGGAATATTTAGGAGATATTGCCATATTAAAATCTGAGGTGTTTGGCGTGAAAATTAATCCCAATCTTCAGGAAAAAATGCAACCAGTCGTTGGTTATCATCCTAAAATTGATCTCGAACAACTCAGTCAACTTCCCTCCTACACTTTAGGGTATCAATACGCAGAACACATGAAGCGTAACTATCTTCAGCCCTTTGAAATTAGTCCGGAAGTTAGCAAGATTGCTGAAAATAATGTGTTTTCTCTACGATATGCGATTACTCACGATCTCTTTCATATATTGCTGGGTTTTGATACCAGCTACGCCGGAGAAATTGGGGTTCTTGCCTTTGCAGTTGAACAGGATTATAGTTCGAGTTTAGAGCATTCTCTGCGAGTAGCGCGGCTACTTTATCCGATTATAGCTCCTCAACAAATCACACAAATTTTAAAAAATATTCGTCGCGGTCGAGAATTAGGAAAACAGGCTAAATTCTTGTTAAATTATCGGTTCGAGGAGAACTGGGAAAAATCTTTAGAGGAAGTTAAAATTGAATGCGGATTAGCTTAAATTTTCCTCTAGAGATTCTCATCAGATTTGAGTTTGATATATTGCCTAATATCTCATCGGATCAATTTCTTGACAAGCATTGACTCAAAATCTAAAATCAGAAAGAATATTCTTCGAGGAAATCTACAATGATTTTGACCACAACCAGTACACTTCAAGACAAACAAATCATTGAATACTGCGGCGTTGTCAGTGGAGAAGCGATTTTAGGTGCGAATATTTTCCGAGATTTTATGGCGGGAATTCGTGATGTTGTCGGGGGACGTTCTGCGGCTTATGAAAAGTCCTTACGAGAAGCTAAAGACACTGCTTTTCAAGAAATGCAAGAAGCCGCAAAAGCTCTAGGTGCAAATGCCATTATTGGTATAGACTTAGATTATGAAACGGTTAGCTTGGGAGGAGGTGGAGGTATGTTGATGGTTGCGGCGAGTGGAACAGCGGTTAAGGTTCAGTGAATTGGCTCAAATTTCGTTCCAATAGATAAAGTTCCAATAGATAAAAAGGTAGGAAGATAGATTGAGTCTAGATGTCCACAGCCATTATCCTTTTGACGAAAGCAAAAAACTGTTCCATTCGGGCCAGTCCTGACAAAAGTTGAGATTTTTTCTGCATAGTTTGATACAATCTTTAAGTTGGTTGAAATTGATGCCAACTCAATCATTAGTATATCCTCAGAAAAGACTATGAGTAAACTTCGCAACATTCTTGCTGGTGCAGGTATTGCTACCGTCGGTGCCGTTGGAACAAAGATGGCAGTGGACTACTTCAAGAATCGTAACAAAGAAGAGGCTCCAGACGAAAGTGAGGGAGATGTTGATGAAGCAGAAACTCCTCCTGAACAAGTCAGTTATGCAGTTGTTCAAGAGGATTCTGTACAATCCTTTTTAGATGCTAGCTTTGGCGACCCTGGACGTTATGTTCCAACTCGTCCACCCAAAGTTTTTGACTACCAAGGTCAACAATTCATGGTCATTTGGGCGCGAGACAATAAGCAAGATAAGAACCAAATGATGGCGTTTGAATACACTGATGCTGGCCGTAAAATGATTGCCAGTGTAGGATATACATCCGACAATACTGACTACAACATGACGGGTTTAGAAGATACACCGTTTGCAGTTGAAATCAATGGTGAAATGCTTACATCTGGTCAAGGTCAAACAGATGGTGCGGATGAAGTTGATTTTGTTTTAGCTTAATGTTTTTGGCTAATTAACTGCACTCGAACCGGGAGGACATTTTAAGCCTTCACCGGGAATGGGTGTCGTTGAAAGTGGGGGAGGTTCAGTGGACGGTTCATCGGTTCTACAGATGTTCGCAAACGCCACCACTCCTCCCTCTGTTTGTCCGACGGTCACAACCCCTGCATAACTAGGAAGTCCCTCAGTTTTAGCGGCGGCTGTCATCACAACGGTTTGAGCAGATTCTCCGACTGTAACCAATTTATAACGATATTCTCCCGTTTCGACATTGAGATCCACAGCGAGGGTGTCCAGAGAATTTGCAAAACGACCGTTTGCTTGATAATAGGATTGTTGTCCAGTCGCCATCGTTTGCATCACAAAAGAAGCTTGGTTACTGCTTTCAAAAGGAGAGATATCTTCAAGTTCCGGAAGAGAAATACTAAGCTGACATCCGGTTAAAAGTAAGGGAAAGAGAACTAACAATCTCCAAACTGTAGAAGTTGAAGAAATAGATAACAAGCGTGGTTTGAGTGTGTTCATGGATCGTTAAAATATTAAGTTAAAACAATAATTTTTTTCTAGAGTTACGCTTGGCTACAGCTTGCAAGAAGCCGATTCCAGATAGAGAATCAGCAAAAGGCAATAGGAAACAAGGAATAGACCCATAGCAACATTCGGCTGAAATCCTCAATCTCGATCAAAGATTTCTTATTGCTCTATCAAGGTTCCTCTACAAATTTATGAGAAAATTAACCTGAACTTCTCTGAATTGATTGTGAATGACCGCTGTTAAACCTCGTTTCTTAGAATTCCTCACACTTTGGAAACAACCCAACCTGTCAACACGAATGATGATTGTCGGTTTGGGAATTACTTTTGTTTTTGTTTTCATCACCTTATTCTCTCCTCTGTTTTTAGCTTGGGGATGGATTCAAAGTCCCATGGAGTTTCTCTCAAATCCGATTCACGAATCTCCTAGCCTCGAATATTGGTTTGGAACGAATCGTCAAGGCTATGATGTGTTCTCTCGGACTCTATTTGGTGCCCAGGCGGCGTGGAAAGTGTTGCTGCTGGCTACAGGGTTAAGTTTAGTGATTGGGGTGCCTCTCGGCCTTGTGAGTGGCTATCTGGGCGGGAAATTAGATCGAGGGTTGCTGTTCTTGATGGATGCAGTGTACACCCTACCTGGATTGTTACTGTCGATTACATTGGCCTTTGTGGTGGGGCGAGGAATCTTCAATGCAGCGATCGCCTTAAGTATTGCCTATGTCCCTCAATATTATCGCGTGGTTCGCAACCATACCACCAGTGTCAAAACCGAATTATTTATTGAAGCAGCCGTTGCCATGGGGGCGAATACTTGGACTGTATTGTCCCGATATCTGTTTTTAAATGTAATTCAAAGTGTCCCGGTTTTATTTACCTTGAATGCAGCCGATGCCATCTTAACACTGGGAAGTCTAGGATTTTTGGGATTGGGATTACCAGAGGAAACACCAGAATGGGGCCATGATTTACGGTTAGCGTTAGAAGCCTTACCCACTGGGATTTGGTGGACTGCTTTTTTTCCAGGGCTAGCTTTGACCTTGATGGTGGTGGGACTTTCTTTGGTGGGAGAAGGATTAAATGATTGGGTCAATCCACGCCTGAGAAATCAACGCTAATTTTTATACAGACCGACAGATTGTTTGACTTCAGCACCTGCTAATTTCTGAATGAACTTAACGCAAACCGAGATATACTTACTGCAATCAATGTTTGAGCTGTTGAAGATTAAGCCAATATATCAAATTGATAGATAATTCTGAGAATATAGCGTCAATGGCTTAACTTGATTTAACATTTGAGAAGGCACCAATTTTTCAGATTTGAGTTAACGTACAGAAAAGGACACTATGTTCAGACAGTTTCTGTCATCCGTTGTGAAGATCAGATCACAATCGTCAGTCGATTGCCTCGGTTTACTGGAAACTGTTAACCTTGGGCTAAGATGATATTCACAGGCTAAACTGTCTAGAGCGATAGATCGTCATCAAACAATTCCCAAACCGTAATCCAGCTAACGATGCCCACAGAGGCTTCAGCTATTTTTCCATTGAAGGAAAACCTGAAAAACGGTTTGGCTAGACTCCAGATGAAAGTAAGTTTGTGTTGCACATGAGCAAACCTGAATACTTTATTGAAATTATTTGCTATAAAGTGCTTAGGGTTTGTAGCACTCGCACCAAACCACCAAAATCTAAAGAGTTTCAACTTTTTATTCCAGTACAAACCATGAACTTGTAGTAAGGCCGTGCAATTTGTGTGTGAGAGGCTACAATCAGAAAGGTCTAACTGCAAAGGTGCAAACACCTTATGTGTTGTCTAAACTGAATGTCGAGATTTAAGTGAAATTCAATTCACTTGATCAAGCTGACACGATCATCAAACCGTAATTGCGGTTAGGATTGGCTAAACTGTCTGTAAATAGACAAAACACTACTTTGTTTATAGTGATTGATTCTTGCATTTGAGGAGCATGAGGAACGCGGCATGATCCAAACGAACAACGGACTCGCAACACCCATTCAGCCAGAGATAGAACCACTCGGACTTCTTCCCAACTCAACCCAAACTCAACCGGGAATTGAATTGGAGCTTTTACTAGAAGATGATGATAGTCAAGATTCGGATGACTATCTCGAATCTCAGTCTGATGACGATGAAAGCAAGTCAGAAGGAGCGACTAAATCACGACGTCGGACTCAGGTAAAGAAAAAGCACTACACTGAAGATTCGATCAGGCTCTATCTCCAAGAAATCGGTCGAATTCGGTTGCTACGAGCTGATGAAGAAATTGAACTAGCTCGTCGAATTGCTGACTTGTTGGAGTTAGAACGCATCCGAGAAAAACTGATCGAGCATAACCATTGTGAGCCAGCAGACGGAGAATGGGCGAGTGCAGTTGACATGGAATTGCGTGAGTTCCGTCGTCGTCTGTTCTTGGGAAGACGTGCGAAAGATAAGATGGTGCAGTCAAACCTGCGTTTGGTTGTTTCCATTGCTAAAAAGTACATGAATCGGGGCTTATCATTCCAAGATTTAATTCAAGAAGGAAGTCTAGGTTTGATTCGAGCTGCTGAGAAATTCGACCATGAGAAAGGGTACAAATTCAGTACCTATGCCACTTGGTGGATTCGTCAAGCGATTACACGCGCAATTGCCGATCAATCTCGGACAATACGATTGCCTGTTCACTTGTATGAAACCATTTCTCGTATCAAAAAGACAACGAAATTACTCTCTCAGGAAATGGGCCGCAAACCCACTGAGGAGGAAATCGCCACTCGTATGGAGATGACGATTGAGAAATTGCGATTTATTGCCAAATCAGCTCAATTGCCAATCTCTTTAGAAACACCCATTGGTAAGGAAGAAGATTCTCGTCTGGGTGATTTTATCGAGTCTGATGGAGAAACTCCTGAAGATCAGGTTTCTAAAAATCTGCTTCGTGAAGATCTTGAGAGTGTTTTGGATACGCTGAGTCCCCGTGAACGTGATGTTTTACGGTTACGCTACGGTTTAGATGATGGTCGCATGAAGACACTTGAAGAAATTGGTCAAATCTTTAATGTCACTCGCGAACGGATTCGTCAAATCGAAGCGAAAGCTCTCCGCAAATTGCGTCATCCTAACCGTAATAGCATTTTGAAAGAGTATATTCGTTAGTTTTGTTCGGTTATCTTAGGCATGAATGGGCAAAGCCGGGACGTTGTTTTAGCTTTGCCCTTCTTTGTATATGCGTTTAGCACTTAGCATTGGTAGCCACAACAAGGCGTAAATAAACAATCAAAACTTATTAATGCGATTAATTAATGCGATTAATTAATGCGATCGCCAATTTGATTGCGATACGAAATCTGATTTTCACAACCCCTTGTTATACTACATCAAACCCCAAAAATGTAATATACCTTGTCCAGAAACAAGCTCCATAATAATTACCAATGCAAAGCCGATCATGGCGAGGCGACCATTCCAATTTTCGGCTCCGGGAGTAAAGCCCCAGTCCCAACTCTTACGTTTTTGAGTCTTCATACAGTTCTTTTTAAAGTTAAGATTTGTTAGCCTTTGTAAAGAAAGGTAACTAAATTATTGATAAAGTTCAAGCTAAATTTATAAAACTTTATATATTCTCTGCTGAGAGAATTAACGGGGAAAAATTGCCTGTTCCGTTTGTGGATTGAATAAGTGAATTTGCTCAATAGTGATCGCAATCCAAATCTTTTCTCCAGAATTCACGGATACCGCCCCAGAAACCCGCAACTTTAGTCTAGAACTTGCACTGTTATTTTTTGAATCTAGACGAACAAATAACAGCGTTTCATGTCCTAAACTCTCAATTCGTTCCACCTGAACGGGAATATTTCTCGGTGCAGGGCAACTAATTTTTAAATGTTCAGGTCGTACCCCTAAAATTAACGGTTGATTGTGATGGGCTTTGAGATTAAATCCCCATCGCTCTGGTAAGGTTACGCGGAATAAAGGATGCTCAATTAATAAAGGAGCTGAAAACTGAACCGTCAAAAAATTCATCGGCGGAGAGCCAATAAACTCCGCTACAAATCGATTGGCTGGACGGTTGTATAATTCTAGCGGTTTGGCGACTTGTTGAATTTGACCCTGACTCATCACTGCAATTCGAGAACCCATTGTCATCGCTTCAGTTTGATCGTGAGTGACATAAATTGTAGTTGTTCCCAATTGTCGCTGTAATTCCACAATTTGAGCGCGAGTTTCAGTGCGAAGTTTTGCATCTAAATTTGATAAAGGTTCATCCATTAAAAAAACCTGGGGATTTCGAGCCATCGCCCGTCCTAGCGCAACTCGTTGTTTTTGTCCACCGGAAAGTTGTTTAGGAAATCGATTTAAAAGCGGTTCAATTTGTAAGAGTTTAGCCACTGCAAACACTTGATCAGCAATCGCTCTTTCTTTAGCAGAATAATACCGCAAACCCGGTTTAAGCGATCGCGTCATTACGACTAACGTTTCTTCAGCCCATTTCCGAAATTTAGAGACAAAATATTGTTCTCTTGTCGTCAGAGATGCTGTATTTTCTGAGCCGTCTTCTCCCATCCGTCGTAACCCAAATGCCAAGTTATCATACACTTTTAAATGGGGATACAGGGCATAATTTTGAAAAACCATTGCAATATCTCGTGCTTTTGGCGGCAATTCATTCACCAACCGTTCCCCAATCCAAATATTACCGCCCGTGAGAGACTCCAACCCAGCAATTAACCGTAATAACGTACTTTTCCCACAACCCGACGGCCCCACCAACACCATAAATTCACCATCATTAATCGTGAGATTAATTCGTCGTAAAACCGCACCCGTAGAGATTGACTCCGGTTCGGATTTGGGGTCACGATCAAAATCTCCTGACCTCAGAGTCGTAGCCGAAAACGTTTTATAAATATTCTCTAAAACAACTTGAGCCATAGAAAATTATGGATTATAAATTAGGGATAATGAATGAGCAACTGATCTCGAATCCCTACAATTTTTTCACCGGAGTTCAGTTTAAATAAACGGTTATCGGTCGCCTCCACATCGAGAAGCATTTTTTCATCTACAGAGAAACGCATAATCCGATTTTCACTGGTAATCAGATAGGACTCTTGACGAGAACCGAGAGAAACCATCCCAGCCAGGGCATCTTTTTGAGCTTTAAACTGGAACATTTGAGTCCCAATTGCACCACGAGTCGTCGAACGAACTCGACCAATCTCAACTTGTTTAACAAATCCTAATTCTGAAACTAATAATAAACTCTGTTTGGGTGGAACTGTCAAACAACTCGCTAACCGTTCTTGCTTGCGTAAGCGAGTGACTTGTGAGCCTTGAGCGGTACGTCCCATCATCGGTAACTGCTCATCATTCACAGGTAAACGTAAGAGTCGTCCACCGGATGTCGCTAAAATTGCCTGATCACCGGGACGACTTAAATTCGCATAACCGAGTTCATCTTCATCCTTTAATTTAATAATCGTAATGCCTCGATTGGTCAGATCTGAGAACTCCGTTAAAGAGAGTCGCTTAATTTTTCCCTGTTGTGTGACTAAAACTAAGTCAGTTTTGTCGGAATGTTCGGCCACAATAAAGTGCGCCAAGATCAATTCTTGTAAACTCATCGGTGCATCTTTAGTCGCCGAAGGGGGAAGTAAGGTAATCAATGGCGTTCCCTTTGAACGGCTCGATGTTGTCGGAATTTCCGCCACATTTAGGGGATAGGCTTTACCTGTACGAGTCAGAATCACTAAGTTTTGATTGGTTTTTGTCAGGTAGCTTCCCACCGAAAAATCATCACTATCCTCAACGCTAATCTCTGATTTGTTGCTTCTGCGAGTTTTTGTGTCTGCGGTTTTGCCCGATAACCGTCTGACATAACCGCGATGGGTAAATTCCAAAACGGTGTCTTCCTCGATAGGGGCTAACGGTTGTAATGTTCCGGTTGGGGTTTTAGATCCTTTTGACTTACTCGAACGAGTTCGACTGGTTGCTTGTTCTGCGGGATCTTCGGGATTGGGAACCACAATACGACTGCGTCGCGGATCGCCATATTTCTTTTTAAGCGATCGCAATTCTTTTTTCAACGTCTTGAGTAACTCAGACCGTTCATCCAACAACCGTCGCAGTTGTCGAATTTGTTCGCTGAGTTCGTCGAATTCTTCTTGTAGTTTTTGTCGTTCTAAGCCTGTTAGCCGTCGCATTGGCATCGCTAAAATCGCATCAGCTTGAACATCAGTAATTTGTAGATCTTGTTCGAGGTTGATTTTTGCAGTTCCGCCATCGGGAGCATTCCGCAAAATATCAATGACAGCATCTAAATTTTCTAACGCTTCGACTAACCCTTCGACAATGTGACAACGACGAAGGGCAGCTTCTAACTCGTGAGTATATTGACGAATCAGCGTTTGTTCGCGGAAATTTAGAAACTCTTGCAGGATTTGTTTGAGACTGAGTTGGCGAGGTTGTCCGTCTACCAATGCCAGAAAAATTGCTCCAAATCTCGACATCAAATCCGTTTGTTGGTAGAGATGATGGAGTACCACTTGCGGAGAAGCTTCTCGCTTCAGTTCGATCACGACTCGAATTCCATCGCGATCGCTTTCATCACGAATATCAGAAATTCCGTCTAACCGTCCTGCATTAACTAAACTCGCAATTTTCTCAATCCATCCGGCTTTATTAACTTGAAACGGTAACTCCGTGACAACAATAGCCGTTTTTGTCCGGCGTCGTTGAGCAGTCGGAACTTGTTCAATGCTTGCAACACCTCGCATGACAATGCTTCCTCGCCCTTGAGTGTAGGCTTCAGCGATGCCATTGCTGCTGACAATTTCGCCACCTGTGGGAAAATCCGGTGCAGGAATAATCTCCATCAAGGCTTGATCACTGAGATCGCTATTGTTAATCAAAGCAATCAAACCATCTACGATTTCTCCGAGATTATGAGGCGGAACATTGGTTGCCATTCCGACTGCAATTCCAGAACTCCCATTCAACAACAAATAGGGGAGTTGGGCGGGGAGAACAGTCGGTTCTTGTTGAGAGTTATCAAAATTACTGGTAAAATCAACCGTCGCCTCACCGACTTGAGTCAGTAAACCTTCATTACCAATTGCAGCCAAACGAGTTTCGGTATATCGCATCGCCGCAGGCGGATCGTTATCAACCGATCCAAAATTTCCATGTCCATCTAATAATGGATAACGACTGGAAAAGCTTTGGACTAATCGAACTAAGGCATCATAAACAGACTGATCGCCATGAGGGTGGTATTTTCCTAACACATCCCCCACAACCCTAGCGCATTTACGATAAGGGCGATCGGGCGTTAACCCCAACTCGTGCATTGCATAGAGAATGCGGCGGTGAACCGGTTTGAGGCCATCACGAACATCTGGCAAAGCACGCCCTACGATCACACTCATGGCGTATTCGAGATAGGACTGTTGCATCTCGGTATGGAGTGGGGTAGAGATTACTTGCCCGGAAAGTAGGTTTAATTGTCTAGCCATGAGGAAGATCAAATGAGAGTTTAGCGTCAGTTCAGACGAGCTACAGCACGTCTCAATTAAAGTTCAAGGTAAAAAAGGAATTGAACTCGTGAATGCAAAAAGCACTCTGTTTCCCTATTATGGGGTCTGAAGATCCAGAATTAAAACACTGCGGCGATTTTTCAATAGCGTCTGAGAATTCAAACGGTTGATGTATCAGGCTTCGAGAACTTTTAAACAAGTTTTCAGATTCCATCTCGGAGACAGGATCTGACTATCTCTAAAATCTTAGAATAATCAGAACCTCAGATTTCATCTGGGCTAGGTTAAAGGTTCAACGAAACCGTTCCAAGCCTGGGCGACTAATTCGCTTAACCACAACCGTTGTTCTAAACTTAGAACATGGTCATCGGCGAGAAGTTCAGCCGTGAGATCTTCTAGAGACTGATGCTGAGAACGAGCCATTTGAATGACTCCGGCGAGGGCAGTTGCCACCAGTTCTTCGTTCAAAGGCTGCTGAGTCAGAGTCCTCATTTCCATGAGGCTTTTCGGAATGGGATAGTTCATTGTGTGAGGGTGGTTTCAATTAAGTTGTTATTGGCTTTATACTCAAAATCAATAACATGAGATCAGTTTAACCGATGAGTCGTCTATACCAACTGGCGCCCCTTGCGTCCTGAAGGATGAGGATTTTGAAGCGGTGCAAATATGATAAATTGAGCTTGCGAGGTCTAGTGTTGTTTCTGCACTCATGTCTTGGTGTCAACAGGAGAGTTCAGTCCCGAGCCATTAACCTGATTCCAGTTCACTGGAACTTATTTCAGCGTTGGCTTTTGAGCAATAGTGCTCGATCAAATTTAGATCAAGATTCTGTTAATTTACAACGGTACAATTATCCCTATCGCTTTTTAACCCCGTGTTGCTGGCGATGCCCTCAATCCCAAACTGTTAGCCCTCATTGCAAGTGTTTATGTTATGGAGCCATTCATCTTTGCTGGTCGAGTAATTCTATTGAGATTTATACGTCTTTTGATCGCCATTACCATTGAATCTTCGGTTTATCGCCGATCGCTGAATATTAGTCCCAAACAAGGGGTTGAGTCAGCATTAATGATTAATATATTTGCTGAAATTTCGGGAGTAATCTTTTTTTCATTTTTGCAGTCTTTGATTCCGATCGATATCTTTCGGCATCTGATTATCTACTTAATTTTGCAGAATCTTGACATCGTGTCGATTGATATTTTTATTTTAACGTTATTTTATTTTGTGATCTTCTTGATAGCAAAATGGATCGGGTTGCTCTTTTTAAATATGTTTGTTTTTGAAAACAAAATCGAAATTGCATCAGATGCAACCATTGAAAATCCTGGAGTGAAAGCGATGAATCAATGGGGAGGCTTGCTCAAAACTGTGACCAAAGCACATACGATTAGTTATGCCGTCACTTTAATATTCGCTTTCTTAAAGATTCGTATTTATACGCTTTAATTGGTTAGATATTCTCTATTTTTCTCAAAATTATGGACTGGAAAATTATCAACGTAGATCGAGTCAAAGGGGTTGTCAGTCCGGCAATCCCACCGCGATTTGTGCATTGGAAAACATTACTTATCGTTAGCGTTGTTATCTGGATTTTATCCTTTTCTACATTCGATCAAATCAATCGAGATACTCTGGCTACTTTGGGGTGGATTTTGCTCACGATTGCGATCGGTTGGCGAGTCACTCAGCCCCCTTTTATTCTAGGTTCTTTTCCCCTCAGTCCTTGGATTGCTTCAACTTTCCTCTGCTACCTGATTTATCAAAGAACCTATGACACCGATCCGACGCTGGCGCTCCAAGCCTGGCCGATTATTGCGGCGATTTTAATTGCAGTTGTAGAATGGTTTAAAGCGCGATCGCCTGAAACCTCTCCGCCTCTTCTGGGTCGAAAAACACTGATTAATATTATCCTTGTTCATATTTTGGTGGGATGCTGGATTGATCTTTATTTTCTGATTGTTCAGAAAATTGAAAATGATCCAGATCTCAATCCCAGAATTACCCAACCTCGTCCAGCATTAAAACAGCCTGTATCATCCCTTCTAACTGCGGAGAATCAACAAAGATTCAACCTCGATGAAGAAAGTTAAGAAATATTTTAAACTAGAACTGATGAAAATTAACACAGGATAAAAAACAATGGTGACGCAAAAGTTAGAGCAACTCCAGGCTTTATTTCAGGAGATGGAACAGGCATTAATTGCCTACTCTGGGGGAATCGATAGTACCCTGGTCGCCAAAATAGCATACAGTATCCTCGGCGATCGCGCAGTGGCGGTCACGGCAATTTCTCCTTCATTACTCCCCGAAGATTTAGAGGAAGCTCGCATTTTAGCCGCCGAAATTGGCATTCGTCACGAAGAAATCCAAACCCATGAAATGGAGAATCCTAACTATACCTCAAACCCGGTTAATCGCTGCTATTTCTGCAAAAGTGAACTCCATGACACCTTGAAACCATTAGCCATAAGCTGGGGATATCCTTATATTATAGATGGGGTCAATGCAGACGATTTGCGCGATTATCGCCCGGGAATTCAAGCCGCAAAAGAACGAGGAGTGCGATCGCCTTTAGCCGAAGTGGGAGTGAGTAAAGCCGAAGTTCGAGAAATTGCTAAAATACTAGGGGTATCTGCTTGGAATAAACCCGCTCAACCCTGTCTGAGTTCTCGTTTTCCTTACGGAGAAGAGATCACCGTTGCTAAACTCCAACGAGTCGGACGCGCAGAAGTTTATTTACGCAAACTGGGATGGCAAAATTTGCGAGTGCGCTCAGAACAAGATACCGCTCGCATCGAACTTCCCCCCGATCAAATTAAAGAATTTGTACTGACAACGGATCTGGGTGAGTTGGTGAAAATATTTCAAGAATTGGGCTTTATTTATGTGACTCTGGATTTAGAAGGGTATCGTAGTGGTAAGCTTAATCAAGTCTTAACCCCAGAAGTCTTGGGACGCTCCTGATACTGTCTGCAAATCTCCATCAAACATTCCCAAATCATCGCCAATAAAATGACCCTACCAAATTGCGATAGATGGCAGGGAGCAAGCGACAGTTAAACGCTAATATTATTGTCGGGGAACTCAAATCAAGATTCTCGTCAGATGTGACAATTTGATGATCGTCCATAACAGAGAACAGACAACAGGCTTACAGTAGCAGCAAAAGCGGACTTGGCGCTGCTGAGTGTGTACTGTCATTGCTCAACGTCTTCAAAAGAAAAGCTTAGAATGAAGGATAGACCATTTTAATCTGAAAATACTCTCAGATTAAACAGGATATCAATCTTGCGATCGTTCAAATAAATAGCATCTTACGTGTCGTACTCCACCCAAAACCTCCAACCACCTGAACTCTCAAATCTTTTCCCGTTTCAACTCGATCCATTTCAATTGGATGCGATCGCGGCTTTGAATGCCAATAAATCAGTTGTTGTTTGTGCGCCAACGGGTTCGGGAAAAACCCTGATCGGCGAATATGCCATCTATCGCGCCTTGAGTCGGGGAAAACGGGTATTTTATACCACTCCCCTTAAGGCTCTATCTAACCAAAAACTTCGGGACTTTCGAGAACAGTATGGGTTTGAGAACGTAGGCTTGCTAACAGGCGATCTTTCCGTGAACCGAGAAGCTGCAGTGGTGGTGATGACGACTGAGATTTTCCGGAATATGCTCTACGGAACTCCCATTGGTGAAGTGGGAATCTCCCTCGAAGGCGTTGAAGCCGTCGTCTTAGATGAATGTCACTACATGAACGATCGCACTCGTGGAACTGTTTGGGAAGAATCAATTATCTATTGTCCATCATCCATTCAACTTCTCGCCCTCTCCGCAACCATCGCCAACAGCGATCAACTTACCGACTGGTTGTGCAAAGTTCACGGGCCAACAGAACTGATTTATTCTAACTTCCGCCCCGTTCCTCTACAATTTCATTTTTGTAATACTCAAGGACTGTATCCGCTTCTAGAGGAGAATGGTCGTGATCTCAACCGTCACCTCAAAGCCAAAAAGCGACGCAATAACCGCTACAACAATAACCGTCGCTCTCGCTTCCATACTCAACAGCAAGGTCAAAGCCTCGCGGGCGCCCTTAAGCAACTCCAAAAACAGGGAACCCTACCCGCAATTTATTTTATCTCCAGTCGCAAAGGGTGCGATCGCGCGGTTGCCGATCCTAAGCTAGAACGTCTTTCTTTCGTCAATTCTAATGAAAGCGATCGCCTCAAAAGCGCCATCGAGACTTTCTTAATCGCAAACCCGAAATTTAGACAGTTTAAATCTCTAGATGCGCTCTCTCGTGGGATGGCAACCTATCACCTCGAACTGCCCAATCCTTGGAGAATTTTCATCGCGGAACTGTTTCGACAGGGTTTAGTAAAAGTTCTGTTTGTTCCGGAAACCTTGTACGTTCTCTATGAATTGCAAGAAGAAGAAATGCTTCCGGCCATTTATTTTATCTTTAGTCGTCGAGGCTGTGATTTAGCCGTCGAAGAATGTTTTTATGCCGTGCATGAACTCGGGTTTATTTCTCTGGTGAATGATGAAGAAGCGGCTCTTCTGCGAGAAAAAATAGATACCTTTTTCGCTCACAATACTGATATTTCTCCCACTCGTAGCATTGAACCGTTGTATTTGGGAATTGCGGCTCACCATGCCGGGATTTTACCAACCTGGAAAATGCTAGTCGAAGAACTATTTACCTTGGGTTTAATTAAAGTGGTTTACGCTACAGAAACCTTAGCTGCTGGTATTAATATGCCCGCTCGAACCACTGTAATTTCTAGCCTCTCCAAACGCACCGACGAAGGCATACGCCTCTTAAAACCCTCAGAATTTTTGCAAATGGCAGGTCGGGCTGGACGACGAGGCATGGACTTACTCGGTCATGTTGTTACCGTACAAACGCCCTTTGAAGGTGCAACAGAAGCCGCTTACCTAGCCACAACAGAAGCCGATCCTTTAGTGAGTCAATTTACGCCCAGTTATGGGATGGTGTTGAATTTATTGCAAACTCATAGTTTAGAACAGGCAAAAGCTTTAATTGAACGCAGTTTTGGTCAATATTTATCGACGGTATCTCTACAACCCAAAGAAGTGGAGATCGAACAACTGCAAACCGAACTTCGGGATGTGGAAGCGAATTTAGGCTTAGGTGAAGGTCAAAGCATAGATGATCTTGAAGCTGTGATCGCCAGTTACGAGAAACTTCAAGCCCGTTTGCGAGAAGAAAAACGCTTGTTAAAAGTATTGCAAGAACAAGCCGAAGAAACGCAAACTGCCGGAATGTCTCAAGCCCTAGTTTCTGCTGTAGTTGGAAGTATCGTCAGTTTACGCGGAAAGCATATCTCCAACACTGCTAGAAGCCTCGAAGATCAGCCTCTGGGGGCGGTACTCGTCGCTCAAACCCCCAGTCCAGGTCAGGCCCCTTATTTTCTCTGTTTGGGTCAAGATAACCGTTGGTATAATGTCGCGACGTCGGATGTGGTGGCTTTGCATGGGAATTTACCTCGCTTAACCGCAGTAGACTATATGGATATTCCCGATATTCCCCATAAGTTAGGTCAAAAACGCAAAGGAGATGCTTTGAGTGAGGCGGTGGCGCAACAAATTCCGGATGTACCGATGCCCGAAATTCCGCCCGAAGTCAAATTGCAAATGCAGCAAGTTCAAGAGATAGAGGAACAACTTGAAACTCATCCCTTGTATGAATGGGGTAAACCGCAAAAGCTTTTAAAACGTCAAGAACGCTGGGTGAATCTTAATGCTGATATTCGCTCGTTAAAAGTAGAAATTGAGGAAAATCAAGGTCATTATTGGCAAAGATTTTTAGACTTAATTTTGATTTTACAAGAGTTTGAAGCCTTAGATCAATTGCAACCGACAACTTTAGGTCAGGCGATCGCTGCCTTACGAGGAGATAATGAGTTATGGTTGGGAATTGCTTTGATGTCTGGAGAATTTGACGAGCTAGAACCCTGGGAATTAGCAGCGGCTTGTTCGGCTTTGGTGACAGAAATTACTCGCTCTGATACCTGGACGAATTATCAACTGTCTGCACCTGTACAAGCTGCTTTAGAACGACTTTGGGGCTTGCGGAAAAACTTAATTAAAGTTCAAAGTCAGTATCAAGTTGAATTCTTGGTTTTACCCGAACGTTGGGAACATCAACACCTCAGCGCAATTGTTGAACAATGGGGTCAAGGAATTGACTGGTTACAGTTAATAGAACATTCGAGTTTAGATGAGGGAGATTTAGTCCGAATGATTCGGAGAACTTTAGATTTCCTCTCTCAAATTCCTCATGTTCCTCATTTAAGTTCGGTTTTAAAAGATAACGCCGCCGAAGCCAAGCGCTTGCTTAATCGTTATCCCATTAATGAAGATGTTGATTGACCTGAAGTCGGCAGTAGGGAATAGGGAATAGGCGACAGGCAACGGGCAACGGGCAACGGGCAACGGGCAACGGGCAAACAGTGCTTGCCTTTCTACCAAGTCTATTCTTCCCCGAAAAAAATCACTCTCCCAGTCGAGAGTTAAGCAGAAATTATCTAAGATAATTATTTTTTATATATTTTTAGTGTTTACATTGGCTAGTTTTATCTTTAAGCTATAAGACAACAACCTTTAGCAGAGAGTTTCGCACCGCCATGAACACGAATCAACCCTCATCTCTACCCTGGTATCGTTGGCTGAATAGTAATGGGGTTATCCAACTGTTAGAAGCTGTACAAGATTTTATTATTATTTGCTTGTGCGTCGGGCTTTTCAGCTTTATGATTATTCAACTTCGGGAGATGGTACTATCGCTACTTCCTCCCTTAGATTTTCAACGGGTGACATCAGATATTTTATTTCTGTTAATTCTGGTTGAATTATTTCGTTTATTAATTATCTACTTACAAGAACGCCGAGTTTCCATTGGGGTTGCCGTGGAAGTATCAATTGTTTCTGTTCTACGAGAAGTGATTGTACGGGGTGTTTTGGAAACGCCTTGGGTTCATGTTTTAGTTGCTGGCTTTTTTCTGTTAGTTTTAGGAGCATTACTTTTAATTCGAGTTTGGTTGCCGCCTACCTTTAATGGCATCGATCCCGAACAATCCGTATCAGAGCGTCATCAAGCAAGAGTCACTAAGGAATCTCAGTCCAACTCGCTTTCTACACAAGACCCTTTGACTCATCATTATTCAGCTATCAGAAATGATTTGTGATCGACTTCAACTGATGTAAAAATTCGGTTCTTCCGGACGGGTTATGCCAAACTGCGAGTAAAATCGATGTTAAATCTAGTCAAATTGGGATGATTGGCTTCGGAACTCTAAACCCATTTTAAATAACACCTGAAATAACTTCTGTGTAGAGACTTTATTGATTGTGTCAGCTTATTTAGCATAAAATATCCGGAAGAACCCTAAACAAACTAACTAAATCCTAAATATCCTCTGGGAGTAATCATCCAATTCTGGTGAAAAACGGTGCTTTGATTGCCAATTAAAACCGTCGTTAACATATCCACCGGATTGTCTGTTAATTTTTCTAAGGTTGTTAAAGTAATTTGTTCATCTTCTCGATAGGCAGAACGAACGATCGCAACAGGATTTTCAGGAGAACGATATTTCAAGAAAATGGCTTGGGCTTGATGTAATTGTTCGGTGCGACTGCGCGATCGCGGATTATACAATGCACAAACAAAATCAGCCATAGCCGCCGCATTTAATCGCTTTTCAATCATCTCCCAAGGCGTTAATAAATCACTTAAACTAATCGCACAAAAATCGTGCATTAACGGCGCACCGACGCGAGAAGCTGCGGCTTGAATAGCACTAATTCCGGGAAAAACCTGCACTCCCGGCGTTTCTCCTTGCCAACCTTGGGCGCGAAGTTGTTCAAAGACTAGCCCCGCCATGCCATAAATCCCGCAATCTCCCGAAGAAACCACCGCCACCGTTAAGCCCCATTCTGCTAGGGAAATTGCCCGTTCAGCCCTCTGACGTTCCTGAGTAATCGGGTAAGACTCAACAATTTGCCCTGGACGCAATAGCGACGATATTAGATCTAAGTATAGGGAATAGCCAATCACCACATCCGCTTGAGAGATAGCCGTTTGGGCCGCAGGTGTGATTTGGGCAAGCTGGCCGGGGCCTATTCCAATTAACAAAAGTTGCCCCTCTCGTCCTGTATACTCTTGTTGAGTTTGGGCAATCGCAACGGTTACGGCTTGACCGATTCTCGGCTTTTCCGCAGACTGGGGTTGTTCCTGACGATAGATTTGTTTAGAAACCAGTAATTCTTTACTCTGAGAAGCTTTGAGGGCAGCGGCTTCTGCCACACTGGGCGTTCCGACCTCTTGATGAACGATATCGGAAGGCGTTGGGACTCTCATCTGACTCAGAACTTCTGCCGAAAATGTGCGTAGGGGCCAGTCTCGATCCTGACAGAGTTCAACTAAGCCGGGTTCCGAGGCTTTAATATCAATTGTCGCAATTCCTGCAACCGCCGCTTCTGCCAGTTCATGGGTTTGTAAGACTTGTAAAATTGCCGTTTCAATCACCGATTTGGGGGTATTGCGTTCACAGCCAACGCCCAGCCACAACACTCGTGGATGCCATTGGACTTGGGGAAAGTTTGGGGTAGAAAATTGTCGGAATTTTGAACTAATCCAGATTTGAGGAGTGGAAGTTGGCGTAAAATCAAACGGATGATTCGATGGAAGGTGTTGTTGCCAGAGGGTTGAACCTGCCTCCTGCTGAACCTGTACCCTCTGCTGTTTGGCGATCGCAGCACTCACGCCTGTCCAGTCTCCGCTGCCCCGTTTCCAGCCAAAGGGAACCCCCAAGACATCAATTCCAGGTAGGTTGAGGGCGTTTGCAGACCCCGTTAAAATCGGTTTAGCTTGCAGTTGACGGGCGACGAGTTGGGTGAGTTGATCGGCGCCGCCAATATGACCACTACAAACACTGATCACAAATTCACCTGTTTCATTAATGACAATCACCGCCGGATCGCAAGATTTGTGCTGAAGGAGAGGAGAAATCAGGCGAACAACCGCCCCTAAAGCCAAACAGAAAATAATCGCCCGATGGGTTGACCATAGTCGCGGTAGGAATTGTCGCAGGGAGTCGCGATAAACTTGGGTATTCGGGAGATGGCCCAAAGCTGGAGGGACGTACAGTGTGATATCGCCAGTCTGACACAAAGGTTGCAGTCGTTGGGTAGCGTTATTGTTTGTCGCGATCGCAGCAATGGGCTGAAATGCAATCAGTTGTGATAGACTCATCGAAATTTGGAAGTTGATGCGTAATTCAGTTAAGATATTGATCTTAATTGTATGTTGTAATTGGGAATTTTTGAGTACAAATTCGGGTTCAATTCAGAGTGGATAAATTTTAAACGATCAAATTTTGAGTTTGATCTCTGATAGATTTAACTCTTGATGTTCGAGTCCAAGCTGATTGAGCCGACCCCAAGCAAACTCTGAGCTATACTAATATACTATCGGGATTCTATGCTTTATGTCTGAGAAAGCGAACTTATTTCTAAAATTAAAAACGTTCCAAGATTTTTACTCAGAAGAAATCGAAATTATCTGTAAATATTTTTCTATTCATAAGTTTTTTGACTTACAGGAAATTATGCCAAAAACCGGACGGGATACTTCTTTTGGGGTGATTCTCAGCGGAGAGATTAGTATTATCGCAGATAATCTTGATAATCCGAGTCGTTTGGCGGGTGATTTCTTAGGGGAAATGTCTTTACTAGAATCTGTCTATCGTACCGTTGATTATATTGCTGCGAGTGATGGTCAGATTGCGATTATGACCTTCGATGATATTGAAAATCTCAAACATAAACATCCTTATTTAGCGGTTAAACTGATTCATCGAGTGACTCAATTCGCTATTATCAGACTGCGAAAACAGGGAGTGAGAGCGCATCGAAAATACATGATTATCATGGCTGATGAAACAAAAATTACAGAGTTAATGAACTGGATTAATCAAGAAATTGATATTCTCTCTAATATTCCAATTTTAGCACCGGAATGGATTGCTCATACCTTAAAAAATAAAGCTAATTTGAGTGTGAAACAGGTGATTAATCCCTATTTATTAGTGGGCGGAACACATCATATTGGCACTCAAATCATTTTAGGAAATATTAAGGCTGTTGTTTGTATCCGAGAACCCTTAATTCGGAGACCTCATCGAGCGTCTTTAGAAGCTATTTTTAGATTGTGTGATACTTATCATGTAATTTGTGCAACCAATATCCCAACTGCACGAGCAATTTTACCAGCTTTTACTTAGTTTTAGTCTTGAATTTAGTAAAAATATTAGGATGAAAAAAAAAGTTTTAATTTTGGGGGGACGAGGTCGAATTGGGCAGAGTGTGGCTGAGGATATTCTAAATTTTAACTCAGATGTTGAACTTGTTTTAACAACCCGAAAATCTGTCGAAAACCCAGCTATTCTTGATTCAAGAGTACGAGTTTTACAATTAGATTTATCTGAATATCAGTCATTAAAATCAGCAATTTCATCCGTCGATCTCGTGATTCATTGTGCAGGGCCGTTTCAGAATCGAGATACAACTGTTTTGAAACTTTGTATTGAAGCCGGAGTCAATTATATTGATGTTAGTGATAGTCGAAATCTGACTTTAAAAGCATTAAATTATCACACTCAAGCGGAAGAAAAAGGAATAACTGCTATTATCAATACAGGTATTTTTCCAGGGATTTCTAATAGCTTAGTTCGTTTGGGTGTTGAAGAGTTAGATCGCGTTGATCGGATTCATTTGAGTTATGGAGTTGGAGGATCGGGCGGCGCAGGAATAACAATAATGCGAACAACATTTTTAGGGCTACAACATCCATTTGAAGTGTGGAAAAAGGGTCAATGGCAACAGGTGAAAGCCTACAGCGATCGCGAAGTCATTCAATTTCCAGCACCATACCGTAAATTAGGTGTATATTGGTTTGATCTGCCGGAATGTTATACTTTAGCTCAGTCTTTTGATGTGAAAACAGTGGTGACAAAATTTGGAACGTTTCCTGATTTTTATAACTATTTAACCGGAATTGTTGCTAATTACATTCCAGCCAATTGGTTACAAAATAACGCTATAATTGAGTTTCTATCTCAAGTTAGTTATGCGATGACAAAAGTAACGGATAATCTGAGTGGAATAGGCGTGGTCATTCGAGCCTCAGTTCAAGGCGAAAAAGACGGAAAAGTTGTAGAATTTTGCTCAACAATCACCCATGAAAATACAGCAACAGCAGCAGGAATTGGGACCGGAAGTATTGCTCAACTTCTGCTGACCAATCAACTGAATAAACCAGGTGTTTTTCCACCTGAACAGATATTACCTACAAATTTGTTTAAACAAGCCCTTACTCAACGAAATGTTAATATATTGAGTCAGTTCCTATAGCAATAAGAAGCATGATTTTACCTCCTACTGCTATAGTATTTTCTAGTTTTAATGATTGAGTTTTTAATTAGTTTTGACGATACGCAATCACAGCATAAAATGGATCGCCGCCCCCTAAACCTAACATTTGTAATACAGGTGGAAGAGAAGACTGTTCTACAATCACTTCAGGAATACTAAATCCGGGTAAAGCTTGACCTTTCACAGAGTTAAAATAACCCTTAACAAGTTCAACTCGACTGGCTTCTGTTCCCTCTCGCCAAGCTGTAATCGCCTTTTGATAAAACATTCGGTTTGAAAAGCTAACAATCGCAATACCACCCGGTTTGAGAATACGATACATCTCGTGGAAAATGGCTTCTGGATACTGTAAATATTGTACAGAAACGCAATTTAAAACCGCATCAAAATCACAATCTTCTAAGGGTAATTTAGGATTGTCATTCAAATTTTGCACAAAATAATGGTCAAGTTGAGGATTCTTTTTCAATTCTTCCTCATTCATCCCATGTCCCTCAACGTGGGCGAACTCTATACTCGGAAGATGAGACACCCAGCTACTCATCATGTCCAGGATGCGAGTATTCGGCTGGAGTCGTTCCTGGTAAAGATTCGTTAAGCGATCGATGAATCCCTCATCAACGTGTGTCACGAAGCGAGGATAGGCGTAAAACTCAGAATCATTCCCTTCATCGAGTTTTTTGCGGTCTTGAGCCTGTAGCAACATCGTGGCAATATGGTATAAACTACTCTCTATATAGTTTAAAGAATATTACAGATTGTAAACAAGTTACCTATCCAAACGTGGCTAGAAAGAATAAACGAGAATTTAATGTCGCCTCTATTAGAAGTTCAAAACCTAGAAACTCGCTTTTTTATCTCTGATGGTATCGTTTGTGCGGTGAATGGGATTTCCTATACGGTGAATGCAGGTGAAACCCTGGGAATTGTGGGAGAGTCGGGTTCGGGAAAAAGTATTAGTGTATTATCAATATTGCGCTTAATTCCTTCTCCTCCCGGAAAAATAACAGGCGGAAAGGTTCTATTTGAAGGGGAAGATTTACTCACAATTTCCTCAAAAAAATTGCGCCAAATTCGAGGAAATCAGATTTCGATTATCTTTCAAGATCCGATGACTTCTCTGAATCCAGTTCTGACGATTGAGAAACAAATTACAGAGTCAATTCAATTTCATTTAGGGTTGAGCAAAGAAGACTCAAAATCTAGAGCAATTCAACTCTTAAACAAAGTCGGAATATCTGATGCTGAAAACAGAATTCGCAACTATCCTTATCAATTTTCTGGAGGAATGCGTCAACGGGTAATGATTGCAATGGGGTTAGCGTGTCATCCACAATTATTAATCGCAGATGAACCTACAACCGCTTTAGATGTGACGGTTCAAGCTCAAGTTGTAGAATTAGTTAAACAGTTAAAAAAAGAACTGGGAATGGCGGTGATTTGGATTACCCATGATTTAGCATTACTCGCCGGATTAGCGGATCGAATTTTAGTCTTATATGCAGGTCAAATTGTTGAACAGGCTTCTCTCCAACAACTCTATAAAAATCCTCGTCATCCTTATACAATTGGATTGCTAGAAAGTTTACCCCGTTTAGAGGGAAACATACCTGAAAAATTACCAACCATTGAAGGAGTTCCTCCCGATTTAATTCATTATCCAAAAGGTTGTCCATTTGCACCTCGATGTCGTTTTGCACTCGAACATTGTTTTGAAGAAGATCCAGCTTTAGAAGTTGTAGAAACTGGACATCAAGTTGCTTGCTGGGTGAAGCCTGAGATTTAATATTTTTGATAACTTAATTCGTTCAATGAAATCTGATGAAAACTGATACTCAGAACCAACAGAATCACCAACATCAAGAAGCCTTGATTAAAATTCAAAACTTACAAGTACATTTTCCAATTATTAAAGGAATTATTATTCAGAAAACTGTTGGAACGGTGAAGGCGGTTGATGGGTTAACCTTTGATATTATCAGCGGTGAAACTTTAAGTTTAGTTGGAGAATCAGGCTGCGGAAAAAGCACAACAGGACGAGCAATTTTACAGCTTCTTCGTCCTACAGCAGGTAAGATATATTTTAAAAATGTAGATTTAACCGCTATAAATGCAGAAGAATTGAGGAATATGCGTCAAAAAATACAGATGATATTTCAAGATCCCTATGCGTCCTTAAACCCCAGAATGACTGTTGGTAAAATTATCGCAGAACCTTTAGTCATCCATAATATTTCCACAAAAAAAGTCCGCGATCGCGTACAAGAATTACTCGAACTGGTGGGTTTAAACCCTCAATTTATTAACCGTTATCCTCACGAATTTTCGGGCGGTCAACGACAGCGAATCGGGATTGCTAAGGCTCTAGCGATGAATCCTGACTTTATTGTTTGTGATGAACCCATTGCTTCTCTTGATGTTTCTGTACAAGCTCAAGTGATTAATTTAATGCAATCTTTACAGCAAACATTAGGATTAACGTATTTATTTATTGCCCATGATTTAAGTGTCGTTCGGCATATTTCTAATCGGATTGCCGTCATGTATTTGGGAAAAATTGTGGAACTTTCAGACCGAGTTTCTCTGTATGAAAATCCTTTACATCCTTATACTCAAGCCTTACTGTCTGCGGTGCCAATTCCTGACCCTGAACTTGAAGCAAAACGGGAACGAATGATTCTAAAAGGTGACGTTCCCAGTCCGATAAATCCCCCCAAAGGTTGTCGATTTCACACTCGTTGTCCGCTTGTTATTGATCGCTGTCGTCGAGAAGAACCTGAGTTTAGAAACGTCGGTCAAGGACATTTTGTGGCTTGTCACTTAGTTGAAGATTCTCAATAGAAGAATTTAAGTCAGGTTTGATTAAATCGGGTTTAAACATTTGTAACCATTGACCATGATTCAATTGCAAATCACAAATTGTTTCTTCTGGATTTACTTCACAAGACCCTGTGGCTTCATATTCCTCCCAATAATCATACATAACCTCTGGAAAATTATAGAGGTGTTCAGTAACTGAAAACTGAGAATTAGAAGTTAGATTTCCGACCATTGCAGTGGTATCGTAACTCGTTTTAAATAAAATTTTATCCGCACTCACTTCTAACCAACATTCTCGCCAACTTAAATCAGAAGTCTCAAATTCCTCTCCAATTGATGCAAACACACTCGAACATTGACCCTTAATTCCGGAGGGTTCTGGGGGAACAGTCGCCGTTGCACAGTCTTCTGCGGTCATTTCTCGCCACATTTCATAATTATCTTGCGCGAGTGGCCCGTATTCAGCCAAAACTTGATTTAAGGCTTCTTCCAGGGTTTGCGTTTGACAGGCTTTGAGTATTTGCTTATGAATCATTTCTTCTACTGTTGGCCCAGCGAACACAGGAAAGGATAAACTTAAAAAGGAGGTCGTCGCTAACAGACAAACAATCAATTTTTTCATCAGATATTTACACCTTATGTTTGTTAGTGTTAGAACCTATAATAGTTGTAACACTTTTAATTCCGGACAAGGATTATGGCAAAAGACAATACTGACGCACCCATAAAAACAGAAACACCGACAGAAACTGAGCATCATAAAACCCGTACTCCACCTTGGGGTCAGGTAACACTTTTAGAGGAAGGCGATCGCTATCGGATTAATCGGATTATGGTCAATCCTGGCTATCATATCACTACCCAAATGCACTATCATCGCAGTGAACATTGGATTGTTGTGGCAGGTACTGCAAAAGTAATTTGTGGGGGTTCAGAAACACTTCTTATCCCTAAACAATCTACTTATGTTCCTATGAATACTCCTCATAGAGTCGAAAATCCGGGAGTTATTCCATTAATTATGATCGAAGTTCAAAATGGTGAATATTTGGGAGAAGATGACATCACTCGCTTTCCAGAAGAAGACGGTTATGCTGGAAAAACTAATAGTTAGCTCATCTTTTGGAAATGTCAAAAAATGGGTAAAAAGTGAACGTTCAGAAGTCTGGGTTCTATAAAGTTGAGTTCTTTCTATGAATTGAGAAAAGTGATAATCTGAGGGGCCATAGGCCCCATTTTAATGGATATATTAATCAAATGATCATCTGACCTGTTATACTAAAATGTTATTCAGTGCATAATCTCTAAACTAGATTGGGTTAATGTCTAATTCGCTGCTCATTAATTTATCAGTTCTGATTCCCAAAGCGACAGGAATTTCTGTATACGCCAGTCAAATATTACCTCACCTCAAACGACTCAATCCAACATTATTAATCGCAGAATCTAAAACGGATTATTCCTGTTATCCAGTCCCGAATAATATGACACCCGATCAGGGAACAAAAGGGCATTTTCGTCGCTTGCTTTGGACTCAATTTAAGTTACCTTTTATCTATCGTCAGCTCAAAGGAAATCTACTTTTTTCTCCACTTCCAGAAGCACCGCTATACACTTATTGTCGTTCGATTGTGATGGCGCATGATTTGATTCCCTTGCGGTTTCCAAGACGGGGTTCTCGCCTCACAGCTTATTTTAAATATTATATTCCGGTGGTTTTAAATCAAGCTGAACATATTGTTTGTAATTCTCAATCAACCGCTCAAGATTTAGTTAATTTTTATAGAATTCCTGAAACTAAAATAACTCCTATTCCTCTCGGTTACAATACCGAAAAATTTCAATTTCTGGATTTACCGACAAGCAATTATTTTCTCTATATTGGTCGCCATGATTCGTATAAGAATTTACCCCGATTAATTACGGCTTTTTCACAACTTCCTAATCGCTCTAACTATGAACTTTGGTTCGCTGGACCCAACGATGAAACCTACACCCCAAATCTCAAAGCACAAGTCAAAGAATTAGGTTTAGATCGACAGGTAAAATTCCTTGATTATGTCTCACCAGAAGCATTTACAACAATCATAAATCAAGCGATCGCACTGGTTTTTCCGAGTCTTTGGGAAGGGTTTGGCTTTCCGGTTCTAGAGGCGATGGCTTGCGGAACTCCTGTAATTACTTCTAAGCTTGCTTCTTTACCAGAAGTCGCAGGAGATGCAGCACTATATATTGATCCTCTCAATATTAATGAAATCACAGAAGCAATGCAAACCTTAGCACAGGATAGTCAACTGCGATCGCATCTTCGAGATTTAGGACTCGCAAGAGCGAAGGAATTTCGCTGGGAAAAAACAGGGAAGAAAACGGCTCAAGTGCTTGAACATTATCTCTAATAAAAATCGAAAAAAGCAGACTAGATGAGGGAAGCAAGAGGCTCAGACCTTGATAAAAAGAGATAAATTGTAAAGAAAATATTAAGTTTTTTACCTTTAGTTTTTCACCGGTTGACTCAGTAGGTATTGTATGTTACATTAACTAAATTCATCATACCAATTATATTTTTTATTATGTATCTCCAAAAAGAAGATCAAGAAACTTATGAACAAAAAGGCTTTTTGCTTCTAGAAAGTCTTTTGAATGAAGAGCAGATGGCGGCCATAACCACTAAGTTATCGAGCAAATCTTGGGCAGACATCCCAGGAACAGTTTTGGAAGAAGATGGCAGCTTGCGAGCGATTCACGAAGATCCAACCCACATGAATGTATTAGAAACGATTTCTAAACATCCTAAACTTGTGGAACCTGCAATGCAAATTCTGGGAAGTCAGGTCTACATCCATCAATTAAAGATTAACTTCAAAGCTGCTTTTAGAGGTCAAGTTTTGCCCTGGCATCAAGATTTTATTTATTGGCATAAAGAAGACGGAATGCCAGAAGCAAGAGCAGTAAATGTTGCTATCTTTCTAGAAGAAGTAAACGAATTTAATGGGCCGCTTTGTCTAATTCCGGGTTCCCATCAAGAAGGAATAATTAGCTCTCTAAATCAAGAGGATCGAGATTCGACCAATCTAGAAAATGATGAATGGCTCTTGAATTTTCAGGCAAATCTCAAATACACGACCTCTGAAAAAATTGTGAGTAAGCTTGTGGAAAAATACGGAATTGAAGCTCCTAAAGGTGCGGCAGGTTCTGTGCTATTATTTCATCCAAATGTTGTTCATGGTTCGACGAATAATATCTCTCCATTGCCAAGAAAGATGGCTATTATCAGCTATAACAGTGTTAACAATATTCCGGCTGCGGTAGATAATCCCCGTCCAGACTTCATAGTGGGTCGAGATTATACAGCAATCAAACCTTTAGTTAATCACGCTTTAAGTAATATTTGATAGTGCTTTACCTTGGTAAAAGAAAACTAAGAACATGACGCAGCCTAAACATATTGCTATGTGGACCGCTCCAAGAAGCCGCTCTACTCTGATTTCTAGAGCCTTTGAACAGTTAGATGAGTGCTGGCTAATTGATGAACCGTTTTACGCGCCATACGCTTTAACCCACGATTATGGCGAACCAGAGAGAGAACTCGTTTTAGAACTATGTGATACCAACTATCAAAATGTCATTAGAAAGATAACAGGAGAACTCCCGAAGGATAAATCCTTTTCCTTTCAGAAACAAATCTCAAAGCACGCTCTACCCAAATTTGGTCGAGAATGGTTGCTAAATTTGCACAACTTTTTTTTGATTAGAAATCCGAAAGAAGTGATTCTTTCCTATCAAAAAATATTACATGATTTTTTCAGAAAAGATAGAAAAATTAATCAGCATGATGTCGGAATTCACTATCTTTCTAATATATTTAGAGAGGTTAAAGCAATATTAGGAAAACCGCCTCTTGTTATTGATTCTACTGATTTAATTAAAAATCCGGCACGGGGTCTCAAGCTATTATGCAACGATCATCTTGGAGTGACATTTTCAGACAAAATGTTAACTTGGGAACCCGGCTTAAAAAATTCCAATCTATTTTTTACAGGAGATTTATTTACCTATGCAGAAGTTTGGTATTCACAAGTGAGTAATTCTCAAGGATTTAAACCCTATAAAGAGAGTGAAGTGGAGTTTCCAGAAGAACTTCTTCCTCTCCTCAATGACTGTGAGGTTGTATACAAAGAAATGTATCAATATTGTACATTCTTTAATCATTAATACGACTAAAAATACAACTAAAAAAATGAAAAATCCACTGGAGATTGAACAGCAACAATTAGAGCAAAGATTAGTGTGAGGCAATTAAGCAAGGAATTCTTAGAGAGAACCTTGAGCCATTCTATTGGCATGATTCACTTCTATAGATATTTCTGAACCAATTTGTGTTAACGTCTCTGTTTCTGCATCATAAGTCCAAACTTTTAAACTTGTGTTTCCGACGGGTAAAGTGGTGACTGGAACTCGAATTAACCAACCTGTATCGTTATATTCAAATCGCGAAAAAACTTTAGCAACATCTGGACGACTTTGATTTACTTTTCCGACTGCTATGAGGTGATTTTGATCGCCGTAGCTGAGATAAACTGCATCTGCGGGTTGTTGTTTGTCCGGTAAAATCGCCCATCCACCTAAGTCTATAATATCATTTCTATGTATGGGTTCATCCGGGAAAACTTCGACAAATCCATTTTGTAAGTTAGTTTGAGAGAAAGTTAAAGGGCGATCGCTTCGTTTCCAGAACCAATGAGATTGAATCAGTTTATGGGGTCGATACTTTTGTAGAACATCCTGATAAATAAAAGCGGCAGAATCCGATTTTAATACTCCATCCCAAGGATTAGAATACCACATTTTATTCGTGAGTAAAATAATCCCGGGTTGAGTTTCTTCTAATTCTTTAATCACCTGTTTTTGAGCTTCTCTGGGTTTAGAATAGAGAACATAGCCATATTTTGAGCAGGAAGGTTTATCAAACAAATAATACCATAATCCTTCTGAGGTTAAATTAAAAAAGCAAGATTGTTGATCAATTTCTGGCTTCATTATTGTTAAAGCTTCTAGATAATCAGGTTTAATAATCTGAGCATCAGTAAAGGCTAATCGACTGGGTAACTTTATAGTTTTATTGATTGCAGTCTGAAAGTTAAATCCAGGTTCAGAAGAAATTAAACCCAGAACAAAAATTATAACTAAAATTTGATGAATAGAGTTAAGCTTGAGTTTAAATAACTGGGGTTTTAGGTATTTTTGAAAACTGATATAAATCAGATAAGCTACTAAAAAAACGGTTGGAACTGTACCCTGATAAGCATGACCCAAATCACTGCGATCAAGCGTAATTCGCATATAAACAGCAGATGCAGACAGAAGTAATATTATCCAAAAATTTCTCTGAATAAAAGAACGAAACTTGAGATTGTCGCTAATTAAATCTAAAACCAAATAAACCAGGATAAGCGTTTGAACTAATATAGCTAACCAGAAATTATGAGAAACGAAATTCATCTGAATAGGAGGAAACGCGATAAAAGAAATATATCGACCATATTTTCCCCAGTATAGAATTTGTGAACCAATAGTAAGAACTTGTGTACTTCCTAATATAATTGTAATCAAACCTAGAGATAAAATACAACCCAGTAGAGAACTCAAAATCCAACTTCTAGCCGTCTTTTTATCTAGAAATAGACTCAAGCCTAGACTACAAATATAAACAGCGACAAAATAAATAGCGCGATCGTAAACATATAAAAAACTCGCGGGAAGTGATGCGCCTAAAATTAAGCCTAAAATCTGTGCTTGTCTAGGTTGAATAGGAATGACTCGAAAAAATCTCAGTGTCAGAGCCAACTGAAGGATAAACCACGTTCCTCGACGACCATCTATTTTAAAGAAAATACCATCGAAAATACAAAAGAGTAAACAGGAGATTAAAAAGATGGGAACACGTGATTTTTTTAAGTTCGCAACTCCAGTTAGTTCCCAGAATATCCAGAAATATCCTAAACACGCAATAACATTTTCTATATTAACAAATAGGCGAGTTAGAGGAATTCCATTATCATTAAAAGTGAACCAACTCGCCAACAAACTGGGAAGAACATCCATTCCCCAACCATGAATTAAAACGGTATTCTCAAAAGGTTGTTCTAATTGAGTAAAATTGGGTAAAAATCCTAAATATTCTCCTTCGTGAAAGGAGTCAACTAAAGGCATTTTAATTTGATATTGACTGAAGGGAATGTTAATTATCCAAGCGGTTAATAGCAGTCCCGTTGCGATCACCCAAACTCGTCTATCTTTTGCAATGGATAAAATTGTTTGCAAAATGGATTCAACTGTTTTCCCCTTAATCCTTAGGCTTAGAACCGCCACAAGAGGCGGAACTAGCAAAAGAATCAAATATTTTAAATAGTCTGTATAGGGGCTGATATTGTCCAAATAAGCACGAGAAATTACCTCAGTATGACTTCCTAATGGAATCTGGATTGAGTTCACAATTGGAACCAAAATAACCCAACAGAGTAGTGTGATGCAAACTACCCAAGCTAAACGAGGTTTAGAGTCATTCTGACGGTCAAACATTAGATTTTTAAGACTCGATTTCGGAGAGTTGAGAAGGGGATTGAGGTTGAGAGAAAGAATACAGTTTGTGACCCGAAAAACTAATCGCAGCCACACAAGCTGAACTGATTAAACGAGCGAGAGTTGGATTTAAGTTGACCTCATTAATTAATAGTTGTAATAGTCCTAAGTTGGCGAGTAAACTATTAAGAGCAACCGAAGTGAAAACAGCATATTGAATCCACCAATTTTTCCAATAGACTCCAAAAACAAAACGGCGACTTAGCCAAAAGTTTGTACTTAATCCTAAAAAGTAACTCACGCCTAAAGCATAAACGTACCATAACCCAGCTTGAGTCAAAATCGAAAAGATCAGAACATCAACAACAGTAGCTGTTCCTCCAGTAAAGAGGTAAGCACCGAATTGTTGAAGCAGTTGAGCGACTTTTATACGTCGAGAAGTTCCAGTGTTTTTAGCTGCTGTTGTCGTCGCTTCTGCGTTGGCTTCCTCCACATATTCACTATCACTATTAACCGCCCAAAGATCGTGTTTTTTCGGAGTAATAATATTTTCAGCGGCGAGAATTCCCATTAATAAACTATGATCTTGGTTATTGTATTTAAACGCACCATATCGACCAATGACTTGTAGGTTTTGAAAGGATTGTAAATAACCTTGAATTTCTGCTAACGCCTGTTTATAGTTCCCTGCATAAATCGGGTAAGTTCGAGGTAAACGTATAACAAAACCATCAGTCACTCTCTCTTGTTTAATCAGACCAATTTTTCGCAGTTCTTGTTCTGCTTTGATTCGCAGTTCATCTTCTGGACATTGCCATAAATCCTCATCAAAATTACACCAATATTCACAACAAAGCGGAGTTTGCTGAGAATTAGGAAGCATTTCTGGCGACCAATTTGCAAAGTTTGTGATTCGCCCAAACTGCACTCTCGGATCGTTAATATAGAGCCAATTATCCGGGAACAAATTGCCAGATTCGACAAACAAGTAAACTAAAATTGTATTGCGGAACTTCAGAGATTTTGCAGCATCAATCACCGCAGAAGGTGGAGGAGATTCTATTTGCTGCATTAAGTGAGTAATAGGAATCGAAGAAATTACATTACTGCAAGGAACAGTTTTTTGTTCTTGGGTTTGACGGTTTTTTAGGGTAACATGAGTGACTCTAAAATTATTATGATGAACTCGAACAACTTCTGTATTTAAGAGAACAGTTTGGTGATTTTCTTGCAGATAATCTGTAATTTTTTCATACAGTTGACCCGAACCCAAGCGAGGAAATTGAAATTGATCGATTAGGGTTTTAACTTTACCATCATTGCCTAAAATAGCATTGCGAGCGGCTTTAATTAAAGATAATCCTTTAATGCGTTGAGCCGCCCAATCTGCACTAATTTCCTCACAGGGAATTCCCCAAAGTTTCTCCGTATAGCCTTGAAAGAAAATCTCAAACAGTCGCTTCCCAAATCGGTCTGTTACCCATTCTGCAAAGTTATTTAGGTTGCGTTTTGGGAATAAACGAGCTGCGAAATAAGAGCTAATAATTCGTAGATTTTCCAGCCAACCGAGAGCAAATAAAGCTTCTTTTGCTTTGAGAGGATAACTGAAATATTTACCACCGTAATAAATCCGAGTCAAACGGTTAACGGTAACTTGTTGCTCTTCTAAAACCTGATTCCAAAGCTTCAAAACAGGAGCCAGTTTCGTATAAAATCGATGTGGCCCATAATCTAGAATAAATCCTTTGTATTCAAAGCTTTTCGCGAGTCCGCCGACTTGAGTATCTCGTTCAATAACGACGACTCGTTGACCTTGCTGCGTTAACGTGTAAGCGGCTGCAAGTCCCGCAGGCCCCGCACCTAAAATATAAATCGGCTCCATCACACCAAATTAAAGTTATCCTAAATTGTCATAATGATACATCATTCATTCCGATTCTGGCTAAACTTGAGAAATCAATCTCAAATTTATCAGTTTCATTGAGGTTAACAGAAATAGAGAATAAGCTTCACAGTTTGTCAACTAATTTTCCGGATGAATAGAAAACTAAGTCTTCAACTTTGCTTAAATCAAGAAATCTTAGCTCATATTGAGAATATTCTAGATTTGTGACTTGGTAATCTGCTGTTTCTAGGTCATTTTTCTTCCACGCATAGAATGAGGCTTGAGGATTAGAAAGTAGAAATTGATAAACTCCGGCTTCTGGAATATTGACGAGGATGCGATCGCTAGGTTCCACAATACTATGGTTCATTACGATTTTAATATTCTTTGTGGTGAATTTAACATTTTCAAAATAACGATTGAATTTTTTTCGATGAAACTCAACTTCAAATTTATTGTTCTCATCAAAGAGATATAGACCTTGAATTAAGCCAGTTCGATAAATGTATGCTCCTTGATAATTGTCAGGCAAGCTGTTAATTATAACTTGATTTTTAGGGATTTCTTCTAAGCTGAATAAAATATTTTTTGAGATATCTGAAGCTGTATTCCAGTTTTGGTTAAGAGTGTAAGTTGAAGTTCCAAAGATTAATAAAATTGCACTAGAAACAATCAAAATCAATGTCAAGTTTTGCAAAATTGTAATCAGTAAGATTCCTAAGAAAATCGAAGCAAACCCCGAAGCAAAATATAAATATCGTTCTCCTTGAGTATCGAGGGTAGAAACTGAAACTGTAATTGCGGGTAAAACTAAGGTGAAGAAAGCAGCAATTAAGAAGCAGAGAATGGCTGGAACCTGATAAAATTTTCGACGGCGTATCCAGCAAATTACTCCGCTGAATAGGGATAAAAACACTAAACCTGAAAATGCCATTAACCAAAATTGGAAATCCGATGTAGGTTGGGGTGTTATAAAGACTCGTGTTGGATAAATCACCAGATTCTGTAAAATCGTATTGAGATTAAAGCTTAAGTGAACATCTGTTCCATAACCGCCCACGAGTTCACCGAGTTTAAAAAATCGGCTTAAAAAGTAAAGAATTAGAACCCAAATATAGAGTGAACAAATTGAAAAGCGAGCCGCAAAGCTATTACGACGATTGTGACGAATAAAATGTTCATACAGTTCAAACAGGATAATTAATCCGGGATAGGTAACTACTGATTCTTTAGAAAGTAAAGCAGCCAAGAAAAACAGAGATGAAATTAATAACAATCGCGGATTAAAGTAATATTTATAAGCTAAATAAACAACAAAAGAGAGTAATCCAAAGAAAGTTGATACTCCATCCGTTCGAGCAGAAATCCAGGAAACAACCTCAGTATGACAAGGAAGCAATAAAAATATTAGTGCAGCGAGATAGGGAAGAAGCCGTTGATAGATGGGTTCAAATTGTATCGTTTTACCCAAGAAAAAAGCAATTAATCCTACCCAGAGACTATTCATCAAGTGAAATAGAAAATTAGTCAGGTGATACCCGAACGGATTCAGATCCCAAATCTGATAATCCCAAAAACTAATTAAACTTAAAACAGGTCTAAAAAACAAGGATTGACCGTGCTGCTGATTCACCCATAATCCCCAAGGCCCCAACTGAGAAAACAAAGCAACCAGGACAAAATCATCAGAGAGGAAAAAATCATTGAATACAGAAGAGTATGCCAGAACACCACAACTGACAATGAGAACCAACAGTATTAAAGAATAAATCCAGTTGGGAAGCCATTTTGAGGGTTTTTCTGAGTCGGATTGAGAATGTTCACCCGGATGATAACTGATCATTTTCACCATATTAAAAGTTGAAATTAAAGAAATGTTATTTGACTGAAAACTTGCTCCAGTCTTAGGTAATCTCTGCCCCAAAAATTTTAATTGCCCCAGACTGACGGCTAGAGTCCGAACAAGGTTCCTCCTCGTCCTTAGCCACCATTAACCTTAAATTTGCATTCTATCTCTTGAATCGGGAATTGAATCAATGTCCTGAATTATTGATAGAATAAATGTAAGCTTTACAAATCCCCCACAATCTCAAGTCAGATTCAACTTGACGGCAGGAGAGCATCTTTATTCTACTCCCACGAAAATCCATTTAGTATTGATCTCAGTTCCGGACATGGTATCCTCCACAATGAAAGTGTGAGTACCTTGAGGAGTGAACTGATATGGTCGTAGCATCCGCCCTAACTCAAGATGGAGGACAGCATCAGCCCGCTAACCCAATACAATCTATGAGACATTCTCCAATTAGCTTTTTTGGTAATATTACCGAACTCCCGGCAACGCCTTTATTCGGTACTGATGGTATCCGAGGACGAGTCGGAGAACTCCTAAGCGCTCCTTTAGCCCTACAAGTTGGCTTCTGGGCGGGACAAGTTCTTCGTCAACACAGCAATCATCTAGGTCCAGTCCTTCTGGGTCAAGATAGCAGAAATTCTGGCAATATGCTGGCAATGGCCTTATCAGCTGGTCTAACTGCTGCTGGACTGGAAGTTTGGTACTTGGGTCTATGTCCAACTCCCGGTGTTGCCTATCTGACCAGTACCAACGATGCTATTGGGGGAGTGATGATTTCAGCCAGCCACAATCCCCCAGAAGACAATGGAATTAAATTTTTTGACTCAGACGGCACGAAGCTTTCCAAAGAGGTACAGAAGCAAATAGAAGCTGCTCTCCGAGGACAAGTAGATTTTTCCATCAATTTCAGCGACTGTGGACAACATTATCATCGCTGTGAACTGGTTGAGGACTATGCTCAATCTTTACATCGTCCCCTACTTCCGACCTTAAACCTAGAAGGAATGCGAATTGTTCTAGATTTAGCTTGGGGTGCTGCGGTTCATCTCGCTCCGAAAGTCTTCCGTGAAATGGGAGCTGAGGTGATTTGTCTCCATGACAAGCCCGATGGTTATCAGATTAACGTTAACTGTGGTTCAACTCACCTCGGACGACTGCAACAAGCCGTGATCGAACAAAACGCGGATATGGGGTTTGCCTTTGATGGGGATGCAGACCGAGTCTTAGCCGTTGATGGTCAGGGTCGAGCAGTTGATGGAGACTACATTCTCTATTTCTGGGGTCAAACTTTAAACCAAGCCGGACAACTCCCACAAAATTTGATTATTTCCACTGTGATGGCGAACTTAGGCTTTGAACGAGCCTGGAAACAAAAAGGAGGCTTACTAACTCGAACCGCCGTTGGAGATCAACACGTTCACGCCGAAATGAAACGCAGTGGTGCAATGCTCGGCGGAGAACAATCCGGTCACATTCTTTGCCATCATTATGGGGTAAGCGGAGACGGTTTACTGACGGCTTTACACATAGCAGCATTGGTTCGACGTTCAGGCCTAACGCTGGCAACATTAGTAGACGACAGTTTCCAAACCTATCCCCAACTGTTGCGAAATGTTCGGGTTGAAGATGTTCAGCGTCGTCGCAACTGGAAAGACTGTCAACCGCTGATGAATGCTATCGAAGAAGCTGAAACCGCAATGGGCGACCAAGGACGGATATTAGTACGAGCATCTGGGACTGAGCCTGTGATTCGAGTCATGGTTGAAGCCATCCGCAATGAACTTGCTAACCTTTGGGCCGATCGCCTAGTTTCTGTCGTTCAACAGCATCTAGCCGTGTAGCAAGCTCTCTTTAAAATTAAAAAATTTTTTAAATTAGATCGTTCAGAAGCGATACGGCTGACCTGAGCGCTCCGCGAACGCACAATTCTCTCAAAAACTGGGTTTCTCCAAGAAGCCTGGTTTTTTTGTATCATCAGGAAAACTGAATTATCATTGACCCATAAGCACTTAATTTTATCATTAAGGATTCTGTTATCGAAACAGTCACAACAAACCTTAGATAAACAAGCATCAGTTCATCAGAGTCAACTATTTATTTTAAATATTAGGATTATTCAAGTATGGCTGGCACAAAATCTAAACGCAAGAAGAAATCTAAAAATAAAAAAGGAAATTCCAAACCGACTCTGAGTAAAAAGGAACTCAAGATTCAGCAAAAAAAAAGAGCCAAAGAAATTAAAAAACTAATTTCGAGTGTTTCTTCTGTACTTCCGGTTGCTTTACTGGTTGGCGTTGCACTGTTTTTTGTCAAAGATGAAAAGCTCGCGATCGCAGGTGGAGGAGGTATTCTCGTTGCCACATTATGTTATCAATATCCCATTCTAGGACTGTGGGCTTTCTGGATCTATTTACCCTTTGCCGGAACCATCACCTACTGGATTGGAGGGGGAAATGCCCTCTTTCAACTTGCCAAAGATGGCTTTTACTTTCCGGCTCTTATGGCACTCAATCAACGATTAAAAAAGGAACGGAAGCCCTTTTTGGTTAACAAAGCCATTAAAACACCACTCTTGACGCTGCTGGGCTTTTGTTTGTTAACCCTGATATTTGTGAATGGTTTACAACAACTTGACCCACCCTATCCTGGAGATAAACCCATTTTAATGGGAATTCTCGGCCTGAAAGTTTTTCTAGGATATGTTCCTCTGATGACCTGTGCCTATCATCAAATCAAAGACACCAAAGACCTACTCTTTCTAACTCGACTTACTTTAGTTTTAGCGATTATTTGTTGTGTTTTAGGCTTCATGCAATATCAATTTCTGGCAACGGGTCGTTGTAAAGGAACAGACCACTTGACTGGAGATGATTTATTCAAAGCCACTCTTGATGCCAAGTGCTTAGTCGGTGGTGCTGTTGTATTTAGTCCATCCCAAGGAATGATTCGCTTACCGGGAACCTTTGTTGCCCCTTGGCAGTGGGCATGGTTCCTAATTGCCAATGCCTTTTTTACCTTCGCAACTGCCTTTAGTGATCCGTCTCCGTTGTGGCGAATGGCAGGTTTAACTGGGATGGCATTAGTCTTTGTTAATGCGGCAATTTCAGGCCAACGAATTGCTTTAGCTTTAGTGCCAACTGTTACTGTTATTCTTCTCATTCTTACAGGTCAAGTTGCTAACTTAAAACGCTTTCTTCCGATTGCTGCCGGACTCGGTTTAGTCTTAGGAATTGCCGTCATTACTAACCCCGCAGTTATTCAAGAACGGATTGATAGTTTTGTCTCCCGTTGGGAAGCTTCACCTCCAACAGCTTTTATTGCAGAACAATTTGAACACAGTTCAGGAGGACAAGATGGACTATTTGGTAATGGCATCGGACGTGCTACAAATTCTACCCGAATTTTCGGAAAAGCAAAACTAATTGAAACCTATTACCCCAAACTCATTTACGAAATTGGGCCAGTCGGAACGATTGGTTTTCTCGGATTAGTCACAACCATCACATTTACCTGCTTTAAAACCTACCGTTCTCTGAAAGAAAAAAATATTCGCAGTTTTGGAGCCTCTTTTTGGGTGTTTGTCTTAATTATTAGTTATAACACCTACTATTATCCCCTAGATGTTGACCCGGTTGCTGTATATTACTGGTACTTTGCAGGTGTAATTTATAAACTCCCTGCCATCGAAAAAGAGGAGCTAAAACGACAGAAAGAGGAAGAAGAACAAGGAAGATAACCGCAGAAAATTTTCTTAAATTTTTTAACTTTAACTCCAGAATGAACGATGAATGACAAAAGAGAATTCTCGATATTTGAGTACCAACTCTAATCTTCAGCAATGAGATTTTAACGACTGTATACAGTCAGTCCAGTCTCGTGAGTTAGTGCAGTGCTGATGAGAGATATTAGAAGACGATTGGGTAAACTTAGACTAGAGCTAAGAAAACGCTGATTATTGCTTCTCCTTTAACGGCTACCGTGTATACCGAAGACTGTTGCCCCCTAAATCCCCCAATTCTGAGGGACTTTAAAATACCAGTTCCTCCCAAAGTTAGGGGGCGGAGGGGGGCAAAATGCAGAATTTTGATATCGAACTAGAGATGTTTATAAACAGTAGCTTTTAACGGAACTTAACTCGAACCAACTTGGTAATTTGAGATAAAGGGGATACAATGTCGATCAAATGAACTTCCAGTTCAAAATGCCCGCTTTCCCCTCCTCATTGCTCAATTAGATTGCGTTGAAATTAACTATGGACTGGCCTAAAATTTCTGTTATTGTCCCTACTTATAATCGTGAGGAAGCCCTCCGGGACACCTTGGTTGATGTTCTCAAACAAGATTATCCCCAGTTTGAAGTCTTAGTTGTCGATCAAACCCATTCTCACGAACCCGAAACTCAGGCTTATTTAGAAGAAGTTGCGAACGCCAATCAAATTCAATGGTATCGTCTTCAGTGGGCGAGTTTACCAGGGGCGCGTAACTACGCTGTTCGCCGTTCTACCGGAGACATTATTCTCTTTATTGATGATGATGTCCAACTCGCCGAAACCTTTCTCAAAGCACACGCCCGCAATTATATTGAAGCCGGAACCTCTACTCCTAAAAATATTGGGGCTGTAGCTGGACGAGTTTTTGATCGCATGAAATTAGGAGATTCTGGCGGTGATTTAGAGATCGAAGAATTACCACCCCAAGCTTCAGACCCAGGAATTGCTTGGTATCATATTGATTTAGTTCATACCATTAAACCTCAACAAGTGATTTCCGCTAGAGGATGTAATATGTCTTTTCGGCGTGAAATCTTTGAAAAGCATGGTTTACATTTTGATGAACGCTTTCGAGGAAGCGCAGTCCGCGAAGAATCTGACTTCTGTTTACGAGTGCGAAAAACCGGTTACATTATTTGGTACGATCCAGACGCTAATTTAGTTCATTTAGGTGAAGAAGCTGGTGGATGTCACGATATTAGCACCCGGTCTATGCAGTATCAAATTACCTTCTATCATAACCACTTCTTCATGGGGTTAAAGAACCTGACACCAGGCCAATGCTTGCGCTTTTTTACCAAACTCTTTGACTGTCATGTTCTCGGACATCCTCCTTGCTATAAAAGTGGTTCTCCGATTAAGGTGATCACCCGATTTGGATTTTATATCGCCGGATTTTTTAAGGCGATTGGGACTCAGATTCAATCTCTGTGGAATTCGGGTCAAGTCTACACTCAGCAAGATGAACTGGTGAACACTTAATATGTTCAAAATATGGATGTTGAATTCAAAATTCTGAATATTAAGCCAAAAATTAGAAACAGGTCAAGACATTCGTCTTCAGTCACTCAAAAATTCTAGATGTAGATTGGCGATCGCCTTCAGTTTGGAATTGACTTATTCAGAATTAAGATCTCCTAGATAGAGTTCTGGGCAATTCTCTAAGCATTTATCCTTTATTATTTTTTAATAGGCACGCACGATGAAAATTCTAGTCGCTAGCCATACTTATATCGTCGATCTCAACCGAGAAAAGTGGCGAGCTTTAGCAGATCTCGCACCAGACCTTGAAGTAACTATCGTTGTTCCTCGTCGGTGGAGACCTGGAGGCGTTCAGAATAAAATTATTGATTCTGAATATTTAGATGAAGGATCGTTTAAAGTCATTCCGGTGTCGAATCTCAGCCAAAATAATCAGGGTTTGTTAACGTTTGGGTTGGATATTATCCCGCTTTTACGAGAATTCAAGCCCGATATTATTCAAGTTGAGCAAGGGTCAAAAGCGATTACTTACTCTCAGTTTATTGCTTTAAATGCGTTGTTAGGACTGAAAGCTAAAAATGTCTTTTTCACCTGGTGGAATCTTCCCTACGAACTGAAATTTACGATTTCTTTAATCGAAGCCTACAATCTCAACAATACAGATGGAATTGTTGTCGGAAATCAAGATGGAGCCGATATTTTACGACAACGGGGTTATGCAGGGGCGATGAAAGTTATGCCTCAACTGGGTGTCGATGAACATTTATTTAAACCCGATCCTCAACATCAACTCAAAGCCGATTTAGGCATTCAACCGGATGAGTTTATTGTGGGGTTTGTCGGACGGTTTGTTGAAGAAAAGGGACTTTTAACCCTTGTGGAAGCCTTAGCCCAACTTCCTGATTTACCTTGGAAAGCATTGTTATTAGGACGAGGGGAATTAAAACCTCAAATTCTAGAAAAAGCGGCTGAATTTGGGATTAAAGAACGGCTAATTTTTGTCGAAAGTGTTCCGCACGATCAGGTACAACGTTATATTAACGCCATGAACGTGCTGGTTTTACCCTCTGAAACCACCTACAAATTTAAGACCCTTACCGCAGTCGGATGGAAAGAACAATTTGGTCATGTTCTGATCGAAGCAATGGCGTGCAAAGTTCCGGTCATTGGTTCAGACTCCGGTGAAATTCCCCATGTAATTGCAGATGCTGGCTTGGTGTTTCCCGAAGCAAAAGCAGAAGCCTTAGCTGAAAACTTACGTCAGTTAATGGAAAATGCTCAACTTGCAGAAGATTTAGCGAAACAAGCTTACGAACGTGCTATGCACTATTACACGAACAAAGCTCTCGCCCAGCAACTCCTAATATTCTACCAAGAATTACTCTCAGCAAAGATAAACTCTTGATCTCCAAAATTTAAACTATTCCAGACATTTATCAAACTCTAAAGCATATCTCTGAAAACCCCTGTTTCTCTATGAGACGGGGTTTTGTCAAATCATCTTCGGCTTCCTCATTAATCTGAAGATTAACTTCACTTAACTTCGAGATCGATTTTTAATTTAAAACTGTTATTTTTGATTCACTTTTGGAAATCATTACTATTAGTTTCTATAGAAAAAATCAAGATTTCATTCCAAAAACCAGCGATAAAATAAGATTGACTAAAAGTTGAAGCCTGTTTCACCATTATTGGATGAACCCGTAGAACTTTGTAGTTGGAACCCTCACCAACTGAGAGCGTTAGCGAACGCCAACTCAAAGAGCGGTTCCTCATAGTCAAGTAACTGCGATCCTCAAACTCACCGATAGCTAGAAAAATTGACTTTCACCGAGTCTTGACTCATTGAAAAATTTTAGTGACTAAAAATGTCCTGTTTTTCGATACAATATAGTCAATGTACTCCATGCGATCAAAACTCTGAGTGTGGCAAGTCCAAACCGCAAAACAATTCTACTTGACTTTGAAAAGCCTCTAGCTGAACTCGAATCTCGCATTGACCAGATTCGTCAATTAGCTGAGGAGAATAGTGTTGATGTCTCCGATCAAATTCATCAGTTAGAAGCCCGTGCAACTCAACTGCGACAGGAGATCTTTAGCACACTCTCTCCCTCCCAACGACTTCAACTTGCTCGTCATCCCCGGCGTCCGAGTACCTTAGATTACATTCAAGCCATGAGTGATGAATGGATCGAACTTCATGGCGATCGCTTAGGTGCTGACGATCCGGCTTTGGTCGGTGGCATCGGACGGCTAGCTGGGCAACCTGTGGTCATGCTGGGTCATCAAAAAGGCCGCGATACAAAAGATAATGTGGCGCGAAACTTTGGTATGGCTGCTCCTGGGGGCTATCGAAAAGCCATGCGGTTGATGGAACACGCCAACCGTTTTGGAATGCCCATTTTAACCTTTATTGATACTCCAGGAGCCTGGGCAGGTGTCGATGCGGAGAAATTGGGTCAAGGAGAAGCGATCGCCTACAACCTGCGAGAAATGTTTTGCTTGGATGTGCCAATCATTTGTACCGTCATTGGAGAAGGAGGTTCTGGCGGTGCTTTAGGAGTTGGTGTTGGCGAACGGTTGCTGATGTTAGAGCATTCTGTGTACACAGTTGCTTCCCCTGAAGCCTGTGCTGCCATTTTGTGGAAAGATGCCTCTAAAGCCGCTCAAGCCGCACAAGCCCTGAAAATTACGGCTACCGACTTGAAAGAATTAGGTATTATTGACCGGATTGTTCCTGAACCGAGTGGCGGTGCCCATGCCAATCCCATCAAAGCCGCTGAAGAACTCAAGCAAGTCTTGTTGGAATGTTTAGAAGAATTGATCAGTTTAAGCAGCCAACAACGACGAGAAATGCGTTATCAAAAGTTTCGACAGATGGGTATTTTTGCTGAAGACCTAACCTGATGCAATTCTTCTCGGTTGAGGCATTTTTACTTGAGTTCAGACCAAGTTGAAGCCGTTGGAGTCAAAGAGTATCTTCAGTTTCTGCAATCCTAAAAGTTATCTAGATCTTGTTGATCCCAACTGCATTATCCTTTACTCTCTCTATTGGGAGGGATCAATTGAATTGATATTTCCGAGAAACCTGAAGATGGTATAATGTCTATGTAACAAATCTTCACAGATTTCTCAGATTTCCCGTTTACAGATTTGCTACAACTAACCGCAAAGTAAGAGCCACTGTTTTTAAGCGGTGGGTCAAACTAAGTTCAAAGCCGGAAACGTACTCGTCATGTACGCTCGTTGCGAGAGCTGATATCTAATCAGTGGAATAATCAGCCCAAATCTCACAGAGATTTTAGGTATTAGTGCGTGTAACAACAATCAAGACACCGCTCGAATCAATCTGAGCGAGAGATCTTTTCGGCATGATGGCAGTACCCAGGGTAAAACCCATGAGTTATGCGTTGAACACAAGTGTTGCTTAGACATCCTAATCACGTTAGCTCAAAATCTCCGTGTTTTCTAGCCGGAGAGATGTCAAAATCGTTCAGTCCAATCGGAGACTACTCAAACCGTCAATGACTTCTCCCATCGAACGACGTGCCTTAATCACAGGAGCAAGTAGTGGGATCGGAAAAGCAACAGCACTTGCCTTTGCCAAAGCCGGAATTAATGTTGCCTTAGTGAGTCGATCTCACAAAACACTGGAAATCGTTGCCCAACAAGCCAGGCAAGCTGGAGTAGAAGCTAATGCTTATGCTCTAGATCTAGCCAAGGTTGAGCAAGTATATGAGCAGATCGACAGCATTGCTGCTGCTTTTGGCCCTATCGATATTCTCGTTAATAATGCGGGGATGGGCTACACCAGCCCCCTAGTAACTACACCTCTAACCGACTGGCAACAGGTGCTAGACCTCAATCTCACCAGTGTCTTTCAGTGTATTCAAGGGGTTCTACCCGGAATGCGCGAACGAGGCTGCGGAACAATCGTCAATGTTGTCTCGATTGGAGGGCAACAAGTTTTCCCCAATTGGGGAGCTTATTGTGTCAGTAAGTTTGGCTTGATGGCTCTATCAAAAGCTGTAGCGGCTGAAGAGCGAGCGAACGGTATTCGAGTCACTGCCATTTGTCCGGGTGCGGTCAATACTCCTCTATGGGATGCCGAAACCGTTCAAGCTGACTTTGATCGCTCCGCAATGCTGACACCGGAGATGGTTGCCGAGTCGATTCTACACATCGTGATGTTACCTCAACAATCGGTGATAGAAGAATTGACCTTAATGCCGCATGGGGGAGCATTTTGATGCAGTTGAAATACTTGAATCTGCACAAATCGCTCAGGCGCTAGATATCGATATCGCTCATTAGGCGGACTCCGTCAATTTTACAGAGCGGTTTGAAGATTAGTTTGGTTTAATCACCCGACTGTTCTGTTGATCTGCGTGGCACAGCGCGCGATCGCGCTATCACCTCCTCGTAGGGGTGTGTATTGGGCTTGTTCGCTGCCGCGTAGTGTCAAATGCTTAATTGTTCACTCTTTTTTCTGTCGTTTACGGACTTGTTATGACTATTGCTTCCAATGGAAACGGTTCCAAACCCGCAAATGCTTCGAGTCGCATCTTCAGCCGATCCGATCGGACTTCTTCTGCATTGAATGGTCATTCCGTTCAGAAGCAAGCTTTCACCGAAGTCTCAGATGATCAAATGATGGAAGCAGTGCGGACGATGCTGCTCGGAGTTGGAGAAGACCCCGAACGTGAAGGCTTGTTGAAGACACCCAAACGAGTTGCTGAAGCCATGCGCTTCCTCACCAGTGGCTATAATCAATCTCTAGAAGACCTCGTGAACGGGGCAATTTTTGATGAAGGCCACGAAGAAATGGTGTTAGTTCGTGACATCACTGTGTTTAGTATGTGTGAACACCATATGCTACCCTTCATGGGAAAAGCCCATGTAGCCTACATTCCCAATCAAAAAGTGATCGGACTCAGTAAATTGGCTCGTATTGTTGAAATGTATGCCCGTCGCTTACAAGTTCAAGAACGCCTCACGCGCCAAATTGCTGAAGCCATCAAAACCGTTCTCGATCCTCAAGGGGTAGCAGTGGTGATCGAAGCCAGCCATATGTGTATGGTGATGCGAGGTGTACAAAAACCGGGGTCTTGGACAGTGACCAGTGCCATGTTGGATGTTTTCCAAGACAACCAAAAAACCCGTGAAGAATTTCTCAATTTAATTCGTCACCAACCCAAATTCTAATCTTAAATCCAGTGGGTTAGCGATCGCCAGATGGAGAGTTGAACTGCAACGGACTTGACTCTCCTTTGATTAACTCAAAAGCCTGGTTTCATCAAGAAGCCAGGTTTCTCTAGATCGACCTCGCTCTAGAAAAAATAGCATAAATAATAGAAGGATAAACATTGAGATAGCGAACAACTAAAATATGCAGTAAAATATTCAAAATTGACAGTGTTAAAGTTGTAGAAAATGCCGCACCTGCAATCCCAAACCGGGGAATCGTAATGGCATTTAAAATAATATTTAGAAATGCAGTACATCCCAAAATAGTCGCAGATTGGTTTTGATGTCCCGTCATTACCATCAGGTATCCTACCGAACCACAACCCACATTCACCAACTGTCCTAAAATTAAAATCGTCATCGGTAAACGAGCCGCAAAAAATTCTGAGCCGAATAGGCTTAAAATGGGGTTAGCAAACCCAATCAGGGTAACAGAAAGTATTAAAGACGGCCAGAAAATCCAATGAGCAAGCGTCGCCACTAAGGATTGTAAACTCGCATGATCCTTTTGCATATACAGCCGAGTAAACATCGGCGCCGCAACAGTATTCACCGCTTGTAAAACAAAGCTTGTCCAAATTGAAGTTCTAACCGCTGCACTATAAATTCCGACTGATTCTGGGTTAACGAGCGTTCCAATCATCAAAATATCCGTTTGACTGAGAACAACACGAGAAACCCCTTGCAAGAGTAACGGAAATGCGACTTGTAACCATTCCCACGTTTGATACTGAGGCGTTGTTAACTGATATTCATGCTGAAGTTGGTGTTGTAATACTCTCCATTGACTCAAAACAATAATCACCAGAGAACCAACCAATAATCCTAAAACCGATTCACTGGTTAGATTAAAGGAGGTTTTTGAGAGAATAAATGCACCGACCAGTACCAAGCAAGGAACAACAAAACCAAAAGGAGCGTATGCTAAAATAATCTTATTAAAAGCCCTCGCCATCTCAGCTTGTAGCTGTACCAAACTCATCAAAGGAACAATCCAAACCCCAATCAAAAAAGGTGTAAAATAAATCCAATCAGGGTTTTGAAACGTAACCATGAAAACCGTTGTGACGACAGCAATAACCACCCCGAATCCTAATGTTATCCGTCGAGTTCCTTGAATTAAACCAGATAATTGAGACCACTGTTGAGTCACCTGATATTGAGCAATAAACCGCAAGACAGCAGTCGGTAAACCCAATCCGGCAAAAATTGCCAGTAACAGCACACAGGAGACAACATATTCATAAATCCCAAATTCCACTGTTCCTAGCCAACGAGCCAGAAAAATCTGCACAATATAGGTGAGTCCAACCCCTGAAACTTGGACTAAAAAAGCAGTTCTCGCTCCTTTTGCTAACTGCAACAAAAAAGGGGAGCGAGAAAAAGATTGACGGCTTTGCCGAAAAAATTGTCGAATGCCCATCCAAAATCAGCGAGAAAGAACCTGTCTAATCTTAGCGATTTCGTCTGGGTCTCACCGGAGGAGGAAGTAAGTCTGTCTGCTCGTCATAGAAAGCATAAGGCCAAGCAAAATTAATCGGTTGCATGGGATATTTCTTCACATTTGACGAACGCCGCTGAGGTTGAGTGAGAACAAAAATCAAACTCAAGATAAAAATACTTCCGCCCAAGAACAGAGCCACCACAATCCCCACTAAAACCCAAAGTACAGCCGTTTGCAGATTAGAGGTTCCTCCAGGCTGAACCGGAAACGGTCTAGAAGTCCCACCCGACCAAGTAATCATGCGTTGCTGCTCATTAAACTGCATAATTAGCTGCTCATTTTTGAGGCGCTGCTGCTCAGTCTGAGAGGTTAACTGTTCGATTTGCATTCGTTGACGTTCGCTTTGCGTTGTCAACTGCTCAATCTGCATCCGATGTCGCTCTAATTGAGTTGTGACCTGCTGCATCAGCGTTTGGTGTTGCTGAACCTGGCTCTGAAGCTGTGGGTCTGAATTATTACTCGATGAATCAGAAGGACTACTCGGTGCCTGACTCAGAGTAGGTGGAGGGGGTAACTGAAGTGAACCATAAGGCTGATTCGGCTGAGTTGGGCTAAACGGAAAGGTTCCGAAAGGCTGACTGGGTTGAGGTGGGCCGAAAGGTAACGTTCCATAGGGTTGATTGTTAGTATTGGATTCCGAAGAATTTTTTGAGTTGCTAGAAGGCAGTTCGCCAAATAGTAGCCACCCAATAAGCAGGAGGAGGGCGGTCATTACCGTGAACATACACCCTCCCATAAATGCCGTTGTCTGACTCATTCCCCTCTGCTTCACGCCACTATTCCACTACGATAGTTTCAATTTGAACCTTGATGCTTTGCTCTTAGTTTGTCCAGTTGTACGCTTTGACCCTAAGTGCATTTCCCATAACGAAGTATAGTGCATTAGTGCCAAAACTGACTACAGAAGTTGACCCCTATCCTGAAAATTTGATTTTAATTTCACGATAGACCCGACTTGAGTTCTCGGTTTGTCCCACTCTGTTGTCACCTGGACAACCCTAAATGGCATTGCATCAGTTTCATTAATATAGCTAGTTATATAGCTAGTTTGGCTTAACATACTTTAGACGATGCTCTTCTGTCAATCAATGAGCAAAAAAAATTTTCAATTCAACCATCATCGTAATCGATTGGGCTTTGAAGCTTTAGTCTTTCTTAAGGAAGCCGCAACTATATCAATCCGATTTGATTTATAATTCCGGAGTCAATGGGGGGTTCGCCAGAGATGCAATGAAACAATTTCAGATTAGGGCTGATTCTTAATCTTTTCTCGTAATTTTATCTCGCAAACTTTCAAACAGAATCTCAGCCGCGAGTTGATTTCCGGCGGAGTTCCAGTGGGGTTCCTGGAGGAGATAGAGATGCTGGACTTGTTGTTCGGCTTGGAAACGCTCTAAAAAATCAATATATTTAATATTATTAGCCTCTAGATGCTTTCGGAGAATATTCTGCATACAGTTGATTTGATAATCTTTGGGGTCAAGTTCAAACCGAGTTACGACTTGATTGAATAATTTGGGATTGACTTGAAACTCATCCGGATAAATCGCCACAATAAACTGAATGTTCTTTTCGGCTAAAGTTCTACTCATTTCCGAAATACTCTGGAGAATATAGTTAATATTTTTATCCCAGTCTCCGTCTTCTAAATCTTCTTTCTCACAAAAACTCAACCGATTTTTCTCAACTTCTAAAAATGTTTCTAAAGACAGGATTCCCGGTGACTGTTCGACAGGAGGTTGAGACGTTAAATTTTGAGGAGTTGAAGATGCGATTAATGTTTGAGAAGACTTGAGTGCTTGTTGAGATTTTGCCGCTTCTTGGAAAATTTTGTATTTTTGTTGGATAAACAACCATAATCTTGACTGTCCGATAATCGGATAGCCAAAGACAATCAATTCCTCACGTTTATCAATATCAATATAAATATCATTAACAATAATTCGTTTGCGGTTAGGGTCAGCATCAATAAAATCATTGCCAACAAAAAATCCCAAAACGACTAAATCCGGATTATATTGCAAACCAAACTTTTTCAACATCTCCAGTTGTTCGCCTGTATGAGTTCCGGGATAACCTGTATTAATTACCTCAACCTTTGGGGTTCCATAATATTTAGTAAATTTATTCTCTAATAATGCGGTATAATTTCCCTCTTTTCCCCCCGCCCAATTAAAAGAATCACTAACGACAACAATCCGAAATTTTTCGGGATCTTTTTGGAGAGGATAATCGCGATCGTTAAAACCAAATTGATTATTTCCATTCGCATAAGGACGAATTTTAAACCCTAAATCTGGATCGTATTGATAAAGTCCTTTAAAAAGATAAGGTTCAAGGACAATCATCAAAACCTCGACTAAAAATAACGGCACAACCGTCCAACACAGTAGCAGAATTAAACTTTGACGAATTTGTTTAACTGAAATTGATTTGAGCGATTTTAACATAGATTTCTAAAATTATAATCTTAAATCTAACGGTTTAGAGATTAGAAATTGTGGGCATTCGGCTTCTGGTCATCGGCATCACTAATACTTTATCCACTCGATTTCCATCGAGATCCACGACCTCAATTCTTAACCCATTCCATTCAAAATGGTCAGCAACAGACGGAATTCGACTTAAATGTGTAATCACAAATCCGCCAACTGTGTGATAATTTCCGAGTAATTTTTCGGCAAACTCCTCTAAATTAAATAAATTAAAAAACTCTTCCACATCTAACATTCCATCTAACAACCAAGACCCATCTTCCCGTTGAATAACCTGCGGTTCATCCGGATTATCAAGAGCGGGAATATCACCCACCAACTCTAATAAAATATCATTTAATGTCACTAATCCTTGAATAACACCATATTCATCAACAATAATGCCAATATGAGTCCCGGTTTGCTTGAACATTTCTAATATTCGTAATGCCGAGGTGGTTTCCGGAACAAATAAAGGTCGTTGCAGCGGACGAGTTAAATCTAACGGTTGACCCGATAAAGTTTGAGACAATAAATCCGTGACCCGCACAAATCCTAAGACATTATCTAAACCGCCCTGACAAACTAACACTCTCGTATAAATACTTTGATTCAATTTATGACGGTTTTTATCGGGGTTATCTTCCAAATCTAACCAAACAATATCCGGTCGAGGTGTCATTAAACTCTTCACTGGGCGATCGCCTAATTGAAACACGCGATCAACGATATCTTGTTCAGCTTCTTCAACGATACCCGATTGAGTTCCCTGTTCAATTAAAACCTTAATTTCTTCTTCGGTGACTTGCGGTTCATTGGGAACTTCACTGCCTAATAAACGTAAAATCAATTCCGTCGAACCACTGAGAAGATAAACCACTGGAGAAGCAAGCCTGGATAAAAATTTCATCGGTTTGGCAACAACGGTAGCAATCCGTTCCGGATAGTTTAACGCCAACCGTTTGGGAACTAACTCTCCTAAAATCAAGGATAAATAGGCAATGATGCAAACGACAATTCCTAAACTCAGGGCATCACTATAAGGCTTCAAAGCTGGAATCAAACTGAGTTTTACAGCAAGTTTATCCGCTAAGGTTGTCCCTCCAAACGCCCCGGCTAAAATCCCAATCAGCGTGATTCCCACCTGAACCGTCGATAAAAAGCGATTGGGTGTATTCGCTAATTCTAGGGCAGTTTTAGCTTTAGAATTCCCAGCATTAGCTAACTTTTGTAAACGAACCTTGCGAGAAGAGACAATCGCGATCTCAGACATAGCAAACAATCCATTTGCTAAAATCAATAGCAGTAAAATTAAAAACTCATCAAAGACCGCAATCATTTCAAATTCCCTATGAATTGGCTGTTAGCTTGAGTGTATATCGAATCCGAAAAGCTGGTGATGGGATGGAGAACGATGAAGTTTTCAGCCAAAAAACTCGATCATGAGGAACGGTTGATCATAAAAGACTGCGTAAATCATCACTAAATTATCTAGAATGTAGAAATGACTACACCAATCCCCAACCATCCATGACATTTTCTGCGATTGTTCGGGCGACTGCGCGATCGCCGCTAACCCGCGAACTCCTAACCAAACTCAATCAATCTCAGTCTCTTTATCTTAACGGTGTTCCCCGCCTCCCGAAAGGATTGGTCGCTTCGGCTTTGGCCCAAAAAGCTGACCTGAATTTATTTGTGGTGACGGCGACTCTCGAAGAAGCAGGACGATGGTCCGCCCAACTGGAGGCGATGGGATGGTCTGTGGTTCATTTCTATCCAACCTCTGAAGGTTCACCCTATGACTCCTCTTCTTCAGAAGAAATGCTTTGGGGTCAGATGCAGGTTTTGGCGGATCTCGTTAACCCGGATGCGCGTGAAAAGACTACAGAACATGAGAAAATAGCAATCGTTGCTACAGAGCGATCGCTACAGCCCCATCTTCCGCCTGTTGAAGCGTTTAAGCCCTACTGTCTCACCCTCAAACAGGGAAACGCCCAAGACTCGAAACAACTTGATGAACAACTCGTGACCTTGGGTTATGAACGAGTTTCCCTGGTAGAAATGGAGGGTCAATGGAGTCGTCGCGGTGATATTGTTGATATTTTTCCCGTCGCCGCAGAACTTCCCGTGCGATTAGAATGGTTTGGGGATGAACTTGAACGGATCAGAGAATTTGACCCCACCACGCAGCGATCACTTGATAAAATCCAAAAATTAGTTCTGACTCCCACTGATTTTACACCTTGGGGAATTGGAACCCAAGAATGGAAAATAGACCAACCCGCTTCATTATTGGATTATTTACCTGAACTGACTTTAGTTGCGATTGATGAACCCGATCTCTGTGCAGCCCATGGCGATCGCTGGTACGATTTAATTGAGCAAAGTTTATCAGAAAGTTCGGCTTCAAACACTTTTCCTAAACTCCATCAACCCTTTAAAGAATCTTTGGCTGAGATTTCCGCCCAATTTGATCGCCTCTTTTTATCAGAACTGGCTGAAGTTTCGCCCTCTCCTCTAGTTGCAGATTCTCCCAGTTTGAATCTTTCTAGTCGCCCTGTTCCGATTACGCCTCATCAATTTGCTAAACTTGCAGATCTAATTCGGACTGAACGCAATCGCCATTTTTCGATTTTTCTGGTATCCGCCCAACCCAGTCGTTCTGTCTCGCTTCTGTCTGAACACGACTGTCCGGCGAAATTTGTCCCAAATCCCCGTGACTATCCAGCCATTGAGGGTTTAATTCAAGATACACCTGTCGCCCTCAAATATACTGGACTCGCAGAACTCGAAGGCTTCATTTTACCAACATTGCGGTTAGTTGTTGTTACGGATCGAGAATTTTTTGGTCAACATTCCCTCGCTACACCGAGTTATATTCGCAAACGTCGCCGCGCCGCTTCTAAACAGGTCGATCCGAATAAATTGCGTCCCGGAGATTTTGTTGTTCATCGTCAGCATGGAATTGGTAAATTCTTGAAGTTAGAAAGTCTGACAATTAATAATGAAACTCGTGATTATTTAGTCGTTCAATATGGCGATGGATTGTTGCGAGTCGCCGCCGATCAAGTCGGAACTCTATCTCGTTTTCGGAGTACAGGTGGGAAAGTTCCCCAACTGAATAAACTTTCGGGTAAATCTTGGGATAAAACGAAAAATAAAGTTCGCAAAGCAATTAAAAAGTTGGCGGTCGATCTCCTCAAACTCTACGCCCAACGCGCCCAACAAACAGGTTATCAATACCCTCAAGATACACCTTGGCAACAGGAACTGGAAGACTCTTTTCCCTATCAACCGACACCCGATCAATTGAAATCAACTCAAGACGTTAAACGGGATATGGAAGATGAACGCCCGATGGATCGTCTCGTTTGCGGAGATGTTGGGTTTGGGAAAACCGAAGTGGCAATTCGGGCAATTTTTAAAGCGGTCACGGCGGGAAAACAGATCGCATTTCTCGCCCCGACTACAATTTTAACCCAACAACATTATCACACCCTGAAAGAACGATTTGCGCCTTATCCGATTGAAATTGCGTTATTAAACCGCTTCCGCACTGCTGCTGAGAAACGCGAGATTCAACAACGGTTAAAAACAGGTGAACTTGATATTATTGTTGGAACTCATTCGATTTTGAGTAAAACCATAGAATTTAAGAATTTAGGATTATTAGTCGTTGATGAAGAACAACGGTTTGGGGTGAATCAAAAAGAAAAAATTAAAACCCTAAAAACTCATGTGGATGTATTAACCTTAACGGCAACGCCAATTCCGCGAACATTATATATGGCATTGTCTGGCATCCGAGAAATGAGTTTAATTACCACTCCGCCGCCCTCTCGTCGCCCGATTAAAACCCATTTATCTCCTTATAATGATGAAACCATTCGGACTGCAATTCGTCAAGAATTAGATCGAGGCGGACAGGTTTTTTATGTAGTTCCGCGAATCGAAGGAATTGAGGAAAAATCAGCGAGAATCCGGGAAATGGTGCCTTCTGCCAGGATTGCGATCGCGCATGGTCAGATGGAGGCGGCAGAATTAGAGTCAATTATGTTAACCTTTAATTCAGGAGAAGCCGAGATTTTAGTCTGTACTACAATTATTGAATCGGGCTTAGATATTCCTCGCGTTAATACAATTTTAATCGAAAATGCCCATCGATTCGGACTCGCTCAATTGTATCAATTAAGAGGTCGAGTGGGGCGTTCAGGAGTACAAGCCCATGCTTGGTTATTTTACCCCGTAAATGCAGACGGACGACCTGCTTTATCTGATGACGCCCGCAAACGATTGAGGGCAATTCAAGAGTTTACGCAGTTAGGTTCTGGCTATCAACTGGCTATGCGAGACTTAGAAATTCGCGGCGCAGGTGATATACTTGGAGCCGAACAATCAGGTCAAATGGATGTAATTGGATTTGATCTATATACTGAAATGTTAGAAGAATCAATTCGGGAAGTTAAAGGTCAAGAAATCCCGCAAGTGGATGACACCCAAATAGATTTAACATTAACTGCATTTATTCCTTCTGATTATCTTCCTGATGTCGATCAAAAAATGACTGCTTATCGAGAAGTTGCCTCTTGTAGCAGTCGAGATGAATTAGTGAGATTAGAAGAAGATTGGTGCGATCGCTATGGCCCGATTCCCGTCCCCGCCCAGCAACTCATTCGGGTAATGGAACTCAAACAAATTGCCAAAAAACTCGGCTTTTCTCGAATTAAACCCGACACAGAAAACAAACAGCATATTATCCTCGAAACGCCAATGGAAGAACCCGCTTGGGCTTTATTAAAAGAAAAGTTACCTAGTCATTTACATTCTCGGTTTGTTTACAGTAAAGGTAAAGTTACCGTTCGAGGTTTAGGGGTAATGAATGCAGGCAAACAACTCGAATCTTTAATTGAATGGTTGGATAAAATGCAGGACGTTCTCAGCGAACAAAAAGAAGAAGTATTTCAACTCAATTAAGGATGGCTATCTAAACTTTTTTAAAAGACTAATAAATCAGGTGCTAACAATCCAGATGGAATGCTAACACCTGTGAGGAGTGAACCAATTTGAACAACTCTACGTCTGAAGAATCAACCAAATCGATTCGCATGAAGGACGCTCCGATCATGTACACCTCTAAATTAGGTCGCTCCGGAACATTTATTTTGATTACACTGGGGTTGGCTTTGAGTGCAGCAACACCCATTATTTTTAGCCCGAACCCGGCTGTCGCCCAACGTTTCCCCAGTTCTCTACGACGCGATCGCATTACCGCAGGCACCCTGATTCCGATAGAATACGAGAAAGCCGAAAAAATCGTCGTTACACCCGAAGAAACCGTCCCCGTGACCCTGAAAGTATCCAGAGATGTTCGCACCAGCTACGGACAAACTTGGCTTCCTCAAGGGTCAGAAGTGAGTGGAGAACTGCGCCCGACTGGGGAAGGTTCTCAATTTATCGCCGAGGAAGTGATTTTCTCCAACGGTCAACGCTATCGCCTCAATGCTAACTCCCAAGTGGTCACACGCACCGAGACCATTCGCAAAGGAGCCTCTGCGGGTGATATCCTCAAAGGAGCAGCAATTGGGGCAGCAGCAGCAACAGCGATCGCGGGAATTGTCGGGGATAAAGCGATCGCGACAGAAGAAGTCTTAGGCGGTGCGGGACTAGGTGCATTAGCGGGAGTATTTTTAGGACGGGAGAAAGTCGAAGTCGTTGTCATTCGCCCTGAAGAAGACCTAGACTTAAGATTACAATCAGATATCGTTTTTCGTTAACTCATCAACAAATTGATGCCTCCCCGCCCAAATAGCAGTCCTTTAATTCTCCTGCTATCGGGATCTAGCCTCCTGAATCCCCCAATTCTGGGGGACTTAATAATTTGAGTTCTTCCTAACTATCTCTATCATTGGGAGTCACTGGGGCAGTATAAAAAATCTCTTATCTGTGCGATCGCATGATTTTAAATTTAAAAAAATATCTAATTTTATTTTGTGTGATTTTTGGCTTCACTATTATCGTGAATAGCCTCAATCCTCAACTGGGTTTAACGGTAGAAACCTGGATCGCTCAAAGAATACCGAGTCCTCGTTTTTCTCCGCCCATTCTTTGTTCTCTAGGTGAAGACTGTTTTATTTTACTTTATCCCGATCGCGATCCGTCTCCTGATGCGGTTGATTTTGGCTGCGGACGACAAACCTACGATGGTCATAAAGGCACTGACTTTGCCATCCCCGATGAACGCACGATGGCTGAAGGCGTTCCGGTACTCGCCGCCGCGCCCGGAAAAGTGCTACGAGTTCGCGATGGGGTTGCAGATCGTCGAGTCCAGGATCAATTTGATCGCAGTGCGGTTCGAGGCAGTGAATGTGGTAATGGAGTGGTCATCGATCATAGTACCTTCTCCGAAGGTGTGGGCTGGGAAACCCAATATTGTCATCTTCGCAACGGGAGTATTGAGGTACAGCCTGGAGATTTTGTAGAGACTGGAAGTTTCTTAGGACTGGTGGGGACTTCCGGCTTGGCATCATTTCCTCATGTTCATTTGAATGTACGGTATCAAGGTGAGGTGATCGATCCGTTTGTTGGGCCAAATGCTGAGTCCGGTTGTGATGTCGCCCAAAATTCCCTTTGGGATCGGCCTCTTCCTTATATTCCCACAGGCGTAATTCGGGCGGGGTTTGCAACAGTTGCCCCGGATATGGATCAACTTTGGGAAGGAGAATTTGCGGAAACTGTATTTTATAGAGATGATCCAGCACTGTTATTTTGGGTGCAGGCCTACGGAACACTTGCTGGCGATCGCATTGAATATAGACTCCTCGATCCAGGTGGTCGCGCTGTTGTCGAACGTCAAGAAGAACTCAGTACCCCCAGTCGCAGTTGGTTAGGTTATATAGGTAAAAAAAATAATCCTCAAAGGCCACTTATTCCCGGGACTTGGCGTGGAGAATATCGCTTGATCCGAGATAGAAAAGTTTTGATTAATATTATCAGAGAGGCCTACTTAGAATGAAAACTCCTGAAAATCTATCTTAAGAAGGTAAACAAGTCCAATTTGCTTGTCTAAAATAATAATTCAGCTCTGACGATTGACCCACAATTTTTGGAGTTGAGAAATTCAATTTGCAGTTTGGGTAATATTTTTTTATATTACAGCTAGATTGTAAAACTTAGGCTAGCTGACCTTGTGAACATGAGTACATTTTTCCAGGATTTAATAGCCCGCCTGTTCGGTTCCTTAGCGAAAGTCCAGCCTCATTCCGGAATGGGTGCAATTCCCCACTCTCAAGGGACAGCATTTCGGGTTTGGGCACCCAATGCCTCGAAGGTTTATTTGACCAGTAGTTTTAACAATTGGTCAGAAACAGCCAGTCCCCTAAAGAGTGAAGAAAATGGCTTTTGGTATGGGGACTTTAAGGAAGCTAAAATCGGAGATGAATATCGCTACATTATTGTTAATAAAGATACAGGTAAAACCTACAAACGCAAAGATCCTTATTCCAAAGAAGTCACAAACTCTGCCGGAAATTCTGTGATTGTTTCCTCTCAATTCCGTTGGGACGATCGCGATTTTACGCCTCCTGATTGGAATGAGTTAGTGATTTATGAGATGCACATCGGGACTTTTGTTGATAAACCCGGTGGCAAACCCGGAACCTTTAAGAGTGCGACTCGCGGATTACCCTATTTGAAAGAACTGGGAGTTAATGCGATTGAAATTATGCCCAGTGCTGAATTTTCCGGAGATTTTTCCTGGGGGTATAATCCGGCTGATATTTTTGCCGTTGAAAGTGCGTATGGCGGTTCTCAAGCCTTTAAAGAGTTTGTGAATGAAGCGCATCAAAATGGCATGATGGTTATTTTAGATGTGGTTTACAATCATTTTGGCCCTAGTGATTTAGACTTGTGGCAATTTGATGGTTGGAGTGAGAATGATAAAGGAGGTATTTACTTCTACAATGATGGGCGTTCAACAACGCCTTGGGGAGAAACTCGCCCGGATTACGATCGTCCAGAAGTTCGTCAATTTTTGCGGGATAATGCTTTAATGTGGCTAACTGAATACCATCTGGATGGACTGCGTTGGGATTCAACTCTTAATATTCGTTCTATGGAAGAAGATGAAACAGAAATTCCAGAGGGTTGGAGTTTAATGCAGTGGATTAACGAGGAAATTAATAGTCGTTTTCAGAAGAAGATTACAATTGCAGAAGATCTTCGCGATAATCATTGGATTACGAAAGATACAGGTGCAGGTGGAGCGGGATTTAATGCTCAATGGGACGCACAATTCGTTCATCCGATTCGCAATGCAATTATTCCACCTGATGATGCTTCTCGTGATTTATATGCGGTTCGAGATGCGATCTCAAATCAGTATAATTTCGATGTCTTTGAACGAGTGATTTATACGGAATCTCACGATGAAGTTGCCAACGGAAAAGCACGAGTTCCTGAAGAAGTTTGGGTCGGAAATGCGGACAGTTGGTTCTCTCGTAAGCGTTCGACATTAGGTGGAGTTTTAGTTTTTACCTCTCCTGGAATTCCGATGATATTTCAAGGTCAAGAATTACTTGAAGATCAATGGTTTGAAGATACTGACCCGTTAGATATGGATCGACGTAAAAAGTTTGCAGGAATCTTTTCTCTTTACAAAGATTTGATTCGCTTGCGACGGAATGTAGACGGAAAAACTCGTGGCTTAATCGCTCAGAATGTCAATGTTTATCACATTAATAATAATGATAAACTTCTTGGCTTCCATCGTTGGGAACTTGGAGGCGCAGAAGATGATGTTGTTATTATTGTGAATCTGGCAGATCGCAGTTATGAAAGCTATAATTTAGGATTCCCGAAAGGAGGAACTTGGAAAGTTCGCTTTAATAGTGATTCCCATAATTACGGTGATGATTTTGGTAATTTTGGAGGACATGATTTGACGGCGGCTGAGGGCGAAAAAGATGGTCTAGATTTCAATGGAAATATTGCGATCGGACCCTACAGTGCATTAATCTTATCTCAAGATCGTTAATTGTGCTGTTTCTCAACTGGGTAGGGTGCGTGAGTCACGCACTCTATTTAATCTTTATTTACTTGCTGAAATGAGTCCAGACTAAAACACTTAAGTATTCCAGGTAAAATATTTTGGCAACACTTAATAAAGGGGATTTATTACGTTGTTAAATTCAACTTGTTTGCGCGAATTATTTACAACTAATTTCTCTAGATATAGCGTTTTAGGTTATCTCTACAGTTATCAAGGACAATATCAAGAAGCTGAACAGTATTATAAACGGGCGATTGCAATTGCGGTGGGAGATTGGACAGCGATAGAATTTTAAATTTTTGAATCCAGCAAACCCTTTCACAGCTTACTGTTCCCTCTTCGCACTATAATTGATTGGATGTCAACTTTTGAGGCGTTTGTACGGTAAAATTTGGTTAATTGGGGGAACGAGTGAGAGTGCAACCTTGGCGTTGGCGATCGCTTCTGCTCAAATTCCCTGTATAATTAGCGTAACAACAAATACTGCTAAATCTCTTTATCCTCCTGAGTCACCATTACTGGAAATTTGGGTCGGAAAACTAGATCGCGATCAAATTTCTGCGTTTATTCAACAACACAATATTGTTGCTATTTTGGATGCGTCTCATCCCTTCGCTGTTGAAATCTCAAAAAATGCGATTGCAATTTCTACAACTTATAATATCCCCTATTTACGCTACGAACGTCCTCGATATCAAGTTGAAGACTCAAATATTACTTATCTCGACAGTTTTGAAACACTGTTAACGGGAAATTACCTCAACCAAAAACGGGTGATGCTGACTTTAGGATATCGCAATTTAGCCCCTTTTAAACCTTGGCATGATTATGCAACTTTATTTGTACGAATTCTTCCGTCGGTTGTTTCTTTAGAAGCCGCACTCGATGCAGGTTTTACACCTGATAAAATTATCGCATTTCGTCCGCCTATTTCAGCAGAACTGGAAAAAGCATTGTGGAAACAGTGGAATATTTCTTTAGTCGTTACAAAAGCTTCGGGTGTTGCGGGTGGGGAAGCAACTAAGCAAAAAGTAGCGGCTGAGTTGGGAATTTCCTTAATTATTATTGATCGTCCCCAACTCAATTATCCTCAACAAACCAGTCAATTAGAGACCGCAATTCAATTTTGTCAGCATCAGTTTCAATGATGATTTAATTCTACAACGGTCACTGTTCGGGGTCAATTCCCGCTTCCCGCAGTCGTTCTTCTAGCATTTTTATTCGAGCTTCAGCAGTTTCAGCGCGTTGTTTAGCTTCTTCGGCGCGTTGTTCGGCTTCTTCGGCGCGTTGTTCGGCTTCTTCGGCGAGTTTTGAAAGTTCAACGGGGCTGAGAAAGCGTTTCCCATCCGGATAATAAATTTCTAGGTCTTCTGGTTTTAATTCAAAACGAATATTCAGTCGAGGACTCACCCAATTCTCAATTTCATCAATGACAATTAGACTTTCATCGGATCGTAACCAACCACACAATTCAATTTTGTAAGGATCGAACAGATAATATTCTTCAACTCCATGTTTTTGATAGAATTCTAACTTCTTCGCCATTTCTTTCTGGGTATTAGAAGGAGAGAGAACTTCAAAGACAACTTGCGGTGGAATATTCTCTTCTTTCCATTGTAAATAGGAACCTCGATAACCTTTGGGTCTACCAAAAACAACTAACGCATCTGGGGCTTGAGAAATTTTATTCTGTCCTTGTACGGGATACCAGAGTAAATCTCCCGCAATAAAAACATCGTCAGCCTCAGCGAACAAAATTTCTAAGTTTTCTTTGATTTTGACAATCCAACTAAACTGTAAAGTATTATCAGACATGGGTTTCCCATCACTTTCGGGATAAATAATTTGGGGTTCGGTTTGGGTTTCTATATTTTGAACCATGATAATTGACCTCCCATTCTACAAGTTATTATACCGAATCTAGAACAAATTAAGTGCGATCAAGTGCAACTACGAACTAACTAATTTGTAGTTAGAATTCAGCCAAAATCGACTTTTTAAGCAGCAGGAAAACTCTGTGAACTCTAGGTACGTTCTTGAGAGAAAATAGTAGTTGGGCTTCAGCCCAAATTCAGCCCTAAAGCGCAACTACAACTTATAACCAAATATTGGGAAAAATTGACTGGCTAAATTGTCGAACTGATTGATTGATGCTTCGGAGAGTTTGAATATGTTCTTCGTCAGCTTGAACGGGAATAATCGAGGCTTTGTCACCAAAATCAAACTTGTCAATGATGAGATTAGCAGCTTCTAAACCTGTCACATAGGCTTTCTCCTGAGACCAAGAACCATGACGATTAACAATCCAATCCCCACTCATAAATACATTCTCAAAACAGCTTCTAGCGTGGAGTAAATATTGATAGCTTCCCGGGAAGAAATGGGTCACAGCTTGTCGTAGCTTGACAACACTTTGATCGATAATTTGTGCTTCGGAGAATGCAGGAATACAGGTGCTAAGATAACTCTGAACGGTTTTAACAATCTCATCATCACTCATCGGTAAAAATTGATTGGCGTGATAGAAATCCGCTTCGATAACGGTTCCAGGTTCATCCTCGAATTCGTCATGTAAAGCGTTTAAATCGAAAAATGTCCAGCCTGTGGTTGTATCAAAGCCAAAGCAGGCGTTAGAAGCGCGAGGAATATTGATTTTGCGGTCAAACCATAGCCGAGTTGATAAGACATCAACTGCATTGAGGTTGTTTAAATTTCGGAATTCAGGAATATTTTTTAAAGCATAACTTCCCGACACAATTTTTTTCATTCCGGTAATTCCGACTGCAAAAATAACTGCATCACCGGGAAAGAATTCTTCTCCACAAACAACGGCTTCAGCCTCACCCAACTGATTAACTTTCAAATCGGTAACGCGCTGATTGGTCAAGACTTTTCCGCCTAACTTTTCAATCTCTTTAATCCAAGGTGAAAAAATGCGATCGCCGACGGTTCCTCGACACCAAACTACATCAAAATCGGGTTGATGGGCTAAGATAAAATAATACAACATTCCCAGTGCAGCCGCAGCCGAACATTGTTCTCCCGGCGCAAATAATCCCACTAATAACATAGGATTAAACGCATCATTATACAGTCGGGCGGAAACACCGTATTGTTTGAAAAGTTCTCGGGCTGTGATCCGATCATATCGTCGCCAAGCTTCGTCAGAATTGTCAAAATCAACGACTGCATAAAGTAGCGGTAAAGCGGAAAGGCGATCGCTTAACGGGAGGCGTTTAAACTGAGTATAAATAAACGTTCCGAGTGGTGTGGGAAGATAGGGTAAATCTTGAAAAATTGGAGATTCAACTTCTAGTCCAGCCGGAGAATATTGGGCGGATCTGGTCCAAGGTGTAAATGGTTTTAACCCCAGTTCATTAACTAGAGAAAAGATATTTTGATAGGGATACCAAAACCCATGTATTCCAGCTTCTACTGAACGTCCACCGAGTGTTTTCCACCCCGCAACTAAACCGCCCGCATTTGAACTAGCCTCAAGTAATGTAACATCATAACCTTGTTTTGCGAGGTGATAAGTTGCACCTAAACCCGCCCAACCTGCGCCGACAACGATAACTTTTGGAGATTGTTTTTCAGACATTTTAATCAAGCTTTATAGGGTGAGTTTAAATTGATCAATTGATCATTTTACAAGATTGTTTCTGGATGAATAAATTGATATCCTGCATCTTGAAGTTTTTGATTAGAAACTCGAATATTATAAGGTCGGCTACTCGGCTGAGAAACATCCCAACTAACGCTAGGAAGGTCATACTTTTCACTCAAAGTATCAAGCATTTCCCGTAAAATTAAATTAGAATTATCCGCTACATTATAAATTCCCCCTAATTGTTTTTGACGAACAAACTCAATCACGCCCACAACATCATCTAAGTGTATCCAAGCCGTCGGATAACGACCGTTTCCTGGGCGAGTTGTCCCAAAAATTCGTCTCAAATTTTTAACCACTTCTCGATTAGGGCCATAAATTCCGCCTAACCGGAGAATACAAGCTTTGAAGTTTTCGGAGTTTAATTCCAATAATATTTGTTCAGTTTTGTGGAGAATTTCTTGATTTTTATTTGCGGGAAATACAGGTGAGTTTTCATCAACGATTACTCCATTTTGGTCGCCGTATAACCCATAGCTTCCCGTATAAATTAAATGCTGAACTTCTGGAACTTGAGGTAAAACCTTGGCTAAAGTTTGGGCTGTTTTCTGATAAGCTTCTTGATAGAGTTGAGGATCTCGACCTTTGGCGCCCACACTTAATAGCACTGTATTTTGACCTTGCAAAACAGACTTTAATCCTTCTATATCATTGCCTTGAACAACAATCACTCGGTTGGCGATCGCTTTTAAAGATTCTACTCGTGCTGGCGTTGTTGTTGTCGCCGTAACGGTCAATCCTAACGTTTGACTCCAATATCGGGCGACTGCACTCCCAACATAACCACAGCCAATAATTGCAACATTCATAGATTAGACAATTCGCTTAAAACCCTCTATTTAGGATAGCAAGTTTCCCGATTTTTTTCAGCGTTTCGATGTTAAATTTTAAAAATTCCTAAGTAGTTCAAGCCCAGAAATAAAGCTGAGACAGTTCCAGCCACACAAATTTTACCTTGATTAATATAATCTAAGACTCGCTCAACGGGAAGTAAAATCACCTCAATATCTTCAGTAATATCTAACTGTCGTTTTTCTAAAGGTTGAACATTAGAAGCCAAAAATAAATGAACTGAATTTGTATCTTTAACCGGATTGTCGTATAACGTCGCTAACTTAACCAGTGATTCGGCTACATAGCCCGTTTCTTCGGAAAGTTCACGAATTGCAGCGATTTCAGCTTGTTCTTGAGTGGGATCAAAGCGACCTGCGGGTAATTCTAATAAGACTTTACCAACCCCATGTCGATATTGACAAACAAAAACAATTTCATTTTCCGAGGTAATCGGTAAAACCAAAGCAATATCCGGACGAACATTGACAAAGAAGTCATCAATAATTGTACCATTGGGTAACTCGACCGTATCTTGTCGAACTTTGCACCATTGATGGTCGAGAACGAAGCGAGATTCTAATTGTTTCCACTTGGTAATTTTATCCATGAGTTGGCTTTTATAAAAGGTGAGTTATGCGGATTAATTTAAGATAGGGCTGGCTGGTACTGAACATCATCAAAGTCACTCCGTTGAAGTGTGGTTTCTTGAACAAAAAAATTGGTGTAGAACCTGTCCCGACGAGATGAGTAACTGATGACTGCTTGCATTTTCTTCTTAAACGTGATAAGAAAAGCTCAGATTGATTTAAAACTATATAAACTTTACCTTTTACACACCGAACCATGCAAACCTCGAACCGAAAACAGAGATTTCAGAAGTTTCCCTTGTCGATCACGTCTGTTGTATCGGGCTTGTATGGTAGTGTATTAATTCGGATCTCAGGAGCGATCGCGACAACGATTATTTCTGGATCGATACTTACTTTACCTATTAATGCTGCAATTTTAGAAGACTGGAAAATCGATCCGAATACTGGGATTATTGAGGTCTTATTACCCGAAGGAGTACGCCCTCGGTTATCAGTCGGAACAGAACCCCCTCGCCTCGTTTTAGATTTACCCAATACTGAGATTGGAATTGACCTAACAGAAAAATTTGACTCTGGGGTAATCTCTCAAGTCAGCTTCACCCAATCTGAACCCCAACTCGCCCAAATGACTATCGAATTTGTTCCGGGTGTGGTTTTAGATGAACGAGAAATTGATTTTCGTCCGATTGGGATTGAGAATTTGTGGGTGTTGCGTCCAACGATTATAGATCGTCCTCAACCCGCACCAACATTCCCCATCGCCCAAACAACAGAAGAGTCTACCTCTGTTGAACAAGTTGAACAACCAGAACCAGAGGAAAAATTAGAACCGACTTCAGAAGACTCCGCCCCAGTTCCGCGAACAGTCGATCAACTTCAGCAAAACACCTCCGACTCCGCCGCAGATTTGGACGTTACAGAAGTTGAAGAAAGACAGCCAGAAACATTCACTCCAGAGACTCTGACAGTAGAAACTCCACAAACACAACCTGTTCAAACTCCAGGTTTTCAACCCCCAACCACTCCAGAAGAAACGCTAATCCCGAACCCAAGACCTGCACCGACTTCTGATATTGAAGCAGTACGAGTTCCATTGACAGAACCCGGTCAACCTGAATTAATTACCGATCCCCGATTCGAGACAACACCACCGCCTCCACCGCCAAATGTTCCGATTGAATCCGGATCTGAACCCCGAAGTAATATTATATTTGGAGAACCCTTACCTCGAACTTCTGAACCTCGAAGCACAATTTCGTCGAGAACTATCGATCAACGTCCTCCCAGTGTTCTACTTCCAGCGGGAACTCAACTGACCCTTGCTTATCCGAACCCTAGAGAAGTGCGATTGAAGGATAAACCCGAACGACAGGATGTTTTACTGTTAAAAGGTGGAATTACCGATCAGGAAGGAAACTATATTATTCCGCCAGATACTCCAGTTGTCGGATACTTTGAAACCAGTTCTAAAGGAAGCCGATTTCAAGTTGAGGCGATTATTTTAGAAGGGCGCAGCATTCCCCTAAAAGCTGAGTCTGGCTGGATTCCCGGTAGACTCGATCCGGATACAGGTAATGTTTTACTCGATACTGGAATTGGTGGGTTAGGGTTATTTCTGCTAACTGGATTTACAGGTGTGGGTTTATTGGTCGGTGCGCTGGGGGGTGCGGCGGTGGGTTTAGCGACTTCTCCCCAACCCACGACCCTAGAACCTGCTCAAGTCATTGAAGTGCGCCTAACTGAAGATTTGCGTCAATCCCAATTTGTCTATATTCCTGAAGATTAGAACCGATCAGATTCAGGTCGAGGACGTCCGGGCGCAACGCCAGGCTGAGTTAAGAATAGGTTTTCTGCACTATCATTTTGATAGATACAACTAATTTCAGGTTCACTCTCTAACTCTCCCGTATAGCCAAACGTATTCATGCGTTGTTTACAATCTCGTTCTTCTTGGGAAGAAATCAGATCTCTCTGTTTGAGAATTGTCCAGTTACTGGTACGCAGAACGCAACCGGGCTGCATTCTCGGTTGAGAGATATAAACATTAAAGGGGTTCAATGTCACGAAAACTCGCATATCTGTGACCATTGCACTCGCCCCAAATTTAATACAAGTTTCCGTACTCGGTGCGCTGCGGTCAATAAATTGGCTAGACGCAACGTTTTCTGGGGTAAAGGTTGTTGTAGAACTAATTGCAATTCCAATCCCAATCCCTAAAATTAGTACACCACCAATAACAGCTAAGGCTGTGTAGTTAAAAGTTGACTGAGGCGCAGATGTGCGGGTTTTACGTTTCATATCAGCTTAAAAGCAAATAATACATAAAGGATATACAGGACAACAAGCACAGATCCTTATATTTCGGAGTTGACAGTCAATTGACTGTATTAGCGCTATTGTAACAAATCATCAATTATTCAGTCCCCTTCGTCCAGAGATGAAAATCTCTGTCTGATATCCAAAGTCCTCGCGTATAGGACTTAAATTTTTGAGACCGGGAATTTATTCCCTGTGTACTACAGTTATCACTGTCCTCTGTTCTCTGTCCCCTGTCCCCTATTACCTATCCCCTGTGTACTGCTCAAACCCTTGTCGAGACTGACATGATTTATTACACTGTGTAAAGTAATCACTAACTTTAAAACATAAAAGTTCAACATAAGGAGATAGAGCCGTGTCTGTCGAAACCCTGGAGAAGCGTTCAACAGTCCGAAAGCTCGCACCACGTTATCGTGTACTACTTCATAATGATGATTTTAATCCTATGGAGTATGTTGTACAAGTCTTGATGCAGACTGTACCGAGCTTAACTCAGCCCCAAGCGGTTAGTATTATGATGGAAGCTCACACGAATGGTCTAGCTTTGGTCATTACTTGCGCCCAAGAACACGCTGAATTTTACTGTGAAACGCTGAAAAATCATGGCTTAATCAGTACCATTGAGCCAGATGAATAATGAACCCATCTCAAACTTGATACCCGGATTGATTTTCACTTCTGAAAGGATGTCCGGGTAATTTGTGTGCGGATATGAATTAACTTGGTATTGAATTTACATTTCTCTGGTCGCATCTGTTGAAGTTAAATCTGAATCAAATTTCTAGTCTTGCTGCTCCCCTCAGACTGACTCTGTTTATTTTAATGTTGTTGGGGTTATGGCTGCCGTTCGCCCTTCCACTCTACTTACTCGGCACTGACCCTAATACTGTGAGCATCATTACTCTTATATTATTGTATCTAGAATTTATAGCATTAGTCCGTTTCTGGGGAAAACGGATTTATCATCAACCCCGACTGTTTCAACGCTACGGCTTATACCTAAATCTTCAAAGCGTCTGGCTACTCCTTCAGGGATTAGGTTGGGGGTGTCTCAGTTTATTAAGTTTATTTGCTTTAGAAGCTCAACTGGGATGGTTAACCTGGTCTGCGGATCTTCAGCAGTTCCCTCTCGTGATTGGGTCCGGGTTAGGAGTCGCTTTGGGAGTTGGATTCGCAGAAGAGTTATTGTTTCGAGGGTGGCTGCTAGATGAATTGCGGCGAGACTACTCTCCAATTAAGGCTGCTGCAATTTGTAGTGAAATTTTTGCGATCGCTCACTTTATAAAGCCTTTGAGTGAGATTCTTCGTACCTGGCCTCAGTTCCCCGGTTTAATTTTACTCGGATATATTTTGATTTTGGCGAAGTCAGTGAATCGTTCAAAATCTCAGCAATTAGCCGTTTCCTCTGAAAATTTAGCCTTACCGATGGGTCTTCATGGCGGATTAGTTTGGGGATATTATCTGATGAGTGTTGGCGGAAAAGTCGAATACTTAGGGAAAGTTCCCGATTGGATTCTCGGAATTGATTACAATCCGTTAGCGGGCTTGATGGGTTTGATGTTTTTGAGTGCGATCGCCATCATTATCAAGTACAAGCTTAGATCACAAAGATATTAGAAAATAAGGTTTGTTAGAACAGAGCCTTTTTTGAGGATTTAAGTGATGTCGGGCTGCTGGAACTAGCATCAATACTTTAGCTGTCGAAAAAAAATCACGCGAATCAATGCTCTACATTTTGCGATCTGGGAAGTATCTATATATACAAAATACTGAGAATGAAAGGCTTTCGGGGTTTGTCCAGGGGGAAGCCCTAAAAGTTTAATCTTTGATGATCGCAAGACTTACCGGATTTTATTGATTTCACAATTGACTTAAGTTTAAAGCCGTTCACAAACATTTAAACTCTCGCGATAACTTTCAGGCTGTACCCCGTAAGTCTCAACAAGAGCATCATATCTTAAGATATTTTAATATTTTTAGAGGGGTATTTAAAAATGAAGACTCTCCGTAAAAATACGGATAATTCTCCTCTTTAAATACCCCTCTAA